>CAVHXA010000025.1:0-25561 GCA_963639765.1 Oscillospiraceae bacterium | reverse complement strand
GACTCCTCCGAAAGCTCTGTCGATGACAAATCGCTCACCCTCAAAAGCCTGACGGGAGATGTAACAGTCACCGCCGTGTACAATCCCGTTGTAACGGAGCTTTCCATAACGCTTGCGGCCCCGGTTGTCAATCAGAACCTTCCCTCAACGCTCACCGCCGCCACGGCCACTGTTCCGGCTTATACGCAGGGCGGCTCTTCCAAAGACTCTTCCGTCATTAATATCTCCAATAACTTTTCAAGTGTGCAGTGGGTCGGCAATCCGGAACAGGCCGATTATGCTTCCGTATACACAGCCACACTGCCGCTTTCCACCGTGCAGAAATCAGAGAATACAACCTACAAATTTGCCCTCTCGAATGCGCTGACAATCACCATAAAGGGAACAGACGGCAACGAATATACCGGTGTGAAAAAGAGCATCCAGCAGATCACAGGAAACGAGTCCAAAGAGGGCAAATATGTCCTGTACATCACCTTCCCCGCGACCGAATCCCGTCCGCTGATCGACCCCGTCGTCACGGCTCCCACGGCAAAGACCGATCTTGTATACACCGGCTCCGAGCAGGAGCTCATTACGGCAGGCTCCGCAAAAGGCGGCATGATGGTCTACAGTCTGACTAAGGAAGCTAAAGAAGGAGAGGAAGACCCTTACAGCACCTCCATCCCGACCGGGAAGGACGAAGGAACCTATACCGTGTGGTACAAGGTGATCGGAAACGAGGGCTATAAGAACACGGAACCAACGAGTATTGAGGTCAAAATCGGTCCGAAGCCCGTCCTGCCGGATCCCGTCGTGACGCCTCCCACAGCAAAGACCGGCCTTGTATACACCGGCTTCGAGCAGGAGCTCATTACGGCAGGCTCCGCAAAAGGCGGCACCATGCTCTATAACCTGAGCAAGAACGGCACCTACAGCACCTCCATCCCGACCGGGAAGAACGCAGGAACCTATACCGTGTGGTACATAGTGCAGGGCAACACCGGCTACAACAGCACGGGACCGCAAAGCATCGAGGTGACCATCAAAGAGGCTGCCGTCGATCCCACACCTGCGATCATTCCGGACCGATCTGACAGAGAGTCCGACAGGGACAGCGACAAAAAGCCCGACGAGGAGCCTGATACGACTCCCGACACCGCACCCGACGGCGGCAGCGAAAAGGTCCCGGATCCGGACTCCGGACCGTCTTCGGATGCCACTCCCGGCTCCGCTGTTCTTCTGCCGCAGAAAACGGACTACAAAGGCTGCAAAAAGGACGACACCTGCCCGATTGCAGGCTATACCGATGCAGAGCCCACCGCATGGTACCACGACGGCATGCACTACTGCCTCGATGCGGGCCTCATCACGGGTGTAGGCTCCACACTGCTCGACCCCGACGGCGTTCTGACAAGAGCGCAGCTTGTAACCATCCTCTGGCGTATGGAAGGCTCGCCCGTTGTAAACTACGCCCTGCCCTTTGCCGATGTCCTGCCCGATGCCTGGTACACGGAGGCCATCCGCTGGGCCGCCTGTGAGGGAATCATAACCGGCATCTCGGCCGGGGAATTCGCGCCGGACAGTCCCGTTTCCCGCGAACAGCTCGTGGTTATCCTGTGGCGCTATCAGATACTGCTCGGCGTGGATGTCTCTGTCGGCGAGGATACGAACATTCTGGATTACGACGATGCCTCTGCGGTCTCCGACTGGGCAGTCTCTGCCATGCAGTGGGCCGTCGGCACAGGTGTTATCAGCGGCACGGGCGGCATGAAGCTGTCTCCCGCAGATTTTGCCACCAGAGCGCAGACCGCCGTGATCCTTCAGCGACTCGCTGTCGGAGCATAAATGAAAAACGGCACAAAAACGGCCCTGACGAAATGTCAGGGCCGCCTGCTTTATGCGGATACAGAGCTCAGCACTTTTCGAAGATGGTGGCAACGCCCATGCCGCCGCCGATGCACAGAGTTGCAAGACCCTTTTTGGCCTCGTCGCGCTTGGCCATTTCGTGCAGCAGGGTGACAATGATGCGGGCGCCGGAGCAGCCGACAGGATGGCCGATCGCCAGAGCGCCGCCGTTTACGTTGACCTTGTTCATGTCGAAGCCCAGCTCACGGGCAACAGCCAGAGACTGTGCGGCAAAGGCCTCGTTGGCCTCGATCAGGTCGATATCCTCGATCTTGATGCCGGCCTTGTCCATGGCCTGACGGGAAGCGGGAACGGGACCTGTGCCCATAATCTTGGGATCCACACCGCCCTGACCCCAGGAAACAAGCTTGGCCATGGGCTTCAGACCGTATTTGGCAACAGCCTCGCCCGAAGCCAGTACGATGGCGGCGGCGCCGTCGTTGATACCGGAGGCGTTGCCGGCGGTAACGCGCAGGCTGCCGTCGTTTTCAACCTCCTGGCACTTTGCGGCCCGGAACGTATCCTCTACAGTGCCGCCCTTGGCCTGGAACGCGTTGTCGGCAGTCAGCTTGAAGGCACCCTTCAGACGACCCATCTTTTCGCGGTCGGGATTCTTCTGCGGGAACTCGTCAACCTTGAAATCGACAATTTCCTTTTTGACCTTTACGGGAACGGCAACGATTTCGTCGTCGAAGCGGCCGGACTCCTGTGCAGCCTTGCACTTCATCTGGGAGGCATAGGCAAAATCGTCGAGCTCGGCACGGGTGATGCCCCAGATATCGCAGATATTCTCGGCGGTGGAGCCCATGTGGTAGTTGTTGAATGCATCCCACAGGCCGTCTTTTACCATGGTGTCTACCAGACCCTTTGTGCCCATGGAAACGTCCATCTTTTTGCCATAGCGCATGTCGGGCAGCGCATAGGGAGCCGCGGACATGTTTTCCATGCCGCCGCATACAACGATCTCGGCGTCGCCGGCAGCGATGGAGCGTGCGCCCTCGATCACGGCCTTCATGCCGGAACCGCAGACCATGCCGATGGTGTATGCGGGAACGGACAGGGGAACTCCGGCCTTAACGGCTGCCTGACGGGCAGGGTTCTGGCCAAGGCCGGCGGTGAGCACGCAGCCCATCATGACCTCGTCGACATTGGCGGCATCAACGCCGGCGCGTTTGAGTGCTTCTTTGATGACGATGGCACCCAGCTCAGGGGAGGGAATGTCCTTCAGGCTGCCGCCCATGGAACCCACGGCAGTACGGCAGCAGTTAACAACATACAGATCTCTCATGTGTTTAACCTCCATAGCCGCGCCGACAAAACGGCACGGAAAATATAAAGAATAAAGCCTTCAACGGAATCATCATACGAAACCGCAGGGAATTTGTCAATGACCAGTCCGCCGGCGGCAGCCCTGCGGAGAACGAAAAAATCCGAGCCCTGACGGGCTCGGACCGAAAACGGAAAAGTGGGGGAGGGTAGATTCGAACTACCGAAGGCATTGCCAGCAGATTTACAGTCTGTCCCCTTTGGCCACTCGGGAACTCCCCCATATTCGGTTAAAAGCTGGTAGACGGACTTGAACCCCCGACCTGCTGATTACAAATCAGCTGCTCTACCGACTGAGCTATACCAGCAAGCCCAGGCGCAGGCCAAAAGCAGGCCCCTGCCAGCAACAGGACGTATTATAGCAGACTGTGAAAAAAAATCAAGCCCTATTTTCATCTTTCCGTCAATTTTTTGCAGGCAGCCTTGCGCGTCTCCGCAGGGCCTGTTCCCCCGGCCCGCAGCGCCGGAGCTTCTGTTCTGTTTGCCCCCGGCTTTCCGGTCAATTATCACAAAATGCACGAAAAGGACTTCTCTTTTTCCTTTGCATCGTTTATAATTAGAAGGCTAACAAGCTCGGCAGGCGCAAACCTGTCGGCGATTTGAGTGAGAAAGGTGATTCAACCATGGCCCATCCGAAATACCCCAATGTATTCCAGCCGGTGCGCTACGGCCCCCTCAAGCTGAAAAACCGCATCATCAACCTGCCCATGATGAACGGCCAGTCTACCCCCGACGGCCGCGTTACCAAGCAGATGGTTGCCCATATGGCTGCCCGTGCAAAAACCGGTGCTGCTCTGGTTTATATCGGCGACTCCGAAATCGAAAGCAAATACGGCATGACCCACTACAGCCCTCTGGACCTGAGCTACGACGGCAACCAGGCCGGTCTTGTCGAGCTGGCCGACGAAGTGCACCGCTACGGGGCAAAAATCGGTATTGAGCTCAATCACGGCGGACGTGCCGCTTATGAAAAAATCAACTCCTCCGGCAAGCGCATCGGCCCCTCCTTCGAAAAGGGCATCCCCGGCAGCCGCACACCCAGCGACTGCATCGAAATGGACCGTGCTCTGATGGACGAGGTCATTGCGTCTTATGTCCACGCCGCAAAGATGGTCAACAACGCCGGCTTCGACGCTGTGATGATCCATGTTGCCCACGGCTGGCTGCTGCACCAGTTCCTGTGCAAGCGCACCAACCGCCGTACCGACGAATACGGCGGCAGTCTCGAAAACCGCATGCGCTTCCCGCTCGAGGTCATTCGCGCAGTCTATAATGCCGTCGGCTCCCGCATGGCGGTGGATGTGCGCGTATCCTGCGGCGGCGACCTGTCTGATCTCTCTCAGGACGACATCGAAGAGGTCATCGAATTCCTCAAGGCCGGCTCCAAATGGATTACCGGTGCCAATGTCTCGTGCATGGACATGACCAACTACGCCACCTCCGAATATATGTGCCAGAGCTATTATCTCCCCCACATGGTCAACACCAAATGGGCCCGCCAGGTAAAGGCTGCCGACACCGGCGTAATCATCTCCAATTCCGGCTCGGTTGTCACCGTACAGGAGGCAGAAGACCTTCTTGCCGAGGGTGCCGTAGACATGGTCGGCATGGGCCGCGCAGCCTTTGTAGACAGCCTGCACTTTACCAAGGCCTATCGCGGTCAGGACGACGACATCCGCCCGTGCCTGCGCTGTGCCCACTGTGTAGACCGTCTGTTCAATTTCTACCCCGTCCGCTGCGCGGTCAATCCCCTTGTCGGCCGCGAATACGAATACCCCGAAATTACCCCGGCCAGAGTCCGCAAAAAGGTTATGATCATCGGCGGCGGTCCTGCCGGCATGCAGGCGGCGCAGACCTGCATACAGCGCGGTCACGAGGTTGTCCTGTATGAAAAATCCGACCGGCTCGGCGGCGGCCTGCACGTAGCGGGGTCCCTGCCTGCCAAGTATGACATGCGCCGCTATACCCAGTGGATGATGAAAAAGACCATGCAGTGCGGAGCACGCATCGTTCTGAACTGCGAGGCCGGCCCCGATGACATTCGCCGTGAGGCTCCCGATGCCGTCATGCTGGCCATCGGTTCGATTCCTCTGATTCTGCCCATCCCCGGCATCACCGGCCCCAATGTCCTGCTCGCCGGCGACGTTGACACCGGAAAGGTCAAAATCGAAGGCAAGAAGAAAATCGTTATCATGGGCGCCGGCTTTACCGGCTCGGAATGTGCCATTCCTCTTGCGCAGGAGGGCCACGACGTAACCCTGGTTGATATGTTTGCCCAGTCCGCCTATGATATGGCCGGCATCGGCAGCCAGTCCTGGATGAGCATTCTTCGTATTCACCGCGAGCTCGGTGTGAAAAACATCCTCGAAGCCCGTGTCAACGAGGTCACTGCCGAAGGCGTGTGGTATACCAAAAAAGGCGAAAAGCAGCTCGTTGCAGCCGATGTCGTCATCAATGCCATGGGCCTGACTCTGGAAACGGACAAGCTCGATGCCATGCAGTTTATAGTCCCCGAAACCTACCGCATCGGCGACTGCTTTGGCGACAAGATGAACATCGACACCGCCATCATGACCGGCTTTACCTACGCAATGGAAATCTGAGAAAGAAAAGCCCGAGCGGGAGAAATCTATGATTTCTCCCGCTGTTTTCTGCCCTTTGACGGGTTTTGCCGGGGTCTGCCCCGTCTTTTGGGCCCATGCAGTGCTTTTTGTGTGTTTTGCATATTTTTTGTTGTCAGAATTGTGCGTTGTGCCAGTTTACACGGCGGTGCTCCTGTTATAAACTGAACAGACTTAATTACTCTATGTAATTATTTTTTGAAATTTTCTTTTCCCGGGCTGTCAAAGAGAGGTGTGTGCAAATGCAAGCCATAAGCGTCAAGCGGCTGATGAATGCCTGCCTGCAGGCCAGAAAAATCACGGGAATGTTCCCCGAGCTTCCGGTTCACATGGTTCCCCGGCACAACAACGTCATTGATGCCGTATATACTCTGAGTCAGGAAAAGGACAAGGTCTATATCCGCGATGTTTGCCGCTGGCTGGAGCTTACTCCTCCCAGTGTAACCAAAATGATCGGCGAGCTTGAGGCTCTGGGTATCCTCAGAAAAATTTCCGACGAGCAGGATAAGCGCTTTGTATACCTGCAGCTTACCGACAAGGGGCTGCAGCACTACGAAACCTATGTCAACAGCTACCACACCCGGCTGGCAGAGTGTCTGGATATCAGTGATGACGATGCCGCGACAACCTACCGTACCATCAATGCTCTCTACGAACAGCTGCACAGCTTGAACCAGGCCGGAAAAAGCGCTGCCCCGTGATCAGCCCTCCTGCTGCTCTGCCGGTGCCGAGGCTGCACAGCCAAGACCGACGAGCAGGCGCAGGGCGCAGCCGGCAAAAAGCAGCCGCTGGGCCGGCCCGTTTTCGTCTGCCAGACTCAGCAGGCAGAAATACGCGCCGATGGCGCAGGAGATGCAGGCAGCCTTTCGGCTGCCCCGGTCGAAGGTATAGCCCTGCAGGCAAAACAGCCCCAGCATGGCTCCGATCAGTGCAAAAAGCCGATAGCAATAATCCGATATCACGGGGTCTATGCTCCAGGTTCGGAAATTGCTGATCAGCAGGCATACAAGATAGACCGTCGGCACAAGGCCCGCATACCCGTTGGGCCGCCCTCCGGCCAGGCGCAGGGCATCGTTTGCCATCATACAGGCTCCCCCTGCCAGGCCCAGTATAGCCGCGGCCGAAGCCAGTGCTCCGCTGCTTTGTCTCAAATCCAGCAGGCTTCCGCCCAGGATCAGAGCTGCCGCAAGCAGGCCTGTCAGAATCATCCATCGGCTCTTTGGAAAGGTCTTTTCAAAAAAAGGCTGGTTTTTTCTGCGAAGGCCCCAAACCAGTGCCGCCAGCACAACCACCCCGCTGAACACGGCCAGTGCCGCAGAAGCCCCGCTCGGGATGTTCAGCCCCGCCTCGTCAAAGCCGGTCCGAAGCCCCTGCCGACGCAGCACAAACCCCACCGCGCCGGCCAGAACTGCCAGCCCCGGCGCAATTATTGTCTGTTTCCGCATATTTCCCCCTGCCTGTCTTTTTACTTGCTTTTCAACACGGGCCCTATCATACCACACACCGTGTTTCGGAGCAAGGGCCAACCGCCGCTTTGTGTCCGGTGCGCACAAAAAATACAGGCAGCTGCACCAGAATCGGTTGCATTGGCCAAACGGCCTGTGTTAGAATAACCGTATCATGCTTGAAAACCGCGGCCCCTCCCCCACAGGACCGGCTGCAAGCTGAGAAGAGGAGATACCAAACCATGGACAACATCAAGCTGCTGATCGATGGCAGGCAGGTTGAAGCCAAGGCCGGCTCGTCCGTACTGGAAGCTGCCCTGAATGCCGGGATCTACATCCCTCACCTTTGCACACATCCCGATCTGCCCGTGCAGGGCAACTGCAACCTGTGCGTAATACAGGTCAATGGTGACACCCGAATCGTCAAGGCCTGCGAAACCCGGGCAGAAGACGGCATGCAGGTCGTCACAGCGAACGAAACCCTCAACCATGTGCGCAAAACCGCCATGGAATTCATGCTGGCAGGCCACCCGAAGGACTGCACCGGCTGCAAGGCCTACGGCAACTGTGAGCTGCAGACCCTGATGCAGTATCTGGGCGTTGTTCACAACCGCATGCGCAGCGTCAACCGCGTAACCAACAGCATAAACAACAAAAACGTTCTGATCAATCGCGAGATGGAGCGCTGCATCCAGTGCGGCCGCTGTGTACGTGCATGTGCAGACGTTCGCGGCGTAGGTGTGCTGGAGTATCGCAAAAAAGGCTGGGAAACCTACATCGGCACCCACAACGACATGCCTCTGGTCAATACCGACTGTCGTTTCTGCGGTGCCTGCGTTGAAGTCTGCCCCACCGGCGCACTGACCGATGTTGAGGGTGTCTTCAAAAAAGAGCTGCCCCGCGAGCAGCGTCTGGTTCCCTGCCAGGCCGAATGCCCGGCCCACATCGATATTCCCGGCTTTATCCGTTTCATCCACGAAGGAAAGTTCGACGAAGCCGAGGGCGTGATCCGCGAAAGCGTGCCCTTTGCCCACTCTCTGGGCTATGTGTGCAACAACCGCTGCGAAAAAGAGTGCAAGCGCGGCAAGCTCAACGATCCCATCTCCATCAAAAACCTCAAGCGTTTTGCCTGTGAGCATGATACCACCCAGTCGTGGAAGGCAGAATACCTGAAAACCGGTCCGCGTACCGGCAAGAAGGTCGCCATTGTCGGCGCCGGTGCCTGCGGCATGACGGCAGCCTACTTCCTCAACCGCAAGGGCCACGACGTAACCATCTTCGAAAAGCAGAAGATTGCCGGCGGTCACATGACCGGAGGAATGCCCGAGTATCGTATTCCCGCGGCCGACGTTCTCAAAGAAGTAGCCATGATCGAAGAAGCCGGCGTTCAGATCATCTGCAACCACCCCATCAGCAATGTGGCCGAGCTCAAAAAAGACTATGATGCCGTTCTGGTTGCTCTTGGCACCAGCGTCGGCAAAAAGCTGGGCTACCTCAATCCAAACGGTCTGAAGCAGGTTTACTCTGCCGTGGATCTGCTGCGTGCCTCCCGTCTGGGTCTCGAAATCGACCTGGGTGAAACCGTCAACATCATCGGCGGCGGCAACGTAGCCTTCGACTGTGCCTGCACGCTGGTCCGTATGGGCAAAAAGGTCAATGTTGTCTGCCTCGAAAAGAACGCCTCGCAGGCTACCCCCGAAGAGCGGGACCTCGGCCTCGAAGACGGTGCCAACCTGTTCGACAGCCACTCCAACGAAGAGATCCTCGGCAGCGAAGACGGCTCCCGTGTTGTCGGTCTGCGCGTGCACAAGATCAACAGCTTCTATTTCCATCCGGAAACCCGTGCGCTTGTAGAAGATCCCGTTCCCGATTCCACCTATGTCATCCCCTGTGATTCCATTGTATTTGCATCCGGTCAGGTCACCGGCCTTACGGCAGACTTTGGTCTGGAGCTCAATCGCTTTGGCTATCCCATCAACCCCGCCAGCGGCAAGAGCGAATACATCTCCTCCATCGAGGGCGTATTCACCGCAGGCGACGTAATCACCGGCACCAAGTTCCTGATTGATGCCGTGAAGGGCGGCCGTGAGGCAGCACAGCTGATGGACAGATATCTCGGCGGCGACGGCGACATTACCGTGCACCTGGTAGACCGCGAGGCCGATCCGAAAATCGGCGTTGTTGAGCACTTTGCCGACGAAAAGCGTGAGGAAATGGCCATCAAGCCCGTAGAACAGCGCCGTGATAATTTCCGCCCCATCTCTGCCGGCTTTACCTGTGACCAGGCCAGCTGCGAATCCGGCCGCTGCCTGCAGTGCGACCTGAGAAAACAACTTACCCCCGTCAAGCTGTGGACGGAATATGCCGTGGGAGGGAAAAAATAATGAACTGCAATCACAATGTCGAGCTTCTCCCCAAGGTTGAGGAGCTTGCCGCTCTGGCTCAGGCCGAGAACTTCTGCCCGGTTGACTGGGCGAAAAAGATAGCGGATATTGCCCGTCTGAACAACTGCGGAAAGTCCGTCATGTGCCGCGACGGCATGAACCAGCTGTACTCCATCATCAGCGACATCACCATCGGCAATGCCGAAAGCGGAGACATTGAGCTGCTGACCGACCTTTGCGGCGTAATCGTCAGCTGCCAGGGCTGTGAAATTGCCTGTCAGGCTGCAGCCCTGATTGCCAAAACGCTCACCGACTTCCCCGACGAGTGGGAAGCCCACGTAAAGCGCAAACGCTGCACCAAACGCGTATGTGAGGTTCTTGCAGCCAATATGCCCGTAATTCCGAATCGTCCCGTCGGAGAAGACGGCGCGCCTCGCCGCCGCCGCCGCAAAACCGCGGAATGATTCTCCCCCGGGTCGGGGCTCACCCCGGCCCGGCATCGTGATTCTTCAAGTCCGGATATTTTAAAATGGAGGAAACAAACTATGCGTCAACTCGAAGCTGACATTGTTGTTGTCGGCGGTGGCCTTTCCGGCCTGACTGCGTCCACACAGGCCGCAGAGCTTGGCATGAGCGTCATCTGCCTCGAAAAGAGCGGCACCACCGGCGGCGCCGCCAACATGGGCATGGCCTTTTTTGCCGTAGAGAGCAAATACCAGCGTGATCAGATGGAAACCTTCACCAAAGACGATGCGTTCAACTTCTTTATGGAATACACCCACTGGAAGTCCGACGCACAGATTGTGCGCCGCTGGTTCAACATGTCTGCCGATACGGTAGAATGGGTTGAGAAAACCGGCGTAGAATTCCTGGGCACCTATAAATACTTCCAGGACAGCC
The DNA here is from genome assembly GCA_963639765.1 of Oscillospiraceae bacterium. Classification (GTDB taxonomy): domain Bacteria; phylum Bacillota; class Clostridia; order Oscillospirales; family Oscillospiraceae; genus CAVHXA01. The sequence continues at coordinate 14,998 of CAVHXA010000025.1, read as the reverse complement.
ACTGCACCCAGCATATGATCAAGATGCCCGGTGCAACCAAGCCCGTAGAGCGTCAGGCTTCCTATATGGTCAAAAAGCTGACCGACTATGCCCTTGAGCTGGGCGTTGACTTCCACTTCAACACATCCGTGAAAAAGATCATCATGGAAGACGGCTATGCTGCCGGCGTAGTGGCCACGGATGCCAACGGCGAGGATTTTGAGGTTCTGGCCAATGCCGTAATCGTCGGCACCGGCGGTATCGGCAACAACGTTGAGATGATCAAAAAATATCTGGGCTATACCTGGGGCAAGGATATGTTCACCTTCCGCATTCCCGGCATCGACGGCGACGGCATCAACATGGTCTGGGATGTGGGCGGCTATCAGGCTCCCATCAATATGGAGCTGATCTACAACACCCCCGGTACCACCGACGTGTTCAAGACCCTGTCCGAAACCATGCGCCAGCCCTCTACCATCATGGTCAACATCGACGGTGAACGCATCACCAACGAGCGTATCCTCAACAACACCACCTTCACCGGCAACACCATCATGGCCCAGCCCGGCCATCGTGCCTTCACCATCATTGGTCAATACGGAATCGACTACATGAAGGAGCACGGTCTGGACTACATCACCTATCACCACGGCGTAAAGACACTCGACAAGTTCGAATACGAAAAGGAGCTGTACTTCTCCGGCGCCGAGTCCGCAGCCGAAAACAGCGTGTTTGCCGGCGACAGCGGCATTAAATATCGCGACGAAGACGAAAATTCCGAGCGCAACTTCTTTGAGTGCAGCAGCCTGGAAGAGGTTGCTCAGGTCACCGGCATCAACTACGAAACCCTGAAAAAGACCATCGACCGCTACAACTCGTTTGCCGGCGGCTACGATGCCGATTTCCTTAAGCCCTCAAAGTATCTGCGTCCCATCACCGGCGACAAATACTACGTTGCCCGTCACTTCCCCTCCGGCTATGGCTCTCTGGGCGGTATCAAGGTCAACCACAACATGCAGGTCATGAGCACCGAAAACAAGCCCATCCCCGGTCTGTATGGCTGCGGCACCGATGCGGCCACCGTATTTGGCAGCGACTACTGCTTCTACAACCCCGGCTCCACCATGTCCTGGGCTCTGAACTCCGGACGTATGGCCGCAATGGAAGCCGCCAACTTTATCAACGAAGAATTCGAATAAACCGACTCCCGATCCTCACGGCTCCTGCTTTCGGGCAGGAGCCCTTTGCTTTTTCTCCCGAAGCTGCGCGTCTCCGAACCCTTTTAAGGGGCTTTTCGCCAGCCTGTGGAATGTGCTACAATAGGATCGGGCCGCTTTGGCGGGGTCGATCTTTCTTCTGCCCTTCACAACCGGCGGCACGCTCCGGCAACGGCCGATCGAGGAGAGTGCATCTATGAATTTCAAGCAGCTGGACCAGTTTATCAAGGTCGCAAAAATCCGCAGCTTCACAAAAGCGGCCGAGGCGCTGTATATCTCCCAGCCGGCGCTCAGCCGCACCATCTCCAACCTCGAAAGGGAGCTGGGCTTTCCGCTTTTTGTCCGCTCCCCTCAGGGCCTGACGCTCACCGAGGCCGGGTCCGCTTTTCTGGCAGGGCTGTCGGATGCCTCCGATCTTTTCAATCAGACCATTCGTCAGGCACAGCTGATCTCTGCCACCCGACTCACCGATCTTTCTGTTACCGTTTGCTTTGAAGATTTTTCGGACGAGCTGCTTTTTCGTCTGCAGGATGCCGTTGACACCCTGCGCATTCATTTTTCGCGCATGCCGCCGGGACAGGCCTATCGTGAGCTGCTGGCCGGAAAGATCGATTTTGCCATTGTTCCCGGTATGCAGCCGCATACCGATATCCGGTCCGAGCTGCTTCTCACCGAGCAAATGCTGGTTGTCTCCTATCCCGGGCACCCGCTGTATGGTTTACGTGTCGCTCCCGCACAGGCCCTTCAGGGCCAGCATTTTGTCTGCAACGAGCTTTCGTTCCATCAGGAAGCCATCGAGCGCATCTGTACACAATACGGATTGCGTCTGGACATTGATTTTATCAGTACGGATCGTCGTCAGACCGAGGCCTATGGCCGGCGATACCATCGGCTTGCCTTTCTGCCGGTCAGCGAGCTGCTGACAGGGGGTTCCGCCGCCTCCGCGCCGGAGGAAAAAGTCGTATTGCCCACTGCAATAGAGCCGCAGATTTTCACCCGCTCCATCAATCTGGCCTGGGGAAAAGGCCGGGTTTTCAATCGAACCGACCGCACTCTGCTGCTTTTGCTGCGCAGCTATTACGACGAACGCGCTCGCGATGTCAAGCGTGCTGCAGCTATGACCGAATAGCCGCTTTCCCGAGCCCACGGTCAGGACGTCTGAAAAGCCCCCTCCCGTCCGGAGGGGGCTGCCTGTTATCGGCCTTTTGGCCTGGCATAAAATGTGCTTGCAACCGGCTTTGTCGGGTCATTGTGTCCGGGTGCATAGGAGTTGTCGTCGTCCAGCGTTTTATACGGCACGGGCCAGCTTATCTGTGCCTGCACGCACTGGGTGATTCCATCCTTCGTATCGATGGTGGTGTGCAGCGGTCCGGGGTCTGTGCAATGCGGATATCGGCCGTCGTTTCGAGGGTCTGTCGGCTTTCCGCCTCCGGCATGTCCGCCGGGACCGCCTGCTCCGCCGGGACCGCCCGCTCCGCCGGGACCACCCGCTCCGCCGGGACCGCCTGCTCCGCCGGGACCACCTGCTCCGCTGCCGACAAATTTGTCGTGTGCCCAGTTTCCGATATCATAAGAGAAGTTGATGTCCGGACAGACATGCTCGTGCAGATACCACCACTGCCCGTCCTGATAGACAAAGTCCGAGCCATAACGCTCCCAGCACATCGCACCATCGCGCACCCCGGAGGGCATGTTGCATGCACACAGCGTACCGGGTGTCAGGAAAAAGCTTCTTGCAGACAGTCCGTCTTCTGCTACCTCAATAACGCCCGATGCCAGTGCGTGCAGGCCGCCCAGACAGCAGGCCAGAAAATCCTTGCCGATAATATGCGGATTTTTCCCAACCATGGTGTTATACAGGTCCAGCATGTCGCGATCGTATTTTTCCACCGAGCCGTAATACATCTCGTCCCAGCCAACCATTCGTCCGAAAGAGTGTGCCCAGGTTACGTCATCCGTATAGGCCCAAAGCGTGTTCCATTCTTCAAAGGAGTGGGACTTTGCGTGCAGATAGGCATGGCGGGTTTTGATGTTCTCGATCTCCTGCGCTCCCAGTGCGCGGTGCAGTCTCTGGCTTAAGGTCTGACTCATGAAAAAGCTACCTCCTTTACATAGTCCGGATGACCTTCCGGGCCGTAGCTCTGCTCGGGCGTAAAGGTGTAATAGGGGTCCGGCATGGCAGGATAGTTGTCTGCCCACCCATAGTCCGGGTCATAGGTTTTCATGGCAATGTCCGGTGTACCGAACTCCATGGCAACCGGGTTGGTTTCGTCCGGCCGCGGAATCGGCACCGAGGCATAATCCTCTCCTACCGTAAACACATGGTCTGCACCCTGAAACAGATGCCATATTTTCCATTCTCCGTCTTCTTTGATAAAGTCACAGGCCAGCGGTCCGCAGACAACAATGGTCTGGCAGCTTCCGTCCGGTTTTCCGACCGTGCGCTGGTATACATCATAAAACAGGCCGCGCGCCGTGGCTCCGTCGTAGGCAAGCACCACATGGCCGGTGTTTACGGTATGCACCGAGCTGTATCCCAGGCCATAATTCTCCGGATCCATGCGAATCGTCGGATCGGCCGCACAATAGGGCTCCAGCCGGGCCGCCTCAAGCTCCAGCTGCCTGCCCGCATAGTTTTTTCTAAGTGACTCCATGCCCGTGAAATAACCCCAGTTTTCGCCATAGCTGGCGGTTGCCATGTTTTCCGGTCTTCGTACCCAAAGCGTCTCCAGCTCCTTCATGCGAAGGTTGGCATTGAGCAGATAGGCTCTGCGGGCAAGCAGGTCTTTTACGATTTCCATATCCATCAGGCGAACCGCCTGCTGCTCATCGGTATATTGCACTTGATATCGCATGCGTATCCTCCTTAAACAATGCCGTAGGAATCGTTCGGATCAAAGGTCTCGTATGGCTGCGGGACCTGCGGAGACAGGGTTTTGGGTCTGTCTGTCCCATATGCCCGGCGCAGTGTTGTTCGGACGTTGGGCTCCGGCATACGGAACTCGGCGATTTCTTCAAACCCCGGCACGGCCGGAAAGGGTTTTTCCGTTTCGGTATAGGCCAGCCCCGCCTGAACCAGCACATCGTGCAGCAGCTGAAGATGCCAGATCTTCCAGTCCCCTTTTTCGCGGACCAGATCGGCCGTCACCCAGCCCCATTCATAAAACGCCACCGGGCCGGACGGACGCAGGTCGGAAAAGCTGTTGCGGCAGGTGTAGATGCAGCGTGCCGTTTTCCCGTCTCCGGCAATCTCCACCACCGGCGTATCCAGAGGTTTATAATTGATCAGGCCACAGCCATAGGCCTCCTGTTCGGTTTTCCCTGCAAATTTTTCCGGATATTTTGCCATAATCAGACGGGTTGTGCGCAGGTTTTTCTGGTGGAGTGCCTCGAAATAGCCGGTTACTGCCTCGCGGCCGCGGTAATATCCCTCGTTTATACCCAGACAGAGATCCTCCCGGTCTGCGAACAGATCGTCCACGATATCCTTTTCCTTTTTCAGGAGGTAGTGTCCGGACAAAATGCCCATTACGTTTTGTACCCTGCGACGGTCCTCCCAAATAGAGACAAGCCTTTCGGCATCCATAGCTTGCATATCCTCCCTCATCTCTGATTTTCCATCGGATGCCAATATTATAAATGCATGCCGCAGATTGCGGAAATGCCTTTTCTCCGTACACGTATAACCATATTGTTATACCGGAACGGACGTGCTCCTGTCGTTGCTGCAAAGGGCAGGCGATCCAAAACCCGCCTCGAAACGATCTCTCTGCAGACGGCGGCTACAGCTTTCTGTTATACCGTGCTTTTTCCATATCCTTCGGACCAACGCGAAAAAGGGGAGGCCTGCGGCCTCCCCTGCTTTGTATGAACTTGCGGTCTGCCGGAAGAATCGCCTTTTTCTCAGGCGGTTTCGCCTCTCCCTCCGGCGTGCCGGTGTTGCCTTAATACATGCCCTGGCTGGCAGCTGCGTTGGCAGCGGCATTCGCTGCGGCATCTGCTGCGGGATCGGGCTTGTCGGTAACCAGGCTCTCGGTGGTCAGTACGCAGGCGGCAACCGAGGCGGCGTTCTCCAGTGCGGAACGGGTGACCTTTGTGGGGTCAACGATGCCGGCTTCGATCATGTCTACATAGCTGTCGGTCAGGACGTTGTAGCCTACGCCAACCTCGCAGTTGGAAACCTTTTCGTATACAACCGAAGCGTCCAGGCCCGCGTTTTCGGCAATCTGGCGAACAGGAGCCTGCAGGGCCTTGGCGATAATGGCAGCGCCCGTCTTTTCGTCGCCGGTCATGCCGTCTACCAGAGCCAGCACAGCAGGGATGGCATCTACATAGGCAGTGCCGCCACCGGCCACAATACCCTCTTCTACGGCTGCGCGGGTCGCGTTGAGTGCGTCTTCTACACGCAGCTTCTTCTCGCGCATGGCAACCTCTGTCTGTGCGCCGACCTTGATTACGGCAACACCGCCGGACAGCTTGGCCAGCCGCTCCTGCAGCTTTTCCTTGTCATAATCAGAGGTGGTTGCTTCAATCTGTGCCTCGATCTCGGCGCAGCGGGCACCAACCTGAGCGGCAGAGCCGGCTCCGTCTACGATGATGGTGTCGTCCTTGGTGATCTTCACCTGATGGGCGCGGCCAAGATCTGCCACGGTGGCTTCCTTGAGCTCCATGTTCAGATCGGAATCGATCACGGTGCCGCCGGTGAGGATCGCGATATCCTTGAGCATTTCCTTGCGGCGATCGCCATAGCCGGGGGCCTTGACAGCCACACAGTTGAAGGTGCCGCGCAGCTTGTTGACCAGCAGCGTTGCCAGAGCGTCGCCCTCAACATCCTCGGCGATGATCACCAGCTTGCCGCTGGCCTGAATAATCTGCTCAAGCACCGGCAGGATGTCCTGGATGTTGGAAATCTTGCGGTTTGTGATCAGAATATAGGGATCGTCCATCACGGCTTCCATTTTTTCGGAATCGGTGATCATATACGGAGAAATATAGCCGCGGTCGAACTGCATGCCTTCTACAACCTCAAGGCTGGTCTCGGCAGTCTTGGATTCCTCGATGGTAATGACGCCGTTGTGGCTGACCTTTTCCATAGCCTCGGCAATCCACTGGCCAACCTGCTCGTCTCCGCTGGATACAGCGCCCACGCGGGCGATGTCCGCCGAGCCGGAAATCAGGCGGGAGTTGCCCTTGATGGCCTCAACCGCAGTGTCCACAGCCTTTTCGATGCCGTAGCGCATCATCATGGGGTTGGCACCGGCTGCAACATTCTTCAGGCCCTCGCGTACAATGGCCTGAGCCAGTACGGTGGCAGTGGTGGTGCCGTCGCCGGCAGCGTCATTGGTCTTTGTGGCAACCTCGCGAGCCAGCTGTGCGCCCATGTTTTCAAAAGCATTTTCAAGCTCAATATCCTTGGCAATGGTTACACCGTCGTTGGTAACCAGCGGAGAGCCGTATTTCTTTCCGAGAACAACGTTGCGTCCCTTGGGGCCCAGCGTAATTTTCACTGTATCCGCCAGCTGGTTAATGCCGGCCTGCAGGGCCTTTCTGGCCTCTTCACCATAAACAATCATCTTTGCCATAATTTGTTACCTCCTGTCTGATCCGGTCAGTCTTCTACAATGGCCAGAATATCACTCTGCTTGACGATGGTATATTCGTCATCGCCCAGCTTTACCTCGGTGCCGGTATACTTGCCCGTAACAACCTTGTCGCCGGGCTTTACGGTCATGACAACTTCCTTGCCGTCTACCACGCCGCCGGGACCCACGGCCACGACTTCACAGTATGCGGGCTTTTCTTTGGATGCGGTGGACAGAATGATGCCGAATCTGGTGGTTTCTTCAAGCTCAACAGGCTTGAGAACAACACGATCGGCTACGGGAACAAGCTTCATGATGTTACCTCCCAAAAATATTCATATGACGGTCCGTCAGGCGCGGCTGCCCGTGGGACCTGTCAGGGTTTACCGGTTCGTTGATTTAGCACTCAAAACACCGGAGTGCTAAACTGGGTATATAATATATCACCGTCTCAATTTGCGCAAGCCTCAGAAAACCCGAAAACGCACAAATATCCACGTGTTTTCGGGCTTCTTTTTCATCTTTCACCGGCTTTTTTCTTGAATCCTCGATTTTGCTTTGTTTTTCTTGCAAATTCGGAAAAAGCCGCATTTAGCACTTGCGCCCACTCTGTGATGAGCGTTGTCCTGCCGGGCCAATCTGTTTCGGCGCATCCCAGGTCTCTCCCCGGGGATAGAAAAAGCGGATGGCGCCGGGCTGCAGAGAGAAGCGGGCGGTTTTGTCACGCAGCAGCTCGCCGTCCAGATTGATTGCGTTTTCGCGGTCACAGTTCACTATAACCTCGCGGCAGCGATAATGGGAAATGAGCTCCGGCAGCAGGGTGTATTGACCGTTTTTGTATTTTCCGATCACCTGCGCAATCTTCAGCCGCGACACGGGACGGACCAGAAGGACATCCAGAAGGCCATCGTCCGGCATGGCCTCGGGCACGGGATTGAATCCGCCTCCGTACCAGCGGCCGTTGCAAAGGCAGACCATAGTCTGCCCCGCGTCAAAAACCCGGTTGTCGATTGTAACGGTATAGTGCTGATATACGCCCTTTATTACGTTGACCAGTGTGGAAATCACATATGCACCGGACCCCGTAACCAGCGGCAGGCGCTTATAGCGGGCGATTTCGGTGCCTATCCGTGCGTCAATTCCGATCGAAGCCACACCAATGCACCAGCGGTCATTCACGCGGATCAGATCAAACTGTGCTGTTTCGGCATCCAGCAGCTCCGAAAGATCGGAAAAGCGTTCCGGGTGACTGAAAATGCGGATAAAGTCGTTGCCCGAGCCGCCGGGCCAGTGCGTAACCGCCGCATTGCCGCACAGGGCGGCACCGTTTACGGCTTCGTTCAGTGTGCCGTCTCCGCCGCAGGCGTATACCCGCAGCTCCTGCCCGGTCCGTGCCTGTTTGGCTACATGGGCCGTGATTTCGCCCGGTGCTCCGGAGACAAAAATTTCAAAGTCCAGCCCTGTCGCAGCCGCCCGGATGGCTTCGGTATATTGTCGGGTATGATCGTATTTTCCGGAAGCGGGATTGATGCAAAACAGGTGCTTCATCGGTGGGAACCCCTTTCGGTATCTGCGGCTGCCGCCGTTACAGATACATATAATAGTTGCATCGGATCATGCCATTATAAAGCTTTCGTTTTTTGTCGGCACGACGCCCGAAGAATTCTTCAAAGCTCTCGTCAGAGGAGATGATATATTGCCGCCACTCCGGATAGTTTTTCAGATATGCCCCCAGACGGCGCAGAAGTGCGCGTGCCTGCCGCTGCTCAAGCATTCTCTCTCCATACGGCGGGTTGCAGATGAGAATTCCGCTCTGTGCAGGCATGCTTCTTCCGGCCGCGTCCTGCAGATCAAAGGAAATCAGGTTCCCGACCCCTGCCTTTTTTGCGTTGGATCTGGCAATGGCGAGGCTTTTTTCATCGTTGTCCGAGCCAAAGATATGATACTCTCCGTGAAATTCCCGATCCAGTGCCTCGGTCCGCGCCTGCTGCCACACCGCATCCGGAATGCAGGCCCATTTCTGAGCCGAAAAGCTGCGCATCAGTCCCGGCGCACGATTTCTCGCAATCAGTGCCGCCTCGATCGGGATTGTGCCGGAGCCGCACATGGGATCCAGCAGTGTCTCACGTCCTCGATACCGGGCAAGCTCGACCATGGCCGCGGCGAGTGTTTCCCGCAGGGGTGCGTCGTTGCCAACGGCGCGATATCCGCGCTTGTGCAGTCCTGCGCCGGAGGTGTCCAGAAAAATTTCGACACGATCCTTCATGATCGAGAACTGAATCTGATACAGCGCATCGGTTTCCGGCAGCCGACTGCAGCCATACACCCGCCCCAGCCGGGTGGCTGCGGCCTTTTTGATGATCTTCTGACAGTCCGGAACAGAGTGCAGTGCGGAATTCAGGCAGTGGCCCTTTACCGGAAACTGCCCGTGCAGGGGGATGATTTCTTCGAGCGGCAGTGCCAGAACCCCCTGAAACAGCTCTTCAAAGCTTCTGGCCTCGAACGCGCCAAGACGCAGCAGCACCCGTTCTCCGGTACGCAGGTTTATATTGGCTCTGGCCAGCGAATCCTCTTTTCCCGCAAACAGAACCCGTCCGTTTTCGGCACGGACGTTTTCAAGACCAAGCCGCTGCAGCTCCCGGGCCGCAAGCCCCTCCAGTCCGAACAGGCAGGGAACAGAAAAAGTATACTCTTGCATAACAGCTTCCTTTCAGCGCAAAAGGCGATAGAACAAGCATAATGCAGGGGCCTCCTGTTTGTCAATCCGAACAGGCAGAAAACTCCCGCACCGGACTGATATGAACCCCCAATACCGGGTATCCGGTATTGGGGGTATTCCAGAAAATACAGCTGCGCGTAGAAGCGGTCTGTTCCTTTATTTTGCCGGCAGAACCAGAATGTGGCCCTCGTAGTGTCCGGGCTCGGTGATTTCCTTGTGGTCGATGGTAACATTGCCGATAATCCGGGACTGTGCATCAAAGGTCAGCTCCGAAAGGAAGCTTGCGTCGGCAACGGTCCAGCAGCTGTTCTCCAGCGTCAGCTTTACAGGATTGTTCACGCTGGGTGCAGCCTTGTTGGCCAGACGACCTGCCCAGGTATAGGCCATGGGATCATAGACCTCGTAGTCCTCCGCATTGTGTGCGCTGTCGTTGTTGTCCTGCTTGAATTCGTATCCGCCGGGTGCGACGGTTCCGTCTGCCTTCAGGTGATTGGCGGTAGACGAAGAGATAATACCCTGAATATCGGAGTTGACAAACGTCACATGCAGGCCGTGGTTTGTTCCGTAAACCGAGTTGTAGATGTTGCCCGTTACATGTACGTCGGTCAGAGTGGCTGTGGAGTCCGGCGTTACGGTCTGGCTGGGCTGAACCTGTGTCCAGTCATCCTCGATGGCGGGTACGGTATACTTGCGGGTGATGATACCGCCGGCATCGTCGGACTCAAGCTGCTGAATCAGCGTTCCGTTTTCTCCCAGCTGAATCTCGGCGCCCGTAACGCGGATGTCTACATAAGCCCCGGACTTGATCTGGAACGCGCAGTCTTTGATCTGATAATCGCCGCCGTTTACGATCAGCTTTCCGCCGCGGGTCTGATGCCACATCCAGCCGGCACGGTTGGATACACCGTGTACGTTGGTAAAGGTCATGGGATTGGCTCCGGGAGAAATAAACAGATAGTCCGGCGCATAGAACTCGCAATCGATAAAGGTGTCTACCACGCCGCCGTCGCCATAGGAGATATAGCCCGACCCGGACATGGTAAAGCCGTATTCCACGCCGGCAACCGTTTTTCTGGCTGTGTATTCCCTGCCGGGCTGTGCAGGCTCCACATGACCGATGCCGGCCAGAATATTGCGGCACAGCAGACTTGTAGGTGCCTGGCCCGAGTCTGTGGACAGGGCTCCCCAGTTTTCACCGGTAACGATGCAGTCTTCGTATGTTACCTGTGCCTGGTCCAGCACGTTGGTCGCGCGGCAGTTTCCGATCAGGCCCAGCGCAAAGGGCACCTGCTTCATCATGGGAACGGACAGCGCACGGAAATACGGGTCCAGATTCGGGCTGTCCAGCGCGGCCACAACCGTGTTTTTCACGGTGACTACAGACTGGCCTCCGCACCAGATACCCGAACGAATCGCGCCCTCGTTGTGGATGACGCAGCCGTCGATCGTGACTCTGGCGTCACCGGAGGTCATAATGCCGGCTCCATAGCCCTGGAAATCGTTGCCGCCGCAGCCGCGCACGGTAATTTCGCTGTTTTCGATGGCATAGTCGCCGCCCATAATCATAAAGCCGTTGAACAGATGGTCGCTGCACTCGAGCTTTACGCCCTTTGCGCTCTTTCCGGTAACCTCGCCGGTATAGGCCGCGGGAACGGATTTTGCGGATACAACCTCGCCGTCTTTGACGTATACAGCCGTGCGATAGTGGTGTGTATGACTTCCGCCGGGTCCGCCGGTCGTCTTCAGCTCCGCATCGGTCAGACAAAGCTGCACGTTTTTATAGGTTCCGGGCTCCGGATAGACGACCTTTCCGTCGGCCACCATGGTAACCTCTTTTCCGGCCGGTGCAACAAGAACCTGATTTTCCTCGATTACAAAGGTATCATAGGCGGCATCGGACTCAACGAGCACAATGCGCGGGAATTTCTGCCCGACGGGCCCAAGGGTCAGCGCGTTCATGCAAAACCGTGCAATGCTGTCTTTGGTCAGGCAGCTGTCCGCGTTTCCGCAGCCGTCCAGCAAGCCCTCGGCAGGCAGGCCAAAGTGGCCGGCCAGAAAACCAAGAGACTCTTTTGCGATGGCTGGTGCATCGTTCGGGTGCCCTTCTCCGGGCTTAAATGTCTTTCCGAGAATTTCCGCTCTGGCAAAAACATCTCCGCACTCGCCGGCTGTCAGTTCCTTTGCGGGACGATAATAGAATTTTCCGTCTTCATTTTCTGCGGTTACAATACCCCAGGCATACAGAAGCGCAACTTCTTTTTTGTTCCGGACCTCTGCCCAGTCTTCAAGCTCCTCCGGATTGGTGGGTGCGGAGGGGCCGAACATTCCCGGAGGGCCACCGGGACCGCCGGGGCCGCCAGGTCCACCGGGCATTCCACCGGGGCCACCGGGCATTCCACCGGGGCCACCGGGCATTCCGCCGGGGCCACCGGGACCGCCGGGCATTCCGCCGGGACCGCCGGGGCCACCGGGACCACCGGGCATTTGTTCAAATTTCATTTCATCCATATCTCAGACGCCTCCTTGCATTTTTAAAACCTTTACCATTCTAACAGAATTTCTGTCGAAACTCAATCAGATTCTGAAAAATGGCCGCCTCCGCACGGTTTTGCCTGTTTTCCGCTCTTGCTGCCCCACGGCCTGTGATCGTATTCTGTTTTTTGCATGTTTGCGCAATTCTTATCGGATTCAACCGCACCGATTGACATCTGTCCAAAAAGCATGCTATCGTTTTTTTGCGAAGACAGCGCAGAACAGCTGTGTCTGCGAATTCTGTCCTTTCGCCGGAGCTGCAGCGTTCCCGCTCGTTTTCGTCTCTGCAGCCGCTCCGTCCGTTTGAGGAATACAACAAATATGAGATAAAGGAGAAACTGTCATGTCTGAAGCAATCCTGATCAATGTCGAGGAAGTCGGCCGTGCCGTTCATGTTCCGGAGGAATACATTGTTCCGCCCATTGCCGGTGCCCGGCCCGAACAGAAGGTTCTTGTGCAGAGCTGGGACCGCCCTGCTCTGGAGCGCGCCATGGAGTATCTCGCACACTTCAAGGAGGAAAAGGCCCATGTAGCCTTCTATGGTCATGTTGATGCATGGATTATCATGGCACTGACGGACTATCTGCGGCCCGACTGCGAGGTTGACTATGCGCAGCCCAACCACGGACACAGCCATGTAGAAGGCGCCCCGCCTGTTCTGGTGATGCCCTTTATCGATATCCCCGTTGGTGACACGCCCAACCCGGACGTGTTCTTCGAAATTTCCATTGCCGTTGAAGGCAGCAAGGTCTTTTTGCGTTACCGTGCAGACGATCCGAACAAAGAAGGCATGCACAACTTTAATCTGGCCGACCTGCCGCGTCTTGTTCTTCCCAGAATCGGCAGCGATCAGGACCTTTATCTCTTCGGTGTCGGAGCCTATCCCGTACAGGTGCAGGTAACCAATACCTTTGCCCGCTACGCCCGCAGTGTTTCCACGGCCAACCATTCCGATGCCGTATACCACTGTGCCGTGAGCCAAAACCCCGATATCCGCCCGGGAGATACCGAACCCGTCCGTGCCTGAAGGAATCGATTTCACCTGTATTGCAGAAGGGATACCGCTGACAGCTCTGCCGGCGGTATCCCTTTGTCTGTTATTTCGGAAGCTCTGCGAGCTTCCCGGCCAGCTCCGACATGATTTCCGGTATGCGTATGCTTTGCGGACAGTGCCGTGCGCAGGCTCCGCACGACAGGCAATCACCCGGCCCCGCCTGCATCTGCGCCATGCGCTGCAGACCCATAGGACCCGGGTTGAGGCGATAGGCGTTGTAGGCTGTCATAACCTGCGGAATATCGATCCCGGCAGGACAATCGTCGGTACAATACCGGCAGCCTGTACATGGGACAGTAATCTCATCACGGAACAGCGCGCAGGCGCGCATAAGCAGATCGGCGTCGTCGTCACTCAGGGGCGTATAGTTGTCGAAGGTGTTTACGTTGTCAACAATCTGGTCCATCGTGGACATGCCGCTGAGAATTACCTGTACATTTTCAAGCCGCATAAGCCAACGGAATGCCCAGGACGCAACAGACCAGTCCGGATGTGCCTGCAAAAGCAGACTGTCGGCCTTTTGGGACAGGCTTGCAAGCCGTCCGCCGCGGACCGGCTCCATAACAACAACAGGTATCCCCTTTTTCGTAAGGCATTCATACTGCCCCTTTGCGTCCTGCAGCGTCCAGTCGAGATAGTTCAGCTGGATTTGTGCAAAATCCCAGGCATGATGCGAAGCGAAGCGATCCAGCACAGGAATCGGCGCGTGAGAGGAAAAGCCGAGATATCGGATCCGTCCCTTTTCCTTCTGCTGCAGGAAATAGTCCACAGCCCCGGACTCTATATAGCCCTTTATGGAATCTGCATTCATTACGGCATGCATCAGATAAAAATCAATATAGTCCGTCTGCAGTCTTTCCAGCTGCTGTTCAAACATGGCCCTGTAGTCTGCCGACGCCATGGCATTGTACTTTGTGGCAATGCGGAAGTTCTTTCGCGGGTGTCTGGAAAGGGCGCGACCGACAACTGTTTCGGAGCCGCCGTTGTTGTAGACGTGGGCCGTATCAAAATAGTTTATGCCATGTGCAACGGCATAGTCGAGAATAGCCTCTGCTTTTTGGTAGTCAATCTTTGCGTCCCGTCCTTCGCCAACCGTTGGCAGGCGCATACAACCCATCCCCAGGCAGGAAAGATTGTCGCTTTGAAACGGCTTGTATTGCATGATATCTCCCCCTTCTTACTCTATATCGGCATTTTAACACGACTGAAAATATCCGTCAAGCCATCAAGGTGGGGGCAAATAAAAAGCGGCAGGAGAAATCTCCTGCCGCTTGTGTTGGCATTACCTATTTTCCCGGCCCGTCACCAGGCAAGTATCGTCGGCGCAAATGAGCTTAACTTCTGTGTTCGGAATGGGAACAGGTGGACCCTCATCGCAATCAATACCAACTATTCAGGTTGTACCCTGAAAACCGAACACAAGGGAAAGAGCGAAGAGAAGGAGAAGCTTGCGATCGAAGAATAACCTTGCAAAAGGTCAAGCCCTCGGCTTATTAGTACCGGTCAGCTGCATGTGTTACCACACTTCCACCTCCGGCCTATCAACGACATGGTCTATATCGAGCCTTACTCTCTTTCGAGATGGGAGATCTCATCTTAGGGGGGGCTTCACGCTTAGATGCTTTCAGCGTTTATCCCGTCCGCACGTAACTACCCAGCTATGCCCTTGGCAGGACAACTGGTGCATCAGCGGTGCGTCCATCCCGGTCCTCTCGTACTAAGGACAGCTCCCTTCAAATCTCCTGCGCCCGCAACAGATAGGGACCGAACTGTCTCACGACGTTCTGAACCCAGCTCGCGTGCCGCTTTAATTGGCGAACAGCCAAACCCTTGGGACCGAATACAGCCCCAGGATGCGACGAGCCGACATCGAGGTGCCAAACCTCCCCGTCGCTGTGGACGCTTGGGGGAG
>CAVHXA010000024.1:19457-26662 GCA_963639765.1 Oscillospiraceae bacterium | reverse complement strand
GGATAAGATAATCTTAGGTTTTCCGTCTCTGTTTTCTGTAATTTTTTATTTGTTTTCCCCCGATTTGTAAATAAATAAAGTTCATTTTGTGCAAATTGTGTACGACTTTCGGAAGTGAGTTTTGTATAATATATATTAAGGAATTCAATCGGAACAAAACATTTCCGGCAACCAATACAGTAAAGAGTAACCGTAACTTTGATGCAATATGCATTACAAAATAAATCAAAGATATCATCAGGAGGAACCAAATGAAAAAGATCGTTTGCGAAATATGCGAATGCACCGAATTTGTGAAAAACGAAGGCATGTTCACATGCCAGGGCTGCGGCACGAAGCTCAGTGTTGAAGAAGTTCGCGGCCTAATACGAGAGGTTGAGAGCAGTGCTTCACCCGCGACCACTCCTGCCGCAAGTACTCCTGCAGTTGATGTCAATCAGCAGCAGTTAAATAACCTGTTTTTGCTGGCTACCAATGCTTATGCTGCAACCGATTATGATGAAGCTGAAAGGTACTGCAATAGAATTATTGAATCGGATGCTACAAGCTACAAAGCATGGTTTGTAAAAGCGCAAGCAATAGGCTGGTCCACAAAGCTTAACAATAACAAGATGAAGGAATCGGCTTATTCATTCTGCCAGGCTATTGACTTCGCACCTGAAGAAGAGAAAGAAAGTATTAAGAACCAAGCAGTAGATGAGTTGAAACGGATTGGATTAGCCTGCATACCATTAAGAAAAGATAATTTTGGCAATAACCCTTCCGAAGATAATCTCAAAGGGTTCATCAATGATCGCTCCATTTTAATCGATTCATTATATGTTTTGCTTCGGCGCGGGAATGCTGTTGAAGTGCCTGAAGGATATCTTAATCAGGTAGCCTCGATGATGAACGAGGCAGCTGTAGCAGCATTGAATTTTTCCCGCGATGCTTGGAATAAAGTTGCTCACCCAAGCGATAAAGATTGGTATACATATAAAGAATGGAATGGTAACATCTGCAGTCTTTTAAGGGAATCCATCTCTATAAGTGTTGAAGATAACGAAGCGGATATACTTAGATATAAAAACCTTAATATGGCATTGATGGACCCTGTCGGGAAAGCTTCTCAAACGCAACTTTGGAATTCCTTTAAAAATTGCTACGAATGGCATAACAATATATGCTTATCCGATAGTGCTGTTAGTGCAAGGAGAAGTGAATGTGTTAAAAATGAAGTGGCAATTGATAAAATTAAAGCATCAATAGAAAAGGAAGCGCGAAAAAAAGCATACATTGAAAAGTATCCGAATGCAGAGGCAGCCCTCGAGGATTTTAAGGCCAAATATGATAAACTTATGGCCGAATATGTCGAGCTTGGTAAGCAAATAGATGAAATAATCTCGGACACGCCAATAAAAAATCAGTGTAAGGACATCGACAAGCAGTTAATAGATCTAAATACAAAGCGATACAGCCTTGGTATGTTCGCCGGCAAAGATAAGAAACAGCTTGCAGAACAAATTAAAGTTCTGGAGCAAAAGCGGGAAGTGCTCAGCAATAAGATCGAGGAAGAGAAGAAAGCGCAGGAGGCCAAGGCCGCACCCTTCAGAGCCAAACATTCAGAGCTTGCCAACGAGATAAACACGTTGAATAGAGACAATTTCGAACTTAAAGAGCTATTTGAGTAAACTGATTTTCTCAAAGAACAGGAAGAAAGATAGGCGGAAATCAGGTAAGCATGGCTAAGAAAACTGTTCTGGGTGACCGTAAGTAGAGTGCTCGGTAACTTTGATTTTATCGTTAGATTCTTCAAGCTTGCCGATAAAAAGTTGGATAGACAGCATGAGTAATCAGACCGTCTATCCTTTTCTTTCATCTCTATAAATTACAAGTAACCCAGAATGCGGCTTTCCTTGGCAGCCACAAACTGTTTCTACCAACGATTCCTGCAGCATCCGTATCACGCACATCAAAGAGGGCGCTCATATCTTATTTCACAGAATACGCTCAGTCAGTATATCTTCTATCACTAAGCTATGGTTCTATTTAAAGTTCAGGCAAGATACAAAATGTCCTTTGCTTATTTCCTTTAGTGTAGGAACTTCAAGTGAGCACCCTGGTGTAGCACATTTGCATCTGGTATGAAAAACACAGCCCGATGGAGGATTGATTGGGCTTGGTATTTCGCCTTCCAGCGTTTCATTTTGCAGCATCTTCTTTTCACTTATTTTAGGTATAGATGCTAACAACGCTTTTGTATATGGGTGCAACGGATTATTGAAGAGCTCTTCGGTATTGGCAAGTTCCACTATCCTGCCCAAGTACATAATTGCTACTCTATCTGAAATGTACTCCACCACACCGAGATCGTGCGAGATAAATAGCATGGTGAGATTATGTTTTTTTCTCAGCTCGACAAGAAGATTTATAATCTGAGACTGGATAGAAACATCCAGGGCCGAAACAGGCTCGTCACATACTATAAACTTAGGATTTACGGAGAGTGCCCTGGCAATGCCTATACGTTGCCGCTGTCCTCCGGAAAATTCATGCGGATAGCGATTTATAAAAGCTTTATTAATTCCGCATTCCTCCATAAGTTCAACTATACGTGTAAGTCTCTCATTTGCATTGCTATAAGTCTTCATGTGATCCATTGGTTCCGCTATAATGTTTCCGACGGTCATTCTTGGATCCAAGCTTGCGTACGGGTCCTGAAACATTATCTGTATATCACGCCTAAGGGGCTTCATTTCTCTTCGACTAAAGTTTGTGATATCCACACCTTCAAACACTAACTTTCCGGCAGTCGGCTCTAAAAGGCGTACCATTGTGCGTCCCAGTGTAGATTTGCCACAACCTGACTCGCCTACAATTCCGACAATCTCACCTGGCCTTATTTTTAGGGAAACTCCATCCACAGCGCGAACAAAGCGCTTATTGCGAGACACCAAATTAGCATCTTTTACAGGGAAGTATGTTTTTATATTTTCTAACTCATATATATATTCGTAAGTGTTCATTTATACTGCCCCCTGTCTTAAATAGCAACGTACTTTGCGTCCATTACCTAAATCTGTTAATTTTGGCTCAACTTCAAAGCATCTGGGCATAGCATACTCACATCGTGGAGCAAAGAGACAGCCTTTGTGCTCCTTCAACAGATTAGGCACCATGCCATCAATCATATACAAGCTCTCACCCCGTCTCGCATTGCTAGGGATAGATTTCAACAATGCTTCTGTATATGGGAATAAAGGATTTGTAAAAATGTCTTTTTCAAGGCTTTCTTCTACAATTCTACCGGCATACATGACGATAACTTTATCCGCGACCTCCGAAATAACAGCCAAGTCATGCGTAATAATCATTACAGACATCCCAATCGCCTGCTTTAACTGATCGATAAGCCTTAATACCTGAGCCTGAACAGTTACATCTAGTGCTGTAGTAGGCTCGTCGCAAATAAGGAGTTCGGGGTTGCACGACAAAGCCATGGCTATCATAACTCGCTGACGCATTCCGCCTGAAAGCTGATGAGGGTATTCTTTAAACCTCTGCTCCGGTGAAGGTATTTTTACTGCTGTCAAGAGTTCGATAGCTTTCTCTTTCGCTGTTTTCGCATTCATGCCAAGATGAAGTTTAAGTGCTTCAGTTATTTGAAACCCTACCGTAAAAACCGGATTTAGAGATGTCATAGGTTCCTGAAAAACCATTCCTATCTTGTTTCCCCTTATTTTACGCATCTCTCTTTTAGAGAGTTTAACAAGATCCTGATTATCAAACAGTATCTCTCCGCCCTCTATTTTACCCGGTGCGCTTACCAGTCCAAGTATAGAAAACGCCGTTACAGACTTGCCACATCCGGATTCACCCACAATACCAACCGTTTGGTTTTTATTAACAGTAAATGAAACACCATCAACAGCAGTAAGAATTCCGTCGTCAAGCTTGAACCTTGTGGTAAGATTACGTACATCAAGCAATACATTATTTTCTTCCACGATTAGCCTCCACTATAGATTCTTTAATTTAGGATCGAGTGCATCCCTTAAACCGTCTCCGAGCGTATTAAATGCAAGTACCAATATCATTATGGCTATTCCCGGGAAAATGCTGTAAGTCGGTATTTCTCTGAAAAACTTTTGCGCTTCCGATATCATCGAGCCCCAACTCGGTTCCGGCGGCTGTATGCCAAGACCGATAAACGATAATGTAGCTTCATACATTATGTCACTCGGGATGTCTATCGTTGCAACAACAATTGTAGTGGACAAGCAATTTGGTATTAAATGCTTAAAAATTATTTGTGCATCCGATGCTCCGCTGGCGAGAGCAGCTTCAACGAACTCTTGATTCTTAAGCTGCATAACATTTGCTCGTATTTGTCTTGCATGACCCAACCATCCTATTATACCAAGCGCAACAAATATATTCATAACACCAGTTCCCATTATAAGCATTATGCACAAAGCGAATATAATAAAAGGGAATGAGCCCAATACCTCCATAAGGCGCGATATAACCATATCAATCCAACCACCATAATAGCCGGCAATGCAGCCAAGTATAACGCCTATTGGTATGGCGATTCCCTCGCAAACTACGCCAACCAGTAATGAAACTCTAGCCCCGTATATAATTCTCGAGAGGATATCGCGTCCCAAACTGTCAGTCCCGCAAATATGTGCCCAAGTAGGTCCCTGTAATTTATTATAGGCATCAGTTTCATACGGATCATATGGAGCTATAAGCGGAGCAAATATAGCGATCAGTGCGATTAAAATAATGCAAATAAGACTTATAACCGCAAGTTTATTCTTTTTTAATCTTTTCCATGCATCCTGATACAACGTCCGCGAGCGAAGATCCTCCGCCGTAAAGCCAAGGTCATGCAAAACTAAATTTTTTCTTTTTGAAAAGATACTCATATCCACCTCTCAAGAAAGTCTTACTCTCGGATCAAGAGCACCATAAAGAAGATCTATAATAAGATTTATAATGACATATACAAGTGCAGTATATAATACGCATCCCTGTATCAGTGGTATATCGCGTGCAAATATAGCATCGTAAGATACTTTGCCCAGACCCCTTAATGAGAAAACATTCTCTATAACCATTGCTCCTGAAATAAGAGATCGCAGCTGCATACCAACCAACGTCACTATTGATATTCCGGCATTTTTTAGCACATGCACCAGCACTACTTTGGGTTCGGAAAGTCCCTTGCTTCTGGCTGTTCTTATATAGTCCTGAGATAAGACATCTATCATATTTGTACGAACCAAGCGTGCGGACGATGCGCCGTAATTAATGCCCAAGCATAGCACCGGAAGCACAAGCCAGCCGGCCTCTTTTGTTCCTGAAATTGGAAACCAATCTAGCTTTAATCCAAAAACAATTTGAAAGATGACTGCAATCCAAAATATCGGCGCCGATATGCCCAGCATAGACAGGAACATCAGCACCCTATCAACCCATTTTCCCCTGAATACAGCAGCCAGCACGCCTACCACTAATCCGATACCAGTAGAAACCAATAAGGCTAAAAGGCCTAATCTCGCTGTAATTTGAAAACCTTTTCCGACAATTGCTGTTACAGGCTGCTTTTGAAAATAAGATTCACCTAAATCGCCATGTAAAGCACCTTTGATTAAATTCCAAAACTGCGCCGGTAGCGGCAGATCCAAGCCTAACTGATGGCGTACACGCTCTATAGTTTGTGGATCAGCTCTCTTTTCCAGCATTACATAGACGGGGTCACCGGGTGCAACATTAACCAAAATAAATGTCAGCAATGCCGCAAGGAACATAACGACCACCGTCTGCCCAAGACGCTTCAAAATATATTTAGTCATATGCCCACCTTTTTTAGAAGAGGGTCATACATCTATGACCCTCTTATTAGCTCAAATAATGTTAATCCACGACTGATGCGTACATGAATGTATAAATCATATCCGCCTTTATATACACATTCTCGACTCTGTCAGATACAAGGAAGAATGATTGATCCTGATACAGAGGAACAAAAACATACTTTTCAGTGCTCAGATACCTATCGAGATCCTTGTAGATTTGAGTGCGTTCGTCATTATCCTGGCAAGAACGTGCAGCCTCAACTTGCTCATCATACCAATCATCGTGGAACCCAATAGAGAAACCATCTGAGAACGAGCTATGGAACAGGGAATACATATACATATCAGCATCCATGTAATCCGCATACCAATCAGCCAAACATGCCTCTATTCTATTGCTGTTTCTCATCTCGCTGTATGTTGCGGAGTCGACCTTTTCTATATGCATTGTAATTCCGGCTTCCTTCATCTGTTCCTGGAGAAGCTGTAGCTGAAGAGTAAAGCTTTGAGAGGATTCTCTTACAGTTGCCGTAAATTCAACACCATCCGGATAGCCCGCTTCAGCCAACAAGGCTTTAGCCCCTTCTACGTCTCTTGTTGTTTCGGGAATTGTACTATCATATCCGGCAATGCCCTCAGGAATAACTCCGTTTATAGGCACCGTATTTCCGGAAAAATATCCATCAGTTAACTCATGTTTGTCAATGGACATTGCTATCGCCTTACGAACCCTGACATCATCTAGCGGAGCTATAGAATTGTTAAGAGAAAGGCGAATTGTTCCTGCAACAACCTGTGAACGGAAATTATCGGGGTAGTTTTCGGCATAGGTCTTCGTCAAATCGGAAGGTACTTCACAAAAATCTATATTGCCCGCCTCGAATTCCAAAAGCGCCGTTGATGTATCCATATGCGTCATTATAATGCCATCGCAATCAGGAACCGTGCCATGATAATCCTTGTTAGTTTCGAGGGTAACACTAACACCAGGTTCAAATTGAGTAACCTTGTAGGGGCCGCTGCCAACCGGCAGAATAGTGGTTCCCCAAGAGTCCCCGGCTTCTGCCCTAAGATGCGCAGGCAGTATAGGCATCATAGATGTTGCCAATGTTGCTTCAAAAGCTGCATACGGATAATAAAGTGTCAATTCGAATCTGTAATCATCTATTATCTTCATGCCTTCAAGATAATCAGACTTACCCTCTTCCATATCAAAGCATCCAAGTATTACTTCACTAACCCAAGTGTTATCAGAAGCAGTAGCATCATCATAAAAATAATTGAAGGTAAACTCAACATCTTTCGTTGTGAGTTCTGTACCGTCATGCCACTTTACTCCTTCTTTCAGTTTAAAGCTAT
>CAVHXA010000024.1:0-19447 GCA_963639765.1 Oscillospiraceae bacterium | reverse complement strand
GCTATAAGTCAACCCATCTTCAGAAATGGTAGGCCAATCCTCTAGAAGATTAAGCTGCAGTTCCATTGTTTCAGGATTTTTGTCAAATAGTCTGTCAAATATAGCGTCTGAAAGCTGAAACGTAGGCGTCAGAGAAGTGCGCCAAACATCCAAGGTAAGAGTGTTTGTCATGCTTTTGCCTATACGGATCCAGCGATCACCACTACTTGTATCAGCAGAAGATGAGACATTCTCAGTGGAAGTAGATGTACCAGAAGTATCTCCGCTGTTTTCTGTCGTTACAGATTGCTCATCATCTATGGGTTCACCGCAAGCAGTTAGACCTAGGATAAGCACAAATACCAGAATAATCGCCAAGAGTTTCTTCATATGGGGACTCCTTTCTTTTTTAATAGCATAGCTATTATTTATAAATTAATAAACTTCTAGTGTTCCGCTGTATAAATTCTCCGTTGTCTACAAGCCAAATAACACAACTTATAAAACACTGATCAAAACCATTTTTTGAATTTGCAAAACGTCTGAGTCTAAAACTAATACCAATTTTGTAACTTATGCTTTACAGAATATACCGCATTGCACAAACCTTAACTGTTTTAATTATATCTCACCCCCCCCCCGAAAAATCAAGTGAATTTTGATTTTTCTCTATGAGTACAAAAATAAGATTGCCAGGTCCACGCCCATATAAAGTTGTGCAAGCTTGCAATCTTAACCTACATACCGACTGAATCTGATTTTCGTGCCTTTGGAGGAGCAAAGTTTATTTTGCCATTCACGTGGACAAAAATCGTGTGCTATCTCGACAGTTTACAATATGAATTGCAACACTCTGAAATGCACTGTACAAAGTCTTTGTCTAAGCTGCCTATTTTCTCAAAAAATTCTAATTTCCGTCCAGATTTGTATTAGCGCCACCACTTTTCGTCTTATAAGTACAAATATAACACGCAGGGAGCGGTTACCCCACCGCTCCCATTCAGATTTTGAAATAAGCTTTCTATCTCTATCTTTAACTGTCAGATCTACTTTTAGTTAAATGGATATTTATCCGGCGTAAACGGCGATTCCTCGCAGTTCATAGCCTCATGAGCTATAGGATAGCGATCAGCATACAAGCAGAAGCCAAGGCCGTATTCATCTTTGCGATTCATAGTTATGTATTCTTCTCGCCTTGCCACATTGGTTTCTCCAACCAAATATAAGTACTGAATCTCTGTCCACTTGGCCATGCCTTCGTAAATCAATCGACGTTTGCTATCTGCACATTTTTTTAGAGCTTTATTATTGTCCCAATGGGTATACTGCCAAATATGGGTTAGCTCATGCGCAAACGTAGCAATTAGAGAGATGCGCGGAGCTCCATTTTCCAGAACAATGTTGTATCTACCCTTTTTATTGGTAGCAACACCGAGAATAAGCACGCTAGGAGAGTCCCCTTTATCTGTTGTAGCACCAAGTTTTCTTTTGATTTTTCTTTCGTCCACAACATCGATAGAAACAGGAACGTTGATACTGGCGCCAAAGAAAGCGTCCATATTATCAATAACCCTTTTGCATATGTCGTTAATCTCTGCCTTTGTTTTTACGACAGAATTGCTACATACGGTGCAACGCAGTCGACCATCAGGCAAGCGATAAAACTCCACTCCAGAAATTTCCGTGCCGCAATAGGAACAGTATGCTTGGCCCTTTTTATCTGAGTTACAATATTCTACTGCACGCTTTTTGCCCATACGAGCCTGACGAAGTTCGCCGCCATCAAAGCCAAGATTCTGCAAGAAATCCTTAGCTCCCGCCAAATCAAGAGGTGCAGTGTGCTTGCCTTCCCTATATTTAAGATAATATCTTTCATGATAAGGGATATCTTTTCGTCTCGGGACAGGTTCACCCTGATCGTTTTCATCATAATCAACGGGTTTCCCTTTCAGATTACCCGCGTTATCTTTTTCAGGCTTTTCTTCAGTAGATGATTCTCCAACCCAGCCATCCCGGTTTGCTTCCTCATCACCCGGAATATTCTGCATTTCCTCATCGGTTATTTCTGCCTTTTCAGTTTCCTGCTCATCTTCTTGTAACAGCGCGTCTACCAGCATTTTTTCCGGCGCATGTGTTTCTGCTTCTAAGCTAGATTGCATATCAACATCGCATGGGTCTTTTTTTTCTGTTCCCACAGTCATGTTTTCTTCATCCTGCTGCATTTTTTTCACAATGACTTCTTCACGCATTCTCATTCCCCTCGCCTTCGTTTCCTTCTTCGGCGGTTTCACTTTGCCCATTCGTTTGGATTTTGCTTAATTCCGTATCGTTTATGGCCGTTTCCGTTGCAGCATTCGCGGATACTTCTGATGATTCGATCTCAACGGTACCTTTTTCATTGTCGGTCTTATTCTCACTTTCTGCAACAATTTTGCTGTCAGTTCCAACGTTTATACTTTCATCATCGTCGGTTGCTGTATTGTCTGCTTCGTCTACCGCAGGCTTTTCAGCAATCTCCGTCATTTTTTTAGCAGCCCTTTCTTGCTTTTTACGAAGCTTTTCCTCTTGCTTTTGCGCTTTTCTTGCCTCACGTTCGGCCTTCTTAGCCGCTTTTTCTGCCTCGCGTTCGGCCTTCTTTTTCTGTTTTGGGGTCATCCCGTCTTCCGGTTCACCCTGTTCGATTTTTCCTTTCTTTTTGAACAACCCCTTGATTTTCTCAATCAGCGTTTTAAACCAATTTTTTATCTTTGCAAAGAGACCTTTTTTCTCTTCCGACTGAGATTCTTTCTCATAGACATCGAACTTGTCGGAAATCCTTTCCTTTTCAGGTTCATTCTGTTTACGAATGCTCTCTTCTATCTGCTCATCATTCCATGTAAGATAATCCGATATAATCTGCAAAATGCGGCTGATATTACGTTCTACAGCAATCAATAAGCCAATATCCAACTGGCTATCTTCAATGATGAATATGCATTTCTCAGAATTTTCAGCATCTTCTTCAAGCTCAAGGCTGTAAGTTAAAGGTGCATCATACTTGCCCGCCGTTACAGCAGAGATAAATGCCTGATTATCCGCAAATAGAGTAACAAATGCTTCATTCAGAAGGTTTGTCAGCGTCATCCTTACTGAATCGGTAAAGGCGTCGCCAAATTTAGAGAAATCAAGTTTCAGTATATGCTTATGGTGGTAATTACGAGTAGGCACTCCGTTTACATTTACCAATACACCATTATCAAAATCATTGTAGGCATGCAGTTTCCAATAGCCCGGCGTGTCCACGCTGAAATCTGCTAGCTGATAATGAACACCAATATCATTTATCGACTTTAGTGCACCCATAGTCTCGGAATTTTTTAGATGGTGGATTATATAATTTCTAACCTGTCGATACGCTAATCGACCGTCAATATGCTCTGATGCACGGCGGACAAGAATACGATTGTCTGTTGTAGTAGACACCATCTCATAATACTTTCCATTCAAAGTAAAGAGTTGACCCGGCATATACTTTTGGTAAACGTGTCCCTTAAGCTCCGTGCCAATATAAAAGTCCTTACTTTCTTGTTCGGCAATATAGCTGGCATTCTGCAAATCATCCAGAATAATATGGGCAAAGTCTTCGTTTTCTATTACGTAAGCGCTTTCGAACTTACCAGTTTCGCCATTGTACATGCGTTTGAAAAGAATAGTATAATCTTTTTCAAACTGCACAATCTTGCCGTCATGTGTTTTAACAGAAAGGATTTGCGTCTCCGTTCCGTTACTTGCAGATTCGCCACCAAAGACGGCACAAACTTCCTTCCAAATCTCACTGACAGGATCGTTTGTACTAATATTCAGCATATCCATTTGCCGCTGCAAAAGCTCTTGCTTTACCAAGTCAACGCACATCAATAAGCACAATGATAAAATGGCATTTCTTTTGGTACGAGCGTAATCCGCAATAATATATGGAATTGCCTTAGCATCTGCCATAAACAGTTCCGGATTAGCAGACATATACTCCCGCAACATATACTCAGATGAAATTACATTGACAAAGCCCTGTTTCTCAGCAATAGTAGCGTAATTTCGCCTTGTTTCAAACAGATTATTTCTATCATCCTCAACCGTAATGAACGAATAATCACTAACCCTCTCGTCGCACATATTGAACGATGCCTTAAAGCATTTATCGAATGTTTCCTGATTGGTAGGCAACCCTGCGTAATCCAACAAATCATAATAGTATTGCTTGGCGATCCAGTGAGCATCCTTTACCGGATATTTCTCTCCACCATACCAAATAGTTTTCTCAACCTGATTTTTGAGAGCCACCATTGAAAGCTCTGTGCCCATGCCAAGGTACCTTGTTATGCCGGTCATGATACGATGCTGCGTATAATCATCGTCTGCAGTCCAATACATGTATGAACTCATGCCATGGGGATATTCCGTTGCAGAAACCTCGGTAATATTTGTCATCAGAATGTGAGACAGAGCATCAACCAGTCCATCGCAATTACGATCTACCGAGCAAAATGTAATTTGTTTCTCCTGCCCACAACACTTAATCAGAAGATTCAATCCTACCTGTGCTGTGGTTACCAATCTGGACGGTTCTATTATCATCACAAAGGAAACCTTGCGTAAAAAAGGCAGGATATTCTTGTGAATATTAAGGTCATGGACTCCTGAATGAGGGATAATTCCAATATCCGGTAAATTATCTTCATTCATCTTTTTATCTGAAAGAACGGATATTTCCCAAAGATCTGGAACATTTGAAACCGCTTTCATCCCCGATGATATCCATTGCTGCAAGTCCTCTTCAATGCCGTGGCGTCCTAGTACTATCAATACTTTTCCGCCTGTAAGCAATTTTCTATTCATTGCATAAAAGACATATGGATTCAGTTTGTCGTAAAACGGAGTGTTGAATAGTAGGCTTTTGCCAACAGACAAGTCATATCCACAGCGAATATAATCCACATTAGGTTTTAAACCCATGTCCATTTTTCGGCGTATAAACATAGCGTAGTTTTTGCCTATATGCCCGCCCTCGCGTTCAATACCCATCAAAACATCCTCAATCGCGCCTCCTACTGTGCCTCCGTTGTTGACAGTAGTGCCTTCTGTTGAAAGTTTGTCGCCAAACAAATTACGCAGAGGTTTTCTCAAAAGGGCATACATGGCCATGTGCCGAGAATTATCAGACTGCATATTAAGATTTGATTTGCAGTCTTCGACGTTGAGTCCATCAATAAAGAACGCTATCTCTCCAATGATAATAAGCGCAAATACCGGATAGAAGGGTGCGACCACTAAGTTTTTCAAACAGAGATCGCAAGAAATCAGAAGTGCCAGTCCAGAGACAAAGCAGCAACCGTAATAAGCCGTCTTCATAAATGTACGAGCCTGACCATAGTGCTCTTTTATGTACCAATTATCATTTGTTTCATCATAGTAGTAAAACACTTCCACTATGGAGCTTATGAAAGTATCCCTCGGGACTTTAACTTTGGCTAAAATCAAAGTCAGCACGCGTTTAATAATTACATATACCAAAAGTCCTACAGTATTGAATAAAACCAGCTTAAGATATACGATCAAGTTTGAATATGCTCCCGCTAAATCCGATGTCCGTTCAGAAACGGCAAGGCTATTAAGAATTGAATTCAGCCCAATGTTTGATTCTTCAAGCAAATCAATAAGTCTTAAGAAACCATCCACATAAATCGTCGATAGCCGATTAAAGAATATCGCCAGTAATACGCAATAAATCACCGCCACAACAGGCATCGGGTATTGCCTGTTTCGCTTTTCCTTTTGCACATTTGCTTTACTGTTTAAAAAAACAAATAATATAAATGGAAGGAATGATATTGCCAGTTGTATAAAAAACTTGACTCTATTATTCATAAATTTCCTCCATCCTTACCAAAAGGCCCTTCACATAGCTTGACGGAACCGTTACGTAGTTACCCTTACTGATAAACTCAATCTGTCTACAATCCCCAGCAAGGAATGGCGCAGGATAAGCATATTCCGTCGCCTGGTCAAAATCGTATTCATACGGACGAGACATCGTTTCATCGCAGCAAGTGCTATCTCCAAGGTAATCTTTGTAGTTTTCCTCAAGCAGTGCGCGTTTTTTTCGAATGTCCTCCTGATGTTTTTTCCTTATACGCAAGCTTTTTGTATACATATCCACATTTTTTTCAGCATAGTTCTGAACTGCATGGCCACGGCGAACATTGCAAACTGCGGTAAGATATTTTGAGTATTTTTTCATAGATAACTTGATGCTGTTTAAAACTTCATCTGCAATATTATTGTAAGTTCTTACAGCATTTGTAACAGAGCTACGCAGAAAAAACAGCGAAATCAACATGATTACTGCCAAAGCTCCGCACATGCCTACGCCTAAAATAATTGCAGTCGTTATCGCTTGATTCGTAGCTTTATTAGAAAAAATGAACGGCATAAAGCATATGATGAGGATGCCCAAGCATATCGTGCTCAGAATTACGGTGGTTCTTTTTGTCATTCGTCGTCCAATCACCTTTTTAACTTTTGCAGCTTCTTTTTCCAAAAGCTGCTTGTGCAAAGAACCATCTTCAATATTGGTCGGGATTGATAACACCATGTCATCCTCAGCAGCATCTGTATATTCACGAATATCTTCTATTTGTAGTGGAGTCAATCGGCTGATGTTAGCATCGCTAATCTCGCACGAGGCATGCAATCGACTAACGCTTTTCCTAATAGAGCGCAATTGCTGCTTAGTGATATATGCCAAAGCATCTTCCGATGCCCGGAAATCACGGTTCCATTTGTTTTTTTCATCCTCCGGGCAATCGAAAGATAAACCATAATCTTCTTCCGCAGTTATTTTATCCTGATCGCATGATTCGTCTAAGGTCACCGTTATCTCATTTGATGTACAAAAAAGTGCCTCAGCATCTTTGTCTGTTAATTCACCAGGTATTTCACTGCGGATTCTATCAACCTCATTTTCAATAACGTCGTATGTAGCTGCAAGTTTTCTATCATAGGATGTTACCATAGTACACAGCGGGGTATCATCCGTTTCAGCTTCCAGGCTATATAAACGACGCGCCTGCATCGCGCTGCTAGGTATCGGATTAGAAATAAAGATCAGTGTCGAAGCCAGGAAGCGGATATAATCCGTTCTGAAATTTCTGTGTGAACGCGCAAGCATATCAAATACCATGAAACGCATGCGGTCAAAGTACATATTTCTATCCACGAATGATGAGTATTCGCTATCTCGATGTACCGTCCAATAAGCATCGGGATCAAAGTAATTTCTTTCCGCCGAGCGGGGTGAAATACAATACACCTCTGAAGGATATGCGATATTCAGATACTTATCTCCTAAGAATTCTCTGCGAATACTCTCCTTCATGCGCAACTCACGTCTATACTGATCACGTTCAAGCATTTCCAAAATTGCACCCGGCTTCAGATCTTCTCTACCAAGCATTTCCATCGCCCAGTCGTTAGCATCCTGCTTTTCTTTAACATCGCGATATATGTAATCTTCTTGCTTAAAGCAGAGCCATGTAACCAGCTTTTGTAGAGGATGATTCAAAGCGCCTTGGTAGGTGGTTTCCTTTTCAGCAGTCAGAGCGCTGTAATACTCTTTCCACTCATTCTCCCACTCTTCCAGTGATTTGTTCTCGTTGGGCTGGCGATTAGGCACAGTCAATACATCAAGAGCTCTGTGGTCTACAACATCAAATGGATTACGATTTTTCGAAGACTGTATTGTATAATTATTAATTATAACCGCTCGCCAGTTTTTCCTGCTTCCAACTGCATCTAAGAGCCCTGGGACAGAATCCATAAGATTCTGTCCCATAGGATTCCAATAGCAAAACGCTAGTTCTTTGCTCTCCAGAAACGGCTCGAAAAACAGCTTGTTTTCCTGCAATATGGCATCAATATGCTTTTTTTCGGCTATTAAAACTGTAAACAAACCACTCATCTCCGTTTCTTGTTAATAGTCAAACTTTCTCGCCTTCCTTAAATTCTTGTGCGACTTTATCCAACAATGCCTCATAATCCTCCGGCTCCGGAGCAGACATTATTTCATCGCGAATCTTTCTTTGTATGATATCAATTACGGGGTTCTCATTTGCAGCAGGTGCACGCAGATATTCCACAAATAAATGATACTGTCTCTTAAGAAGATTCAGTTCATCAGTTAGTCGAGTACAAAGTACAAACTTGGCATCCTCTGACTTTTCCCACTTTGAGTACTCCTCGCGAAATACATCTATAACCGCTTCAACCATCGCCGTAATCTCCGAGATATAGCGTCCAGAATTAGGCAACGTGCAGTAATACATTAAAGGAATAGTAAACAAGCTAGACGGGTTTTCAACATAAAGCTCGCCATCATCCAAACGTTCTGCAGGATTCCAGTTTTTCTCTTGTTTTACCCTTCTTTCTTTATTTTCACGCAATTTTTCCTTCAGATTTTCCACGCTCTGTTGAGTACCGTCGCAGGTATCATACTGATGAGGATTCTCCAATCCATGAATTACGCGCAGTAAGTTGAACTTAGCCATATCACGGAAGAACTCAGTATTCTCGTAATTGCAGTTCTTAGCCTCACTCATAGCTCTCTTACGGCTCTTAATAAGGTTAATATCCTCAACAACCTTTGAATTGACATACAATGCGTCCAGGATTTCATAGAATTCGTCACATAAAGTACCGTTTGGCACAGTCAATTCCACATCTCGATTATCAGAGTCACGATACAAAAACACCTTCTTGCCATTTGCAACAGCCGACAAAGGTCGCTGCTGAATTGCATTGTGAATCAAACCATAGATAAACGCTTTGTGTACCTTTCTAATAACCTGGCGCTGATATTCAAAGTCCAGTTCAGGCATGCTCTTGATAGAATCCCAGGCTTTGTCAATATGAGTTGAAATAGCGGCATTCTTGGTAGAATCCGGGCCGATAAGGCGAGAATAGTCGCTATAAGCTCTATGATAGGTACCACCGTTCTTTTTGCCGGTTTCAGTTTCAAACGGTGCCGCAAATTTTTTCAATTTGTCTGGAGTAAGATTGTACAAGGCATTATAAAAATGTATCTCGTATTTTGATACAGTATCAACCGCCTCCCCATTAGGCATCAAGTCTTTAACTCTGAACTTACGATTATCCAACAGTGTCTTATTATAAGCACAAACTTTTATTTCCCGCGGTTCTTCGTTGGTTACGCGCTGTATTGAAGGTGCTGCTATACGAGTGCCCATAGCAACCACTTCCACAATGCGCCGCTTTACATCTTCAACCGATATCTGCTCAAAAACTTGAGTATCGTCACCGTTTTCACTGTGCAGTCGAATACGTTCCTTAAGTCGCTGTTCCAATTCTATGGCTCCGATAATGTCGAGATCTATATCGTCGCACTTCTCGCGAACGCTCTTTTTGAAATACCCCATAAGAATATCATCAAATATGTTAACACGACGATCCTCTTCTATGTAACTGCCTCCGGCGTTTTCGACCTCCATCTTAAATATGGCATTGTTCTTAACTGCATCAATTATACCGCCATTAATTTCGGAATTAAGCATGGTGGTTTCCTTCTGTGCCTTCTGCAGGGAGTATTTGCTCAATTCCTGCAACAACTCTTCGGTTGCACAAATATTGACATACGAATCACCTTTTTTATACTTCAGCTCATCAACCATGTCAATTTTCTTGCGGCTAAGATCCTTTACTTTGTAAATAAATGTATTAAAAAACTGTTCAAATTGTACCGCAAACTCTTTTATGTATGCGTTTGCCTTAACATAAGCTGCATGTACAGCGGTTTTCTTGCAATAATCCTCCAATGCCATAAAATATCCAGGAATATCCTGATTAGCCTCTTCATTCAACTTTTTATAGCCTTTCAGCTTGTCGAACAGTTTAGGCTCCTTTTCAAGGTCACCAAGGCTTTCTATTCCAACAGTCTTTTCCTTAGTAAACTTGAACTCATACTCCTTATTTTTGAACATTTCAATCGTATCTTCTGCCCTAGTATGGCTTGTAGATTTCACTTCTTTTTCGAATTCTTCCATCAGCCGATACAGCACATAACGAGCCGCACATGGGTGCATTATTTCACCCTGTGGGTTTTTCATCAAGTATTCAATACTATAAGTATCTTTAATTGCAACCGTCTTTTGTTCATAGGTGTAAAGTGCTTCTACCCAACGGTTTACAATACCTTCTACGATGGGGGTGCCATCCTTGCTACGTTCTTCAACAACTTCGCGATAAGCCCTCAAGGAGTCTATCGCATCAGAAATCTTATTTTCGCCTTCGCCAAACGAGGGGTTGGATTCCCATTGCTTGGCAGAGTTGTACAACGAATTAAAACGCTTATCATTCAATACAACGCGATATACCTGATCCTCGAAATCCTTTCTAAAGCGCTTGATTCTAGAATCCAGACTATCCAGTTCATAAGTATTGTTTAAATCTTTAGAAAACGGATCTTTGGCATTGCGCAAAGAGTCACAATACACCTTCCCGTCTGAATCCCATGTGGACATAGGGACTCCGCGTTTTTTCTGTTCAGCTTTGTAAACTCGCACTGCATTATCATATTTGGTCCATTTTGTTGCTTCACCCTCGCCACCTATACTGTCGATGGCTAGATCATAAGCAACATAATCAGCCACCTTTTCATATGGGTAGCGGATAACACCGGCACCAATGCCGCCAAAGCGATTGCGGCCATAGTTCCCGGGTTTAGTCATTTCCTTGATGATATTATCCTCAACGGAGAATGCCTTTTTCTGCATAGGACCCACATTTTGTTCATACAACGCTTGTCCAGCCTGCTCAATATATTGTCCTATACTAATCATTGTACTGTCTTCCGCATCCTGACCATCCATCAAGAAGCAAAAATCCATAGGCAACAATGATAAATTCTTTTGCTTATCGGAGCCTGCAACAGGGACATTCACATGCAAATTGCTAAACTGCTTCAAATCGTCATCCAAGTCTATGAATCCCGAGCCCTTCATCATAAAGGCATTCAGTTCCTTTATCGTTGCATAGGCATTACGTGCCTGGCTATCGCGCTCTGTTTGAGAATCAATAACACTGTCCAAAGTTTCCGGCAGCAAAACTATAGCACGAACAATTAAGGATGTATTTGGATACTTCTCCTTTACATAGTCACGGATAAACATACTTAGCGGCAAAATAATGCCGGATCCCGTACCACCGGAAGCCGTGGATGCAATAACAACGCGCATAGCCTGTTTCATTTCTTTCCCGGTCTTGCGGAATAAATCATCAATAGAGTCATACAGAGGGCGAATGCGACCGGTCTTAATGGTAGAGTTTAACGCCAACCTTGAAATTGCACGAACCTGCCCCGCACCTTCAGACACGGTTTTATCATACATAACTGCGTTCTTGGGAAACCATTTTTTACGAGCTTCCTCATCATAGTCCAAATAATTGCCTACAGTCTGAGTATTGGATGTTTGTATCCAATAAATCTTTGACTTAGCACTCGCAACTTCAGATAAGTCGTTAACATTGGTGTCTAAGCACAGGAAATTAATGTTCTCCTTCTCCTCAGGAGCACACAGTTCCGCAACCTTCTTAACAATCTTACAGCCAGTACCGCCTACACCTACAAACAGAGTTGGGGATGGGACATCATTTGTTTTCAGGTTTTCCTTTTTGGCTTCCATGGTCTTTTCTCCTCCGTTTTACTTCTTTTTAAAATTAAGTTGTGATGATAGTTCGAAATCTTTATCAATTCCGGCATCCATAACAGTACCGGAAAATTTAACTCTTGCCCCATTTGTCAGCGTAAATGGTTTTTGGTTAGAAAGTGCGGGAACAATCTTTCCACTGTCTTCATCGATTATGTATTTTGCGCTACCAATCATGGCCTCTTGAATTTTTGCAGGGCCAAACTTCTTTACAGAACCAACCTTAACCTCCGCGCTCCTGCGCTTGCCTGGTTTGTATAAATAGCTTTCCCTGCCCGGCTTTACATCCATTGAAATGCCAATCTTTCTACCTCCGTATTGTCCCTGCACCTTGACGCTCTTATTCTTGATTTCCGCCAAAAAATTCGTAGATTGGGTCACGTCATCCCCATCAAAGACCATGTTACAGACTCTTCTGGAGGTATGTATGTGCTTTGGAAGCACTTTGATATGGAGTATCCTCCAAACAAAAAGCACTATAACAAGTAGCACTATTATTCTTATTGCCCATCTTGCCCAAAGTGGAATATTGCTGAGAGTAATCGTTGTTGCGGCTTCGCTTTGCGTTTTTCTCCCAATATTGTCAGTGAAATCAGTCGTTACGTTAATTGAATAATTTCCTTCTTTAATTCCGTTTGTTGGCAAAAGCTTTATAGAGTACGATGAGTCCTGTTCATTAGCAGTCAGATTGCATTCTATACCATTACTATCCACTTTCATCTCAACAGCCGAAAATTGTTCGGATGTCAGCATTTCCCCATCAATAGTAAGCTTTGCAATAATCGGTTTGCTTTCATCTAAGTCCTTAATCGCGATATAATCACTATCAACGACCAGTTCTATTTGAACCGGAGCAAAATCGTCATCTATACTGTATGTAAGCGTGTTCTGTGCCTGTGCATCACTGCTGCCTTGCGCACTGTACAATGCATAGATTGTAACCGTACATTCCCCACACGCCGTACTTTGCGGCGCTTCGGGTTCTTTATGCCGCAGATGCAATTGCCAGTGATCCTCAGCAAAGAATTTCTGAATTTCGGCGTTGCTGGTTTCCGGTTCCCACTTTAATTCTACGTTTTTCAATTCATCACCAGTAAGTTGTTCTCCCTGGTAGTATACTTTTACAAGATATGGATTCCCATCTTCCAAATTTTGAAGAGAGTATACTTCATCGCCGCCGGTAATCTCAATTTCCAAATCCCCTGCCGGCCGCGGCGCGACCTGTATGCCATCCTCAGGCCAACCAAAGTCAGAAGAATCTTTAGATATGGTATAGCCGCTTAGATAGGTAACAGTCAGGTTTGCTTCGAACTTATCTTCCATTTTCAGCGGAATATCAACGCTACCGCTGAAGCCTTCGCACTCTATAGGGAATTCCTGACCGTTTATTGAGTAACTGCCCTCATACTTCGGCTTCCCAAGAAGATCTGAGTATATTAATTTCCCTGTTTTCGCATCCTTCATGCCAAAGCTAACCTTATAGTCGCCTTCATAAAGTGAATTTGAGGCTACAGTATTACCTTCAGAATCAGTAAAGATAAACTCCAGATCAGCGTCCGGTTCATAATACACTTCCACGCTGGTTGCTGTTCCAGTATACTCTATTTTGTAGCTATCAGCCGCGCAATCCGAATATGTAACCATCATGCCCTGTAATGAAGTATCCGGAGTACTCGGGTAATCACCCGCACCATTGGTTGAATATTTTGTTTGCTGAGAACCAGTCTGACTTCCAACAGATGTTCCTATGACATTAAGGTTTGAAATATTCTCTCCCTGTACAAACACAATCAGTTTGCTCATTGATACATCAAAATCGACCGTATTTCCTGATATGTGATTCTGTGGAAGAGTATCTCGACCGAATATCTGGTTACACATTACCGTAAGGGTATCCAATACATCGGCCGAGTCCGCTGCCTGTTTCTTTACAAAATACGCTGATTCGCTTGCATCCGGAATACACGCCTCAGAACCAACCCCCAAATACATAACCATCATCGCCGGACTTGCGTACTTTTCAACACATTTGCCAAGCTCTTTTCGTGTATTTTCCTTGGTTAACTGTGAACCGTTTTTTGAAAAAGTGCCTCCATCTGTCAAAACAATCATGTACTTTTTATCTGCGTTGATTGTCTGCAGTCCTTGAGCCGCACTATCTATACTCTCAATTGGGGTTTCACCCGCATCCGGTGTGAAAATGTCACGAATCGTGCTGGCTTTTTTTGAGTCGGTTATCTGTAAAGGATTTTCCATAGTGTAGGTTTGATTCTCAACCGTGATTGGACTCATCGGATAAACCTGCAGTATATCATCCTCATTCAACATAGAGGCAAATACTTCCATGGCATAAGTTGCCCGACACCACGCCTGGTTTCCGTTTTTATACATGGAACCTGAATTATCAAAAACAATAGCTATTGCTCTTGACTCTTCTAGCCTGGTAGAAGCCTTAGACTGCGATGCAGTTGCGAACATACATGTAAGCAACAAAAATACCGCCATGAAAGTACTTATACCTCTTTTCATACATTTGAACCTTCCTTTCAAATATGTAACCATCTAAAAAGACTGGTTTTGATTGCTAATACCAATGACTAGCCTCTCTAATTTAAAATACAACAAATAATCGTTCTGCAAAATTGTATTTATGCCAATGGACATCACTAGGCAATACTTAGCCTATATGATCGACGTTTCATAAGTCTCTTTAGTGTAACTAAGCTTGCCACCGAGGAAGTAATTTGCTTATCAATCCAATATTGACTACTACCAGCAAGTCTGCACCATTCACTACAACATTGGTTAACGATAAATGTTAAGCACTTGTCATCCTTGGCATAATACTGAACAATACACAAATCGCTGACTGCTCTGCATGGGATAAGCCGCTTATTTCGCTATTTGTCAAAATGCTTCATATACTTTGCCATTTAGGCAGCCAGCATTCATAATAATGTAGTCAATATTTTTCGAAACTGTCTAAAAGTTTGCATCAGACGAAACAAAAATCTTCGTAATAGATACCGTCACGATTGCGATCGATAACATAACCTCCTTCTCCGCAAAGGGACAGAGTTTTCAAAATGGCCATTGCTTTCTTCCGTGCTTCTAATCAGTTATTGTTTACTTCTTCAATGCGAGCTTCATGTATCCCATTTCTGTGACAGTATTCCTGCACATAAGAACCTTCGTTACAATAAACCGTGACTTTCTCCTCGCACCCATCAAAGATGCCCCATCCCATATCCTTCACTGAATCTGGAATAACTACGGTATCAAGACTCACGCATCCCCTAAAAGCGCAATCATCAATTTTAGTTACGCTATCTGGAATCTCTATTTCATCTAGCAAAGAACAATTGCAAAAAGCTCCTTCACCTATCTCATTAACACTGTCCGGCATCGTAATTCGATTAAGTTTTTTGCTATCGCAAAATGCCCAATCACTTATCACTGTAACACTATCGGGAATATCATACTGCACTTCCCGGCTACTAGCAGGATAAGCAATTAATATAGACTTGTTCTTGTTGAACAATACATAATCATCGCCATCTCTTTTATTTGGCTCGGATTTATAACACATATTTTTATTTTCTACCCGGATCGACTTCAAGTTATCACATCCTCTAAACGGGGCATCTGAAATGCTGACAACTGATGTTGGGATTGTAATTTTCGTTAAAGCTTTGCAGTTTTTAAACGCGCTCTTCCCAATTTTTCTAATGCCAGCAGGTAATTCAATAGATGCCAAATTAACACATCCATTAAAGACCAAATCATCTATCTTTGTCACATTATCTGGTACAACAATTTTTTCAAGTCCTATGCAATCGGAAAACGCATTTTCCCCAATAATGGTAAGTCGTTTCGGCAGTTCTATCATCTTGAGGCTCTTGCAAGAGTTAAACACTCCACCATACAATTCCGTTAGTCCTTCCGGCAGTACAACCGATTGTAATGATGAACAGTTTTCAAAAGCTCTCTCACCGATTTTAATTCTGTCATTTCTAACAATAACATTTTTAAGGCTTACACAATCCCGGAAAGCACTTTCACCTATCCGTTGTGTTTTCTCTGGAACATCAATGGACTCTAGATTACTGCAGCCTCTAAACGCCTCGGTTCGATTTCTTCAAGGCTTTCCGGCAATTTTATATATCTAAGCTGCTTCCGATCCTTAAAAGCAGATGCGCAAATCAGACGTACCCCTTCATCAACATTAATACTGTGTCCATTATCTTCACACTTCTCTAGTCTTCCTCCATTTAAAGTTAGGCGGTCCATCGTGTTCTCAGGCAAATCTCGGATCATTGCTTTAATAAGCTTATCCATGTTATCAGCCGTGCTGTGATGTGTATTTACCAACAATATTTCAAACGCTGGAGGTACCACCGCTTCGCTTTCTAAATATATAGGGAATAAACGCTTCCCGTACTCGCGTGCAACTACAATCTCCATGCCACAAAAAGGTGAATTCATGGACGCTGAAGATACAAACAATAAAACCCCTGAAGAATCCTTGATTCTCTGACGTAATTCATCACGAAAGTCACTGCCGTTCTCACAGGACTCATCATACCAAATACGGTATTTCTTATCATAAAGAGCATTCAGTACTTTATAAACCTTCTCTGTATCCTTGTGTGAATAGCTGACAAACAAGTATTCCTCTTTGCCATTATAAGCCTCAAATTTCGTCTGCATTAAAGCGGATTCTTCCACCGTCAGTTTTTCTTAATACCTGCCACTGATTTTGTAGTCTGCGTTGTCATCTCTATACCCTCCTGTTTTTTATTTTCTTACAATCTTATATCTTTTCCCAGCAATATTCCATTTATCATTCAGAATATCTGGTATTTTTTTAATCATTTCTCTATCGTACAACGTTGTGTCTTTTCCTTCTAACTTTAGTGATATTCCCTTTAGTTTTTCATATTCGCAAATATATGGATGCATTTTCAGGATTGGGCAGTTATGACGTCCTCGACTAATCCCGCTATTCCGATATGCCAGCACCTCCTCCATAGTTGCCTTAGTCCAGCCCTCGGTTTCCAGAAACGCCATCCAACGATTGTGTTCGGCAATTGACATGCCATGCAGGGCATCTTCCGTATAATAGTCATCCAACCGGACCGTCTCAGCACTCTGATCACCGGTATAGTCTAACCCCAACATGTTCAGCTTATATCTAATATGCAAAGCACTGGCTCGATTTGAACGCTTATTAACTTCAAATATGTTATATCGATCTAAAGCCTTCTCAACATCGGCGCCAATGTCAGAGAAAATTTCTTCATATGCAAGGTGAACATTTTTCGCTAACTTCTCAAGCGGCGAATTCACAAGCTCTTCGTATGTGAAAATTTCGTCTAAGCTTCCAAATGGTGTTAAATCATAACTAACCTTACGTTTTGCATTCGATTCAGCAGTTGCCAAATTCCGTACAAGATTAAACTTAGACGGATCATTTATATAGCAAAAAATTGGTGGGCATGCCGCCTTCTTAGAATCCATTTTATAAAATAGTCTTCTAAGTGAGACACTTTGTTCCAATGTAGTATTGTCCGTATTGCCAGCAACAATAATATAATTTGCATCTGCACATTCAAATTCAACCGTATCTACCATTTCCTTTTCATTTGCGCAGTCATAAAAGTGCACATCATATTTCCCTGTAAAAATACCCGGAATCTTCATCTGAAGATCTTCTATACGGTCTTTAATATTGATACCTACCGCAGAAACACGGAGTGAAAAGTTACTAATTTGTCCGCACCATATAACAGCCTTAAGAGCCGCTATATGTACATCTGAAAGTCCATACAGTAAAACATGTATCCCAGTCTTCCCATATCTCATCAA
This sequence comes from Oscillospiraceae bacterium, assembly GCA_963639765.1. Taxonomy (GTDB): domain Bacteria; phylum Bacillota; class Clostridia; order Oscillospirales; family Oscillospiraceae; genus CAVHXA01. The sequence goes on along the minus strand of CAVHXA010000024.1, from coordinate 1,844 downwards.
TGGATAGCGGTCAAGCAGATTATATATCAATAAATCATACTCGTTTATACATTGCACATCCATAGCGCCCTTATCTGTTGAATCAACAAACAGCGAAAAATCTTGGCTTTTAGAAAATTGATAGATATGGATATGTTTTTGTTCAGACTTATCCAATAACGAAAAGCGTTCAGTGATTTGCAGTAAATTCCCCAGTGATGCATTCTCATCACTCGAAATACAGAAAAAATAACTGTCTTTATTTTTCACTCTTATAGGCAGTTCCGTTATATCTCCATCTTTGTAAACAACGGGATTTTTGGTTATAATTCTACTATTTATAGAATCTGCAATGCTGTTGGCAAATACTATATCGCACTTCAGTTGTTCTAGGCTTTTTGCCAGATGTACCGATCTCTCATTTATCTCCGAAAAAACAAAAACAGGACGTTTGTGTCTATTCACAACGAATATCTGCATTGAAGAAAAACAGCGAAGAAGTACTGTAATTGCAGTAAAAGCTGATACAGACGGCAAAAGAACATGCAGTATGCCAAGCATAATAATATATGCTTGAGCCATTGTTCCATTAATAATGCCATTAGTTACGATGCTATACATTTCTGTAATATCGGCATCTACCGTTATAACGCGCAACACATGCACTAAATTTGCCACTGCTCCCGGCAATAGTCCGTATGCATAGTGGAACGGAGGAATATAGGCAATATACACAGCCAAGGTCAAAAGAGTTAAGGCGTAAACGACACGAAATACCCCTTTCCCATTCGCTATATATATTTTCACGCTAAGCACTATTAAAGAAACAGCAACTACAGCGCAAGCCAACCAAAGCATACTACTCCCCACTCCATGTAACGCATATTACTTTTGACTTACAGCATCCGTCTTTTTTCTTGCTCTCTAGGTCCAGAGGAAACATCGTTATAACTTTGTTTATCACTCTCAAATTACTATTTTAATCCCAATCTAGTAGGCTTAATGGAATATGTTGTTTTGCACCTCAAACCCAGCACTTCAATTATAGTTTATATTTATTGTCATGTCAATGGATGTATGGTAATTGTGCAATTTGCACAAATTTAACATGTCAGCCTCGTGGCATATGTTATTTGCTCGTGCTTATCTCTAATAAATGCAATGCAGCAGATTTTTACAAGCAATTAGCTTTTTCAGCAACATTTCAACAAATAATTTTTGCATTTATGCAAATTATGTGCGACTTTTTGTACATCTGTATGTTATAGTATATGTGACAAATCTCAGTCGGAGGGTTGCTATTATTATGAAAAGCCAAATCAGCGTACCTAAGTTCTTCTGTGTAATGGGGATAATTGTCGGTGTTATAGCCATTTTCATGGCATTTATCCTTTTTAACCACTCTACTGGCAGCTACATAATGAGCTACTCTTATGGTAGTGATGCGTATACCGGCATACAAAATGCCATGGCTGAAACCGGTAATAATGTTATGCATCTGTCCGCTATAGCACGGTTCGGAATTGCAGCACTTCTTTTAGTCCTGGGTCTTGCTATCATCTGCTATTTTAGTCTAAGGCTTGCAAACGGGAACATCTCAAAAGAACTCGAAATACTCGAGTCGCAACCCGGTACAAAAGCAATTAATGTTTCCAACAGCGTACAATATCCGCACGAAGTGGACCGTGGCGCATTCGATGCGGCCGTAGCTGCTGCGATAGCAACCTATACCGGTAGCGAGGCAAACGGGTTTCGCATCACCAAAATTACGAGGCTTTGATGTTACAGCACAAAATTTTGGATCGCTTGCAACACAAAAAGCGTCCCCTTTCAGCGTAATGCCGATTGGAGGCGCTTTTGATGGC
>CAVHXA010000023.1:0-26713 GCA_963639765.1 Oscillospiraceae bacterium | reverse complement strand
GACAAACCCACGGTCCCCGTGGAACGGGGATTCCCCACCCCCTGACCCCCTCCTGCGGGAGGGGGAAGCTGACGGAGGTCCCTGCGGGGCTTTGCCTCCCTCCGGGAGGCGCGGGGTTGTTCCCAAGCCCGGAAGCAGAGAGTTTCCGGAAGCCCGTGCCCTGCAAGGGCGGCAGGCAGGCATGAAAAAGATTGCTGTGCTGCGGGTGCTTTTGCTTGACGAATGCGGAAACGGAATGTATGATGGTACGAAACGGAATCGCAAAATTCGGATACAGATCAAAAAATCGGAGGTTTTGTTATGGCCTATCAGATCGATCAGATAAACTGCTCGGCATGCCATCGCTGCCGGGTAGAATGTCCGGTGGGCGCAATCACCTGGAAAAATGCAAAATACTGGATCAACTCTGAAAAGTGCATCGGCTGCGGTACCTGCGCGGCCGTATGTCACAACGAGTGCATCACCGATCCGGACAACCCGGCTCCGGCCGCACAGCCGCACGAGCCGCGGCAGCTTTCGTGTGATGTGACTGTTATCGGCGGAGGCGCGGCGGGTACTGCGGCGGCGGCAAGGGCAGCGGCTGACGGCAAAAGCGTCATTCTGCTCGAAAAAGGCAAAGAGGTTGGCGGCAGTGCCTGGTATGCGCATATGAACACCCTGCACTACAGCAAGTGGCACAGACAGCAGGGCCTTCCGGACAGGCGCGAGCAAAAATATCAGGAATTCATACAGAAAACGGACGGGCAGGTAAATCCAAAGCTGGTAAAAAATCTGTTCTGGGCAAACGAGGCCATGGTGGACTGGCTGATCGACAGCTATAACCTGGGCCGGGATTACGTGCTCGGAGATTATGGGCCCATGGGCAAAAGCCTGATCAGCACCTATCAGGAGCCATACAACACCAAACGCATCGATACCACAATCGGGCCCGGAGGAAACGGCTGGTATTTCTGCCGCAGGTTCCGGGATATCCTGCTCGAAAAGGGCGGGCAGGTTCTGTATCATACTGCGGCGAAAACGCTGCTGACCGACGATGCCGGGGCCATCTGCGGCGTACTGGCGCAGGACGAGGGCGGCGAGGTACGGATTGCCTGCCGCGCCGTGATTGTTGCAGCGGGCTCCTTTACACGCAATCGCAGCATCATGGACCGCATGCAGCCGCTGTTTTATGCCCAGCAGCCGGACCAGTGGGGGCACACGGAGCCGGTACATATTTTCACCTGTTCACGCTGCACCGGCGACGGAATCGAAATGGCGCAGGCCATCGGTGCCGATGTTGACTACGAACACCGGCGTGTAAATCTCTTTGGGCCGCGCCGCCACCCCTATCCTGCGGTGAGCCTTGCCTGCGGCGAGTGCATGAGCGGCGTGAAAATTACATCCGACGGGCGGGTGCTGAACGCAACGATGGGCATGACGGAGGTCAGTCCCGTGACCTATGAGCCCGGACGGTATATCTGGAACATCGAGGATTATCCGATGGTGGAGCAGGCGGTCCGGCAGGCCATGCATCCCGCAGAAAAGGACGTTGTCGGCATTGATCTGGACAAATTCTACGAACGCTGGCAGGAGGTTCTGGCCGAAGAAGAGGCTGCCGGCGCGATTGTGCGGGCCGATACGCTCGAGGAGCTTGGTGAAAAGCTTGGTCTCGACGGAAAACGCTTTGCAGACACCATCCGAAAGGAAACCGCAAAGCCGATGCCGCCGATGATGCCGCCCATGGGGGCCGAGGGGCCCGGCGAAGGTCCCGGCGGACCGGAGCAGCCCGACGGACAGGGCAAGCCGCCGATGCCCCCAATGGAAAAGCAGCGCATCGAAACGGCGCCGTTTTATGCCTTCAAGCTCAAGCTCTTCCACGAAAACGCCGTTGGCGGGCTGGCGATTGACGAGGACACACGGGTTTTGCGCGAGGGCAGACCGATTCCCGGGCTTTATGCCGCCGGTGACAACTGCAACGGAATCATGCTCCCGGGTGAGATCGGGGTACGTTACATCGAAGGAGTCTTTACAGCCCTTACCTTTGCACTGAATTCCGGATATCTGGCAGGAACCAGAGTCGGCGAATACCTGAAGTAAAAAAAAGACCGCCCGGCTATGGCCGGGCGGCTTTCTGACAGGTGCGGCTTCGGGGCAATACCCCGTAATTTGGCAGGGGGGATCCGACGGGAAATCACAGATCTGCTGCAAAAACGCAGGAAACCAATGCATCAGGCCTCGGCCTGACAGAGATCCTCTGCGGTCCGGACCTGCTCAAAGAGGTCCTGTGCCAGTTGGTTCGGATCCTGGCCGGTTGTATCTACGATGATGGTATACAGCTCTGCAGCTCCCCAGCGCGGGTTTGCGCTTTTATAGTATTGCGTCTTTACATGGTCTGCCTTTCGCAGTGCGCGGCGGGCTGCTGCGGGGCCGACCCGGTTCTGGCTGGCGTAGACCTCGGCCCGATCTTCAAAGCCGGCGGTTATACGTATACGGATACAGTTCGGATCGTTCTGAAAGGCGGCAGTGGCAAACCGGTCGAGCAGGATGCAGGGGCCCTTCTGCGCAAGCGCGTGGCAGGCATCGATCTGTGCGCGGACAAACTGCTCCGCCGGGGGAGTGAGGACAGAGCTTTCGTCGTTGGCATTTACGTCATAGGCCGAGATAATCGGGTGTCCGTCGTGCCAGCGAAGCAGCTTTTCGGATATGCCGCTGATCGCGGAGGCTTCGGTAAGGATTTCGCTGCCATAGCAGGGAATGCCGATCAGCCGCCCCAGGGCTGCGGCGATGGTTCTGGCGCCGGCATGGAGGTCGGAGTCTATGGCGATGATCAGATGCTCTGCGGCCGGGTGCGCCGGATGCAGCAGACGTACATGCTGTTTTCGCCTGCCGACAGCCAGCCCGATCATGCAGCACAGCAGCGAGGCGGCAACGCCGGCAAACAGGGGGTCGATGTCTGCGGGCAGGGGAAGAAGCGTGCCGAAAAGCAGAACACTTATGGGACCGGCAATGATTCCGGCCATCGCCCAACGGCGATTGACCCGGCCCGGCAGCCGGAGCGCAAATGTCATGGGTACAAACACCACGGCGCCCCGAAGCCCCATGGACATAAAGGCAAAATTCAGGATGGTGTCGCCAAGAGGACCGGCGGAAAGAAAGCAGCCTGCCGCCAGCACTGCGACGATAATCAGCCTTGACAGCTGCGTATTGCGTTTCGGATCGGTCATCCGGTCGGAATAGCGCAGGATAATGTCCCGACGGATGATGGTGGAAATACCCATCGACAGACCGGCGCCGGTTCCGACCACGGCAACGAACAGTGTGCCCAGAACCAGTCCGCTGAGCAGACCGGGCAGGTGCTGTGTGGCAAAGGCCGTAAGCGCCGTTTTTGCCGCAATACCGGGGGCAGTTGCCCGCATATACAGACCAACGAGAATACCGCCCGCACCAATGGGCGGGACAAGAACCGCACTGACCAGCGCACCCGTGCGCGCGGCCCGGTCGGACCGGCCGGACATGACGGCCTGCGCATAGGTCTGCGTGGTCAGGATGCCAAGAACAAGGCTCAGGCAGGCACCGATATCCTTGCCGGCACCACGGGCCAAAAGGCTGAAAAAGTGAATCTGCTCCGGGTTGCGGATCGAGGAAACCAGCGAGCGAAAACCGGACAGGCCGCCCGTGAGAAACAGAACCATTGCTCCGCAGCCAAGCATGGAAACATAAAGCAGAGCCAGCTTCAGGATTCCGACCCGACCGGCACCCTGTGTGCCGCCAAAGATTACATACAGTGCCATAAATCCGGCGGTAATGAGAAGAGACGGTATGAGACTGAGCCCGGGCAGCACCACGGACACAACGGCCGTTCCGGCGATGAGCTGCGAGATGATGTTGATAAAGGTGCCTGCGCAGCTGAGAAGCGAAGCGGCAAGACCGGCCCCGGGCCCGTATTCTCTGCTGATGATTCCGACGAGGGTCATGCAGCCGGAGCGGCGTAGCGGTTTGCAGTAAAACAGAGCAAGCATCAGACAGCCGATGCCGCCGCCGAGCGTAAACCACCAGGCGGACAGACCATAGGTGTAGGCAAGCTGTGCCGTTCCTACGGTGGCGGAGCCGCCCACCAGCGTACCCATGATAATGCCCGAAATGATGCCGGGCCCGTTGACATTGTCAAAGGTCTGCGGCCGCGTGCCGGACCAGACGGCAAGCCCCGCTATGCCGAAGATGCTTATGACCAGCCCGATGAGCTGGGGAACGGAAAAGCTCAAAAGAAACCACCCTTTCCGGTTGGAGCAGCACTGCACAATTGTGCCGCTTTGCGGACAGCATCTGCCGATGCACTGCTGCCCTGCCATACACAGAGTACGGCTGCGATGCTGCAAAAAAAACCGGCATAACAGACGGCCGGGCAGAGCGGCAGAGCCTGTTATACCGGATTCTCAGCCGAGACAAGCACCCTTTTGGGGCACCATCGGCGAAAACGGTCATATTAACCGTGACAGTATACAGCCGGAGCGTCCGAAAAGCAAGAGTAAACCTGCACAAATCGGATGCAAAGCTGCAGCATGAAAGGCACTGTTTTGACCATGCCCAACGACACCCTTGCGGGTGGCCCCGATAAAGAAGACAGGTACTCCGGCCGGGGCCAGGTCCGGGAGAAAGCATCCTGCGGCAGTCACACCGAAGTTCTTTTCACCCGGAAGAACGGAAAAACTCCTTGACAAATCGGAATTCCATGGTATACTGATTCCTGCATATAGCATGGGAACGTAGCTCAGTCGGGAGAGCGCATCCTTCACACGGATGAGGTCACTGGTTCGAGCCCAGCCGCTCCCACGCAGACAGCCCCCGGATCGAAGGATCCGGGGGTTTTGCAGTATATTTGCCTTATTATGCGTCGCTGCTCCGGGAATTGTGGCGAAAGACCTTTTGAAAGTCCAGTACCTTCACGTGCGCGGGGTCAAGAGATTTGTAGATCGACATTTGCGTGACGAAGGCATAGCGGCACTGCAGGCCGGGCAGGCATTCGAGGATGCCAAGCATGCCCTCCATGCCCTCGGCATAGGCCGTGGTCTGAAAGGTTTCGTTCAGAAGGAGCAGAGACCACGGAGCCAGAGCGTCCAGAATGCGGGCCATTTCCTTGACCTCGCCTTCGAAACGGCCGGCCTCGTCGTTGGCGTCAAAGTCGCGCTCGGCAGAAGAGAACTGGGTAAACACGCAGCCGCGCAGACTGAGCACGGCCTGATCCGCGCATACAACGAGTCCTGCCTGTGCCAGCAGCTGCGCGGCGCCCATGGCACGAAGGGCGGAGGTCTTGCCTGTGGCACTCGGTCCGCGGATAATGATGCCGTCTATTCCCCGGAATGTAAAGTCAAAGGGTGTGATCTGCTGCGCCGTAAGCCCGTCCAGAGCCAACTGCAGGTCATACAGACCCCTGATCTGAAATACGTCCTGCTGCTGCGGCAAAAGCTCCGGGAAGCAGAAGGAATAGCCGCCGGCCATGAGATACTGGTGCAGCCGCACGCCGGTGTCGTAGAAGCAGAGCTCACCGGAGATACCTCGAAAAAGGTTGTATACGGCCTCGGCTACGCTGCCCAGAACGGTATACAGCTCATACAGAGCCTTGGAGAGGATATTTCGCGCGTCTTCGTCGTGCAGGGTGCCCAGATTCACCTGCGGAACAGGGTCCTGACCGGATCGTGTGAGCCCCTGCGCCAGCTTTCGCATGCGGTTGCCAAAGGTTTTGGCCTGCAGCTCCTGCACGTCTGACAGGCTGGTGCGAACCATGCGCAGCGTATCGTCCAGCTCACCGCAGACCCTGAAGCGATAGCCTTCGGCGGAGGATTTCTGAAACAGTCCGGCAATCCGGGCAATTTCCTGCAGAGACCGGTTTTGCGACATCTGTTCGCAATAGCTTCGTATGCCCGTGAGACCCCGGGAGCGCACATCGTATTTCTCGATGGTCTCGCGCACGGAGTTGAAGTAGCTGACGGTTTTTCGCGCAAAGTCCGCAGTGATTTTCAGTGAGTCGTAGGTGGAGTCAAGGATCCCCTCGGCCGAAGCGGGCATACCGCACAAAAACACGCTGCTGCGCAGCTCGCGCCAGGTAGTTTCGAGAGAGTCGTAGCTTTTGAAGATCAGCTGCAGCTCACCAAGCAGCCCCGGAAGAGATATGAAATCCTGCAGAATCTGCTGCCGGTAGGTGATTTCGTCGGGGTCCTGAAGGGGGCGGCGGAGGACGTCTATTGTGTATTCGTAGCTTTCACCGTCACGGGAAAAGAACCGCAGGGCCGCATCGAGAGAAAGATCCTCGATGGCGTGGCCAACGTGCTCGACCAGAGGACTGTCTTCTTCGCGACGGGCCGGGTTTTGGTAGAGCAGACTGAATTGTGTGTTCATGCGTCTTCCTCCTTGGAGCCGAACCGTGTTCGAAGACTGCCGCGGTCCATATGATAGCGCTTGAGGATGTCTTCGGCAAAGGAGCGCGCGGCACCGCGCCTGCGTTCGATTCGAAAGGTGCGGCGATTGGCATTGTCTTCGTCGATTACCACGCTCAGAAAAGGAATCCGCACATCCTGCATTGTGTGCTGGTGGGTGATATACAGGCCAAAGCTGCCGCTGCCCGCCAGAGCGTTTGCAAGGTTCAGCGTATATATGGGGGCCTGCTCGGCATTGGCGGCGGAGTAGGTTTCGTTGAGCAGAACCAGAGCGTTGCCGTTGTGCTGCTCGAGGATCCGGTCAACACGGTCCTGCTCTTCGCTCAGACGGCCCTCTGAGCCGGACTGCTCGTCTTTTGGAAAGTGTGTAAAGACATTGTCTATGGGCCAGAGCTCGGCGTCCTCGCCGGCAACCGGGCAGCCGCACAGAAACAGCAGCACGTTGATGCCGACGCTTCGCAGATAGGTGGTTTTGCCGCCGCCGTTGGCACCGGTAAGGAACCAGAAGGGCTCGGTCTGAGAGAAATCGACATTGTTTGGAACAATCGTCACATCGTTTTTTGTCAGCAGGGATATGTCCCGGGCGTTTTGAATCCACAGCCGGTGCGTTTTGGAGACACGGGGCCACACGGTGGGGATGCCGGCCTTTTTCAGCCGGTGCATCAGACCGGCGGCCTCAATATAAAAATTCATTTCGCTGCGATAGGCCAGAATGGACGGATTATACAGAGCCTGAAAGGTTTCTGCAAAGTCGGCCATGGCGGAAAAGGCCTCGGGCCAAAGCCTGGCCTGGGCCGCAATCAGAGCGGGAGAGAGACGGATGGAGGTTGCACGGACACCCTCGATGTGGTCGAATCCAAGCTCACGGGCACAGTGCAGCAGAGTATCGGTCAGGTTTTCCGTCTGCTCCTTGCGCAGAACCAGCTCGTCGCCCGTGACCTGCCAGCAGCCGCCGCGAATCTCCTGTGCCAGCGCGAGGGTCTGCCGACAGCGGCGGTCTGCGGCCTGAAAGGCCTCTGACGCGGTCAGCTGCGCAAAGGCATCGGCAAAGCGGTTCCACAGGAAGCTGCTTTCGAGGGGAGGTCTGGCAGCCATTTCGGAAAAACGCAGAACCTGGTTTGCCAGATTGAGAAAGATAAAGCTGTGTTCCTCCGGGCAGCGGGCAGCGGCCAGCGCGTCGGCAAGCACGCAGATCTCTTCAACGATGTCGGCCATGTCGGAAAACACGGGCAGGACCTGCGGGTCATCCAGAAAGGCACGGAAAAACTCCTGGCGAACGCAGATGTCCGACGGGCTGCACACGTCCTGCATGGCCTGAATGCCTTCGTCGGAAAAGAACAGATCCAGCTTTACGTCTTCGAATACATCGCGATGAATATGATGGCCGGAAGGGCCGGCGGTATACAGCAAACTGGGGTAATCCATTGTATATAATCTCCTCGGGCGCATTCGGGCAGTGCCGCAGGGCTCCGACGGCGTGTTCGCGTGCCGTATATGGGAAAAGGGAAGCACAGCGCCGAAGGCGGATGGAATAACGGAAGCAGTGCGGGAAAACACGATATGCGCGGTTTTGAAAGAGTCGCGGCGGTACTGTCTCAACAGCAGGAGTATACCACAAGTTGCGCGGCCCTGCAATCCCCATATCCGCGCAGGGAAGAGGGATTCCCTTTTATGCGCGGTCATGCTATAATGCTGTACGGTCCGTATTTCGGACCGGGAGGTGACCGATGAAGCAGAAAACCATTGCAACCGACCTGACGCAGGGCAGCGTTCTGGGCCAGATGGTGCGCTTTTCCGTTCCGTTTCTTCTTTCCATCCTGCTGCAGACGGCATATAATATGGCGGATATGATTATCGTGGGCCATGCCGTTGGCAGCGCGGGGCTTACAGCTGTCTCGCTCGGCGGACAGGTGACAAATTTTCTGACCATCATGGGTGCAAACTTTGCCTCCGGCGGCCAGATTTTTGTGGCACAGACCACCGGCCGGGGCGACCGTGCGGGCCTGGGGCGGGCGGTTGGAAGCATGATCACCATCATCTGCGCGATGTCCGTTGTGCTTACCTGCGTGGGCTTCGCCTTTTATCCGGATATTCTGCGGCTGCTGAATACACCGGAGGCCTCTTTTTCCTATGCCTGCGACTATCTGAAGGTCTGCTGCGCAGGGCTGTTTTTCATCTATGGCTACAATGCCGTATGCGCAGCGCTGCGGGGGATGGGCGATTCCAGACTTCCGCTTCTGTTTGTGGCCATCGCGTCGGTGATCAATATCTTTCTGGATATATGGCTTGTGATCGGCCTGCAGATGGGACCGAAGGGCGCCGCAATTGCCACTGTAATCAGCCAGGGTACAGCCTTTTTCAGCGCGATGCTTGTGCTTTACCGCAAGCGCCGGGTCCTTGGCTTTGTGCTCAGCGCACGAATCTTTCTCCCCGGCCGTACCGAAACGAAAACGATTTTCCGTCTTGGGATCCCCACTGCCATGCAGCAGGTTGCAATCCAGTGCTCCATGCTGTATATCGGTACTTTTATCAACGCATACGGGCTGACGGCGGCCACGGTCAACGGCATTGGCGGCAAGCTCTACAGTGTGGTTACCATCTTCACCACCACCGCGCAGATTACGGCCTCGGTCATGACGGGTCAGTGCGTGGGCGCCGGGCGGACCGAACGTGTGCGAAGCATTATTCTGTGGGGGCTGCTGTTTTCCATCGGCTCCACGATTGTCTTCAGCATCATCGGACTTTTATTCCCACGTCAGGTTTTTGCATTTTTTGATTCGGATCCGCAGGTGCTGGACATGGCCGGGGAATATCTGCGCATCTCCTGCATCCTGTTTCTGGGCTTTGGATTTATGGGCCCGCCCCTCGGACTTGTTCTGGGCGTGGGAAATGCCAACCTCAGCATGATGATTGCCCTGCTCGACGGAGTTCTGGCCCGGATCGCGCTCAGTCTTCTGTTTGGGCGCTGGCTGGGAATGGGGCTCAACGGATTCTTTCTCGGCAATGCGCTGGCAGGCTGGGTTTCCGTGAATCTCAGCTGGAGCTACTGGCTTTCGGGACGCTGGAAAAAACGCGCGAGTCTGCTTCAAAATTAAGGCAATACAGCACAAAAAGGGCCCGACCGGTTTGCGTCGGGCCCGAGGTGTATGCGAAGGCTTGTGAATCGGACAGAAAGAGACCGCCGGGGAACCGGCTTTTCGGGAGCGGAGGGCAGCCTGCAGCATGACACAGGCGGACAGCCTGCATACCAGCGGGTGCAGGCTCTGAAGGACCTGCCTATACAACAAAGCGATATCCGAGGCCGCGCACGGTCTGGATGAATTTCGGGTGGGAGGGATCGTCTTCGATTTTGTTGCGAAGGCGGTTGACGTATACCATGATGGCGTTGTCGTCGATGATGGTGTTTCCCCAAAGCATGTCGTACAGCTCATCCTTGGAGAAGATATGATTGGCATTGTCGAGAAACAGCTTCATCATGGCGTTTTCTCTGGCGGAAAGCGGAATCTCGTTGCCGCTTTTATAGACACGAAGTGTGCTGGTGTTATACTGAAAGGGCCCCGCGTTGATCCAGATGTCCTGACCGCCGGCACTTTTGTCGCGCCGAATCAGGGCCTTTACCTTGGCACCGAGCGTGATGGGGTTGAAGGGCTTTGTGATGTAGTCGTCTGCTCCGATGTCCAGCCCGTATAGTGTGTCGAAATCCTCGCTGCGCCCGCTTACGAGGATAATGGGTGTGCGAATCCCGCGGGACCGGAGGGTCTGGACCACCTCAAAGCCGTCTATGGTGCCAAGGTTGATGTCTAAAAGAATCAGGTCGATGCCGTCTCCGGCCAGATTCAGGGCTTCTTCTCCGGATGCGGCGGTAAGAGGTTCCATCCCGTTGGAGCGAATTACCTTGGTGAGCATGGTCAGCACGGAAGGATCGTCGTCTACGATTAATACGGTGTCTTTCACGTTTGGAGCCTCCTTGCGGTGAGCGGAAATTGACACGAAGCAGAAAATATGCTTCAATATGCATTATAGAACAATAAAGAAGAAATTGCAAGGGTGAATGCCATGAAAACCGACAAAAAACGGTGGATCGTGTTTGCACTGTGCCTGTTTGCCGCATTGCTGATGATTCTGACGGGCCTGCTTTCCACCCTGAGTGCCTATCGATCCTACCGCGACAAGGTGATCGAATATCAGAACCGGCATCTTTTGAGCATTACGGCCTCGGTAACCCGCAGCATAAAGGCCTATGCCGATCACTATACCAATTCCATTTCCGAATTTGTTCAGCGCAGCAACGTGGCCAGCGCGGAAATCCGCTTTCTGGCCGGTGTGGACAGCAGCGATCTGACGGATCGCATGCGGTTTCACCTCGACCGATTGCAGGATACCGCAGCCCTTCTGTCCATGCAGGGCAGCAACGGAGAAAGAATCGGCACCGGCAGCGTGTATTGCAGCTGCACACAGACGGAGCACCCGGCCAACTGCGTGACCACGCATCTGACAGCCTCGCAAAACGGCGCGATTTATCTCAGCTTCTGCTATGCACGCGGCAGCGGAACCACCTACAGCCTGCATATTCCCGTGTTCGAGCTGTTCAAAAAGGTTTCTGCGGATGTTGTCGCAGACGGATGCCTGTTTCTCACAAGCCGACAGAGTGAGCTGTTTCTGGCTGCCTCCCGGTCTGAAATCCGGAACGGAACGGTTTCTGAGCTGCAGCAGCGGTATCCCGGTCTTTCGCTTGACCACCTGCGTCAGGCTGAGGATACGCAGAATGTCTCCACGGTGATCGAAGACATACAGATTCCGGGGCTGGGCAGCAGCTATCTGTTTAACTGCGCGACCCTGCCGCTGACCGACGATACGCTGATCATCGGAACGGCCATGGATCGCGCACAGGTAATCGCGGCAATGCGGTCCGCCTCGGTGCAGCTGTGGCTTTCGTGTGTGCTGCTTGCACTGGGTGTTCTTCTGATGCTGTTTGTGACCATCCGCACGAAGCAATCCAATCAGCAGGCCGTGCACGAGATCGAGCTGCTCAGAGAGCGAAGCCGCCTGCTGGAGGAAATCAATACCCGGGAGCAGAAGAACTTTCATGCCCAGCGTCTGCAGGAGGTTGGAACCATGGCGGCCGGAATCGTGCATGAGTTCAACAACCTGCTTACTCCGATTATGGGTTATACCGTAATGACGCTGGACACCCTGCCGGAAGAAAACACCGAGGGCTATGATAATCTGCTGGAGGTCTATCAGGCCTCGAAAAAGGCAAAGGAGGTTGTAAGGCAGATCGGGCAGATGAGCCGGAAGAATGCGGACCTGACCTATACCGCACTCGAGCCGGATGCGCTGGTTCATCAGACGCTGAGCATGGCAGCGCTTGCCGCCAGAGGACCGGTTTCGCTGCGCGAAGAGCTGAACTGCCCGGGGGTATTGATCAGAGGCAGCCGGACCATGCTGCACCAGACAATTTTGAATCTGTGCATCAACGCCTGTCAGTCGATGGGCACACAGGGGGGAGCACTGACGGTATGCACACAGATGGTCCGGCAGGATCACACGCCCTTTGTCGAGCTGCGGGTGAAGGATACCGGTCCGGGGATTGATCCTGCGATCATGGACCGGATTTTCGAACCGTTTTTTACAACCAAAGAAGCCGGTGTGGGCACCGGACTCGGCCTTGCCATTGGACGGCATGTGATAGAGGTACATGGCGGGAGCATCCGGGCCTGCAACGAGCCGGGCAGCGGAGCCTGCTTTGTGGTTCTGCTTCCCGTGCTGCCGGAGCAGGAAAACCCATCATAGGCAGCAGCACGCAAAGGCGTCTGCGGCGCCTTGCGGTTCGCATCGCAACCCTGCCGTACACGGAGGCCGGCTGCGGTTTTCCTCTCCGATTCGGCAGGGAATTTCGGATCACTCCTGCCGAACGACGCAGTGCTGTATAAACAAACAGTTATGCAGCAAACAGTATGGTAAACAGAATTAACGATTACAGCAGCAGCGTTTATTGACAATTAGAACGCAAAATTTTATTCTTATGGTGAGTTGTTTCAAAAGTATTACAGTATTAAGGCAATACCGCGCAATTCGTCTGCGGACTTCATCGAATGTCCCTGCCTTATTATGCGGTGCTGCCACAACAACCGGAAAGGAAGGATCCAATGAAAAAGCGTATTCTGGCACTGCTGCTGGCCCTGGCACTGCTTTGCTGCCTGTTTGCCGGCTGCTCCAAATCTGCCGGGCCTGCCGAAGCCTCAGAAGCCGCCGAGCAGACAAACACGCCCGACGCGGCTGCCGAGCCGGCTGAAGCACAGTCCGACGGGCAGGGCGAAGAACCGGCGGCCCAGGGAAACGTCATTGTCGGCTCCTCGGGTGAAATAACCGACTCCATGACATCTGCCGAGATGGCGCAGGTTGTTGGCGCAACCAACGCAGACGATATTGCAGCTGCCGTGGCGGCTGTAGAGGCCGGCGACTACACCTCTGCCGGCGGAATCCACTATCCGCTGACCGATGACGGCTCCGGCTATATCACGTTCTGGTTCCCCTTCGGCTTTGGCTGGGAAAGCTTTATGGATTCCTGGAACGACCAGTACATCCTCCCCTATGTGCGGGAGGCCACCGGTGTGGAAATCTTTTTCGACTGCGTCAGCCAGTCCGCGGCAACCGAGCAGTTTCAGCTGTATATAGCCGGCGGCGACTACTCCGACATTCTGCAGCCGGGCGACTACTACACCGGCGGTCTGGGACAGGCCTATGAAGATGAGGTTATTATCGACCTGACCGATCTGATGCCGGAAAACTCCCCGGATTACTGGGCACACCTGAACAGTCTGGACCAGGACACCATAGACGGTGTGAAAACCGACAGCAAGATGCTCGGCTATGTGGTCATCTACAACGCCAACTGGGCTGATGGCGGCATCATATGCAGGGGCGATATGGCAGAGGCCGTCGGCTACGAAATCAAAGACGACGTTCTTCAGGTCACCACCATCGACGCCTTTACCGACCTCGTAAAGAAGGTCTACGATCAGTTTGGCTGTGAATGGACCATTGCCTGTGACTCTGATGACGGCGGCACTTTCAATCTGGGCTCCAATGCGTTCGAGGGTGCCATTGCCAGCATTTCCGGCACGGCCACAAGCGTTGGAATGACGCGCAACGGCGAAAAGATCGAAGCAGCCGCCACCACCGACGCCTTCCGCCGCTATGCGGAGTGGTTCTGCGATCTGTATCAATACGGCGTATTCAACAAAGACTTCTATGTCACCACGCTCGACAGCGGAGCCATGATGGGCGCGGCCGGCAGCGGCAACGTATTCACCTGGTTCTCCCGCGCAGACGGCACGGATACCTTTGTAGACTATCTCGACGAAAACAACAAAGACGGCTATTCGTCCGTCGTCGGTCCCATCTATGCCTACGAAGGCCAGGCCAACGAATACCCAACCACGGTTTCTCTGGTAGACAACAAGCAGTTTACCATCACAACCTCCTGCGAGCAGGTAGAGCTCGTGATGAACTATCTGAACTTCGGCTTTACCGACGGCGGCTACGAGCTGTATAACTGGGGCGTGGAGGGCGAGACCTTCTACATCGACGATCAGGGAACCTACCACTACACGGATCTGATCTGGAACAACCCCGACGGCGCCAACTTCATGATGGCATCCGCACAGCACATCATGGGCCAGCTTCCGCGCTTTGATGAGCACGCGAAGCTCAACGACGGATACACCGAAAAACAGGTCATCGCACAGGCCTGCTGGACAAACACCGAGGGCGAGGACCTGCATAAGATTCCGACCAAGGCGAACCTGACCACCGAAGAGTCCAACTCCATCATCAACGAGGTCAACGACGTAATTGCCACTCTGTCCGAGTGGGGGTTGAAGCTGTATACCGGTTCGATGGAAATCAACGACGAAAACTGGGCCAGCTTCCAGGCGGCACTTGTCAATGCGGGAATTGAAAAAGTGACCGAGACCTATCAAAACGCCTACGAATCCTATCTGCGCGGCGAGCGGGACAATCTTGAGGTTGCCTCCACAGGCGGCGGTCCCGGCGGTCCCGGCGGTCCCGGCGGTCCCGGCGGTCCCGGCGGCCCAGGCGGAGACCCCAACGGCGGACCTCCCCCGGCCTGAGCAGGCGCGGTACTTCCATAAATAATTTCAGCGGGAGAAATCACCGGTTTCATGATTTCTCCCGCTGTTTTTTCAAAGGAAGCACTGTACAACCGCGGCGCGCTGCGGATTGTTTTCGCCGGCGCATCGCCTTGCCGTGCGTATGCGGTATCATCTGAAGTTACAGATGCAGACGGGAAAGCAGAAGCACCGAGACGATGCCTGTAAACGCACCTGTCAGCATGGCACTGAGCAGCAGAATCGGCGCATAGGCAAAAACCAGGTGCGTGCCCAGAACAGCTGCAGCAGCAGCAAGCTGACCGAGAATATGCGCAGCTGCGCAGAGGATGCTGAGTACCCAGGCCTGACGTGCCGGAATCAGCCCGCAGAGCAGACACAGGACAGCCAGACAGCAAAGCCCGCCAGCTGCGGAGTAGAGCATGGCGGAGACGGTCCCGCAGACAAGATTGCCCAGCAGAATGCGTATGGTCAGGCAGATTGCGGCATCCCTGCGGCCGCCGGTATATACCGCAAACAGGTTGACGATGTTGGCCAGACCCAGACGGATACCGGCAATGGGTACCGGCAGGGGAATCTGCTGCTCGACAACAAACAGAATCAGTGATACGGCACTGAGCAGCGCAAGCCGGGTCAGGCGGCGGGCTTTGCCGACGGATTTATCCTGTTGTGGCATCTGTCTGTGCCTCCTCTGTAAGACTGACAACCAGTCTGTTCGGCAGGCAGACGATCGGAGAGCCCGGCCGGGCTTCTTCGTGCTTTACGCATATCTGGTCCGGACAGTCGGCCGAGGTGACAAATACCTGACCGCTCCGAACCTCTACGGTGTTTCGGCCGCCGCTCTGACTGATAAATTCCCAGGACCCGTTTTGCGTAAGGTCCAGCCTCGCGGTCAGGCTGCCGTTCTGCCAGACCTCAGCCGTGGTACTGCCGCTGCCGCGCGGCCATATGACCAGAGCAAGAAGGATCGCTGCCGCAGACATGAATACCACGGCCCAGACCCATGCTTTTGGCCTCTTCATGCGATCACCGCCGTTTTCAACTGTGTTGTCACGCGGCCGCTGAGTCCGGAGGTATACCAGCAGCAGCCGTCGTCCGCAATCAGAAGTGCCTCAAAGCTGCGGTTGGAAAGGCAATAGCTTTTCGCTTCGTCCAGTCCCATTACATACAGGGCCGTGGACATGGCATCGGCCAGAAGGCCGTTTTGTGCAACGATGGTAACACTGGCAAGACCTCCGTTGGCCGGGCAGCCGGTTTCGGGGTCGAGAATGTGGTGGTAGCGCGTGCCGTCTTCTTCGAAGAAACGCTGATAGCCGCCGGAGGTTACAATCGCCATGCTTCCGCTGACAGACAGTGTAGCAGCCGTGGCTGTTGTGTCAAAGGGGTCGGTTACACCAACAATCCAGTCGGTTCCATCGGCCTTTTCTCCGAGTGTCTGGACATTCCCGCCAAGCGAAAGCACGGCGCGGCTGATTCCCGCGTCGGCCAGAACCGCAGCCGCCTGCATGGCGGCATAACCCTTGGCAACCGCACCAAGGTCCAGCTGCATGCCGTCCGGCAGACTGACGCTTCCGTTTTCAATACGGACATTCTGCCAGCCGCAGTCGGCCAGAGCTGCACGCAGCGTCTGCGGGTCCGGGATGGTATGGGATCCGGAACGAAAGCCCCACAGGTCGGTCACGGAGCCCAGCGTAATATCCAGCGCGCCGTTGGTTTCGCGGCACAGGTCAAGACTTTTCTGCAGCAGGTCCAGAGAGCTGCCGGAAAGCACTGCATGGCCGCAGGCGTTCAGCCGGGCAATATCGCTGTCGGACCGCGTAACCGACAGAAGCTGCTCCAGCGTGTTGATTGTGTCTATGGCAGACTGCACCGCATCGGCGCTGCCACGCCCCCAGGCCTGAATGGTCATAACCGTATCCATGGCAAAAAAGCTTTTGCTGATGGGCTGCTGTTCACAGCCGATAAGCCCGAAAAGCAGGCTGACTGCCAGAATCCAGCAGACGATATGCTTCATGCAGACTGCCTCCAGATGTGTGTTTTCGCGGCTTCGACCGGTCGAAAGGAAAGACCGCCAGTCAGGAGTATAGCAAAATGCGCGGACAGGGTCAAATAGTATTTGACAAGCAGCCGGAGAAAATGCTATAATCGCTCTGCCGCGTCGAAAAGGCAAAAGCCGGGGCTATTTTCTCCGCGCCTTCAGAGCGAGTCTACAACAAGGTAGGTGCAAAGCATGCAGGCAGTTATCAAAACAGGCGGCAAACAGTATAATGTTGCCGAGGGTCAGATCCTCTACATCGAAAAGCTCAATGTTGAAGCGGGCCAGACCATAACCTTCGATCAGGTTCTTGCCATCCTCGACGGCGATTCGTCCAGGATCGGCACTCCCACGGTTCAGGGAGCCAGTGTTCAGGCAACTGTAGTCAAAAACGGCCGGGGCAAAAAGATTGTTGTCTTCAAATATCGCCCCAAAAAGGGCTCAAAGAGCCATCAGGGCCACAGACAGCCATACACCAAGGTGCAGATCGAAAAGATCAGCGTCTGAGGTCGGCGACAATCCAGTTTATGACACGGATTGCATTCACAACACAGGCAGATCGGATCACGGGTTTTCGTGCTGTCGGGCACAGCGGCTATGCGCAGGCAGGAGCCGACATTGTCTGTGCAGCCGTTACCACGGCGCTTCGCATGGCCGAGTGTACGCTGAACGACGTACTCGCAGCCAACGCCAGAGTTCGGGTCAACGACGAAGAAGCCGAGATTACGCTCAGCCTGCCAAAGTTCTGTGACGACGAAGAAGCCGTTCAGGCGGTGCTCACGGGGCTTATGCTCACACTATGTGAACTGCGGGACGAATACCCAGAATATATCGAAGTTATGGAGGTGTAATACATGCTGAAGATTGGCATTCAGTTTTTTGCGCATAAAAAGGGCGGCGGTTCCACCAAAAACGGCCGTGACTCTGAATCCAAGCGCCTTGGTCTCAAGCGCGCCGACGGTCAGTTTGTTCTGGCCGGCAACATCCTCGTAAGGCAAAGAGGCACGCATATTCATCCGGGCAACAACGTGGGCATCGGCAGTGACGACACCCTGTTTGCAAAGGTGGACGGTCACGTCAAATTCGAGCGCTACGGCCGGGACCGCAAAAAGGTCTCTGTTTATCCCGAGGCTCAATAAGACACAGAACCCCGAACATGCTCTGTTCGGGGGTTTTCTGTAAAAGGAGGCCCAAAATGGCAAACTTTGTAGATCGTGCGCGCATCACGGTAAAGGCGGGCGACGGCGGGAACGGAGCTGTGGCGTTTCATCGCGAAAAATATGTGGCCAGCGGCGGACCCGACGGCGGCGACGGCGGACGAGGCGGAAACATCGTTCTGCGGGCAGACGACAGCCTTTCCACCCTGATGGATTTTCGGTATAAACGAAAATACACAGCGCCTGCCGGCGGCGGCGGAGAGGGACGGCTGAAAAAGGGAAAAAACGGAGAGGATCTGATCATTCGCGTTCCGCGCGGGACGATTGTCAGAGACTCTGAAACCGACGGCATCATCTGCGACATGTCCGGTCAGGAGGATTTTATTCTGGCCAGAGGCGGACGGGGAGGCTGGGGAAACAAGCACTTTGCAACGCCCACGCGCCAGACGCCGCGTTTTGCAAAGGCAGGACTTCCGGGAGAAAGCCGGGACGTGGTTCTGGAGCTGAAGCTTCTGGCAGATGTCGGACTGGTCGGGTTCCCGAATGTGGGAAAATCCACGCTGCTGTCGGTTACATCCAACGCCCGGCCGAAGATTGCCAACTATCATTTTACCACGCTGTACCCCAATCTGGGTGTCATCTATGTTTCGGAGGGCGTCAGCTTTGTGATGGCGGACATTCCCGGCATTATCGAGGGCGCGGCAGAGGGCGCGGGTCTGGGCCACGACTTTCTGCGCCACATTGACCGCTGCCGTCTGATTGTGCACGTGGTGGATGTCTCCGGCAGTGAGGGCCGCGATCCGCTGGATGATTTTGATGTGATCCGGGCCGAGCTGGCGAGCTGGAGCCCGCAGCTGGCCGGACGACCCATGCTTGTCGCAGCCAACAAGGCCGATCTTCTGGCGCCGGACAGCGAAAATCTGCAGCGCCTGCGCAGCTATGTTTCCGGACTTGGATACGAATTTTATGTAATTTCGGCAGCAACGGCCCAGGGCACAAAGGACCTCATAAAGGCCATAGCGGGGCATCTGGCGCAGCTGCCGCCCGTTACGGTCTATGAACCGGATTATGTAAAGCCGCTGGCAGAGGCCGGAAGCCCCGATACATTGGAGATTCGGCACGAGGACGATCTCTGGCTTATTTCCGGGGCATGGATGGAGCGTCTGGTTGCAGATGTAAACTTTGATGATTATGAATCCCGTCAGTATTTCGATCGTCAGCTTCGCCGCTGCGGCCTGTTTGATCGTCTGGAGACCATGGGTATCCGCGACGGCGACACCGTGAGCATCTATGACCTCGAATTTGAATATCTGCGCTGATAAACCGCATCACTCAGAAGGCCGCGCCCGCGGCCCACGACAGGGCGGCTACGCCATAGGTTGCCAGACTGACCAGAATCCCGGCAATCACAACACCAAGAAAAACAGCCGGCAGAGCGTTGCGCATGCGGATGTTCATCAGGGCGGCAAGCAGCGCTCCGGTCCAGGCACCGGTTCCGGGCAGGGGAATGGCCACAAGAATGCACAGCCCAAGCAGCTGATAGCGATAGATTATTCTGGCTTTGCCAAGAGTTCTCCGCTCGATTTTGTCGGCAAGCCTTTTCCAAAAGGAGCAGCGGCTCGAAAGAAATAGAAAAATCCGCCGCGCAAAGAGCATGATGAACGGCGTGGGTACCATATTGCCTGCTGCGGAAACCAGAAACGCTGCCCAGACCGGCAGCCCCAGAGCCGTGCCGAAGGGAATGGAGCCGCGCAGCTCAACCACCGGCAGCATAGACATGAAGAAGGTCAGGAAAAGATTCCGCAAAAGCAGGGTCATGCCTCTGCCTCCGCTGCAAGCCGTGCCAGCCGTTCACGTTCTGCCTGACTGAGCCGAAGATAGGTGGGAACGAGCGATGCGGCATCTCCCTGCTGCCCTTTTCCTGCCATGTCCCATGCCGCCAGTGCAACTCCGTCGGCCCGCTGAAAGCGCATATTCTCCGGGGCCAGTGTCAGACGAAGGGAAGAAAACGCGGAAAAGCAGAGCTCGGCACCGTCGCCGACAAGCAAAACAGGCTGCGTTTGGGCTGCAAGGTCGCGCTGCAGCACATCCAGACCGATGGCCCGGTCTTCGGTCTGCCGGGTCAGCTGACCGTTTTGGCACGAAAACAGGGCATTATACACCTGGCTGCGCCGGGCATCCATAACGGAACAGATTATGCCCTGCCAGAGTCCGGAAAGACGACAGGCCATCGCCAGAAGCGTTGAAACGCCAAAGCAGGGAATATTCAGACCCCAGCTGAAGCCCTTGGCTGCTGCCGTTCCGATCCGTACACCGGTAAAGCTCCCGGGCCCGGCGGCACAGGCTGCGGCCTGAATGTCCGCGGCAGCCAAACCGCAGGAGGTCAGTATGTTTTCGGCAAGAAGCAGCAGCGTGCGGCTGTGGGTCAGCCCGGTATGCAGATAGCTTTCCGCAAGGATTGTGCCGTCCTGCAAAACGGCGGCAGAGGCTGTTTTGGCAGAGGACTCAAAGGCCAGAATGCGCATACGCTGTCCCTCCTGTTATGGTAATGCTGCGAAGCCCGTTTTCTGCGGGACGGATGCACACATGATAGGTTGCGTCTGCCATAATGCCGGGAGCGATCTGCGGCCATTCGAGCACACAGACGCCGCCCCGGGCAAGATAGTCTTCCCATCCGATATCATAGAGGTCATCCTCGCTCGACAGTCGGTAAAGATCAAAATGAAAAAGGGCGAGCCGGCCCCGGTATTCGTTTACAATAGTGTAGGTGGGGCTGGTGATTGGTGAAGAGATATCCAGTCCACGGGCCAGACCACCGCAAAAAGCGGTTTTTCCCGCGCCCATCGGGCCGGACAGAGCAACGACATCTCCGGGTTGAAGCTGTCGGCCAAGCTTTTCGGCCAGGTCCTGTGTTTCAGCCGGAGAACGGACCATATATTCCATGTACAGTCACCTTGTATATGCATATGTGGATTTTTGCACAGCAATGTGCGTCGGACCGATTTTACCATACAACCGGACTGTTTGCAAACACTCTTCGGGCGGCGCCGAACAATCGCACCCGGGGATTCCGGGAGCTTTACCGCACCGGTATTGTCTTTTCCGGAATACATCGCGTTTTGCATGCAGCAGTGCAGAAAGGAGGCCGCACGATGCTTCGACAATTCCATCAGGCTGCGCTCAGTTTTTTTCATAAGGCAGACCTGGTCCTGCTGGGCCTGTGTGTGGCGGCCAGCATATTCGGGATTGTCATAATCGCCAGTGCCACAGCATACCTGCAGACTGCGCATTTTATCAAGGTTCAGGCCTTTGCGCTGCTTTTGGGTGTGGCGGCATATGTAGCCATGACCTTTCTGGATATCGACATCATCGCCGAGCGATGGGAGCTGCTTCTGCTGCTCAGCCTTGGCTTTATCGCAATCCTGCGCTGGTTCGGGAGCGGTGAGGAAACAGGCAACCGCAGCTGGCTCTATATCCGGATGATTGGCCTCAGCATACAGCCGGCAGAAATCTGTAAGATTCCCTTTGTCATCATCCTGTCCAAGGTTATGAGCCGAAACCGCACGCATCTGAGTACTCCGCTTTCTGTCGGAAAGCTGGTGGTGATTACGGGGCTGCTGGCGGCTGATATTGCATGGGCATCTTCTGATGACGGACTGGCAATTACATACCTTTCCATTTTTGCTATTATGGCACTGGCAGGGGGTGTCAGCCTTGCCTGGTTCGGGGCAGGACTGCTGGCTCTGGCGGCAGCCATTCCGTTTGTCTGGAACAATCTTCTGGACCAGAAGCAGCAGAACCGGATCCTGATTGTATTTGATCCCTCGGTAGATCCCCTGGGTCTCAACGAACGCTACCAGATGAATCTCTGCAGGCGGGCACTGGGCGGAGGCGGGCTGACGGGCCAGGGCCTCGGCCAGGGGATCCAGACACAAAGCGGTGTGCTCGGAGGCGGACAGAGGACCGACTATATCTTTACCGTTGTGGGCGAAGAGCTTGGCATGGTCGGATGCTTCTGCGTGCTTGCGCTGCTTTGCGCCATCATTCTGCGCTGTATCTGGGTTGGCGTAAGGGCCGAGAGCTATATCAACCGTGTCATCTGTCTTGGCTTTGCCGGGATGCTTCTGTTTCAGGTCTTTATTAATGTTGGCATGTGTCTGGGTCTCGTGCCCATTATCGGCCTGACTCTGCCGTTTTTCAGCTATGGAGGCAGCTCCCTGATTACAAGCTTTTTGTGCATGGGTATCGTGTCCGGCATTCGAATGCGCCCGGCACCGGATACCAATGTTCGGTATATCCGCGCGCCGATCTGAAAAAAACCGCCATCCTTTCGGATGGCGGCCGTTTTTATGAGAGAGCTTATTTGCCGGTGGGACGATAGGGCTTGTAGTAGCCGGGCTCGTCGTTGTGGGCAAAGGGATTTTCGTGCTTGCCGGCCTCGACGCCGCGGAACCACTCGGCTGCCTTGTGCGGCATGGTGATCCAAGATTCGGCATCCTGCGGCTTCTCCATGTCGGTGGTGGCATAGCGCCAGTCGTTGACACGGGAGATGTATTTCTCGTCCTGCTGAGAGGAGTTCTCGTCGCCCAGCTCGCCGGCAGCGATGCGGAGCAGGGAACCGTACTGCTCGGAAACCGTGTGCAGCTTGAAGTCTTCGATCATGATCTTGCGCAGGGGGCGCTTCATCAGGTTGGCCATGATGGTGCGGTTTTCGTAGGACATTTTCTTCCACATGCGGGCAATTTCCCATGCACGCTCAACAGCCTTGCCCTTGGGAACGACCTCGGAGATAAAGCCGTAGTCGAGCATTTCCTGTGCATTGAACTGACGGGTGGTGGAGAGATAGTAGTTGCCACGCTTGGCGCCCATGTAGAACTGGCAGAGCATACCCATGCCGTCGCCGGGAACAAGACCGCCCTGACCATGGGGAACTTCCATCTTGGTGTCTTCGGTGGCAATGGTGATGTCAGCCAGCAGGGCAGAGTCCCAGTGGAAGCCGGAGCCGGGAATGGCACCGATGGTGGGAACGTCGATGTCGAAGACCATGTTTTTGAAGAGGTTGGTGTCGTCGAAGTATTGGTGCTGGAAGCGCTGCGTGGGAAGCTCGGAGTAGGTTTCCCAGCCGTTGGGGTCGGACTCGATCATCCAGTTGTCGCCCAGATGGGTGAAGATGATGATCTCGTTTTTCATGTCGGTGCCGACAACGCGAGCCAGCTGGCCAACGGCACGGTGGGCCATACCGGAATGGTGCATGGGCATATCCTTGGTCATCCAGGTGACCTGCAGAATGCCGTCTTCACGGTACATGTCAGCAAAATCCTTGAACCATTCTTTGTACTCTTCGAATTCAGGCAGCTTGACATAATCCGCAATAGGCTTGTTAGACATGGTGAATCCTCCTCGTAGTAGTAAAAATGAGATGGGCCAGTCAGATCCGGCAGAAGACCGATCAGGCAGGGCGAAACCCGCAAAGCAGATGGATTTCGATCAGCCCGGCTGAGACGATGCATGGATAATGTCAAGGACTGCCGGGGATTGACTTGCTGTCTGCTCCATACTACTACAACCGTCGGACAATGTCAAGCAAGCACCCAAACGCCTTTTTGCGAAAGAAAAGGAATAAAGACAGATGGCGACGTCGCGAGGAAAACCGGATTGCAGGGCAGAAAAATGTTTTGATGCAAAGGGGTTGACAAGGGCAGTTAGCCGTGGTAAACTTGCCCTCGGTTAGAGCAATTTAACCATTTTTCCAGCAAAGGGGTTAGCACAGGATAACCCACTCAAGAAAACCGGTTAGCATCTTCTAGCCTGAAATGCGGGGGAATAAATATGATGCCGCTTGCATTAGCACCCATGGGTGAGGAGTGCCTGATCCACAAGGTCGGAGGCAGTCCGGAGCTGAAAAAACATCTTGAAGATCTTGGCTTTGTTGCCGGGAGCCCGGTTGTTGTGGTGTCGGCACTGGGCGGAAACATCATTGTAAAGGTCAAGGAATCCCGCGTTGCCATCAGCGAGGAAATGGCCCGCAGAATTATGGTCTGATCAAACACCGACACAAAGGAGCAGAAAGCATGAAGACATTGCGCGACGCCAAAATCGGCGAAACAGTCAGGGTTGTCAAGCTTCATGGTGAGGGGCCCGTTAAACGCCGCATCATGGACATGGGCATCACCAAGGGAACAGAGGTCTATGTACGAAAGGTCGCTCCTTTGGGCGATCCCATGGAGGTAACGGTCCGCGGGTATGAGCTCAGCCTGCGCCGGGCCGACACCGAAATGATCGAAGTACAATAATTGGTTTGCAGCAATTACAAAAAGGAGCACTGAGATGGACAGGCAAATCAAAATTGCCCTTGCGGGCAACCCGAACTCGGGTAAAACAACGCTTTTCAATGCCCTGACCGGTTCAAACCAGTTTGTCGGAAACTGGCCGGGCGTTACAGTAGAAAAGAAAGAAGGCAGGCTGAAAAAGCACGACGATGTTGCGATCATGGACCTGCCCGGCATCTATTCTCTTTCTCCCTACACACTCGAGGAGGTTGTGGCCAGAAACTACCTCATCGGTGAACGGCCGGACGCAATTCTGAACATTATCGACGGCACAAACCTTGAGCGCAATCTCTACCTTACCACACAGCTGACCGAGCTGGGCATCCCCGTGGTAATCGCCATCAACATGATGGATGTTGTGCGGAAAAACGGCGATCAGATCAACACAAAAGAGCTGTCGCGGCAGCTGGGCTGCAGGATTGTTGAAATTTCGGCACTCAAGGGCGACGGAGTGATGGAAGCGGCCGAAGCGGCGATCGAGGCTGCAAAGCAGACCCGGACCGTGCCCATGCATACCTTCTCGGGACCTGTGGAGCATGCGATTGCCCACATCGAGGAGGCTGCGATCCACAACCTGCCGGAAGAGCAGCAGCGCTGGTTTGCAATCAAGATTTTCGAGCGTGACGACAAGGTGCTCGAGCAGCTGCAGATTCCGCAGGAAACGATGAACCACATCGAAAAGGATATCAGGGCGGCAGAAGAAGAGCTGGACGACGATGCCGAAAGCATCATCACCAACGAACGCTA
Source organism: Oscillospiraceae bacterium (assembly GCA_963639765.1). Classification (GTDB taxonomy): domain Bacteria; phylum Bacillota; class Clostridia; order Oscillospirales; family Oscillospiraceae; genus CAVHXA01. Next base: position 1,903 of record CAVHXA010000023.1, on the reverse strand, counting down.
TGTATATATCGCGGAGATTATCAAGAGCAGCTACAAAAAGAAAAACAAAGGCAAGATGACAAGCTCCGATAAGATCGACAGAATCGTCACAAACCGTTGGCTGGGCCTGCCAATCTTTGCCGTGGTCATGTTCCTGGTATATTACATCTCCATGGTAACCGTTGGCACCATGGCGACCGACTGGATGAACGACGGTGTGTTCGGCGACGGCTGGCATCTGTTTGGCATCGGCACCTCCGCCTATACAGAGGCGTCGGACGAATATACTGCGGCCATACAGGCGGCCGGTGCCTTTGTCGAGCTGGATACCGAAGCCGAAGATTTTGACCCCGATGCGGCTCTGGCACAGCTTACGGCCTTTACGACCGATGCGGAAAGCACTGTAATCGAAGTAGAAGACGAAGAAACGCTCGCAATCAGCGACATGACCGTTTACTACAGTGCCGTTCCGGACGACGCAGACGAAGAGACAACCATTGGCACGACCTATACGGATGCGGTTGCCTATCTTTCCGAAAACGGTTTTGACGAGCCGGACCCTGCGGACTATGGTGTCTGGGTTCCGGGAATCCCCGCTCTGATCGGCAGCGGGCTGGAAAAGGCCGGCGCGGCAGACTGGCTGAGCGGTCTGATTCTCGACGGAATCGTCGCCGGCGTAGGCGCGGTTCTTGGCTTTGTTCCTCAGATGCTGGTGCTGTTTCTGCTGCTGGCCATTCTCGAAGCCTGCGGTTATATGGCACGTATCGCCTTCGTTCTGGACCGTATCTTCCGCAAGTTCGGACTGTCCGGCAAGAGCTTCATTCCCATGCTGGTCGGCACCGGCTGCGGTGTTCCGGGCATTATGGCATCGCGTACCATCGAAAACGAGCGCGACCGCCGCATGACAATCATGACTACCACGTTTATTCCCTGCGGCGCCAAGGTTCCGTTCATTGCAATGATTGCCGGCGCACTCTTCGGCCAGAGCGCGTGGGTTTCCACCTCGGCCTACTTTATCGGCATGGCTGCCATCATTCTCTCCGGCATTATCCTGAAAAAGACCAGAATGTTTTCCGGAGATCCGGCTCCCTTTGTGATGGAGCTGCCGGCCTACCACTGGCCCACCGTGAGCAATGTTCTGCGCAGCATGTGGGAGCGCGGCTGGAGCTTTATCAAAAAGGCCGGGACCATCATTCTCCTATCTACCATCTGCGTCTGGTTTACCACATACTTCGGCTGGGCCGAAGACGGCTTCCGCATGCTGGATGAGAGCGAAATCGATCATTCCATTCTGGCCGGCATCGGCAATGCCATCGCCTGGATATTCGAGCCCCTGGGCTGGGGCAACTGGAAGGCCACGGTTGCTTCCATCACCGGACTTGTCGCCAAGGAAAATATCGTCGGCACGCTGGGCATTCTTTATGGCGGCGGTGAGGGAACGGTTTACGCAGAGCTTGCGGCAGCCTTTACCGGAGTTACTGCATATTCCTTCCTTGTTTTCAATCTTCTCTGCGCACCCTGCTTTGCTGCAATCGGCGCCATCAAGCGTGAGATGAACAGCGCAAAATGGACCTGGTTTGCCATTGGCTATCAGTGCGGCTTTGCCTATGTTATCGCGCTGATGATCAACCAGTTTGGCGCTCTGTTTACAGGCAGCGTGCACACAGTCGGTCTGATCTTTGCCGTGCTTCTGCTGGCTGCAATCATCTATCTGCTCTTCAGACCCTATCACGAAGCAACCAGACTGAACACAGGGGTCAGGGCCTGACCTGCCTGCGCATTCAGAACAGCACCGTCCGGGGCCTATACCTGCGGCGGCACACGGAAAAGCATCGTATGCCGGCTGTGCCGCGCAATACCGATCTGTTTTCGAAAGACCTGCTAAGAAAAGTCAAGTAGAAATTTCGAGGTAATTTGCTGCGCA
>CAVHXA010000022.1:0-30476 GCA_963639765.1 Oscillospiraceae bacterium | reverse complement strand
AGGGGGAACCTGACGGAGGTCCCTGCGGGGCTTTGCCTCCCTCCGGGAGGCGCGGGGTTCTTCTCCGGTCGGAGAGGACAAAAACCACCTGTCCCCGTGGAACGGGGACGTCCCTCCCCCCTCTGTGCCCCCTCCCACCGGGAGGGGGTTGGGGGTGGGCATCTGCCTGCCGCAGGCAGGCAACATTATGAAAATGAGGGGAGGGCGAAGCCCTTGTTTTTCAGCCTGTATACGGGGGCCCTGCGCTACTGCTTCTGGGCACTGTCGCTGATCATCCTGCTGCGCTGCGGACGCTCGCTGCTGACCTTCCGGCGCGAGCCGGAGCTGTGGGCCCGTCTGACGGCCCCGGACGGCAGGACCTATCCCGTGGAGCACTGGCAGAGCATCATCGGCCGGGGCCGGAGCAGCGACATCCGCATCGAGGACCCTGCCGTGTCGCGTACCCACGCGGTGCTCACGCGCTATGACGACGGGAGCTGGACCCTTGGCGACGCGGGGTCGAAAAACGGCGTGTGGATCAACGGCGAGTCCTGCGGCAGGCTTTCGGAGCTGCACGAGGGTGACCGGATCACACTGGGCACCACGCAGCTTGTGTTTTTGCCCCTGAGCGCCGACCAGACCGCCGAAAACGAGAGCCGCCGCACCCGCGCCGACTGGAACGTGGGCCCCGTGGGCACGCTCTTTTTCATCACACTCTTTCAGGCACTTACCGTGCTGCAGCTGCTTACGACCGTGGACGCAGACCGGGCCGGTCCGGTTATCGGCAGTGTGGGCGCGCTGTGCGCCGCCATGTGGGTGCTGTTTCTGGTCCTGCGCCTTTCGGGTCTGCGCGGCTTTGAACCCGAGAGCATCGCCTTTTTTCTGTGTACGCTGGGCCTTGCCGTGATTGCCTCCGCAAACCCCGACGAGCTGCCCAAGCAGCTTGTGGCCATAGGCGGCGGCCTTGTCCTGTATCTGCTGGTGGGCTGGAGCCTGCGCGACCTTGAGCGTGCGCGGCGCATCCGCTATGTCGCCTCTGCGGCGGGCGTGCTGCTGCTTGCGTGCAACCTGCTTTTCGGGCGCGAGGTTTATGGCGCGAGGAACTGGATCTATCTGGGCGGAGTGTCGTTTCAGCCGTCGGAGCTTGTAAAAATCTGTCTGGTATACGCGGGCGCCTCGGACCTGCAGGCGATGGTCCGGCAGCGCAACCTGTGGGGATTTATCGTGTATGCCGGCGTGTGCTGTCTGTGCCTTGCGGGACTGAACGACTTCGGCACGGCGCTTCTGTTCTTTGTGACGTTTGTGGTCATCGCGTTTCTGCGCTCGGGCAACTGGGCCGCGCTGAGCTTTCTGTGCGCGGGGACGGGCTATGCGGCGGCTCTGGCCGTGCGCTTTCGTCCGTATGTCGTGCGCCGGTTTTCGGCCTGGCGGCACGTTTGGGAATACGCGCTGGAGGGCGGCTATCAGCAGACGCGGGCACTGATGTGCATCGCCTCGGGCGGGCTTTTCGGTCTGGGCGCGGGCAACGGCTGGCTGCGGCATGTGGCGGCTGCCGACACCGACCTGGTTTTCGGCATGGTGGGTGAGGAATGGGGCCTGCTGATGGCGATTGTGATGGTTCTGTTCGTGGTGGTGCTGGCGGCGTTTGCCGTACGCTCGGCGGCGGTGAGCCGCAGTGCCTTTCACGCGATCGGCGCGTGCGCGGCCATGACGATGCTGCTGTCGGGGGCCATGCTCAACGTATTCGGCACGGTGGACCTGCTGCCGCTTACGGGTGTGACCTTTCCCTTTGTCTCCAACGGCGGCTCGGCCATGCTTTCGGCCTGGGGCCTGCTGGCCTTTGTCAAGGGCGCCGACACCCGGCGCGACGCGAGCTTTGCCCTTCGTCCGGCAGACCGGACGGGCAGCGAATGGGTCCGGCCCGCGCAGACGCCGGACAATCCCGAAGAAGACGCTGCATCCGACAGCGGGGAGGACGTATGAAAAGAGTATCCGCACGCGCCGTGCTGCTGCTGATTCTGGCGGGAGTGCTGGTTGCGGGACTGGCTGTTTTTGCCGTGGAGTATTTTCTGCAGGCCGACGAGTGGGTGGTTTTTTCCGGCAGTCCGCATGTGTATGCGGGAGGGAATCTGGCCTCGGGGCTTGTGACCGACCGCGACGGGCAGGTCCTGCTGCGCAGCAGCGACGGAGAACGCACGTATAACGACAATGCGGCCCTGCGCACGGCCTGTCTGCACGTTCTGGGCGACGAAGAGGGCTATGTGCGCAGTGCTGTGCTGAACACGTATACGCGGCAGATGATCGGCTATTCCGAAATCGGGGGCCTGTATCATCTGAGCGATTCGGGCAATACCATGCAGCTTACGCTCAGCGCCGGGGTGCAGGAGGCCGCGTGGGAGGCCCTGGCCGGACGAAGGGGCACGGTCGGCGTGATGAACTGGCAGACGGGGGAGCTTTTGTGCATGGTCAGCAGCCCCTCCTATGACCCGACGGACCGCCCCGAGATCGACGAGGCCGACCCCGCGTGGCAGGGCGTGTATGTCAACCGCTTTCTGAGCGGGACCTATGTGCCGGGCAGCATATTCAAGCTTGTTACGCTGACGGCGGCCCTGCGGACCCTGCCCGACGCGCACCAGATGAGCTTCTGGTGCGGCGGCAGCATCGAGACAGCCGGAGGCACGGTCACCTGCACAACGGCCCACGGCAGTCAGACGCTCAGTCAGGCCCTGACCAACAGCTGCAACGTGGCCTTTGGAACGCTGGCCATCGCCGTGGGCGGCGAGGCGCTGGAGCAGACAGCGGCCGGGCTGGGCCTTTTGCAGACGTATACGCTCGACGGGCTGACCACCGCCGCAGGACAGTGTACGGCAACGGATGTGGCCGACAACGCGCTGGCCTGGGCCGGCATCGGGCAGTATCAGGACCTTGTAAACCCCTGCAGCTTTCTCACGCTGGTGGCGGCGATTGCCGGCGGCGGCCGGACCGTATCGCCCTATCTGGTGGAGCAGATCACAACCCCCATCGGAAGACGCATATATCGGGCTGAGCCCGAAACGGCGCAGGCAGAGCTTTCGGCAGACGAGGCCGCGGTGCTTGCGGCCTGTATGCGAGCGGCTGCTTCGGACAAATACGGCGACGCGAGCTTTGCCGGGCTGACCGTGGGCGCAAAAACCGGCACAGCCGAGCTGGGCGACGGCACCGCAAATGCCATGCTGGTCGGCTTTGCCTTTGACGAGAGCTGCCCCGTGGCCTTTTTCATCGCCGTGGAGCAGGGCGGATCCGGCGCCGCTGCCTGCCTGCCGATCGCCTCTGCGGTTCTTTCCGCCTGCCGCGAGGCACTTGCATAAGGGTGGCCCGACATCCGTCGGGCAGATGCCCACCCCTTCCCGTGCCCGGGCCCGAACCGCATTCCCCCGAAAGGGGGAATTTTTTTTTGTTTTTTGAAGAAAACAGGCGGTTTTTCGGAAATGTTGCACGAAAAGATGCGACAAAAGGGGGGTTTGCGCGCTATGGGTGAGAGGAGCTTCTTCGATCTGCGGGACGGAGCCCGGCGGGGAGGCCTTCGAAAAAGACGAAAGGGGATGAGAGGATGAAGGTGAGCAAGACCGCGTGCGGACGCTTTGCCGCTGCCTATCTGCGGTATATGGAGCCCGAGGCGGCGGCCCGCGCAGCCGGTCTGCCCGGAAAAGGCGCGGAGCTTTTGTGCCTGCCGGAGGTGACGCAGGAGCTGGAGCGGCAGAAGCAGGCTCGGCATGCCCTGCTGGGCCCGGAGGATGTGCTGCGCAGGCTTTCGGAGCTGGCGTTCGGGCAGGTGAACGACTGCATCCGCGTGGCCATTGACCCGCAGGCGGTTCTGGATGCCGATACGCCTCCGGAGCTTTCGCTGATCAGCGAAATCCGGCGCACGGACAAGGGCGTGGAGCTCAAGCTGGTGGACCGCGTGGCGGCACTGGAAAAGCTGATGACGCTGCTGGGCGGAAACGACGAGGGCGCACAGGCGTTTTTTGAGGCCATGCAGGCGGTGGACAGCGAATGAAATTTTCAGCCAGACAGAAAACGGCGCTGACCTGGTGGACCGACAAAAGTCCCTGGCACGACCGCGACATGATCATCTGCGACGGCGCCGTACGCTCGGGAAAAACGCTGTGCATGAGTCTGGGCTTTGTGCTGTGGTCGATGACCTGCTTTCGCTCGCAGCGCTTTGCCCTTTGCGGCAAGACCATCGGCGCCCTGCGGCGCAACATCCTTTCGGACTTGCTGCCGCTGCTGCGTGCGCTGGGCTTTTCGGTGTGCGAGCATGTAACGTCCGGCAGTCTGACCATCCGCCGCGGCAGCCGGCAGAATACCTATTATCTCTTTGGCGGGCGCGACGAGAGCTCGGCGGCGCTGATTCAGGGTGTGACGCTGGCGGGTGTGCTGTTCGACGAGGTGGTGCTGATGCCGCGCAGCTTTGTGGAGCAGGCCTGCGCACGCTGCTCGGTCGCCGGAAGTCGGCTGTGGTTTTCGTGCAATCCCGAGGGGCCGGGCCACTGGTTCTATACCGATTATATCCAAAAGGCCGGGCAGCGGCGCGCCCTGCACCTGCACTTTACCATGCACGACAACCCGGCGCTGAGCAGCGAGGTACGCGATCGCTATGCGCGCATGTATTCCGGAACGTTTTACCGGCGCTTTGTGCTGGGACAGTGGGTGGCGGCAACGGGCAGGGTGTATGACTTTTTCCGTCCCGACATGGTGCGCGAGCCGCCGGAGGAGCCGTGTGAGGAATATCGCGTGAGCTGCGACTATGGGACCGTAAACCCCGCGTCGTTCGGACTCTGGGGCCGCAGCCGTGGCGTGTGGTACCGTCTTCGCGAGTATTACTGGGACTCGAAAAGGCGCGGACGGCAGAAGACCGACGCGGAATACGCAGGGGACCTGCTGGCCCTGATCGGCGACCGGCCCGTGAGCCGGGTGATCGTGGACCCCTCTGCCGCCAGCTTTATCGAGGAGCTGCGCCGGCTGGGCCTGCCGGTATGCAGGGCGAACAACGATGTGCTTGCGGGAATCCGTGCCACGGCAAACGCGCTGAAAAACGGCAGAATCGTGATCTGCGGCAGCTGCACGGACTGTCTGCGTGAGCTGGGGCTGTATCGCTGGGAGCCCGCCCGGGACGGCCGGGACCGTGTGTGCAAGGAAAACGACCACGCCATGGACGACATGCGCTATTTCGCGGTGGACCTGCAGGCCCCGAAAAGCGACTTTGCCGCTCTGGCCGTGGCCAGACAGAAAAGCTGAGGAGCAGAGAATGCAGAAAAAGAACAAACGCCGCGGGGCTTCGGAGCCGGCGGCAGCCGTAACCCAGCTGCGGAGCAGCGGGTATGGGGACATGATGACTCCGGTGACGGGAGAGGGCCAGCTCCGGCTGTATCGACAGCTGCGCGCCGCCATTCCCATTCTGGACGCTGCCGTGTGCAAGCTGGTGCGGCTCGTGGGCGGCTTTACGCTTACGGCAGACAATCCCGCCGCGCAGGACGGACTGGACCGGTTTTTGCGGCAGGTTCCCTGCGGGCACGGTCAGATCGGCGCCGAGAGCTTTTTGAGCGCGTATCTCGACAGTCTGTTTACCTGCGGCAGGGCCGTGGGCGAGATGGTGGTGCGCGACGGACGGCTGGCGGCCCTGAACTGGGGCGACCCCGCGGACGTTGTAATCCGGCAGGGCAGCAGCCCTCTGGAAACGGTTCTGTGCGCAGGGGACATGACCCCGCTGCCCTGTCAGGAGCTGCTTTTGCTTTCGGTGCTCAACCCCGAGCCGGACAACCCCTATGGGGTGTCGCTGCTTCGGTCGATGCCGGCCTTTGCGCGGATTCTGATGCAGATCTATCAGACCATCGGCACGAACTGGGAGCGGGCGGGAAACGTGCGCTACAGCGTGGTGTATCGTCCCGGCAGCGACGCGCTGGATCGGACCGGAGCCAGAGAACGCAGCGAGCAGATGGCGCAGCAGTGGTCCGCCGCGATGCAGAGCAACGCCGCAGGTGAGGTCCGGGACTTTGTGGCTGTGGGGGACGTGGAAATTCGCGTCATCGGCGCCGACGGACAGATTCTGGATGCCGAGGTGCCCGTGCGGCAGATTCTGGAGCAGCTGGTGGCCAAAACGGGCCTGCCGCCCTTTTTGCTGGGCCTGAGCTGGTCTTCGACCGAGCGGATGGCGGTGCAGCAGGCGGACCTGCTGACAAGTGAGCTGTGGGCCGTACGTCGGGCCGTGACTCCCGCGCTGGAGCGCATCGGACGGCTGTGGCTGCGGCTGGAGGGCTATGGCGGCGAGGCCCGGGTGCAGTGGGACGAGATCAATCTGCTGGACACGCTCGACGAGGCCCACGCGGCCTATTATCGGGCGCAGACAGAGGAAACGGAGCAGAGGAGAGAGACATGAAAATCACAAGACATACGGTTCCGGCAGGGGCTGTTGGTACGCCGGACGAGGCGGCGCTGGAAAAGATCAACCGCTTTGCGCAGACGCCGCTTACGGCACAGCAGGTATACTGCTTTTCGCTGCGGCTGGCAGACGATCAGCCGGACCGCGACAACGAACGCTTTGCCGCCGAGGCCCTGCCGGAGCTGGCGCGTCTGCTGGTGGGAAAAACGGGCATTCTGGACCACAACTGGTCCGCAAGCGGACAGGTCGCGCGGATCTATGACACGTCGGTGGTCTGCGAAAACGGCGAGAGCTATATCCGGGCCGAGGCCTATGTGCTGCGGACCGCCGGCAATGAGGAGCTGATTGCCGCCATCGGCGGCGGAATCTTCCGCGAGGTATCGGTAGGATGCAGCATGGGGACAGTGCAATGCTCCATCTGCGGGCAGAGCTATGGTTCGTGCAGCCACCGCAAGGGACAGATCTATGACGGGCAGCGCTGCCTTGCTGTGCTCGGCGATCCGCAGGACGCCTATGAGTTTTCGTTCGTGGCTGTGCCGGCCCAGCGGCAGGCGGGGGTAATCAAGGCGTTTTCGGGTCTGAAGACGCTGGTGGAGGAGGCCGGCAGCGAGCAGCAGCGCGGGGACTATGCCCGTCTTCTGGAAAAGGCGGCTTTGGCGGACCGGTATCTTTCGGAGCTGCGTGCGCAGGTGATCCGTCTGGGCCTGACCGTGGACTGCGGGCTGACGCGCGCGGAGCTGGAGCTTTTGACCGACGGTCTGGACGAGGGTCTGCTTCTGCGGCTGAAAAGCATCTGGCAGCGCACCGCACAGGGCATGTTTCCCGAGGAGCCCCAGCTGAGCGCACCGGCCCCGAGCAGCGACAGCGACGCATTTCGCATCTGAGTCCCCTTATTTTTCCCCCGACAAATCAAAATTGTACCGGACATGGGGAGCACTACAAAAACGAAAAGGAGCAGGAAGGATGAAACAGTATCTGAACGGAATCGGGCAGACCGTGGCGACCTTTGCCGCCGAGGGCGGTCTGCAGGGCGGACAGGTGTGCCGCGTTGCGGGGAACAGCACCGTGGGCCCCTGCGCGGAGGGTGAGGACTTTTGCGGCTTTGCGGAGCAGTGCGGACCGGCGGGTGCCGCCGTGGTCCTGCGCGGCTTTGTCCGCGTGCCCTACAGCGGAGCTGCCCCGGAAACGGGCAGAGTGGGTCTGAGTGCCGACGGCAGCGGCGGCGTGAAGGCGGACGAGGCTGCGGCAGCGTATCTGGTGGTACATGTGGACAGTGCAGCCGCCAGAGTAACCATTTTGCTTTAAGGAGGATGAGAAAATGGCATATGATACCCTTCGCCTGGAAAAGGGCATGTATCATCAGACGGGAAAGAGCTTTTCTCAGGTGCTGGAGCAGCTCGACCCCAGCGAAAACTATCGCGGTACGCAGCTCGAGGGACTCGACGCCTTTGGCCGTCAGCTCAAGCGCTTTGACATCCGCGTAAAGGGCCCGGAATCCGACCGCGTGGAGAAGTTTTTTTCCACCCTCGATTCGGCGGTGCTGTTTCCGGAGTATATCGCGCGTACCGTGCGCACCGGCATGCAGGCCGATTCGATTCTTCCGGCCCTGACGGCAACGACCACCCGGATCGGCGCCATGGACTACCGTTCGGTGTATCTGGAAAGCAGCGGCGAGGACCTGGAGCCCGGCGCCGTGGCCGAGGGCGCGGAAATCCCGGCTGTGACCGTGAAAACCCGGGACCAGCTTGTGCGGCTGCACAAGCGCGGGAGAATGCTTGTGGCCAGCTATGAGGCCGTGGCCATGCAGAAGCTGGACCTGTTCGGCGTAATGCTGCGGCAGATGGGCGCGGCGATTGAGGCGTCGCATGTGGCGGATGCCATCGATGTGCTATGCACGGTGACGGAAACGAAAACCCCGCGCCCGTATTTTCCGTGGGCACCGACCCCATCGGCGGAACGGCGGGCAGTCTGGATTATAACGCGCTGGTGGACTTCTGGGCGCAGTTCCATCCCTATGCGATGAACACTCTGCTGGTGGGTACCGCCGGCATGGCGCAGCTGCTCAAGCTCCCGGAGCTGCAGAACCCGCTGACCGGTCTGAACTTTGCGGGAACCGGCGAGCTGTCGAGTCCGCTGGGGGCCACGCTGGTGCGCTCCGACGCCGTGCCCGCCGGACGGCTGATCGGTCTGGACCGCCGCTATGCGCTGGAGCTGGTGCAGGCCGGGGATGTGAGCGTGGACTATGACCGCCTGATCGACCGTCAGCTGGAGCGCGCGGCCGTGACCTCAATCGCCGGCTTTGCCAGAATCAGCACCGACGCGGCAAGGGTGCTGCAGCTGTGATGCAGGAGGAAATCCGGGAGCTTGCCCTGCGTCTGGCGGGCAGCGATGCCGACGGGCAGCTTGTGTGTGCGCTGTGCGCTGCCGCGCAGGACGGTCTGACCGCCCGTCTTGCACCGGGAATCCGTCCGGAGGACTGCCGGGAGAGCCTGATCTGTGCGGCGGCCCTTACGGCACTGGCCCGGCTTGCCGCCGTCCGCGGCAGCGACGGCGTGGTGCATTTTGCCGCGAGCGATCTGAGCATCACCTGCCGCGAGGGCACGGCGGACGAGCTTCTGCGTCAGGCGGAGCAGATCATGGGCCCATATCTTTCGGACGGCTTTGCCTTTTTGCAGGTGTGCTCATGAAGGGACGTGCAGAGGAGATTTTCCGGCGCTATGGTCAGCCGGTATGCGTGCAGACCGCATACGGTCCTGTGGAGGTATGTGCCTTTCTGCGGCTGGTCTCGGGCCGCAGCCGCGAGGTTTTTCACCGCGAATTCAGCATGCTGGGCCGGGCCGCGCAGGACAGAATCGTGTATATCGGGCCGGCCGAGCCGGCCCTGCACGCGGGCATGACGCTGGAATCGATGGGCATGCGCTGCTCGGTGCGCCGCTGTGCCTGCGTGCGTCTGGGAGAAGAGACCATCTATCAATGGGGGCTTTTGAGCCGGGAGGGAGCATCGGATGACGCAGCTGATTGAATCCGTGATCGCCGCACTGCAGGCCGAGGGGATTGCCGCCGGTCCGGCCCTGAGTGCCGACGAGCGGACCGAGCCCGAAACGGTTTTTGCGGCAGTGGGCCTGCAGCAGGCCGTGTGCGGAAGCACGGTGTATCTCGGTCCGGACGCGCAGGGCCGCGAGCGTTATGTACAGACGATTTCGGCGCAGCTTTTTGCCGACGTGTTCACGCCGCTTGCGGGCGGCGGACAGCAGAACACACGGGCGGTTGAGCAGGTGTGCATGACGCTGATGCGGGGTGTGCCGGGGCTGAGCATCCGTCAGACCGAGGCGGGGCGGTGCCGCTATGACGAAAATGCCGGCTGCTTTGTAAGCACGGTGTGTGTGCAGGCCACCGGTACCATACACGCGGTCTCGCCGACGCAGGCCGCCGAGCTGCAGCAGATCCGTCTGCTGCCGGAGCAGAAGGGAGCGATGCAATGATTCTGCATCAGAGACCGGGCGTATATGCCCAATATACCGTGCATCGGACGGACGATACGGCGCAGGGCGCGGCGGCGGCTGGTCTGGTTTTCTGCGGGGCGGAGCCCGTGCAGGCCGCCTGCCTTACAGCACAGACGCAGCTGCAGCAGCTTTCCGCGGGGGCCGCGGAGCTTGCCGGTCTGGCTCTGCAGAACGGGGCCGGGAGCATATGGGTGCTGGGCGTGCAGAGCGCGGAGGAGTATCAGAAGGCCTTTGCAGAGCTGATCCGCAGGGGAGTCGGGATTCTGCTGTGCGACAGCACGGAGCTTTCGGTGCAGCTGGCCCTGCGCGAGGCCCTGCTGGAGGAGGCGGAAAGGCAAAACGAGTGTCTGGGCGTGGTGGGGATGGAAAATCCCACGGTCGAAGGGCTGACGCAAAGAGCCGCGGCGCTCAACTGCGAACGGATGGTGCTGGTGGGTCCGGGCTGTGCCTCGCAGCAGCAGGCGGGCTCGGCAGGCGGGCTTTGTCTTGCCGCCGCGGCAGCGGGGCTGATCGCGGGAGAAACCGATCCCTCTCTTCCCGTGCACGGGCTTGCCATGACGGGCCTGCAGGCTGTGGAGGGATATTATGACGAGGCAACGCTGGACCTTCTGATCCTGTCGGGGGTGAGTCCGGCCGAAACCGTTGGCGGGCAGACGAGTCTGATCCGGGCCGTGACCACCCGGACGAGCAGCGGCGGAGCTGCAGACACGGCCTGGCGCGAGCTGACCACCGTCCGCTGCATCGATGCCGTGATTCCCGCTGTTCGAAGCCGCCTGAAGACGCGATTTTCGCGCATGCGCAACAACCGGGCCACACGCAGTGCCATCCGTGCCGAGGTCTTGCTGGAGCTCGAGCGGCAGCTTGCGCTGGAGCGCATCGACGCCTATGACGAGCTGACCGTGGAGGAAAATGCGGACGATCCCACCATCTGCGATGTACGCTTTTCGATTGTCGCGGCCCACGGGCTGAGCCGGATCGGGATTACGGCCCATATCACTGTTTAGGAGGCGGAGAAATGAACAACGCAATTGCCACCGCGGCGGATATCTATCTGGAAATCAACGGGATAAAGGCAGCGGTGGTGCAGAGCTATACGGCAGCCATCCGACAGGAGAGCCGGGTGGTGCAGGCCCTTGGACAGAGGCAGCCCGTGGCTGCCGTACGCGGCCCGGAAACCTATACCATCACGCTCAGCCGCCTGTATGCCACCGACGAGGCCATTCGCGACGGAATCCGGTTTTATGATCTTTCGGACTTTTCTCTTGTCATCTGCAAGCCGGACAGGCAGATTATCTATTCGGGCTGCCAGTGGCAGAGCCTGCGCGAATCGGCGGATCTGGGCGACTGTGTGCTCGAGGAGGTTGTGATTCTTGCGGCGCAGCGTATCGAGACGGAGGTGGGTATATGAGCGGCATGACGCTGGAGGAGCGGCTGCGGGAGCTGGAGAACGACATTCCGGCCCGCATCCGGTGGCGGGTTCTGCGGGAGCTTGGCGCGCTGCCCGTGCAGGCGGTCGGCATGACCGACGAGGACTATCTGCGCTGTGCGATGCATCTGGCTCTGGACCGCCGTGAGCAGGCGTATGGTCCGGGGGCGGCGCAGGAGCTGCGGGTGACGAATCTGTCGTTTGACCCGAAGAGATTCGAGGCACTGCGATGGAGCTGAGCTCCGCAGAGCTGCTGGCCCTGTATCGGGCCATGGGACCGCAGACCGTGTCCGCAGCCGCCCCGGCACCCCTGCCCGCCGAGCAGGTCCGCACCCGAACCGTTTTTGCGTCCGAAGCGACGGTGCGCGAGCGGCAGAGCCCGCCCGCAGTCTCCGGGACAACGGCCCCGGCGCAAAACGATACGGAGCGGGTCTCGCGCGAGGTAGAGCTGGACGCCCGGCGGTATGCAAAATAAAAAAACGCCGCGCCGGATACCCGGAGTGCGGCAGAGAGAGGAGAAGAGGGTTGAAACCAATGCGGTTTAAGGACTATATCTGGCCGAACAATCCCCACAGCTGTCGGGTGGAGTATCGGCGGCCGTGTGCCGTGTTTGCGCTGCCGCTGGGCGGCTGGGCGGTGCAGGAGCTGGGCACGCCGGCGCGGGTGATCCGCGGCGAGGGCGTATTCTACGGGCCGCAGGCCTATGAACGCTTTCGCGAGCTCGAGGAGGTGTTCCGGCTGGGCGGGGCGGGTCTGCTGGTGCATCCTGCGTGGCCGGCGCTCAACGCGTGCTTTACCGAGCTGCAGCTGGAGGAGCAGCCGATGGAGGATTATATCGGCTACAGCTTTGGCTTTTGCGAGCAGCCGGACAACGAGTCCGCCTCCGACAAACAGAGCTCTGAGGAATGGTACGAGCTTCGCGAGGGCGAGACGTTTTGGAGTGTGGCGGAAAAAACCGGTATTGCACCCGAAACGCTTCTTTCGCGCAATCCGCAGCTGCCCAGTCCGAACGATCTTGTGCCCGGAATGCGTGTGCGCCTGTGGTAATCGAGCTGGACGGCGTGCGCTTCCGGGACCTGAAGAGCTGGCAGATCACCTATGCCGCAGGCAGTCCCACCGACGCCTGGCAGGTCACGCTCGCGGCAGCCCGGCCGCAGCTTTCGCAGCTGCACTCCGCCCACCGTGCGACGCTGCTGCACGAGGGTGTGCGCCTGCGCGGAACCGTGGACGACGTGACCGTGTCTCTGGACGAAAACGGTCTGCTGGCGGAGCTTACGGGGCGCGGCCCGGGAGGCGTTCTGATGGACAACGACGCGATGCCCGCGGGCTATGTGCAGGCCGGGCTGGACGACATTCTGGCGGCCTTTGTCACGCCCCTCGGCATCCCGCTGGAGCAGGCGGCCGCCCTGCCGGTGCTTGCGGACTATACCGTAAACGCGGGGGACAGCTGCTATGCGGCCCTGGCGGGCTATACCAGGTGGGCGGCGGGGATTACACCCAGATTTTCCCCGGAGGGCGGACTGATTCTGCTTCCGCCCGGCAGCGGGGCCCGGCACAGCCTGACGGCAGTGCAGCCCATCCTTCGGGCAAGCGTGTGCCGCAGCCGATACGGCGTGATTTCCCGGCTGGTGCAGATCGACTCCCGTACGGGGGCTCATACGGTGTATGCCGGCGCGGACGATACGGGCGCAAGACGGGTGGTTTTGGCGGCAGAGGGCTGCAGGGCCTCGGGACAAAGCCCGCAGCAGCGGATTGCGCAGAGCGCCAAAAACCGGCTTGTGCTGGATGTGACGCTGGCGGGGCTGTTTTGGGCGATGGCGGACGACGTGGTGGAGGTCCGCCTGCCGCAGCTCGGCGTTGAGGGGAGCTTTGTGGTACGACAGACGGAAAACCGGGCGACGGAGCAGGGTCTGACCTGCCGGCTTTGGATGTATGAGGAGGATGGATATGTGGATTGCACAGCAGACGGCAAGGGGAGCTGAGCAAAAGGACAGCGCGGCCCTCGGCCTTGTAACCCGGGGCGGACTGAGCCCCGCCGTGCTGCGGGGCGATGAACGAAGGTCCGCCGACGTGATCGGTCCCGGAGGGCTCTGGTGGTGCCCCGCGGCAGAGGAGCAGGCGCTGGTTCTGGGCGGCTGCGTGGTCGGACGGCGACAGCCCGGACCGCCGGTTGCGCTGGCTCCCGGCGAGGTGCTGCTGGCCTGCGGAGGCAGCTATGTGCATCTGCGCGCGGACGGGACCATTCGGATACACGGAAGGGTGGAAACGGACGAACCGGAGGAGGAAGCATGATCAGTCAGATCCGCAACGGGGACTATGTTCCCGACGGGATGGGCGGCTTTGTCCGCCTTTCGGGAGAGCAGCAGGCTGTGCAGACGGCTCTGTTTTGCCTGCAGTGCCGCAGGGGCGCCTTTGCGCTGCTGCCCGAGCTTGGAAGCAGCCTGCATACGCTTTGCCGCCAAAGCCGCAGCCGGTGGGACGCGCTGGCAGCGCAATACTGCGTGCAGGCACTGCAGGGGACCGGCCTTTCGGTGACGCAGGTTCAGGTGCGGCAGCAGGATGACTGTCTGCTGATTTCGCTGCAGCTGCAGTATCCGGGCGGACAGACAGAAACGGAGGTACGTGTTTCGTGACCGAGCAGGAGATTTATACCGCCATGCTGGAGCGGGTACGGGAGCTGACCGGCTATGCCATGCACGACGACGCGGAGCTTGCCGTGCGTCTGCACGCGGCAGCGGCCCAGATCGTCGGCCTGTATGCCTATGCGGACTATTGCCTGAAGCAGGCCTTTGCCCAGACGGCGGCGGGTACGTATCTGGATTATCATGGGTCCATGCGTGACCTGCAGCGGAGGCCCGCGAGCCGGGCCACCGGAAAAATCCGCTTCCGGCTGACGGCGGAGAGAACCGTGGACATTGCCGTGCCTGCGGGGACGGTCTGCACCGCAGCAGAGACGGTGCGCTATGAAACGCTGGAGGACGCCGTGATTCCGGCGGGGAGTCTGTATGCGGACGTGGCCGCGCAGGCCAGCCTTGCAGGAGCCTCGGGCAACGCACAGCCGGATACGATTGTCCACATGACGCTGCCGCCCGTGGGCGTGGGGGCCTGTACCAATCCGCAGGCCTTTTCCGGCGGAGCCGACGAGGAGGACGACGAGAGCTTTCGGGAGAGAATCCTGCAAAGCTTCCGCCGCCTGCCCAACGGCAGCAACACGGCCTTTTACCGGCAGCGTGCTCTGCAGACCGCAGGGGTGGCGGCGGTACGGGTGCTGCCCCGGAACCGGGGCAGAGGGACGGTGGATCTTGTGATCAGCGCAACGGCGGGCGTACCCGACGAAAAGCTGCTTGAGAGCCTTTCGCGGGAGCTGAACGAGGAGCGTGAGCTGGCTGTGGACGTGGCGGTTCTGGCTCCGCAGACTGTGACGGTTGATATCGGGGCGCAGCTGACCGTGGCAGAGGGCTATGACGCCGAGGCGGTGCTTTCGGCCGCGCAGCAGGCCGTGCGCGCGCTGTTTGACGGCAGTCTGCTGGGCTGCAGCGTATATCGTGCCCGGATCGGCAATGTGCTGTATACCGTGCCCGGTGTGGAAAACTATCGGCTGCTTTCGCCGGCTGAGGATGTCGCTGTCGGTCCCGGAGAGCTGCCCGTTCTCGGACAGCTGCAGATTGTGCAGATGACGCAGTGAAGCATCTCGACGCACTGATCGCCCTGCTGCGCCCTCTGGGCGTGTATGACCTGAGCGAGGGCAGCTTCAGCGGGGCGCAGCTGGTCGCCCTGGGCGAGGCTCTGGATGCGGCACGCAGCCGCCTTGCGCAGAACCTGCGCGAGAGCATTCCGGCCACGGCGCTTGATCGCGGACTGGAGGCATATGAGGAGCTTTTGCCGCAGCGTCCCGCCGCCGACACCCCGGAGGAACGTAGACAGGCGCTTTTTGCACTGCTGACCATGGGCGGAAGCTCCGGGCACGACATCAACGCGGCCCTTGCGGGCTGCGGCATACAGGCCGTGGCCTCGGCCCTGCCGGACGGAACGCTTGCCGTGCGTTTTCCGGGCCGGATGGGGGTACCGGAGCAGTTTGCGCGGCGCAGCGCCATGATTGAGGAGATTCTGCCCTGCCATCTGCCGGCGGTGTATGTCTTCCGGTATGTGCAGTGGCAGGATTTTGCACAGCTGCATCTGTGCTGGCAGGAGCTTGCGGGCCGCAGCTGGGCCGCGCTGCCGGAATATGACATCTATGCGGCGGGTGCGCCGGTTGTATGATCAGCCGTCTTTTTTCTTTCTTTCGGCGCGAAGCGTGCGGAAAAAACCGCGCAGCAGGGCCGAGGCCTCGTCTGCCAGCACGCCGGAGACAAGCTCGGGCCGGTGGTTATACGGGAGCTCGAAGAGGTTGATCAGCGAGCCGCAGCTGCCGGACGCGCTGTCTGCCGCGCCGTAGACCAGCCTGGGAATACGGGCATTGATCACGGCTCCGGCGCACATGGGACAGGGCTCAAGCGTGACGTACATTGTACACTGCCACAGCCGCCAGCCGCCCAGCTCGGCGCAGGCGCGGGAGATGGCCTCGAGCTCGGCATGGGCCAGCGCGGATTTGCCGTGCTCACGGCGGTTGCGTCCGCAGCCGACAATGCGGTCGCCAAGGGTAATGACACAGCCGACGGGCACCTCGCCCTCGGCCGCGGACCGGGCTGCCAGATTCAGGGCAGCGCGCATGAAGCGCTCGTCGTTCTGCAACTGCTCGGACATGAAAATCACTCCAGAGAAAAAATGGGGCCTGCCGCGGGGCAGGCCGGGGAGGAAGCATGGGATATAAGGGTTTGCGCGATGCGCAGGACAGAAGGCCGCGGTATTGGTGCGCCGGCTGCGGCTCGGAGATCTATTCGGAGGAGGACGCCGCATGGACAGACGGTCTGCCTTTTTGCCGGCTGTGTGCCGGGCAGCGGGAGCAGAGCACCCGCGAAGCCGTGCGGGACCTGCATCGCCGGGCCGCGCTGGCCCGCCTGCAGAAGAAGGCCGATGTCGCACAGCACAGACAGCGGCTTCGGCGGTATGTCTGCGGGTGCTGCGGGCGGAATCAGTCGGCCGAAAGCTCGGGGGAAACAAGCTCCACGGCATCGGTGCGGCTGAAATAGTATGTGAGCAGCGGCTCGGCAGCCGAGGCAAGGGCAGAGCCCGCCGCGCCCTTTTCGACGTAGATGACGATGGCGATCTGCGGATCGTCGGCCGGAGCATAGCAGATAAAGGCCGCGTTGGCAGAGCCTGTGGAGCCGTGGTCCGCCGTGCCGGTTTTGGCGGCAACGGGATAGCTGTAGTCCGCGAGAGCCTTGGCCGTGCCCTGCTGCACGGCCATTTCCATGCCCTCGGCAATGGCGTCCCAGGCCTCGTCGCTGGCCTCGGCCACACCGGCAATCTCGGGCACGGCGGTATAGACCACGCCGTTGTAGTCGGAGCTGACCACACGGTTGAGGTAGGTGGCGCGATAGCGCGTGCCGCGGTTGGCCAGCGCGGAGGTATAGCAGACAAGCTGCATGGGTGTAAAGGCGTTGTCGGACTGACCGATGGCGGCGGTGAGGGTGTCGGCACCGTACCAGTCGAGATCATAGAGCTCGCGCTTGGTTTCGGGGTTGGCACGGTGACCGGTTTCCTCGTAGAGCTCCACGCCCGTGGCCTCGCCCAGACCGAGCTGCCCGGCCATGGCATCGATGGTCTCGATGCCGGTAAGCCTGCCGATTTCGTAGAAGTAGTAGTTGCACGAAACCGAGATGGCCTGCATGAGGTTGAGCACGCCGTGGGGCACGCCCGAACGGGAATAGGCCAGACAGGTGGGCTGGAAGGTGTCGTAGTAGGTGTATTTGCCAAGGTCGTTGATTTCGTAGTTTTTGTTGATGATGCCGGCGGTGATGGCGGCAAGGCCCACCACGGGCTTGTAGGTGGAGCCGGGTGGATAGGGGGCCTGCAGCACGCGGTTATACAGCGGGGAGTAGTCGGTTTGCAGAAGCTCGTTGTAGTCGCGGTTGTAGGTGGAAAGGTTATAGGTCGGATAGCTGGCGGAGGCCAGAACCTGACCCGTGCGCACGTCCATGACCACAATGGCGCCGCCCTCGGCATCCTCGCCCTCGCCCTTGGCGTCTTCGGCCTGGGCCTCTCCTGCGGCGCGCAGCTCGGAAATGGTGTCGGCCAGCGTTTCCTCGGCCACCTGCTGCAGACCGATATCGATGGAAAGATAGACGTTGCTGCCGGCCTGCGGCTCCACGGAGATGTATTCGTCGAGAATCTGTCCGCCGGAGGTGATGGTGGTGGTGCGGGTACCGTCTGTTCCGCGCAGATAGGATTCAAACGCCTTTTCGGCGCCGTCCTTGCCGATGGAGGCATTCATGGAGTAGCCCTCGTCGCGGAGCTGCTCGTAGTCCTCGCGGAACATGGCCCCGACAAAGCCCAGCACATGGGCGGCATAGGGCGTGTTGTAGACGCGCTGGGTGGTGGTTTCTATGCTCAGTCCGGGAACACTGCATTCTCTGAGAACGGCAAGCTCGTCGGCCGAGAGATCGTCGGCCAGAACATAGGAATCGATGTTTACGGCATAGCGCAGGTCCAGCTCATAGCGCAGACCGATGACCGTCCGGGCCTGCTCGTCGGTCCAGTCGTCGGGGATGCCGTAGTCGCGCCGGAGGTGCCGCATGAGGTTGGCGGCCTTCATGTCGGGGTCGAGGTCGCGATAGATCATGAAGCTGCGGAAATAGTAGTCCGAGTCTTCGGTGTAGGTCCACGGCTGCGAGGACGAAACCCGCAGGGTGTCGGTATGGTCGATGCCGTTCCGGCGGCAGGTCTCGATGAGCGAAAGCAGCGTTTCGTTGAGGTTGTCGGAATGAAAGAGGACGTAGCTGTTGAGCGTGGCATAATAGCTTACGCGGTTGGAAACCAGAACCACGCCGTTGCGGTCGAGAATTTCGCCCCGGGCGGCGGTGATGGTGGTGGTGTAGGTGTAGCCCTGCTCCTGACTCGAGACGGTCTTCTGCTGCTCGGCTGTCTGCAGGCGGTACAGAGCCGCCATAAAGACCAGCAGCATGGCAGCCGCGGCGGCGGAAAGCAGCGCGATGCGCAGCCGGTCACGATGCTCCATTATTTACCTCCAAGCCGGGAAATCAGGCGGGTCACGGGATAGAACGGAAAAACGAACAGAAGCGAATAGGCGGCCTGAAGCAGAAAGGCCCGCAGCTGCAGCGTGCCCGAAATCCAGATGAGCAGCAGCACGGAGCCCTGACAAAGCACCAGCATAAAGGCCGCCGCAAGCAGCGAGGACCACAGTCCGCGCACGAACAGGCTGCGGAAGGCAAGCCCGGTCAGCACGCCGCCGAGCGTGAGGGTGAAGATGTACAGCGGCCCGTAGGGCGCCAGAGCGAGATACCGGAAAAGGCCCGTTCCCAGACCAAAGAGCCCCCCGGCCTCGGGCCCCTCGAATGCGGCTGTAAGCGCCACGACAACCGGAAGCAGGCCGGGTACGGCCCCGCAGACCGGCAGCCGCGCGAACACGCACTGCTCGAGGATCAGGGCGAGCACGGCACCCAGGGCATACAGAGCCCGGCGGATTGCCGCAGGCAGACGGTGTTGCTGCATAAGGGCCTCCTCAGTCGCCGGTCTGAAAGTCGGTGATGACAAAAACCCGCTCCAGGCTTTTCAGGTCGGCAGAAATTTCGATGATGGCGTATTTGTCCACGCCGGACTCGTCGAGCGTGACATCCGCAACCCGGCCGATCGGAAGACCCTGGGGGTAGATGTCGCCGCTGCCCACGGTGAGCACCTCATCGCCGTTGCGCACAACGGCGGCGGCATCGAGATAGCTCATGCGCAGCCTTCCGTCGGCCATCAGGTCGAACTGACCCTCGGCCACGCCGGTATAGCCCGAGGAGGCAATGGTGGCGCCGATCTGCGAGTTGGGGTCGAGGATGGTTACCACCTGCGCCCAGTTGTGCCCGACCTCGGTCAGAAAGCCGACCACGCAGCCCAGAGAGCTGACCACGCACATGCCGCTTTGCAGACCGTGGTTGCTGCCCTTGCCGATGAGAAAGCTGCTGGAACGGTCGGAGCTGTCCCACGAGGTGATTGATGCGTCGACATAGGTGGTTTCGGCGCTGTGGTCCGGCAGATTCAGAAGCTCGCGCAGCTCCTGATTTTCGCGGGCGTTTTCCTCGGCGGTGCGAAGCCGGGTCTGCATCTGCGAGATGCGCTCGCGCAGCGCCTCGTTTTCGGCCTGCAGAAGGTCGTAGCGGTAGATGTAGTCGTAGTATTGTTCGGCCCTGTCCATCAGGAGCGTTGCCGCGCCGCGCAGCGGACGCAGGAGCGTGTTTACGGCGTTTTGAACGGGCCCGGCCGTGCCGTCGGAGGAGGAAGAGACCACTGCTGCCGCCACAGCCAGCACCAGCGCGGCAAGCAGAATGCCCCGGACCTTTCCGGAAAAAAAGCGCTTCATGGGGTGTCCTCCAAAAGACGCAGGTCAAAGCTGTGCAGCAGCCGGTCGAGCAGACACAGGGGCAGACCCATCACATTGAAATAGTCTCCGCAGATGCGGGGAATAAACGCGGCGGCCCGGCCCTGGATGCCATAGGCGCCGGCCTTGTCCATGGGCTCGCCGCAGGCGATATAGGCCGCGATTTCCGAATCGGTCAGGTCACGGAACCATACCTGCGTGGTTTCGGTGTCGGTAAGCAGGCGGCTGCCCTGCCGCACGGTCACACCCGTGATGACCCGGTGCTCACGCCCCGAAAGCAGACGCAGCATCTGTGCCGCGTGGGCGGCATCGTGCGGCTTGCCCAGAATCCGGCTGTCGATGCAGACGAGGGTGTCGGCGGCAATGATCAGATCGTCCGGCCCGGCCTCTGTGGCCCGGGCCTTTTTTGCGGAAAGCTCTGCCGCGGCCTGCCCGGGCGAAAGCTCCGGGCGGATGGTTTCGTCCACATCGGCGGAGCGGACGGAAAAGGGAAGGCCGAAGTGTGCAAGAAGCTCGCGCCGGCGCGGCGACGCGGAAGCAAGAATCAGATTCACGCAAAATCCTCCTATTCGACGCCGCGGTAATACAGGCCCCTTGTGCAGCTTCCCGGATCCATGGCCTCGCCGGAGGCGCGGGCCCGCAGCACGGCATCGACCTGACCGGGGGTTTCGGTGGTAAACATCAGACGCACGCCCCAGAGACCCAGCCCGGCCAGATCGGCCGCGCGGTCGAGCAGATAGAGCTTGCGGCTGTTGAGAATCAGGCTGCGGCAGGTGCCCGGATCGGGCACAACCGGAAACTGCGTGCCGGTGCGGTCGGTCAGCGAGACGTTTCCTCCGCAGGTACACGAGCCGGTGCGGTTGCGGATGATGCAGCTCTGGGTGATCATCAGAGGCAGACGACCGTAGATGATCATTTCGGTGTCTGCGGCCTTGCTGAGGTCGCGGATGCGCGGCAGCGTGAGCTCGAAGGAGACGGTAAGGGATTCGAGCCCCTCGTGGCGCAGGGTGTTGGCGGTATGGGAGTTGAAGACGTTGAGGCCAAAGTCTCCGCGCAGGGCAAAGCCCCGGCTCAGAGCCGGCTCAAGCTGACCGAGATTGCCGCACAGGGCGGCGGTTACGCCAAGGTCATAGGCCGCGTCGAGCTGCCGCAGAAGCTGCGGCCATTCGTTGTCCCAGACCACCCGGGGCAGCGACACGGCCAGCCTGGTTTCGGGAAGGGCCTGCCGGACAAGCTCGGGCCGGCGCAGCAGCTCGGTAATCGGAAGATAGATTACGGCGGGTCGGGCGGCAAAGACCCGGGGCGTGAGCTGTGCCGCGGAAAGCACGCTGACGGTCAGCCGGGGTGCGGTTTTCGGCCCGGCATAGTGCAGAGCGGGATGATAGGTCCCGGGCTCGGACTCGGGAACGCGGCCGCGCAGGGCCGTGAGCCGGTCGAGCAGCTCGCGCCGCATGGCATTGATGGCGCCGGGGGCCAGATTGGCACGGCTGCCGATTACGGCCCGGACCTGCGCACAGCGATAGGGCGTGCCGCCGGTGCGGCCAAGCTGCTGCTCGAGAAGCTGTTGCGTAAGCGGAGCGGTACGCGCAGCCTGTACCACGGGACCCGTGGTTTTGCAGATGTGGCCGCTGTCGTCCTCCACGGCCAGCATGGCGGCAGAGCCGGGCGCAAGCACGCCGTAGAACCGGACCGGCACCAGCGGATGCTCGCCGCGCTCATAGGTGGCGCGGGCCTCGGCAAACAGCCGGCGGTCTTCGCAGTCGCTCTGCCGGGTGCCCAGCATTTCCGGCCCGACCCGGCCGAGATAATAGGCGTCGGTAAAGCCCTGCCGCGAAAAAACGGCCTGCAGACGCTGCAGATCCCCGGCCGTGGGGGGCGTGCCGTCGAGCGCCGCGCGATAGATGCGTGTGGCTATGGCGACGTATTCCGGACGCTTCATGCGGCCTTCGATTTTGAGGCTGGTCACACCCATGGACCGAAGCTCACCGAGATGCTGCACGAGGCAGCTGTCTTTGAGACTCAGCGGGTGGGCGGTATCCTGACGGCCATAGCCGTAGTTCAGACGGCAGGGCTGGGCACAGCGCCCGCGATTGCCGCTGCGCCGCCCGACCAGCGCGGAAAAATAGCACTGCCCGGAATAGCACATGCACAGCGCACCGTGGACAAAGACCTCGATCTCGATGGGACTGCTGCGGCAGATATAGGAAAGGCTCTCGCGGTCGAGCTCGCGGGCCAGAACCACTCTGCTGATGCCCAGCCGGGCGGCACGGCGCACGCCCGCAAGAGAGTGGATGCTCATCTGCGTGCTGGCATGGATGGGAATGTTGGGGGCAAGCCGGCGGCAGAGGTCCAGAACGCCGAGGTCCTGCACGATCAGCGCGTCTACACCGGCGCGGGACGCTGCGGCTATTGTGTCGGCCACGCGCGCAAGCTCGCGGTCTGCGGCCAGGGTGTTGAGCGTGAGGTGGACCTTTACCCCACGGATGTGGCAGTAACGTACGGCCTCGGGCAGCTGGACGGCGGTGAAGTTGCGCGCCCCGGCCCGGGCATTGAACTCAGAGGCACCAAGATATACCGCGTTGGCCCCGTTTTGTACGGCGGCACGCAGTGCATCCATGGAGCCGGCGGGAGAAAGCAGCTCCGTCATGGCAGTATCTTCCTTAAAAAACGAATCTATCGAAAAGCGGCCGGAGGCCGCGGCACAGCATACGGCGGGGCAGTGCCCCACGGCGGTATTATACCATATCCGGGCCGTGAATCAAGGGGAAGCGCCCTCCGAAAAAACGAATTGCGCTGCTGCGGATAGACACGGCGGGGCAAGTGTGATACACTGAGGTTGATTTTTTCCGTCCGCAGAAGGCGGACGCAAGGAGTTTTTGCACATGCGTACAGACGTAATGGGCGTTGGCTTTGACAGCCTGACCGCAGACGAGGCCCTGAACCGGGCCATGGAGCTTGTCGAGCGGCACCGGGCTGCCGTTGCCGTTACGCCCAACGCCGAAATTCTCTATGATTCCATGCACAATCCCGAGCTTGCGGAGGTTCTGAACCGGGCCGAGCTGGTCCTGCCCGACGGAGCGGGCGTTGTTCTTGCGGCCAGACTTCTCAAAACCCCCATCCGGCAGAAAATCGCCGGGATCGATTTTGCCGCGGCACTGGCCGGCAGACTGGCACAGGCCGGAAAAACGCTCTATCTGCTCGGAAGCCGGCCCGGTGTGGCCGAGGCCGCCGCACAAAAGCTGACCGAAGCCAATCCCGGCCTGATCATCTGCGGCACGGCAGACGGCTATTTTTCCGACGAAGAGCCCGTTATCCGGGCAATCAACCGCGTCCGGCCCGATGTGGTCTTTGTGTGCCTGGGCGCGCCCAAGCAGGAATTCTTCATGAGCCGCTGCCGCAGCCGGCTGGATGTGGGCCTGATGATCGGTCTGGGCGGCAGCCTCGACGGCTTTGCCGGCAACGTAAAGCGTGCGCCGAAATGGATGCAGCGCTGCGGCCTTGAGTGGTTCTACCGGCTTTTGCGCCAGCCCAGCCGCATCAGACGCATGATGCGCCTGCCAAAATTTCTGCTGGCAGTTCTCAAAAGGAGGATATCCGGATCATGAAGGGCAGACTGATCGTAATCGAAGGAACCGACGGCTCGGGCAAGGCCACGCAGACCGCGCTGCTGAGCAGGCGTCTTTCCGAAGAGGGCTTTTCGCACCGCTGCCTTGCGTTTCCCTGCTACGACCGGCCCTCGTCCGCGCTGGTGCGGCAGTATCTGGCCGGGGACTTCGGCACCGGACCCGACGACGTAAACGCCTATGCCGCAGCCGCCTTTTATGCCGTAGACCGCTTTGCCTCATGGGCACAGGACTGGCGCGGGGACTATCAGGCGGGGGGACTGTTTCTGGCAGACCGCTATACCACGGCCAACGCCGTGCACCAGGCCGCCAAGCTGCCCGAGGCGGAGCGTCCGGCCTTTTTTCAGTGGCTGACCGACCTTGAACACCGCAGATTCGGTCTGCCGCAGCCCGACCTTGTCCTCTATCTCGACATGCCGGTTGATCTGAGCGAATCGCTGCTGCAGGCCCGTTCGGAGCAGACCGGCACAGCCGAAGACATCCACGAACAAAACACTGCCTATCTGCGCCGCTGCCGCAGCTGCGGGCAGGCCGCCGCGGCCTGGTACGGCTGGACGGTTCTGCCGTGCGTGCGCTCCGGCTGCCTGCGCACTCCGCAGGATATCCACGAGGAGCTGTATGCCCGCGTGCGCTGCCTGCTGGAAAGGGATTTTCCGGAATAAGGAGGTTTATCATGGTATACATACTCTATGCAGACGGACTCGAAGAGATCGAAGCCGTTACCATTGCCGACATTCTGCGCCGCGCGCAGATTCCCATGCAGACCGTGGGCCTGACATCCGCCTGCATTACCGGCGCGCACGGGCTGGTTCTGCAGACCGACATCACCGCCGACCGGATGGACCTGAAGGACCTGACCGCCGTTGTCCTGCCCGGCGGGCTCGACGGCGTTGCGGGCATCGAAAAAAGCGGGCCGGCGATGCAGGCCCTGCAATATGCGTACACGCACGGAAAAATCATCGGCGCGATCTGCGCCGCGCCCACCCTCCTCGGAAGGCTCGGCTGGCTCAACGGAATCCGGGCCACCTGCTATCCCGGTATGGAGGATCAGCTGGGCGGGGCGGTGCCCGTGCAGGCCGAGGCCGTGTTCGACGGACAGTTTGTCACCGGCCGGGCACCCGGCGCCGCCATGGCCTTTGCCCTCAGGCTCACAGAGGTTCTGAAAGACCGGCAGACCGCCGAGCTGGTGGCACGGTTTCTGGTCTATGGCCAATAAGGGCCGAAAGGAGACCCCATGGAAGACTATTCGCTCAACGACGAAAAGCGGGGCCGCGAGATCGATGACCTTCTGGCCGAGGTCCGCAGTCTGATCGGCGAAGCGCCGGAAAATCCGGCAGAGGCCAAACCGGAGCCGGCACCGCAGCCGCCTGCCGGGGCCGAAGCGCAGACCGCAGCGCCGGAAAGGCCGCCCCTGCCGGATCCGGACGCAACGCGCAGATTCGTCCCGCCCACACAGCAGCAGACCGTCCGTGCGCAGCAGAGTGCGCAGAGCCGTCCCGCCGCCGCACAGCCCGAACAGAGCGCCGCCGCGCAGACCGTGCAGAAACCCGCTGTGCGCGAACGTCAGCCGGACCGCGAGGGCGGAGCGCAAAAAGCACCGCAGTCCGAACGCAGGCCCGCCGCCCAAAAAGAACGGCAGCCCGAAAAAGAAAGCGTCCGCCGCGAAAAGGACCCGGGCCGTCCTCTGTCCCGCGCCGAAAAAAGAGAGCTGCGCCGGCAGGCCGCCGGGAATACACGCTATGATACCGAGCCCCCGACGGGGTATTTCTGGTCCACATCCCGGGCGGCGCTGTATGTGCTGTGCGTGCTGGCGGTTTCGGTGCTGCTTGCCATCGGCCTGTGGGTGGCGGCAGACGATGTCCTTGCCCTTACAAGCGCGGATACCGAGGCACAGGTGACCGTTGTCGAGGGCGAGAGCCTTTCCGCCGTGGCCGACAGCCTTGCCGACGCGGGCCTCATCCGCTATCCGTTCCTGTTCCGGATCTACGGCAGGCTGTTTCATGCCGACGAAAAGATTCAGCCCGGCGTATACACGCTCAACGACATGTATGACTACCGGGCGCTGGTGGTGGGCATGATGGGCAGCTATACCCCCCGCGAGACCGCCAGGGTTACCATTCCCGAGGGCTATACCGCAGATCAGATTTTCGAGCTGCTTGAGCAGGCCGGCGTATGCACAAAAGACGAGCTGACCGCCGCCGCGGCCGAGGGCAACCTTGCGTTCGACTTTCTGCGTGATTCGCAGGTCGAGGGGGCACAAAGGCTCGAGGGCTGTCTCTTTCCGGACACCTATGAGTTCTATCTCAACGACGACCCGGTCAATGTGCTCAGCAGGATGCTGACCAACTTCGACCAGAAGTTTACCGACGAAATGCGCCAGCGCCTGACCGAGCTGAACGCCGAGCTCAGCCGAAAGGCCGCCGCAAACGGAATTTCGGGCAGCTTTTCGCTCACGGTCGGAGACATCGTCACCGTTGCCTCTCTGATCGAAAAAGAAGCGGCTGTGGCGGCAGAGCGCACCACCGTGGCCTCGGTCATCTACAACCGTCTGACCAACCCCAACTTTCCGAAGCTGCAGATTGATGCCACGGTCCACTATGCGCTCGGTCAGTGGTCCGAGGCGCTGACCTATTCCGATCTCGAGACAGACAGCCCCTACAACACCTATCTCTATGCCGGGCTTCCGGTCGGGCCCATCTGCAATCCGGGCATGAACTGTCTCAAGGCGGCCCTGTATCCGACCGAAACCACCTACTACTACTACGCGCTGGGCAGCGACGGAACCCACCACTTCTCCGAAACCGCCGCCGAGCACGAGGAATTCCTGACGACGCTGGAGGATTGACATGAAGCCGGAGCTTTTGGCCCCCGCGGGAGACGCGGAACGCATGCGCATGGCGGTGCGCTATGGCGCCGATGCCGTATATCTGGCCCTGCAGCAGTTCGGCATGCGTTCGGCGGCGGCAAACTTTACCCCGGAAACGCTTGCACAGGCCGTGCAGTGGTGCCATGCGCGCGGGGCGCGCGTTTATGTCACCTGCAACACGCTCCCGCGCGAAGACGAGCTGGGCCGCCTGCCCGCGTATTTCGAGCAGGTGCAGAACGCGGGTGCCGACGCGCTGATTCTTGCGGACCTGGGTGCCTTTCGCATGGCGGAACGCTACGCGCCGGGGGTCCGGCGGCACGTCAGCACGCAGGCCGGGGTGGTCAATTCCGCCGGTGCGCGGGCCTGGCATGCGCTTGGGGCCAGCCGGGTGATTCTGGCACGCGAGCTGCGTCTGGACGAGATTGCCGACATCCGCGCAAACACCCCGCGCGAGCTTGAGATCGAGGTTTTTGTCCACGGCTCGATGTGCGTGAGCTTTTCCGGACGCTGCCTGCTTTCAAACTATATGACGGGGCGCGACGGCAACCGCGGCGAGTGTGCCCAGCCCTGCCGCTGGAAGTATGCCCTGATGGAGGAAACCCGCCCGGGACAGTATTTTCCCGTTTACGAAAACAGCAGCGGCGCCTATATTCTCAATTCCCGGGACCTGTGCATGATCGACCACGTGCCCGAGCTGCTGCAGACGGGGATCGACAGCTTTAAGCTCGAGGGACGGATGAAAACGTCCTATTATGCCGCCGTGATCAGTCAGGCCTACCGAAACGCCATCGATGCGGCCGCAGACGGAAGGCCGCTGGATCCGGTCTGGAGCAGCGAGGTCCACAAGGTCAGCCACCGGGCCTATTGCACGGGATTTTTCTTCGGACAGCCCACCGACGCACAGTTCTACGAAGACTCCCGCTATATCCGGCAGTGGCAGGTTTCGGCCTATGTGGTCGCCTGCGACGAGGCGGGAAACGCCGAGCTGACCCAGCGCAACCGCTTCTGCGTAGGCGACGAGCTCGAGCTGCTTATCCCCGGACAAAAGCCCGAGGCCTTTCGGGTGCAGGCCATGACCGACGGCGAGGGTGCGCCCATCTCCGCCTGCCCGCATCCCCGCATGACGGTCCGGCTGAAGCTGCCGCGGCAGGCCCCGGAGGGGTCAATCCTGCGCCGGGCCTCCGAAACCTGAAGCAGTCCCGCACCATTGCGCCTGCGGCACTGCCCCGACAGAAAGGCGGGATATGATGGAACAAAAGCACGGATTCATCCACGACATGCTCGATATCAAGGTACTTGTCCTGTTTGCGCTGGCCCAGCTTGGTCAGCCGACGGACTTTTCCACCCTGCTGGAGCTGTGCATGCAGGACGACGGCGTGGGATATATCGAGCTGTCTCAGGCCGTGGCGGAGCTCACGGCCTCGGGCCACATTGCCGAGTCCGAAAACGGCCTGCTCTCGCTGACCGCGCAGGGAGTCGAGCACGAGGCCCTCACGCGCGATTCTCTGGCCCTGCCCCTGAGCCGGCGGGTGATTGCCGCGGCAGACGCCTGCCTGAGCCGATGCCGGCGCGAGAGCCGGGTCAGCACCGGGATTCTCGAAAACGAAGACGGGACCTTTTCCGTGACCCTGTCGCTCGAAAGCCCCGTCGGCCGCCTGCTGCGGCTGGAGCTGCCCGCCGAAACGCAAAAGCAGGCCCGCAGTCTGCGCGCCGCCATGTACGACCGGGCCGAGCTGCTGTATACCCGGGTTCTGAGTCTGCTGATCGACGGCGAATAACGGGGCGCCGTCTGAAAAGACGGTTGACAAATCGGGCCGGATGGGATAGAATGTCCATGCTGCATTGCGGCATATGGGCCCATAGCTCAGCTGGGAGAGCGTTCGGTTCGCATCCGAGAGGTCGAGGGTTCGAATCCCTTTGGGTCCATAAAAAGCTTCAGAGGTTCACCAATCCGGTGAACCTCCTTTTTTGCCGGCAGCACCGCACATTGCCCTGCCCGGCAAACGCGCCTGCCGCAGCGTGCGGCACTGCCGTATGAAAAGTGCTTATCCGATATATTTCGCGCAGGTCTTTGCCGCAAGATAGGCTCCGTTGACCGCCCACTGGAAGTCGGTAAAGGCCTTGAGACGGTGATCGCCGGGCACGCCCGCATTGGCCTGAACACCGGAGGCGTTGTCTCCGCAGGCATACAGACCGGGAATCACGCCGGATTTGTCCGCCCGGTAGACCTCGGCATCGGCGTTGATCAGCATTCCGCCAAAGGCACCGTCGGTTGCCACCTTGCCGGAGGCCGCATAGAAGGGACCCTTTTCCAGAGGCTCGCATCCGGCCATGTTTTTGCCGAAATCCTCGTCTGTGCCCCTGCGGCAGAAGTCGTTGTAGCGGGCCACCTCGGCAAGCAGACCGTCTTTGTCGATGCCGGCCTGTTCGGCCAGCTCCTCCAGCGTGTCGGCGACAAACAGGGATACGCCGTTGTGGGAATCGAGCTCCTCTCGGATGTCCTGCCGCCAGCGCCTGAGGAATTCGCCCTCAACCCCGCCGCGGGTCCGGATGCCGTTTTCCAGGATGCGCTCCAGAGCCGC
Organism: Oscillospiraceae bacterium; assembly: GCA_963639765.1. Lineage (GTDB taxonomy): Bacteria > Bacillota > Clostridia > Oscillospirales > Oscillospiraceae > CAVHXA01. The sequence goes on along the minus strand of CAVHXA010000022.1, from coordinate 1,597 downwards.
TTCGGTAAAGATGGAGTAGGTCAGACGGTGGGGCTGGAAGAGCACGGGAGCCGCGCCCGCGCCCATGGCGCCTTCGTTATAAAAGCGTTTGCCGTTCAGGTTTACGGTGAGCTGGTCGGCCTGCATCTGCGCATAGAACAGGGAAAAGCTGAAGGGATGATGCACCGGGCCGAAAATGTTGGCACAGAAGTTTTCCCAGTCGATATACGCGCCGCAGCTTTCCGCCAGCGGTACCACGTCGCCGGTGTCCGTGGGCGCGGCAAAGCGGTGGACCGGCTCGCAGTCGGGGTTATTGTCCTCGGGGAAGAACCAGGGCACGGATTTTTTCAGCAGCTCGTCGTTGTGGGTGTAGCTGCCGGTCGATACCACGCAGGCCCTGCAGCGGATCAGGACCTTTCCGCCGGGATCCCTTGCCTCCACGCCGCAGACCGCGCCGTTTCCGTCCAGCAGAATGGCAACAGCCTCATGCTGCGTGAGCAGCTCGATGCCGTATTTCTCAAACCGGTTGACCATGGTCTGGATGACAAAGCTGCCGCCCTTGCCCGGGCCGATGGAGCCGTCGGTGCAGTGGGTGTTGAACCAGATGCGCTCCTCGGTCAGGCTCTTTCCGCCGCGGGGAGAATCCACCAGGAAGGGCTGCACCTCCGGCATGCTTACCAGCCAGTCGTTCAGCTCGGTGCCCGCCTGCCGGGCATTTGCAATGAGCTGCCGGTCGAACTTTTCCTGATAGCTCAGGTCGCGGCCGCCGGGACCTCCGGGTCCTCCGGGTCCTCCTCCGGGACCTCCGGGACCTCCGGGTCCGCCGGGACCTCCGGGTCCTCCGGGTCCTTCGGGACCGCCCGCGCCGCCCGTGGAGATGCCAAAGCTCGCAAACCAGCCGGAGCCGCCGTATTTTCTGGCCTTTTCCAGAACGATGACCTTTTTGCCCGTGAGCTCGGCGATTTTCACTGCCGCGATGGTGCCGCCGGCACCCGCGCCCAGCACAACCACATCCGCCTGCCTTTCAACAGGGTCGTGGGGAACGATTACAGGGCTTTTGCCCGTGTCAACGGCGTCTACGTTGCACACCTCGGCGCAGCGTCCGCACTCGATGCATTTGTCCGGATCGATCTGATACTGTGTGCCCTGATAGTCGATGGCGTGGACCGGGCATTCCAGCGCGCAGTTGTGACAGCCGAGACAGAAGGAACGAATTTTGTAGGCCATGATGATGTTTCCCTTTCCGGCAGCACCGCGCAATTCGTCTGCGGCCTTCGCGTTTCCGGACCCTGCCCCGATGGAAAACGCACAGCGAAGATCCGCCCCGTTTTGTGGTCTGCCTTTGCTTTTCCGGAATTGTGCCGGACGGAGCCGTGCCTGCACAAAACCTCGTATACGAACAGAATAAAACAATTCATAAAAAAAAGCAATTCCGTTTTTTCGGCAGGGCATTCTATCCTTGAAATGGACAGTCTCTGCCGCCCCACCCCCTCCCCGTGCCCGGGCCCGAACCGCTTCGCTTTCGTTCGGGCTCCGGAATTTTGCGGTCGGCTGCAGCGCACTCGCTGCGCTCGCACGTTTGCCGCCCGGGCAGGATTTTTGCCGACGTACACGCCGC
>CAVHXA010000021.1:0-31313 GCA_963639765.1 Oscillospiraceae bacterium | reverse complement strand
GAAAACAGCACCGACAGCTTTCGTGTCGCCGGGCGCGGCGAGATGCATCTTTCGATTCTCATCGAAACCATGCGCCGCGAGGGCTATGAATTTCAGGTTTCTCCGCCGCGTGTTCTGTATAAAACCGAGAACGGAAAGCGCATGGAGCCTGTTGAGCGTCTGGTTGCCGACGTTCCGCAGGAAAGCATCGGCGCTGTCATCGAAAAGCTTGGCAGCCGTCACGGCGAGCTGATCGACATGGCCCCCGTCGGCAGCAGAACCCGCGCAACTTTTCTTGTACCGTCCCGGGGTCTGTTCGGCTATCGCAACGAATTTCTCACCGATACCCGTGGCGAAGGCATCATGGCCTCAACCTTCGAAGGCTATGTCCCCTATCGCGGCGATATTTCCCGCAGAAGCACCGGCTCGCTTGTGGCCTTTGAAACCGGCGAATCCGTCACCTATGGCCTGTTCAACGCGCAGGAACGCGGCGCACTGTTCATCGGCCCCGGCGTTCCGGTTTATGCCGGCATGGTAATCGGGTTGTCGCCCAAGGGCGAAGACATCTCCGTAAATGTCTGTAAAACCAAGCACCTGACAAACATGCGTGCCGCAGGCAGCGACGAAGCACTTCGGCTTGTTCCGCCGCGTCAGCTTTCTCTGGAGCAGTGTCTGGAGTTTCTTGCTGACGACGAGCTGCTTGAGGTCACGCCCAAAAGTCTGCGTATCCGCAAGCAGATTCTCGATCACAGCCGACGTATGAAAACCGTCATGCGTGCACGAAACGGCTGACATCTCATTGGGCGGGACAGGATTCCCGCCCTTTTTTGTTTTGGCAGCATTGCACAATTTCGTCTGTAGACTTTGAAATCTGAAGACTTTGAAAGTTCTTTTCCTCTGCAAATCCTTTTCTGAATTTTGCATTGCTGCCTTTGTTTTCGGAACCACGCCGTTTCGCCCCGAAACACCGTTTTCGAAAACCGCCCTTTTCCGGCAGGTCTGATACGGGACTCTGTCAGGCATAGCGGTACTGTCTTTAAACAAAGGGGGACCTAACATGGCTCGAAACAACGGAACCGACCTTACGCGTGGCGGCATTGCCAGTCAGCTTGTCCGATACGCGATACCTCTGGTTGTGTCAAGCATTCTGCAGGCAGCCTATGGAATTGTCGACATGATCGTTGCCGGACGGCTGATCGGTCCGGATGGGTTGAGCGCCATCACCAACGCCAGCACGGTCACCACGATGCTCACACAGATCATCACCGGCCTGTGCATGGGTGGCGGCATCCTCATCGGACAGCATTATGGCGCAAAGCAATCCGCGCAGTGCCGCTCTGCCTGCACTGCGCTCTATACACTGGGCTGGCTGTATGGGCTCATTGCGTCTGTCGGCCTGTTCTTCACGTCGCGCGGCATCCTTACGCTGCTTGGCGCCCCCGCACCGGAGCAGGCAACGGAATATCTGCGCATCTGCTCGCTCGGCTTTTTCTTTATTGCCGGATACAATGCGCTCAGCGCCATGCTTCGGGCCGTGGGCAACTCCAGAGCACCTCTGTACTGCATCGGCGCCACCACGCTTGTAAACGTCGTGCTCGATCTTCTTCTGGTCGGGCCGCTTCAGATGGGTGTGGCAGGGGCCGCGTGGGCCACCGTGATTGCGCAGGCCATCAGCTGCCTGGTTGCTTTGATATCCGTCCTGCGCGGTTATGCCGTTTTCGGGATCCGGCTCCGGTCACTGGCCCTGCCCGGTCCGCAGGTACGCAGTGAGCTTCGGCTCGGTATTCCCTGCGCCGTGCAGATGAGCGTTGCCGCACTGTCGTGGCTGAGCATCACCTTTATCGTAAACAGCTATGGTGTTGCCGTTTCGGCCGGCAACGGTGTTTCTGCAAAAATCAAGGACCTGTGCCAGATGTTTACCGTTGCCATGTCCACCGCTGCCTCGGGCATGATCGCGCAGAATATCGGTGCGCGCGAATATCTGCGTGCACGAAAAACCCTGTATACCGCCATGGCAATTGCAATCGGCATGGCTGTTCTGATCATCGTTGCCGTCGAGTTCACGGCACCATGGCTGACCGCACTGTTTACCTCCGACGCACAGACCTCCGCTGCGGCGGTCCTGAATCTGCGTATCGAGATCATCGGCCAGATTTTCTATGCCTGTTTTCTGGTGTATCACGGCCTGATGCTCGGAGCGGGCGATACCTGGTTTGTGTTTCTGTCGAGCTTTTTAAACTGCATTGCCGCCCGCATCATCCTCGGGTTTCTGTTCAATCACTTCTTTGGCATTCTCGGTCTTTATGCCGCCTGCATGATCGCGCCTCTGGCCTCTGTACCGTTCGGCATCTGGTATGAGCGCTCCGGTCGCTGGCGCAAAACCCTTGCAGAATAAGCTCCGCAGTCTCCGAGCACATGTACCCATGCCATAATTGAAAGCAGTGGGAGGAATCATTGCGATTCCTCCCGCTCAGTTTGTAAAAGCCACGCTGAGCTTGCACCCGCAGGCACAAAGGAGCTCAGAATGATTTTCGATGACATATGTATCGGAAAATACTTATCGATCCAACTGCACACGCGGATCCGAAGCTTTCGGTCCAAGGGGATCATTATCGGGCATAGACCCGATTGAGAGTGCAGAACCGGGGCAGGCCGTTGATCATGGGGCGGACAGGCTCACCCGCAATCAGCGGCAGCGCATAGGAAAGAAAGTCCTGCGTAACACCACAGCCGTCGGGAGTGATCCATTCCTGCGGCACCTTACGTTCGGTATTTGCCGCCTGATCCAGCGGCAGCAGCACCGACCTGCAGACGTATTCTGTGCCCTGCTCGCGCGCAAAGGCCGCCATATAGCCGGATTTCCCGCTGATGGCCTGCCGGACGGCATACTCGCCCGCAGCAAAAGCCTCGTCGATATCCGTCTGTGCAGCGCAGTGTGCGGCGCAGCGCTGCATGAGGCTTAGCTCAATGCCGCGAAGCTTTGTGGAGAAGCGTGTTTTGAGCATGGCTGTGAGTACCGCAGCCAATCCTCCCATCTGCGTGTGGCCAAAGGCGTCTGTTTCCTGCCCGTCTGTGCCGTATTCGCTCAGATAGCGGCCATCCGGATCTTTTACACCCTCGGAAACGGCGATCAGGACCTTTTGCTTTTTGTCATACACCCGCTGCACATCGGCAAAGAGCTGTTCGACCGACAGCGGTCTTTCGGGCAGATAGATGAGGTCCGGGCCGAGTCCTCTTGCCGATGCCAGTGCGGAGGCTGCGGTGAGCCAGCCGGCATTGCGACCCATAATCTCCACCGTGGTGATCATGCCGGTATCATATACCGACGCATCGAGACTAACCTCCATCAGGGTTGTGGCAATGTATTTGGCAGCCGAGCCATAGCCGGGGCAGTGATCCGTGCCGAAGAGATCGTTATCTATGGTTTTTGGTACGCCCATGACGCAGCAGTCGTAGCCGACCCGGTTCATGTAGCGGTTGATTTTTGAACAGGTATCCATCGAGTCGTTTCCGCCGATATAAAAGAAATAGCGCACGTTGTATTTCTGAAAGATTTCGAGAATGCGGCGAAAATCCGTCTCATCCGTATCTGGATCCGCGATTTTGTATCGTACCGAACCCAGCGCCGACGACGGGGTTGTAGGCAGCAGGGCAAGCTCCTGCGAATCCTGGCAGTCGAGATCGATCAGACGATCGTCGAGAACACCGCGGATTCCGTGCTCCGCGCCCAGAACCCTTGTGATTTTCGGACTTTCAAGCGCGGTTTTGATTACGCCGTAGAGGCTGGCATTAATCACGCTGGTCGGGCCGCCCGACTGGCCCACGATACAGGCGCCTTTTTGTGGCTGATGCATACTTTAACCTCCGGGTTCTGAAATGTCCGTCTGCACGCAGATTGTGCAGCCCGTCTTTCTTATACTGCTCCGATCATACCACGTTTCGATGACAAAGGCAATATGCTCTGTCCGACCGATATACGGCACTTTGCCCTTTGGTGACGCGCACGCGGTGGTATTTCCCTCAAATCCATGCAGCAAAAAATCCTCTCTCCCAGGCTCCCGCAAAACAGTATCTTTCACATCGGCCGAAGCATATATTCGTGCCTTGCAATTTTGCCCACATGCTGATAAAATCAGCGTATGCGGAATAATCGGGCTTTTTTCGTACATATCGACGCAGGTCCCGCCCGGTGTGTTCCTCTGATGCCGGTTCCGCAGGGCACACTGCTCCTGCGATTCTGCGCAAACCGTCCCGCAGCATCTGACCAACGAACAATTATGCAAGGAGTGTTTTTCATGCCTCTTGTCACATCCAAAGAAATGTTCCGGAAGGCCTACAACGGCGGCTATGCCATCGGTGCCTTCAACGTAAACAATATGGAAATCATTCAGGGTATCACCGAGGCTGCCGCGCAGGTCCGTTCACCGCTGATTCTTCAGGTGTCGGCCGGGGCTCGCAAATATGCCCGCCACGTCTACCTCATGAAGCTCATTGAGGCCGCCGAAGCCGACACGGGGCTGCCGATTGTCGTTCACCTCGACCATGGTGAAAACTTTGAAATCTGCAAAAGCTGCATCGACGGCGGTTTTACCTCTGTCATGATCGACGGCTCAAAACACAGCTTCGAAGACAACATCCGCATCACCCGCGAGGTCGTGGAATACGCGCACGACCACGGCGTTGTAGTCGAAGGCGAGCTCGGTCGTCTTGAGGGCGTGGAGGATGACATTTCGGTTTCCGCTGAAGATTCGAGCTATACCGATCCCGACCAGGTTCAGGAGTTTGTCGACCGCACCGGTGTAGACTCTCTGGCTATCGCCATCGGAACAAGCCATGGTGCCTATAAGTTCAAGCCCGGAACTGTCCCGCAGCTACGCTTCGACATCCTTGAAGAAGTTGCCCACCGTCTGCCCGGTTTTCCGATTGTTCTGCACGGAGCCTCAAGCGTTATTCCGCAGCACGTAGAGACCATCAATGCAAACGGCGGTTCTCTGAAAGACGCCATCGGCGTACCGGAAGACCAGCTGCGTCAAGCTGCGCGCATGGCTGTGTGCAAAATCAATATCGACTCCGACCTTCGTCTGGCCATGACCGCAGGCGTAAGAAAAGCTCTTTCCGAAAACCCGTCCGAATTCGATCCGCGCAAATATCTCGGCCCCGGCCGCGACAACATCTGCGAGCTGGTACGTGCAAAGATTGTCAATGTTCTGGGCTCAGACAACAGAATCTGACCGCAGCTGTCCTGCCGGTGCGGTGCAAAATTCGAAAGGAATGCATTAAAAGGTGGCTGCTGCCATGCACAGAAACATCGTTCTCATAGGCATGCCCGGAACGGGCAAAAGCACGGTCGGCGTGATTCTTGCCAAGCGGCTCGGCTTTGATTTTATCGACTGCGATCTGCTGCTCTGCCGGCAGGCCGGCATGACGCTGCCCGAGCTCATTCGCAGCATCGGAATCAACGACTTTCTTGCGTTCGAGGGCCGGGTTGGCGCCGGCATCCACTGCAGCGAAACGGTTATAGCCACCGGCGGCAGTATGATATTTTCTTCTGAAGCAATGGAGAACCTGCGAAAAAACGGCATTGTGGTATGGATGCAGACCGGGCTCGACGAGCTCGAACGCAGAATAAGCCGCGAGCCGGACCGGGGCATTGCTGCAGACTCCGGCACAGACCTTGCCGACATCTATGCCGTCCGCGCGCCGCTGTATGATAAATACGCGGATCTTCGCATCCCCTGTCGGTCCGGAACAGACGAGGCTGCGCAGCAGATACACAGTGCACTGCGCAATCTGGTCTTCTGACGGCACAGGATTCTGCCTCAAAAATATCGGGAGAAATCGCCATGATTTCTCCCGATATACATACACAAAACGCCGGTGCAGGGACCAGCCCGCAGACACAAAAGCTGTCCGGCCAGATCCGAGTCTGTTTCGGTAAACCGGCAGGTCTTTACAAGGTCAGGCCGGCGTGATCATCAGCTCCATCACGCGCCCGTCAACAGGGGAATATTTCTCGATGGTAGCCCGTACATGGATGATGGTTCCGCCATAGCTGATATAGAGGTTGGCGGTGCGCTCGTCTTCAATTACGGGGTCGTAGGCAGCAAGGCCACGCAGGACAAACTGGTTGTGGTAGAACATCTCAACGGCACAACGCCCGTAGATATGGAAATTCTCGCGGTCGAGATACATGGGGCAATAGTCAAACAGACGGCACCGGTCGGCAAAGCAGTTTGCCAGAGCCACGTGGTCTTTGTTTACGAGGGAATGGACAATGTCGGCAATGAGCATGCAGATACCTCCTTAATAGACCTTTTCCGAATTGAACAGGGCGTCGGTTCCACCGTCTACAAACAGAATCACGCCGTTGATGCCGTGGGCCTCGGGTGAGGCCAGAAAGACAATGGCGTTTGCGATATCCTGCGGATCCATCAAAACGCCGTGACCGTAGTTGATGGGAACGGGAATTGCCTCGAGAGCAGCCTTGTATTCAGGACCCAGCTTGTCGACCATGGCTGTATGCACGTTGCCGGGAGCCACTGCGTTTACGCGTATGCCCTTTGCGCCCCAGTCTGCCGAAACACGGCGGGCCCACAGAGCCAGCGCATATTTGGTTGCAGCATAGAAGGCATGGCAGGTGCTCGGGTCAAAATCCTTTACAAGCTTGAGTATGCGCTCTTCGTCGGACTGGTTGGTCAGCAGGCCGACCACATCCATTCTCGCACTGCCCTGTGCAATGGTATTGGACGAGGTAACCACGCAGCATCCGCTCTTCTTGATCAGCAGATCCTGTACACCCTCGGCCACGCGCATGGCGCCGAAATAGTTGAGGGAAATAATCAGCTGGATGTTTCCGCACTGGGCAGAAACGCCTGCATTGCAGATGATTCCGTCAAGTCCGTCGGGGCACTGTTTGTGCAGTTGGTCGATGGCCTCCTGACGACCGGCCGACGTGGCCAGGTTGGCGTTGATGTCGCCGTCTTTCAGGTCGATGTTGATGACCTGATGTCCCTTCTGGATGAGTACTTCTTTGGTGCGCAGCCCAATTCCGCTGGACGCGCCGGTAATTGCGTAAATGCCCATGTGCTACCTCCTGGCATCATAGATTACTCTTATAGTCTACCGCAGCACAGTCGGTTCTGTAAATGGGCAATTCCGCCAAGAAGACGACGATCCGAAACCACATCTTAGTTTTAATTTTAAATTTAACTATCTTGCCCTGAAGAATCGTTGCAAAACGTGGCGAAACCGTATAAAATGCACGAAACATCGGGCAGAACACAGTCTGCTTTCTAGAATCTGCCATTTCCTGGCCTCGGCGGCAGCATGTGTCTGCATTGTCTGCAGTCCGGTTGTAACTGCCGCGCAGCCCACCGGGAATCGCACGTTTTCGACAAAGCCGCCGTTTTTGCGCATTCACGCACCATACAGCCCGGATCAAACCTGTCAAAGGAGAACATGCCTTGAAAAACCGCAAACATTCTGTCCTATTCGTGGGCAATTCGCTCTTTGGACCTGCTGACCTTCATCCGCTCTGCGGCAAGGACACGCAAAGTCTTCATACCAATACCCCTGCTCCCGATCCGGTTGATTCAACGGAGGTGCTGCAATGACGCGTCTGATTGCTGCATCCGACCTGCATGGCTCGGCCCACTGGTGCAGGCTGCTGCTACAGGCCTTTTCTGCCGAGCAGCCGGAACGGCTGATTCTTCTGGGTGACCTTTTGTATCACGGTCCGCGCAACAGCCTGCCCGACGACTATAACCCAAAGGAAGTAATCAACCTGCTCAATACAGTATCCGACCGTCTGTTATGTGTACGCGGCAACTGTGATGCACGAGTTGACCAGGCCGTGCTCCATTTTCCCATTCTGGCAGACTATGCCGTAATCCGGGCAGCAGGGCGCCTGATTTACGCAACCCACGGTGACGTATACCGACAGGACAATCCGCCTCCTCTGTGCCCCGGCGACATTCTTCTGCACGGTCATACCCACATTCCGTGCTGGCAGTCCTTTGGAAGCAACAACCTCTGCCTGAATCCCGGTTCGGTCAGTCTGCCCAAGGGCGGCAGTCCGCACAGCTATCTGTTGATCAGCGATTCGGTGCTGCAATGGAAAAATCTCGAAAATGGAAAGACTTTCCATGAGCTTGTGCTGTAAAAAACGCTCCGGGCTGCAGTGCGAATACATCTGCAGTGCTTTTGGACTTTCTCTCCAAATTATGCGGGTTTGCCCTTGCATAATTGTAATCAATCAGTTATAATTGAGGCGCTTTGCAGCGGGCCCGGCCTGCGGCAAGGCCGCACTAGTCGGGGAGCTTGCGGTGCCCTGCAGCCTGCAATCCGCAACAGCAGGGATGAATTCCCGCCCCAGGGTATGCGCTGTGTTGTCTGACCCATGTAAGCGTCGATGATAAATCGGTCCTGCGCAACCGAGACCCGCGAACCATGTCAGGCGGGGGACCGAGCAGCATTAAGCGGACATTTCGGTGTGCCGCGGGGCAGCCGCTTTTGAGGTGGCTGCATGGGTAACGGGCGTAGTGCAGCATTCAAAGGCGGGTGTGCGGTCTTGCCGTTGGCCGGGCTTATTGCAACACAGCCGGCGTCCGGTATGCCGGCCATTTAACGGAGGTACCTGTTCATGCAAACCGATATTGTCATCGTAGGTGCCGGCCCTGCCGGCATTTTTACCGCGCTGGAGCTCATCCGCAAGGGCAGCCGGAAAAAGATTCTGCTTCTCGAAAAAGGACGAGCTGTAGAAGACCGCCGCTGTCCAAAGGCCAAAACCGGCCGCTGCATGAACTGCAAGCCTTATTGCCACATCACCACCGGTTTTTCCGGCGCGGGTGCCTTTTCAGACGGCAAGCTGAGTCTGAGCTACGAAGTCGGCGGCGATCTGCCCACGCTGATTGGCGCGGAAAAGGCCCAGCAAACCATCGAATACACCGATCGGATCTATCTCGAATTCGGTGCCGACACCCATGTTGAGGGGCTTGAAAACGAGGAAGAACGGCGCGAAATCCGCCGCCGCGCAATCCATGCCGGGCTTCGTCTGGTAGACTGCCCCATTCGCCATATGGGCACCGAAAAGGCGCAGGACATCTACTATCGTATCGAGCAATATCTGCTGGAGCACGGGGTCGAGCTGCTTTTTGGCTATGAATGCAGCGATCTCATCCTGCAGGGTGAAACCTGTATCGGCGTGGCAGCAACTGCCGGCAGGCAAAATGTAGAAATTTTTGCCGACGAGGTCGTGGTTGCCACCGGTCGCCGCGGTGCAAGCTGGCTCGAACAGATCTGTGCAGAGCACGGCATTGCTCATCAGCCGGGCACGGTAGATATCGGCGTGCGTGTTGAGGTCCGCACAGAGATCATGCAGTGGGTAAACCGTGTCTTATACGAATCCAAGCTCATTGGCTATCCAAAGCCATTTAAAAACAAGGTCCGTACCTTCTGTCAGAATCCGGGCGGCTTTGTCAGTCAGGAAAACTACGACAACGACCTTGCCGTGGTCAACGGTCACAGCTACAAAAACCTCAAGAGCGAGAACACAAACCTGGCCATTTTGTGCTCGCACAATTTCTCCACTCCGTTCAACCAGCCTATCGAATACGCACAAAAGGTCGGCGAGCTGACCAACATGCTGGGTGCCGGACACATTCTGGTGCAGCGCTTCGGAGACATTCTGGACGGCAAGCGCACCTGGCCCAAGGAGCTTGCGCAATCCAACGTGCGCCCCACGCTTGCAGACGCCGAGGCCGGGGACATTACTGCAGCTCTTCCCTATCGCTCCATGACCAATATCATCGGTTTTATCCATGCGGTCGATGAGGTTGTTCCCGGCTTTGCCAGCTACGAAACACTGCTGTATTCGCCCGAGCTCAAGTTTTATTCCAATCGTGTAAAAATGGACGAACATTTTCAGACAAGCGTAAAGGGCCTGCATTGTCTGGGCGACTCCAGCGGCTGGACCCGCGGCCTGATGATGGCCTCGATTATGGGTGTTCTGATGGGCCGTGAGCTGGCCGAACACGAAGAACCCTGAACCGGATCCGCATTTCTTCAAGCCAACACCGCACAATTGCGCCTGCGACGCTTTGCATGTCTTTCCCGCCGATGCATCGTTGCCCCACCATATACAAAGGTTTCCGGCGATTATTGCAATGCGGAATTCCTCGACAAAGCTCCCTTCTGAAATATGCAGTATGTGCATAAAACACTTCAGCGGAAGAAACCTCCGATTTTGGATTTCTTCCGCTGTTTGCTGTATATGCAAGGGTATCTCTCCGGACGAGCATCCGTGCGAAGGAAGTCTGCGCGGCAGGGATCAGTCGTCTTGCTCTTCTTCTTCGTCGTCGTCGAAATCGAACTCCAGCAGCTCGCCGCAGTTGGGACAGGTAATGCTGCCCTGTTCGAGATCGGCTTCGTCTACGGTCATTTCGTATTCACAGCTGGGGCACTTGATTTCAAAGCAGACATCGTCGTAGGGGTAGTCGTCTTCGTCGTCTTCGTCGTCGTCATCGAGCCAGTCGTCGAGACAGTCTTCTACATCGTCTACAGCTTCTTCGAGTTCGTCGAGCGCATCTTCGATCTCGTCGAGCTCATCGGATACAACCTCTGCGTTTTCCTGCAGCTCACGGACGGAGACAGCGACAGCCTCGAGCATTTCGATGATACCCGAGATCAGCTTTCCCTCCGGCTTTTCGGTGTCGAGTTTCAGGCCCTCCTGCAGGCCCTTGAGGTATGCGGCTCGTTCACTGAGTGTCATGATGATTCCTCCCGTCTCAGCCCTTGGCGCGACCCAGATATTCACCGGTGCGGGTATCGATCTGGATCTTTTCGCCTTCGTTGATGAAGATGGGAACGCGGACAACCGCGCCCGTTTCGAGTGTAGCCTGCTTGGTAACGTTGGTAGCCGTGTCGCCCTTTACGCCAGGCTCGGTGTCGGTGATGGTCAGCTCAACAATGTTTGGTGCTTCTACCGCAAAGACGTTGTCTTTGTAGCTCAGAAGCGTAACCTCCATGTTTTCCGTGACAAAACGGAAGCTGTCGTCGAGGGTGGACTTGTCTACAGGAGTGGTCTCATAGGTTTCCATGTCCATGAAGTAGTAGAGGTCGCCGTCGTTGTAGGAATATTCCATCTTTTTGCGCTGTACGTAGGCGGTTGGATATTTGTCGTTGGGGTTAAAGGTGGTCTCGGTCACGCCGCCGGAGATGACGTTTTTCATCTTTACGCGCACGAACGCAGCGCCTTTGCCAGGCTTGACGTGCTGGAACTCGACGATTTGCATGACGTTGCCGTCCAGTTCAAAGGTGGTACCGTTTCTGAAATCACTGACTGAAACCATGGTGTTCCTCCTAAAAAGTTCAAGAATGACAGATTCTCAGCAAAACATAACAAGGATATTGTAAAACAGGCCGGGCATAATTGCAACCGGAATTTACAGGATGATCAGCTCTTTGGGCGACGCGGTGAGAATTTCAACGCCCGTTTCTGTGAAGAGAACCGCGTCTTCGATGCGGACGCCAAAACGATCCGGCAGATAGATACCAGGTTCTGCTGAAACAACGGCACCGACCGGAATGGGACGCTCTTCGCGCGCGTTGCAGTTTGGATTTTCGTGAATCTCGATGCCCAGGCTGTGACCGTAGCCATGCCCGAAATACAGACCATATCCCGCATCGGCAATTACCTTTGCCGCTGCATTGTGGATCACGCGGCCGGGCACACCGGCTTTGGACACGGCAATACCGGCCAGCTGTGCCTGCAGTACCGTGTTGTATACGGTTTTCATTTCGTCGGTGGCATAGCCCACGGCAATAGTACGCGTCATGTCGGCACAATAGCCGCCGTATTTCGCACCAAAGTCCATTGTGACAAAATCTCCGGCCTGAATGACCCGATCACCCGGTACACCATGCGGCAGGCTGGAATTTGGACCAGAAACCACGATGGGATCAAAGGCCAGATTGTCGCCCCCGAATCGATAGAGTCGATAGATCAGCTCGGCACAGAGTTGCTTTTCGGTCATGCCGGGATGAATTACGTCGAGCAGCTCGGAAAAAGTCTTGTCTGTGATTTCCTGTGCCTTTCGCATCCGTTCCAGCTCCCAGGATGTTTTGCTGAAGCGAAGCGGAGCCAGATGCTGCTGGCATGGAATAAGCTCAGCATGTAGCTGTTGTGTGTATGTGTTGTATTCTGCCAGGCTGAGATAACCGTCTTCGATGCCGAGCTTTTTTGCGCCGGCCTGCTCAAGTGTGTTGTTTATGAGCAGTGTATAAGGGTGCTCTGCATCGTTTTGCTGCAGCACAAAGCCGGAAAGATTCTTTTCGGCGGCCTCAATGTATCGGCTGTCGGTAAAGTACCAGCTGCCGCTGCGGGTGATCACGGCTACACCCTCTGCAACATCATAGGCCGCAGCATAGAAGCGGTTGACCTGGCTGGTCAGCAAAAGGGCATCTATCCCGGCCTCGTCAAGAACCCGGACAAATTTATGAATCTGGTTTGCCATAAAAAGCTCCTTTCGTAGAATCATGGCTTTGGATAATCTGTGAAAGCATCGTGTCAGAGACAGATCGATCTGCTGGTTGATGAAGACAGGTATGCAGGGATCGGGAGCTCTGATGCTTTCAGCGCGACGCGGTCGGAAGCGCCGCAGCAGAAAACTCCGTTTGCTCAAGGTCTGCCGATAATGTGCATGAAAAAGCACAGCCCGCCTTGTGTGCATTGTCTGCCGCAGCCGACAACACGCACACCTGCGGGCCGTGAAGCAATTGTCTTCGATGCGCAAAATCACGAATACAGGCAGGCCCGACACAGCAATACCCGGCTTTGCGGGAGCGTCAGCAGATCGGGCTATAGAACCGCTGCAGAATGCGGTGCTTAATAGGACTTGTGCTTGTTGCGGCGGGCTGCTTCGGATTTTTGCTTGCGCTTGAGGCTTGGGCTGACATAGTGCTCGCGCTTTTTTACTTCTGCGATAACGCCCTCTTTGGAGCAGCTACGCTTGAAGCGCTTCATTGCACTCTCCAGAGATTCGCCTTCTTTTACATGGATCTCCGGCATAGGTTTCCCTCCCCTCTTTGTGCCGCAGGCACGGCACACAAACGGTCAAAAGCCTGTTCATTATAGGGCAGCGACCGCTGTATGTCAAGGAAAACCTTGCCGCCGCACAAAAGCAGGCCGGGGCCGCTCACCCGCAGATCTCAGAAACTGCCGGAGCTACCGGAAAAACCGTCGGAATCTACGGTCGTACCGCCGCTGTCGGAATCACTGCTGTCGGAAATGGTCTCACGAGTCTGTGTGGTGTGGGTATAGATATCGTCCTGTCGGATGATGACTACCCCGTCTGGTAGAATATAGTCGTTCGCCTGTGTGGCCTGCACTGCCGTTCGCATTTTACGCAGCATGCACAGACACACAATCAGAGCAATCAGAAAGGAAACGACAAATATGGCCAGAATCACAACCGGGGGCAGCAGAACAGCCGATGTGTCTGTCGTGCTTTCGGAGTGGATATCGTAGGCTGTGCCGGCTTGATACAGATCAAGATAATGCTTGCTGACAGAAAGATAGTCGCAATAACCGCCGTACCAGTCGTCATTTTTAAAGTCATCTAAAAAAGCTTCGGTCAGCTGCTCTTTGCCATAGTCGGTAAAGGCGCCGTTTCCAACTGCGCCGTAGGCAATGAGTGCGTATTGGCGGTCATCCATGCTCATGACCAGAAGCTCGCCGCTCTGATCTTCTCCCAAGCCGAGCTCGTGCTCTTTATAGAGATATTTGGCAAATTCGTATATACCGTCGTCGCTGCCGTTGTAGTCGAGGTATTCGTCGACTATGATAATATAAACGCCGCAGTTGTTTTGTTCTGAAATAGTCCGGGCCCTGGTGTTGAGCTGTTCGAATTCTTCGTCGGACAGATAGCCCTCAGGATCGGTGACGTAGTCGAGGCTGGCCTCTGCAAAGGCCGGGACCGCCAAAGCCAAAAACAGTGTCAGAGTAAACAGCAGGCAGAAAATCCGTTTTTTCATAATGTTCTCCTCAGCGCATAAGCAAAATGCAGAGCACGCTCAGAAGTGCTGTGCATCCCAGGCAGATTCCAGCCAGCCAAAGCCAGAACTTCTTCCAGCTGACAGGCAGATCGCCGATAAATCTGCCTGTTTGTCCATTCATGGAAAAAAGATAGTCTTTGTTTTTCCATTTGGTGTGCAGCATCCACACGGGAAGCATGGCATATTGTACCTTTCCTCGAGTCAGCTGAACGTTTGCGGACTGCCGTGTTACGGTGTCATAGCCGACAACAGTCTGTTCCATGGCCTGAATGCAGCTTTCTTCGCATCGGGCATCGGCGCGCCCTGCACTCTCTTCGATGCTTACGTCGTATTTGTCAGCAAGGAAGCCCGGAAGATAGGCTGTTGAAAATGCGGTGAGTTCGGAATAGTCGAATGGCTCGATGGCGTCCATGTTGGCATCGGGCATCTTGGTGGAAGCATCTACCGGTACACGCTCAAAGGCAACATTTCCACTTCGCTCGATGTGGAAGTGTTCGGTGTCGGTAATGCGTTCATCCGAAGTTTCATAGGTTGACGAGCGCGTTGCTTCAAAGCTGGCGTCCACCTGCCCCTGACCGTTGAAGAGCCAGAACGGCACATATATGCCCTGAATCTCCTGTATGTGGTTTTCGTCCGTAAAGGCCTTTGGCAAAAACCGCTTGCCTTTGCAGTGTTTTTTCAGTGCTTCGGTAGCCGCGTTCTTGTCAAGCTTGAACGGAATGATAAAGTCGGGTTTTTTTGTCCCGCTGAACTGCCCCGGTACAATGGTGGGGTTGCCGCAATAAGGACAGGATGTCGCTGCCGTTGTTTCGTCGCAGACCAGCTCAGCCCCGCATGAAGGACAGATGTAGGATTTCATGCCGTCAGCACTCCATGTATCGTTGCCGCTGCAGTCTTGCCAGCCGCTTTCTTCGGCATCTTTCTTTGCCTGCTTGGTTTTTTGCTCAGCTTCTTTTCCGGCCTTGACCGCAGCCTGCTCCTTTTGTGCAAAAAGAGCTTCTATCTCAGCAACATCATAGGTGCTGCCGCAGTAATCGCATTCGAGCTTTCCGGATGCACCTGTAAAATGAAGCGGACCGGTACATGCCGGGCATTGATAGTTGGTTACCTGGGTGGACATAGTCCCCCTCCTTTGCTTATTTCGCTGACAAGCTGCAGCCAGACACAGGGCACAGAGAATCTGAGACAACACTATTATATGTACACGCCAAAAGCCTTCTGCCGGAGTTTTGCCGGAGCTGTCTTGTGTATTGCAGGAACGTTTTCGGCAAAGAGCAACCGGCTGAAGGCTGTGGATGCAGTGCGGCTGTGTCGTCTCGCATGTTGAAGTGACTTATAGCTGCCCTGGTAATATATCGTTGTCAGATTTGATCGGAGTCGTTAAACGGATCGCCGCATTCCGGGCAGAACTTTGGCGGATGTGCAGGGTCTTCTGGTTCCCATCCGCATTTGTCACATTGATATTTGGGTGTGCCTGCAGGCTTTGGAGCACCGCACTCCGCACAGAATTTGCCTTTGTTGTGTGTTCCGCACGAGCACGTCCAGCCGTCAGACTGTGCCTCGGGCTTTTTGGTGCCGCATTCGGGGCAGAACTTTCCACTGGCCTGCGCACCACAGGAAGGACATACCCATTCGCCGGCGGCAGGCTTGGGTGCGGGCTTTGGTGCGCCGCAGCCGGCGCAGAACTTGCCGGTATTTCCGCTCTGACCGCATGAACATGTCCAGCCTTCGGGAGCCGCCGGTGCAGCAGGAGCCGTCTGCGAAGCCGTCTGCTGGGAACCCATCTGATACAACGCCTGGGCATTCATGCCGCCGGCTGCGCCGGCCATGTTGAGGCCCATAAAACCGACGGCTGCGCCGCCGCTGTTTTTGGCGGCATCCTGCATCGCCTGTGCCTGAGCTCCAACCAGTGTGGCTGCGGCCATTCCGGGATCGCGGTATGCGGCATTGCGCTGCATCTGCTTGATCATCTGCTCGTCTTCTTCGTTGGCCTTGACAGAAGAGACACCCAGCGAGACAATTTCCATTCCGCGCAGATTGCGCCATTTTGCGCTGAGTACTTCGTTTAAGGCGTTGCTGAGCTCAACCGTGTGACCGGGCAGAGAAGAATAACGGATACCCATGTCGGAAATTTTGGCAAAGGCCGGCTGCAGTGCAGTAAGCAGCTCGGTTTTCATCTGGCCCTCGATGGAACCGCGTGTGTAGGCCTCAGATACATTTCCGCAGACATTGGTGTAAAAAAGGATGGGATCGCAGATGCGATAGCTGTATTCGCCAAAGCAGCGAATGGCAATGTCGATGTCGATACCGGCACGTTCGTCAACCACGCGGAAAGGAACCGGGCTCGGCGTGCCGTATTTGTTGCCGATAAGCTCTTTGGTGTTGAAGTAGTAGATGCGCTGATCCTTTGGGGCCTCACCGCCAAAGGTAAAGCGCTTTCCGAGATTTTTGAAGCTGTCGATGATGCTGGTACCGAGATCGCCGGCAAAAATAGACGGCTCCGTGGAGGTGTCGTAGGTAAATTCGCCAGGCTCGGCGCAAAATTCAACTACTTTGCCCTGATCTACGATAATCATGGCCTGACCATCGGCTATCGCGATTACCGAACCGTTGGAGATGATGTTTTCGCTGCCTTTGGTGTTGCTGCTGCGGCCCGAAACCCGCTTTTGGCCCTTTACTGCCAGTACATCACTGGCCAGAGCTTCGCAGTAAAAGTATTCTTTCCACTGGTCGGCCAAAACGCCGCCCGCGGAGCCGGTTAGTGCTTTAATCAGACCCATGGTGCATTCTCCTTGATGATTTGGTTTGGGTATGTACACGGTTTTGGTCAGGTGTATACCCCTTCTTAGAACAGTATATCATATCCTCTTCTGAATTTCCATACCAAAATGCAGGATGCTTCTATACATTGGAAACAGAGGGCTGCATCGGCAGATCACCCAGATTCAGATCCGCAGATGTAGATAGAGCGGAAAATCGAATGGTCCGATAGCCTGAAGCTGTAATCTCAAGGTCAAATACAGCCTCCGGAAGATCCCGAAACCAGAAATCGCCAAAATCATCGGTTTTTGCGGAAAAGGTGCATCCCTCGCCGGTCAGTGTACATTCCGCGCCGATGATTACTTCTTTTTGTACGGGGTCGTATACCGTAGCACCGATAAAACGGCCGGGAATGTTGCGGTAATAAACCCTCGGTCCACAGCCACTTTCCGGTTTGAGTGTCACGGCCCCGGAAATAAGCTCAGCCAGTTCGTCTTCGGTGCCGAATCGCATGGCGTCGGTCGGACAGGCCTCAGCACAGCGGGGCTGTGTATAACCCGCATCGAGCAGATGTGCGCAGCCGGTGCATTTCTGGGCTATATGCAGCGTTTCGTTGAAAAAAACGGCATTGTACGGACACGCCTGTACACATTTTCGGCAGCCGGTGCAGGTCTGCGGATCGATAATTACCAGCCCATCATCGCGGCGATATATAGAACCGCTTGAACAGGCCGCCATACAGGCAGCATTTTTGCAGTGGTTGCAGAGATGTGCAATATAATGGATACGAAGCTTTGGAATGGTGCCGCCCGGGTGTTCATCCACCGCGCACCAGAACTGCCCCGTCAGCGGCTGGGGTGCCGCAATGGGACGGAAATCATTTCCGGCGTGTTCGTCTTTGCAGGCAAGCTGACAGTTGTAGCAGCCGGTGCATCGCCCAACATCAATTACAAAGCACTTTTCAGCCATGATGCACCTCCTCATCAAGCAGCCAGCCGTCGAGACATACGCCGGCATCCGGGTCGAGCTTACGTGAAAAAGCTTCCGGATAATCCCTTCGCCACTCGACCCATTCTTCGTCTGTAACTTTTTGGACATCTACCAGAAATCCGGAAACAGCCATGCCCGTGGCGTTCCTGGAGAGGTTTCCGGTTGGCGTGATGGTATTTATGGCACCGCCTCGATCCAGCCAGCCGGGAATTATCGGATCCAACCGGGAGCCGTGGTCAACATAGCAGGCCTGTGGAATCAGGCGCTCGGTAACGTAGGCACCGCAGAGTACGATTCCTTTTTCGTTGAAAACCTTGACAATATCGCCATGACAGATGCCGCGCTTTTCAGCCTCAGACGGATGAATCCATACCGGTTCATACAGATAGCCGTCTTTGCCCTTGATCTTCATGGTCTCAATTTCACGGGTCCATACGATATCGTCACACTGCGAATGCATCCGCCAGTGCCCGTGGTTTGACATGCACAGCAGCGGATACTTTTCGGCCCGTTCACTGCTCAGGCGTTCGTCGTGTGTTTCACCCTTTTCAACCCAGCCGGCAACAACAGGGCGCTCGGGGTCGTCCGGCGTGTATTGTTCGATGAGCGTAGATGCATATTCCAGCTTGCCCGTTGGTGTGGACAGAGGATTGTTCTCCGGATCGTCGTAAAACGGTCTCAGCCCTACCGGCAGGCTTGACCATTCTTCCTGCGTTTTGTTTGGAATGACATAGATTTTCTGCTTTTGAAAATCCTCCCAGCTGAGATAGTCCTCACAGCCCGTAGCCTTATAGAAAAAACGTACACGTTCTTTTTCGGTCAGCTTTCCGGTATAGGCGTCGTAGTATTCCTGTCCGAGCTTGGCGGCCACACGGGCGCAGACGTCGAAGTCCGATACGGATTCTCCGATTGGCTCACAGCAGGGCTCGGAGACATATACGGAGGTATAGGTGCCCGTAGTCAGGTCATTGCAAAGCTCGTTGAGCTCGTGCTTGGTTGCGACGGGAAAGATGATGTCGGCAAAATAGCAGTCGTTTTCGAGCCAGGGATGCTGTGCCACGATGCATTCGATGGATTCATGCCGATAGGCGCGAATGGAACGGTTTCCATCGTTCCAGCAGGTAACCTGACAGGGCGCATCGGTCCAGATCATGTGCACACGGCTCAGGCCAGGTCGTGGATATTGCATTGGCTGGAACTGATACTGCTGCGTGGGATAGCGGTAATTGTTCGGGCCCGGCTGCTGACTGGACGAAAAGCACTGCAGCCCGCGCCACTCGGCGTGACCGTCGAGAATGGCATTGTGAATCATGGTGCGGGGAATAAACTGCTGCGGTGCCGGAAGAATTTTGAAAAGATCTATGAGCTCGGGAACCTTTTGCTTTTGTTCGTCGTTGAGAACAAAGCGCTTCATGTTGATGTGTTCTTCGACGTCGCCGTCTACCGGCCGCAGTGCATCGCAGATATGCGGCATTTTCGGCACAAACTGTCCCTGAAAGGGCACGGGATAGTCGCGGTTCCACAGGCTCCACTCAAGCATCTTGGCCTGGTGTACTCCCGGGCGGCCGAGCCCCTGCATACCCAGAAGCATGACCTCAAGGCGGCCAGGTTCGGAGGAATAGGGGCCGCGAATGTAGCTGCCGCCGTTTCCGTGCAGAATGCTGGTAGCACATTTTGCCCACTTGCGGGCTAACGCCTTGATGGTCCATTCTTTCACTGCAGTTTTTTCGCTGGCCCATGCCGGTGTTTTCGCAACGCCGTCGGTTTTGCCCAGAACATAGTCTTCAAAGCGGTCAAAGCCATAGGCGTGAGAGGCAATATAGTCTCTGTCCCACGTTCCTTCGGTCAGCCATACATAGGCAATTGCCAGCTGCAGGGCGGCATCGGTGTTCGGCAGGATGGGAATCCATTTGTCTGCATGCACGGCTGCCCCGTAGTTGAGGTCCGGACAGATGTATACCTGTGGGATGTTCAGTTCGGTAAACCAGTAGCACATCCGACTTGGAAGCGCCAGTCCAAAGCCCCGGGGCGTTGTTTCCGGGTCACATCCCCAGAAGAGAAGCAGCTCG
The DNA here is from genome assembly GCA_963639765.1 of Oscillospiraceae bacterium. GTDB lineage: Bacteria > Bacillota > Clostridia > Oscillospirales > Oscillospiraceae > CAVHXA01. Next base: position 11,463 of record CAVHXA010000021.1, on the reverse strand, counting down.
CTGTGCTGCATGATATCCGGAAACAGGTTGGTCTGCGGGGCCATCTCTCCGACGGGCTCACAGCCCCAGACGTATTTGGCTCCCCAGAACCAGCCCTCCCAGGAGTCGGCATTGCGCATCTGCAGGGTATAGCCGCCCATCAGACTCAGCAGACGATTTGGGCAGCCGTGACTCGGCGATACGTTTTTTCCTTCTCCGTGCATATCCGCCTGGCACAAAACCGCTTCGGGGCCATATTGCTCTTTGATGCGGCGAAGCTCATCGGCAACAATCTGCGCAGCCTCATCCCACGAAATACGCACATAGCCGGACTTGCCGCGATTTTGCGGATTTCTTTCTCCGTTTGGATCCCAGTCGACGCGCCGCAGCGGATATTTTACACGATTCGGCGAGTATACACGGCTTCGATATCCGAGTCCGAAGGGAGTGATGCATACCTCATTCGGTGCGGAGAATGTCTTGCCTCTGGCCTCGATGGTCCACGGGTTACAGCGTTCTGTCACGTCTTTGGTGTCGTATTTGTAGGGGCGAATACGGGTAATTCTGCCGTTGTTGGAATCAACCACGCAAGGGCCTCCGCTTTCTGGCCCCATCAAACTGAAGGACACAAGATTCTGTTTGTCCGGGTTTACGTTGCTCATAGATGCCTCCTTGGCATAAAAGACAAAGCTGCCTGAACAAACCGGCAGGAAAGTCAGTCAGTAGATTTTCGGAAAAAGACGGAAACACACAGGGATTCCCTTTGGCTCTTATGGTTTCCAGACGTGTTTCCGCAAGAAAGGATCTCTTGGACTCCGCAGACGCAATTGCGCGGTGCTGCCTCAGAACTCCGCGTTTCCGACTGTGCGTGGATGCAGCTCTACGTCGCGGATGTTGCTCACTCCGGTCAGATACATTACCATACGCTCAAAGCCCAGGCCATAGCCGGCATGCCTGCATGTACCATATCTGCGAAGATCACAATAGTATTTGTAGTCGTCCGGATTCATGCCAAGCTCACGGATGCGGGCCTCGAGTATATCCAGTCGCTCTTCGCGCTGGCTGCCGCCGATAATCTCTCCGATACCGGGCACCAGACAGTCTGCCGCCGCAACGGTCTTGCCGTCGTCGTTCAGGCGCATGTAAAAGGCCTTGATGTCTTTTGGGTAGTCGGTAACAAACAGCGGTCGCTGATAAATCTGTTCGGTCAGGTAGCGCTCATGCTCGGTCTGAAGGTCGATGCCCCATTGTACGGGATAATCGAAAGACGCCCCGGATTTCTGCAGAATTTCCACAGCCTCGGTATAGGTGATGCGTCCGAAATCAGAGCCGGCCACGTGCTCAAGACGGTCTTTAAGGCCCTTGTCTACAAAGGAATTGAAGAAGTCCATCTCATCGGGGCAGGTCTGCATAACATAGCGGATGATATATTTGATCATGTCCTCAGCCGTATCCATGTAGTCGCTCAAATCGGCAAAGGCCATTTCCGGCTCAACCATCCAGAATTCTGCGGCATGGCGCTGGGTGTTGGAGTTTTCTGCGCGGAACGTGGGGCCAAAGGTATACACGTTGCCAAAGGCCATGGCAAAGTTTTCGGCATTGAGCTGCCCGGAAACCGTCAGGCTGGTCCTGCGGCCGAAAAAGTCACGGGTGTAGTCGATCTGCCCGTTTTCGGTCCTGGGCGGGTTGGCAAGATCGAGCGTTGTGACCTGAAACATCTCGCCCGCACCCTCACAGTCGTTGGCTGTGATGATGGGTGTCTGTGCATAGACGAAGCCACGCTCCTGAAAAAAGCGATGAATAGCATATGCCGCCGTGCTGCGTACTCTGAAGGTTGCCGAAAACAGGTTGGTCCTGGGTCGAAGATGCTGAATGGTGCGCAGGAATTCGACCCCGTGGCGCTTTTTCTGTAATGGATAGTCCGGGGCAGACGTGCCCTCGACCGCAACCTCAGCAGCCTTCAGCTCAACGGGCTGTCTGGCCTCGGGCGTTGCCACCGCCGTGCCGGTGATGATCAGAGCCGCTCCGACATTCTGACGGATAATTTCTTTGTAGTTGTTCAGCTTGCCGTCTTCGAGTACAACCTGCAGATTTTTCAGGCAGCTGCCGTCGTTGAGCTCGATAAAACCAAAGGATTTCAGATCCCGGATGGTACGGACCCATCCACCCACGGTAACCTGCTTGCCGTCCAACGCGGCAGGATCGGCTAGAATTTTGGACACCGGCGTACGTTGCATACTTTATTCCCCTTGTTTTCCATGTTGAATTTATTTTATATTATACTGCTTTTTGCCTCATTTGCAAGCATGCCCGCAAACGCGGACCGAATTTCACTCTTCGGAATGCAGCTGCCTCCCCGGCTTTGTGCATTGGAAATGTGCTGCCGGGCTGTAGCATTTATTCAAAGAATCTGCTATAGTTCCTGTATTGACCGATTTCGGTTTAAATTATCGATCTGGTGGTGTATTTCCATGACTCTGATGGAGGCAATTGCCATTCGCAAAACCATTCGCAGCTATCGCATGGACCAACCGGTTGCTCAGGACATGCAGGATGAGCTGATAGATTTTCTGTCTGATCTGGATCTTCCGGACTCCGGTATCGACTGGAACTTTGACATTCTTCCCTTTGATGAAATGTGCAGGGCTGTTGGCGGAACACCCAGAATGCAGGCTCCCTATTATCTGGTACTTCGAGCCGAAAAAAAGAACGGCTGTCTGCAAAACAGCGGTTTTCTGGGACAGATGGCCGTTTTATGGCTGAGTGCCCATGGTGTGGCCACCTGCTGGCAGGGTGCCCTGGAACTTGAAAACGACTTTGACGATGTGCTTCCTTATATTGCCAGCGTTGGCTTTGGCTATTCCGACGAGCCTTTTTATCAGCCCGGGGAAAAAAAGCTTTCGCCTCTGGCCCGGATGGCCTTCGGCGACGTCAGCGGATATAAGGCCGAGATGATTCGTGCTATGGGCTATGCTCCGTCATTCCGCGACAGCTTCCCGGTCAGGATCTATTCCGAGCAATACCGTATCCACCTGTTTCGAAAAAAACCGCGCATCCAGCTCCCGCAGCTGTCTTATATGGCCTGTATCGACGTAGGCGTTGCTGCGGCGCACCTGGTTGTTGCTGCGCAGGATGCGGGTTATCATGTGCGCTTTGAAAAACAGCAGCCCGAGCCGGTTTATCGCAAGCACTACAAATATCAGTTTACTGTTAAGCTTTCAACACACGACTGACCGGGCATGCCGCACGGCGGCGTCTGACAAAGGCCGGCCCCTGCCACGCTTCACGCAAAAATCCCGCTGCCTTTGTTGAATTCTTCAGCGAAAAAGCATTGTATCTCGATTGATTTTCCTGTACAATATACAGAAGAGGGAATTCGGAGAAAAGCACGCACCCTCAGCCGGGGTGTCGATTGCCTGGACGGGAGGTAATTCCATTGGCAGGAAACGACTATAACTACGAAGAACGCCAGCGCCTGATGGCGCAGCGCAGAAAACAGCGTCTGGAAATGAAGCGTCGGCATCAGCGAAATCAACGAATCTTTTTTGGCGGCATACTTCTGGTGCTGATCCTGCTGATTGTTTTGATTGTGCGTGGCTGCGGCGGTGGGCAGGAGTCTCTGCAGGATCTCACAAACGACACGCAGGCAGATACACAGGCCGAAACTGCTGACGCCGTACAGGAGCAGGATACCGCTCAGGTTCCGTACGAAGAGCCTGTAGCAAACACAGCCACGGTTCGCATCAGCTGTGTGGGTGACATCATGATCTATGACGATCAGATTACCGCCGCAGCCCAGCCCGACGGAAGCTACGACTTCAGTCTGAGCTTCAGCAAAATCCGCGACTATCTGTCCGATGCCGACATCACCACCGCCAACCTCGAAACCACCTTTGCCGATGGCTATGATTATACCGGTCATGTACCGTATTTCAACGCTCCGACCGATTTGGCCCAGAATCTGGCAAATGCTGGCTTCGACATACTCAGCACTGCCAACACCTATTCCATGCTCTATGGTGTCTCCGGTCTGTTTTCCACCATCCGTCATATCCGCGACGCCGGCATGAACAACGTCGGCACCTATTACACGCAGGCCGACCGCGACCGTGACGGTGGTGCCGCAATCGTGGATGTATCCGGTATAAAGGTTGCCTTCCTGGCTTATACAAAAAATATCAACGACATGTACCTCACCGAGGGCTATGAATACACGGTCAATCTTTTATATGACGACTACTACGACTCCTATACCGGCATCAAAGAACAGATGCTTATCGACGATGTACAGGCCGCACGGGCCGCGGGTGCAGACATCGTTATCGTTCTTCCGCATTGGGGCAGCGAATATGTGTTCTCAACCCGCGACGAACAGGAACAAATCGCCGACCTTCTGTTTGAAAACGGCGTGGACGCAATCATCGGAAGCCATTCACACGTTGTAAATGCCATGGAAACCCGCAGCATTACTACAGTTGACGGCGAGGAAAAAACCGGTTTTATCGCCTATGGGCTCGGCAACTTCCTGAGCTCCATGAACAAAGACTACACACGGCAGACCGTCATTCTGAATCTGACCTTTGAAAAGGACCTTGATACCGGAAAGGTCTCGCTGGCTGATGTCGGCTATATTCCCTGCTATATGCTGGAAACCGGGCCGGACGGATATTCGAAATTTCAGATTGTCAGCATTCACGACGAAATTGCCGCGTATCTGTCCAACGCAAATGGCTGCGTGGACGAAGAAACCTACACCATCCTCACGCGCGCTCTCGAGGACATTCACGAGCACGCCGGAGAGGGCTTTGATATCGGCCTGTCGGCAAGCACCGCCACCGAATCAGAAACTGTCATTGAAAGCACTGCTGCTGAGCCGGACGTGACGTCCGCGCTCCCGCAGAATGTGATCTCTCCCGAAGACTGAAAAGTGTCAAATCGGCCGATAGTACAAGCTAAAATGCACACTGCATTGTTTTGGAGTGTTTTCATCAATGCAATCCGGCTTCTGTACGACGCATCTGTGGCCGCCGGCCAGTGCACATTGCACAGTGTTTTGCAGCAAATTTGTGACGCAAAATTTCTCTAATCCTCTTGCCGAATTGTGCAGTGCCGTCATAACAAAAGATGGGGACGCGCATTCTTTTGATGCGCGTCCTCTGCTTTTTTGGGATATATTTGGCGGTGCTGCCGATTTATTGCTCCAAAAGCTTGCGCCGGGCCAGGTTGATGGTTCCTTCCTGCATCTGTGACAGCCAGCCCAGGCTTTTCCCGATGCCGAGAGCCACGCAGGACTCTGCGTCGTCTGCCACACTGCAGGAAATTCCTGTAGCATCTTCAATCAGTCTGTCCATGCCTCGGATCAGGCTTCCGCCTCCGGTAAGCATGATGCCGGACTGTGAGATATCCGTTACAAGTTCGGGTGGGGTATCCTCGAGCAGGGACTGGACTGCATCAATAATCTGCTGCGTTGCAGTCTTCAGTGCCTGCAGGATTTCGTCGGAACTGATCTCAGCTTCTCTCGGCAGGCCGGATTTCAGATCTCGTCCCTTTGCGATCATCGTCAGGCGCTCCGGCTGCTGACAGACACAGCCTATGGACATTTTTATTGTCTCTGCCGTCTGTGCTCCGATCAAAACATTATAGCGGCGGCGTATATAGCGAATAATGGCGTCGTCGAAGTGGTCACCCGCCGCCTGTACCGATGATGAGCAGACTACGCCGTTCATGCTAAGCACAGCCATATCGGTTGTCCCTCCGCCGATATCCACAACCATCCGTCCCGAAGGGCCTGCGATATCCATACCGGAGCCAAGTGCAGCGGCGAGCGGCTCTTCGATCAGATAAGCCCGTCTGGCACCGGCCTCAAGTGCTGCCTGAATCACGGCTCGCTCCTGCATTTCGGTTATTCCGCTCGGTACGCTCACAACTACGCGCGGCTTGATGAGCATAAAGCGGTTGATGCTCCGCAGAAAGGACTGAAGCATTTTTACGGTAAGGTCATAATCGGAAATTACTCCGTTTTTTACAGGACGCAGTGCCGCCAGATTCCCCGGCGTACGCCCGAGCATCATTCTGGCTTCGCTGCCCGCCCGAAGCATTTTCCCCGTTGTCCTGTCGATAGCCACAACAGAGGGCTCGCGCGTGACGATGCCTTTTCCTCTTGCATAGATCAATACATTGGCTGTGCCCAGGTCGATGCCCAGGTCTCTGGATAGTGTAAGCATAGCGTTCTCCGATCTGGTTTGAGCAAAAATCCGGTCGGCTGCTTGATTCCGCCTCAGGCCGGCCTGTCTGTTTGCGGCGATTTGCGATTTTGCCCGGCAAGTGCCGCGCACAGGACGCTCTCGGCCCCCGCCTGAAGCAAAACCCTGCTGCATTCGCTGAGCGTGCTGCCGGTTGTGATGATGTCGTCGATGAGCAGAATTCTGCGTCCCGTCACGGCCGACGCGTCTGTGACTGTATAAACGTTCCGGACATTCTGTGCGCGCTGTGCTGCATTCTTCAGCGTTGACTGGGCAGGATTGTTCCGGCATTTTCTCAATACGGATACCGGGACCGTGTTTTGCAGTGCTGCCAGCCGGCGGCAAAGAAGCTCTGCCTGATCATAGCCGCGCCGACGCCGGCGCTTTGCGCTCACCGGAGCCCAGGTTATGAGGTCCCACTGCAGACCGGCTCGCCGCACCGCTTCGTATAGAATATGACCAAACGCTTCGGCATAGCATCGCCGTCCCTGAAATTTATAGCGAAGAATTGCGTCGCGGACCTCTCCATCGTAGTTCAGTGCGTGGATGCAGACGAAAAACCAGTCTCCGGAAATATTCTCCGGCTGTTGATGAAGGTATCGATTCGAACAGGCGCGGCACAGTCCGTTTTCGTCTGATTGCAGCAGCTTTTGGCAAAAAGGGCATTTGGGCGGATATATCAGATCGAGCAGGAAAGATGTCTTCACGAGCGTACACCCCCAAGCAGCCGCCGGCACAGCGCACTGCAGCGTTTCGTCTGGCTGGTATTTGCAACCATCTGCTCCACAACGCCCTCGTCTCCGACAAGGATCAAAAGCTCTCTTGCTCTGGTGATGGCCGTATACAGAACGCTGCGGGTAAGCAGTGGCTGCGGGCCCTGGTAGACGCTGAGAATTACGGCCCTGTATTCACTTCCCTGGCTTTTGTGTACGGTAACGGCAAAGGCCGGTTCGAGGTCCGTGAGCATTTCAAAGCTGTATTCTACCACGCGATCGTCGAAGAGGACCGTTAGAAACTTTTCGCTGAGGTTTATGTCCTCGATTTTTCCCACGTCGCCGTTGTATATACCGCAACCCTGCTCACCATCGTTTTTCGTCCAGATAATGTCATAGTTGTTGCGTATCTGCATGACTCTGTCACCCCTGCGGAAGACATAGTCTCCGAAAGTAAGCTCCGGCTTTTCGGCCTGTGCGGGGTTAAGCGCCGCCTGAAGCTGACGGTTGAGGTTTATTGTGCCTGTCCTTCCTATTCTGGATGGGGACAGAACCTGTATCTGTTCCGCAGGAATTCCCATATTCTGCGGCAGCCGACGACTGCACAGATCACAGATGGTCTGAACCACATCCTCGGCAGAACGGCGCCTGAGAAAGAAGAAATCCCTGTCCGTAGCGTTGAGGACCGGCATCTGTCCGCTGTTTACGGCATGCGCGTTGGTAACAATCAGACTGCTCTGCGCCTGACGGAAAATTTCTTTGAGTTTTATGCATGGAATGACCCCGCTGCGCATAATTCCGGACAGGACACGCCCCGGCCCCACAGACGGAAGCTGATCACGGTCGCCCACCAGAACCAGTCGGCATGTGTCCGGCAGAGCCAGCATCAGGCTGGACATAAGCGAGATATCCAGCATGGAAACCTCGTCGACAATCACGGCATCTGCCTGCAGCGGACAATCTTCATCGTGAAAAAACGACATCTGCCCGGAATTCTCGTCAAGCCGCACCTCAAGCATGCGGTGGATTGTGGCGGCCTCGCGGCCGCAGAGCTCTTCGATGCGTTTCGCCGCACGTCCGGTCGGAGCGGCCAAAAGCGTTTTGAGGCCCATGGAATCATATAGTGCCAGAATGCCGCGAACAGTGGTGGTCTTGCCGGTCCCGGGTCCGCCGGTAAGCACAAGAACATGGCCCTGCGCAGCCAGGCGAATAGCCTGCCGCTGCTCGGGAGCAAAGCGGATTGCAGTGGTGTTTTCAATCTGCAGCAGTGTGCTTTGAAAATCATCCGTCGGCTGCTGCGGAATAGCGGCAAGCCGCAGCAGCTCATATGCCGTTCTGGATTCTGCCTCATACATGCGGCGAATATAACATACGCGAATGCCTTCGATGGATTCTGTGATGATGCTTCCGTCTTCGTTCAGACGCTGCAGAGCTTTTTCAACATCGATGCCGCTCAGATGCAGCATATCGGAGGTAGCTTGAATCAGCTTGTCTGATCGCAGAAAAACATGACCCAGATTCATATTGAACGCAAGCTCATAGAGCACGCCTGCATCGACCCGACGCGGATCGTCAAGTGGTATTCCGAGCCGGATTGCAAGACTGTCTGCTTTTGTGAAGTCCGCACCTATAGACTCATCGGTAAGCAGATAGGGGTTTTGCTGTACCTGCTCCAGTGCATCGTCTGCATAGATTCGGTAAACGCGCAGAGCGAGATAGCTGTTAAACCCGTTGGAACGCATAAATTCGATAAGCTGCCGGGCGCAGATTCTGCTGCGGAAGCTGTCTGCCGCAGCCCGGGCACGCTTGAGGCTCATACCGGCCTGGGATTGCAGCAGCTCTGGCTGGCGTTCAAGAACCTGAAGCGTTTTGTCCCCGAAAATCTGCACAAGCTTTTCTGCCGTTTTGCCTCCGATGCCGGGTACGGCTCCGCCCGCCAGATAGGCCAGGATCCCCGCGGCCGTCGTCGGCAGAAGCCGTTCGAGGAGCTCTCCCTTGAACTGACTGCCATAGGCAGCATGCTCTGTCCAACTGCCGCTCAGGGTTATCTCTTCTCCCGGAGCAGGAAGCGGAATGGTTCCGACAGCGGTGACTGTCTGTCCGTCATCGGTTTCGAGCTTCAGCACCGCATAGCCGTTTTCTTCGTTTTGGTATATCACGGTTCGTATTGTTCCGTGCAGCCAGACAGGATCAGGCATATTTCTTCGTCTCCGGTTTGTTTTTGTGTTGGCAGGACGAATCCGTTGGGGCCGCCTTGCTGCGGCCCCTTCGTGTGTCTGTCAGCAGTTCTCAGGCAATACCGCATAATTTGTCTGTGACCTTTGCCGGATCTTTTGCCTTATTGTGCAGTGTTGCCCTTACTCAGCCAGAGCCTCGTCGCCGCTTTTGTCACTGATGATCTTCTGTGCACGGACAATAAAGTCATCCAATGCTACAGCTCCCAGGTCCTTTCCCGTGCGGGTACGCACGGCCACGGTGCCGGCCGCAGCTTCTTTGTCGCCCACAACCAGCATATAGGGAACCTTCTGGCTTTGTGCCTCGCGAATTTTGTAGCCGATCTTTTCATTGCGAAGGTCGGTTTCTACCCGCAGGCCGGCTGCGTCGAGCTTTTCGGCGGCCTGTACAGCCCATTCGTTGGCACGATCCGTGATGGTCATAACCACTGCCTGCACCGGAGCCAGCCACAGCGGGAAAGCGCCGGCGTAGTGCTCGGTAATTACGCCGATAAAACGCTCGATGGAGCCGAGCGCCACGCGATGGAGCATTACCGGACGATGCTTCTGACCGTCCTCGCCGATATAGTCGAGCTCAAAGCGTTCGGGCAGCTGAGAATCGAGCTGAATGGTTCCGCACTGCCAGGTGCGGCCAAGCGAATCGGACAGATGGAAGTCGAGCTTTGGTCCGTAGAAGGCACCGTCTCCTTCGTTGATTTCGAAGGTTTTTCCCATTTCGGTGATGGCTTCTTTGAGGATGTCCTGGTTGTGCTCCCATTGCTCAACCGTGCCGATGTGATCCTCCGGCATGGTGGACAGCTCGATCTTGTAGGGCAGTCCAAATACGGAATATACTTCGTCAAAAAGCTTTACAACGTTTTTGATTTCGCTTTTCAGCTGATCCTGCGTCATGAAGATATGCGCATCATCCTGTGTGAAGCAGCGGACGCGGAACAGGCCGTGCAGGGCACCGGAAAGCTCGTGCCTGTGGACAAGCCCGAGCTCGCCCACGCGCAGCGGCAGATCGCGATAGGAGTGCGGCTCGCTTTTGTAGACAATCATGCCGCCGGGACAGTTCATGGGCTTGATGGCAAAATCTTCTTCGTCGATAACCGTGGTATACATATTCTGCTTGTAGTGATCCCAGTGGCCGGAACGTTCCCACAGACTGCGGTTGAGGATCATGGGGGTGGATACCTCAACATAGCCGTAGCGTTTGTGAACCTGCCGCCAGTATTCTATCAGTGTGTTTTTGAGCACCATTCCCTTTGGCAGGAAAAAGGGAAAACCGGGCCCGTCTTCTGTGAGCATGAACAGGCCCAACTCGCGGCCGAGCTTGCGGTGATCGCGTTTTTTTGCCTCTTCGATGCGCTGCAGATACGCGTCGAGCTCTTCTTTGGAGGGATAGGCCACGCCATAGATTCGCTGAAGCATTTTGTTGCTGCTGTTTCCGCGCCAATAGGCACCCGTGCAGGATGTCAGCTTGAAGGCGTTGTGCTTTACACGGCCTGTGGAATCGAGGTGCGGACCTGCACACAGATCGGTAAAGTCGCCCTGCCGATAGAATGAGATTACTGCGTCTTCGGGCAGATCGTTGATCAGTTCGATCTTGTAGGGCTGGTCTTTCATGCAGTCGAGTGCTTCTTCTCTGCTGAGCTCAAAACGTTCGAGCCTGATTTTTTCCTTGCAGATTTTTTTCATTTCTGCTTCGATCTTTTCAAGCGTTTCGGGCGTGAATACGGTTTCGGAGTCGAAATCATAATACCAGCCGTTGTCGATTGCCGGGCCGATTGCAAATTTGGTGCCAGGATACAGGTGGGCAACAGCCTGAGCCATGATATGGCTGCAGGTGTGCCAATAGGTTTTGCGGTATTCGGGATTATCGAATGTGTAGATGTTTTCGTCTGCCATGAACTGTTCCTCCTGTTTGATACAAAAAGCCCGCGCCCCCAAGCCGAAGCTGTGTAGGGGTGCGGACAAAAATCGCACGGTTCCACCCTGCTTGCGCCAAAAAGACGCCGCTTTTGACCCTTAACGCGGGAAACGACCTGCCTTACTGATTTGGGGCGGTGGCTCAGAAGGGGTAGCTTTTGGGTTCTGCGCGGAATCTCTTGCAGCCGGGGAGATTCTTCTCTGAGCGTGAACACCGGAGCCTGCTTCGTCATAGCCTTTTTCTGCCGCCTGCAGCGGCCTGATCTCGCAAAGAATTATATCACCGTTGAAGAATTCTGTCAATGCCAGTCCTCGTATTTTCACGCATGGGCAGCCCCTATTATTGAGTTACACACTAAGGAATTGGTTGTGTAGCTCAATTTT
>CAVHXA010000020.1:0-32294 GCA_963639765.1 Oscillospiraceae bacterium | reverse complement strand
AGCATAAATAATTGACACAAGGAAATGGGTTATTGTACGCCAACGGTCCCCATGGAATGGGGACGTCCCTCCCCCCTCTGTGCCCCCTCCCGGTGGGAGGGGGTCGGGGGTGGGTGCCACGGACTGCAAAATCAACAAAGCACGGAGGTGCAGAACATTGCTCAACGAGCTGCCGACCAGCATGCTGCTGTATTCCGAACTGAATCTCCTGTCGATCGTGTCGATGGGCATCATCGCGGTCAGTGCCATGCGCTCCTCCGGCTCCGGCACACGCCGCACGCGTCTCTTTGTGCTGTCCGTGGCTCTGGCCGCGCTGGCCAACGTGTTTGACTTTTTCTGGAATATTGGCATCACCGAGTTCTGGGTCATTCCGTTCAAGGCCCGCTCGCTGCTGAATTTCTGTTATTTCGTGAGCTTCGGCACATCGTGCTACTGCTGGTATTTATACACGCAGGCAGCCTTTTCCGGCGAGCTTCCGTCGCCAAAGCATTGCCTGCTTATCGCCATTCCGCTGATGCTGCTGGCTCTGCTGCTGCTGATCTCGTCTTTCACGGGCATTGTGTTTTATTTTGACGAACAGGGCGTATACCACCGGGGCCCGCTGTTTTATCTGCAGCATGTGCTGTCGTATGGGTATATTGTCGCCGCGTCGATTGTGTGCTATGTCCGTGCCGGGAATAAGGAAAACTACGATCGCCGGGGCGACCTGATGAACATGGCCGGGTTTATCGTCCCGCCGCTGGTGTGCATTATCGTTCAGATTTTCCTGCAGGACCTGCCGGTTCTGTCGGTGGGCATCATGATTTCGTTTCTGCTGGCAACGATTCACAGCCTCGAGGGGAAAATTTCCCGTGATGGGCTCACGCAGATTGCCAGCCGCCGCGAGATGCTGCGCCTGCTCTCAAACGAGCTGCGGGGCCTGCATCGCGACGAGCCGCTGTTTTTCTTTTTCATGGACATAGACGGCTTCAAGCACACCAACGACCGCCACGGCCATGCCGAGGGCGACCGCGCCCTGCAGACGCTGGGCAAAACGCTGCGGTATATCTGCGACGAATCGGGCGGCTGGTGCGCGCGCTACGGCGGCGACGAATTTGCCTATTTTGTCCGCTGCGGCTCCGAGAGCGAGGCAGAGCTTCTGCGGCAGCTGATTGAGGATCTGGCCGAAAAAAGAGGCCGCGAGGCCGGCCTGAAGGACAGCCTGAGGCTGAGCATCGGGGTTGTGCGGCATTCGCCGGGGCAGAGCATTCCGGAGCTGATTTCCGAAGCCGACGATGTTATGTATCGGGTCAAACAGCAAAAAAAGGCAGCCCGCACGGGCTGAACAGGTGAGAATATGAACGAAGAAAGCAAACAGAACGGTCGCACACCGACCGGATCCACGGGCGGCCGCGTTCTCAAGGCAGGAGCTGCCGTGTTGGCCTGCGCCGCACCGCTTGCGGCAGGGGCTGCCCTGCTGCTCAAAAAGAAGCGTCCGCACGGGAAAAAACGCGCGATGATTGATCCGCTTACGGGCATCGGCAACGCGGAATACTATTCGTATGTGTTTCGCACCTTTATCACGCAGCATGTGTGGGGCCTGTATTATGTAGCCTATATCTCTCTGAACGAGTCGGCCATGAAGAACATGATCACCGTGCGCGAAGAAGAAGAGGTCCAGCGTCTGGCAGCCCGCAAGCTGCAGGCCATGGCTGCGCCGGGCGAGTGTGTATTTCGCGTCGAAGAGGGCGTGTTTGTCTATCTGTACCAGAGCACCGGCAGCGCAGCGGCACAAAAGCGCATGGAGGATCTGCTCGGCGCACTGGGCACCTATCTGGGCTCGATGCAGAGCGAATACGAAGAGCTCTTTGCCGCAGGCATCTGCAGTCTGGCCGACAATCGCGGCATAACGGCCGAGCAGGCGCTGAACATAGCGCGTCCCGCGTATTCCTATGCCGCCGATCACCGCAAGGTCTGCACCATGGCCACGCTGGAGCTTCTGCTCAAGAATCAGGACGAAGAGCGTCTGCGTCTGAGCATCGGCAAGGCAATCGAAAACGGCGAGTTTTCGATGTACCTGCAGTTTATCGTCGACAAAAGCACCGAGCGCATCTGCGGGGCCGAGGTACTCTCGCGCTGGACCAACCACGAGTTTGGCCTGATTCTGCCGGGTCGGTATATCAGCATCATGCGTCGCACTGGTGCCGTGAAAAAGCACGACTATGCCATCTTCGAGCAGCTCTGCGCTCTGCTGGAGTGCTGGAACGGCACACGCTACGGCGAGCTGTTTCTCGACTGCAACTTCACCCGCCTTTCGGTGTCCGAGCGCAATTTTGCCGACCGCATCCGCGAGATCGCGAGCAAATACAGCTTTGACCACAGTCGGCTTGTGATCGAAATCACCGAGGATTCTCTGTATGGAGACAGCAAGCTTGCACAGGAAAACATCAGCCGCTGCAAGGCCATGGGCTTCAAGATTGCCATCGACGATATGGGCAGCGGCTTTTCGGTGATCGCCGACCTGTATGTCAACGAAATCGACCTTGTAAAAATCGACCGCAGTCTTGTTATCGAGGGCGTTACGCCAAAGGGCCGCCGCCTGCTCGACAGTGTGATTGACATGGCGCACAACATGAACGCCGCCGCGCTCTGCGAGGGCGTGGAGACCGACGACCAGCGCGAAATGGCACTGACTACCTCCTGCGACTACATCCAGGGCTTTGCCTATTCCCACGTGATGCCGCTCGACGAGGCCATTGCCTTTTTCGATGCCCGGCAGGATGGGTAGCGGCCCATGATTGAATCCTTCTTTTTTGAGCGATATCTTGTCACCACACTGGCCGGCTTTGCGTTTATCATTTTTGTTCTGGTAGACTGTGTCGAAAACCGAAGCATCATGCTCAACTTTGTCTGGGCCACACTGAGCGTCCTGATTCTCGTGCTTGCCGAGGTGCTTGAAAACTACTACGCAGGCTTTGACCATCCGGTGGTCTGGAGATACATCTTTTCGGCTCTGGGCTATTCCGCCCGTCCGGCCATCGCCTTTTTTGTGCTGATGGTTCCCGCTCGAAAGCACAAGCCCCGGCTGGCCCGGTGGCTTTTTATCCCGGCGGCGGTAAATGCACTTGTTTCGTTTTCGTCGCTGATCTCGCCGCTGGCCTTCTCGTACGACGCGGGAAACAGCTTTCACCGCGGGCCACTCGGATATACAACCTTTGTTGTGGCTGCAATCTATCTGCTGATGCTTCTGGGCTTCTGTCTGCAGCGCATGCGCCGCGGAGAGACAGCCGACACCGTAATCTGCACCTGCGCCATTGCGATGTGCGTGCTGGGCGTATACCTCGAATACCGGCTGAATCACGCGGGGACCCTGCCTGCCATGGCTCTGTATGGTGAAATATTCTATTTCATGTATCTGCTGATCAGCAAATACAGCACGGATTATCTCACCGGCGCCTATGTGCGCAGCCACCTCTACCGCGAGGTCGAATCGCGCAGCCGTTTCCGGTTCTACATCACGTTCGACGTAAACGGACTCAAGCGAATCAACGATGAGCACGGCCACGCTGCCGGCGACGCGGCGCTGGTTACCTTTTCCCGTGCGGTCAATCAGGCCCTGCCGACAAGGGCTCTGTTTTATCGTTTGGGCGGCGACGAATTTGCGATTATCCTCCGAACCGGCCGCGAGCAGGATGTAAAGGAGCTGATCGTCCGCATCCGGTCCCTTTGCGGGAATATGCCCTATGGCTTTTCGAGCGGGTATGCGAGCTTTACGGGCGCGTCGAATTTTGATGCCTGCGCCGCCAGAGCTGACGAACTGCTCTATGCCGACAAGACCGCGTTCTGGGAAAGCTACGACAAAACCCACAGACCTGCAGAGTCCTGATCGACCGCTTTTCGCAGTTTCGATGCAGCCGGGAAAGGCACAATATGCTGCCGACCGGGGTTTCAGGCCTGCTGCGAAAGCCGCATGCACTGTGCCGCAGCCACACTGTACCGCAGTCCGCAATACCTGCTTGACAATCCTTCTTCGCTTCTTTATCATAGGATGCATGTATTGCCAAAAAGCCTGTAAAGGATTCATCAGAAAACCAACAGAAGCATATGCATCAAAACAGGGCAAAAGACCAAAAGAATGCTGCCGTGCTGCCCGGATTTCCGGTATGACGATCCGAAAATACATCCCTGCGGTATCTGCGGTGATCCCAGACAGGAGGACCCGATGAAAAAGCTCAGACAGAGCATAGCCGAAAACGGAGGATTTCGGCACTGGTTTGCAAATGTATACTGGTACCACTACAAATTCGTCACCATTGCGGCGGTGGTTGCGCTCACCGTCGTGGTATACATGACTATCGACGCGATCCGCACCCCGAAATACGATGCAAAGATTGCGGTGATTGCCACACGAAGCCTGACCGAAGAGCAGTTCACGGATGTTCGGCAGGCCATGGCCGACGCGCTGGGCGACACAAACGGCGATGGTCAGGTTCATATCCTCTTTCGCATCGCAAACCTTGCGGACGAAGAATACGCGTCAGAGTATCGCGAGGTGTTCTACACCTGCCTGAGCGACGAAGATTATGTCATCTACCTGATGGATGATTATTCCTCCGCACTGTATTCCTCTTCCGAAATGGCCTATTTCGACAATCTCAGCGAGCTGGGCATTGAACCGGACGCAGACAATCCCTGCCGCAGAAGTTTTGCGGATTCCGAGCTGATGCAGGAGGCCAAGGCAAGTGATCTCTATCTCTGCATGATCGACCGCGGTCTGGAGTCCGACGACGAAGACATGCGTGAGCGCAGCGAGCAGGCACTGGCCATGGTTCGTGTGCTGTTGGGAGAAGAAAACCAATAACCAACCGGAGGGGCGGACGCTTCAGGTCCGCCCCCTGTTGTTATGACGGCACTGCATCCGGTTTTACATAATCGGAGGCAACATCTGCCCAAAGGGACAAAAAATTTCACGATTCTCCGTTCTGCCGACCCGTTCGGCAGGCTCCGGAGACAAACGGTGAGGTGCGGCATGTCAGACGAAGTCATTACCAGCCGGCAAAATCCACAGATCCAGCATCTGCGCAGGCTTCTGGCCTCGCGCGATTATCGCAGCCGGACGGGCTGCTTTGCGGCCGACGGCATCAAGCTGCTGGATGAGGCAGTGCAGTGGTGCACCGGTCTGGAAACCGTTTTTCTTTGCGACCAGACTGCGCTGCCGTCGCTGCCCGCCGGTGTGCGGGTGGTTCGAATCAGCCGCGATCTGATGGACTACGTCTCCCAGATGCAGGCACCGCAGGGAGCCATATTTGTCTGCCGCATCCCGCAGAACTGCACAAAAAGCGTCTGCGCCGGCGCACTGGCACTCGATGGCATCCAGGACCCGGGCAACCTCGGCACCATCCTGCGCACGGCCGACGCACTGGGCGCGCCGCTGCTGGTACTTACCGATGGCTGCGCGGACCTGTGGAATCCCAAGACCATACGGGCCTCGATGGGTGCGGCCTTTCGCATGCCGGTTATCCGGCTGACTGCAGCCGAGCTTGTCGGACAATGCCGCAGTCTGGGCCTTCGTCTGCTGGCCTCGGCACTGAGTCCGCAGGCTGTCCCGGTTGAACAGGCCCGGCTGCAAAATGCCGTGATGCTTGTCGGCAGCGAGGGCCAGGGCGTGCGGACCGAGCTTCTGCATGCCTCAGACGAACAGGTAATCATTCCCATTCGTGCGCGTTGCGAATCACTGAATGCCGCGGCCGCTGCGGCTGTTCTGCTTTGGGAGATGCGCCGTTCCGGCGCTTTTGCGCAGGAAGAATAACAACGGATTGTATACGATGCCGGCGCGGCGGATGCTGCCTGCGCCGCAGCCAAAAGACATACGGGAGGAAACGACCATGCTGAAATACTGGATCTGGCTGGCAACCTGTGAGGGACTGAGCCGAAAAAGCGCCGTTCGCATTGTCGAGCATTTCGGCTCACCAAAGGCAGCCATGTTTGCCGACGAAGAAGAATATGCGCTGGTTCCGGGTCTCAGGCAGGCCGAACGTGAAACCCTGCGGCAAAAGGACCTGTCCAGGGCGGAACGCATTCTCGACGACTGCATGCAAAAGGGCATTCAGGTTCTCACCTACGCAGATGCAGCATACCCAGAACGGCTGCGTCAGCTCGAAGATGCACCGCTTGTCCTGTATTGGACAGGAAGGCTTCCCGCGTTTGACAGCCTTCCGGTGATCGGAGTGGTCGGCACACGCAACGCCACGGCCTATGGCCTGAAAATCGCCCGGCGGCTGGGCTATCAGATCGGACAGGCAGGCGGAGTTGTTGTCTCCGGTATGGCCAAGGGAATTGACGCTCTGGCGACCGAAGGCTGTCTGGGCGCAGGGCAGACAGCGGTGGGCGTGCTGGGCTGCGGAGTGGATGTGGTCTATCCGTGGGACAACCGTTCTCTCTTCAAAGACATGCAGCAGCTTGGCTGCCTTCTGAGTGAATATGCACCGGGGACAGAGCCAAAGGGCGAGCACTTTCCCATACGCAACCGCATTATCAGCGGACTCGGACTGGGTGTTCTGGTTGTAGAAGCTCCGGAACGCAGCGGCTCACTGATCACGGCACGTCTTGCTCTGGAGCAGGGGAGAGACGTCTATGCTGTTCCCGGTCCGATCGACACCGATGCCTTTGCGGGCTCAAACGGACTGATTCAGCAGGGGGCCATGCTGGTTACCTGCGGCTGGGATGTGCTGGCGGGCTATGCGCACCGGTTCGGCGCAAGGCTGAAAAAACCCGAGGGCGGCATCGTGATGGACCTGACACAAAAAGACCTTCGTCAGAGCAAAAACCCTGCCCAGACGGACAACAGCACCGAATACACAGCAGAAAAGAAAAGCGGGAAATCCGAAGAAAACGGAGAAAACGCCGCAGAAAAAGGAATTGACAGCCCCCAAAACAAGCCGTATAGTGACCTTGAATCCGTGATTGCGGAGCTTTCGGCCGACGAACGCTCCATTGTTTATCACCTGCTCGAGGGCCCCATGCAGGCTGACGAGCTGGTTGTGCGTACCGGGCTGACTGCCGCAAAGGTCATGGCAGCCATGACGATGCTGCAGGTACGCGGCCTGGCAGAGCAGAGAGCCGGAAAGATCCTGGCTCTGTGCCGCAGCGGATTCAACAACTGAAAGCGGGGTACATTTTTTCATGGCAGAGAAGCATTCCGACCTGGTAATCGTAGAGTCTCCGGCCAAGGCCAAGACCATTGGCCGCTATCTGGGGCCGGACTACCAGGTAAAGGCCTGCATGGGCCACCTCAGAGATCTGCCCAAAAGCAAAATGGGCGTTGACCTGGAAAGCGGGGAATTTACCCCGGACTACCAGCCTCTGAAGGGCAAGGAAGACATCATCAAAGAACTGAAATCCGCCGCCAAAAAAAGCAGCGTGGTCTATCTGGCAACCGACCCTGATCGCGAGGGAGAGGCGATCAGCTGGCACCTGAAAGAGCTTCTGCAGCTGCCCGACGAAAAGGCACGGCGGGTCACATTCAACGAAATCACAAAAAACGTGGTCAACAGCAGCATCCGATCCCCCAGAGACATCGACAGCAATCTGGTAGATGCTCAGCAGGCCCGCCGCATTCTCGACCGCATTGTCGGATATCAGCTCAGTCCGCTGCTGTGGAAAAAAGTCCGCAGAGGCCTTTCCGCGGGCCGTGTGCAGTCGGTTGCCACACGAATGGTAGTCGACCGCGAGGAAGAAATCCGCGCCTTTCAGAGCGAGGAATACTGGACCATCGATGCCGAGCTCGAACGCGTCGGTCATCCGGGCAGTTTTACCGCACGATACTACGGCACGGCCGAGGGCCGTGACGAGCTGCACAGCCGCGCCGAGGCAGATAAGGTTGTCGAATCCGTAAAAAATGCTCCGTTTCAGGTCACCGCTGTCCGGCGCACCGAGAAAAAACGCCAGCCGGCGCCGCCGTTTATTACATCAACCCTTCAGCAGGAGGCATCACGCAAGCTCAACATGACGCCAAAGCGTACCATGGCGATTGCACAGCAGCTGTATGAAGGCGTTGCCGTTACGGGCGAGGGAACTGTTGGTCTGATCACCTACATGCGTACAGACTCCCTGCGTCTGAGCAACGAGGCGATGGATGCCGCCAGAGATCTTATTGTCTCCCGATACGGCGAAGCCTTCAGCTACGGAAAGCACCGGACCTATCGCACCCGTGCAGGTGCGCAGGATGCCCACGAGGCAATCCGCCCCAGCAATGTCCGGCTCGACCCGGAGACCCTTCGAAAAGATCTGACAACTGATCAATACAAGCTCTACAGGCTCATATGGAGCCGCTTTGTAGCCTGTCAGATGTCCAATGCGGTTTATGATGTGATCAGCATCGAGGCACAGGCGGCAGACCGGCTGTTTCGCGCAAATCACCAGAGCTTGCGCTTTGCCGGCTTTACTGCGGTATACGAAGAAGGACGCGACGACGAAAAGGAAGAAAAGCAGACACCTCTTCCAAACCTTACGCAGGGAGAGAGCCTGCAGCTTCTGGATGTGCAGCCTGAGCAGCACTTTACACAGCCGCCGGCCCGATACACCGAGGCAACGCTGGTAAAGGCCATGGAGGAAAAGGGCGTGGGCCGTCCTTCAACCTACGCGACCATTGTCTCCACCATTCTCGATAGAGAATATGTTGTCAAAACAGACAAGCGCCTGGCACCAACCGCGCTTGGCGAGGTTGTTACCGGCCTGATGAAAGAACGCTTCCGCGACGTGATAGACGTGGAATTTACCGCCGCCATGGAAAAACGTCTGGATCAGGTTGAAGAGGGAGAGCTCAACTGGAAGCAGGTCCTTGCCGAGTTCTATCGGGATTTTCATCAGGAAATGCTCGATGCCGAGGTGGCGCTTGAGGGCAAACACCTGAAGGTCCCGGACGAGGAAACCGACGAGGTCTGTGAGCTCTGCGGACGAAAGATGGTCATCAAATCCGGACGATTCGGAAAGTTCTTGGCCTGTCCGGGATATCCGGAGTGTAAAAATACCAAGCCTCTGGTTGAGCATATGCCGGGGAGGTGCCCAAAATGCGGCGCGGGCATGCTCAAGCGCAAGAGCAAGCGGGGCTATGCCTATTATGCCTGTGAAACCGGGGCAGACTGCGGCTTTATGACCTGGGATGTGCCCACGGCAGACGACTGCCCGCAATGCGGTCAGACCATGTTCAAGCGCTCCGGAAAGGGCGCACACAAGCCGTTCTGCATCAACGAAGCCTGCTCCGCATTTCTTCCCGAAGATCAGCGCGGCTATCGCCGAAGCACAAAAGCCGCTGACACTTCTGTCAAAGAGGCCGCGAAAGCCGAACAGCCGGACGAAAAGCCGACAGACGGCACCAACCTTGAAAGCAACGTCCGGAAAGCTGCCGGAAAGAAGGCGGCTTCTGCCCGAAAGTCCGCTGTGTCATCGGCGGCCGCAGAAAAGAAGACCACAGCCAAAAAGACCGCATCAAAGAAGACTGCGGAAAAAAAGAGCACCGAAAAAGCACGGGGGTGAACACAATGACACCGCAGGCAACCGTAATCGGCGGAGGACTGGCAGGCTGCGAGGCAGCCTGGCAGCTGGCCCGACGGGGCATACAGGTCACGCTTTGTGAAATGAAGCCCAACAAAATGAGCCCGGCACACCATTCCGCGGACCTTGCAGAGCTGGTCTGCTCCAATTCTCTGCGCGGAGACCGCCTCGAAAACGCCGTGGGCCTCCTGAAAGAGGAACTGCGCCGCCTTGGAAGCCTGATCCTGCAATGTGCAGAGGCCACCCGTGTAGAGGCGGGAGGCGCTCTTGCCGTTGATCGCCACGGCTTTTCCGGGCTGGTCACGCACAGCATCCGAACGCATCCCAATATTCGCGTAGTCAGCGGCGAGGTTACGCAGCTGCCGCAGCAGGGGTATGCCATCGTTGCAACGGGCCCCCTGACCTCAGACACACTGGCAGCCGCCATTTCCGAGTTTTTCGGCGGAGCAGACTATCTGAGCTTCTATGATGCGGCGGCCCCACTGGTAAGCTTTGACAGCATCGATATGAACAGCGCCTGGTTTGCATCGCGCTACGACCGCGGCTCGGCAGACTATATCAACTGCCCCCTGACCCGCGACGAATATATCCGCTTTGTCTATGAGCTTGCCGAGGCCGAGCAGGCAGAGGTACACGGCTTCGAAGACTCCAAAACCTTTGAAGGCTGCATGCCGGTAGAGGTTCTGGCTCGTCGCGGGACAGATACCCTGCGTTACGGTCCACTGAAGCCCGTAGGCCTGAAGGACCCGAAAACCGGGCGTGAGCCCTATGCCGTGGTTCAGCTGCGCCGCGACAATGCCGAGGGCAGCATCTACAATCTGGTCGGCTTTCAGACCCATTTGAAGCATCCGGAGCAAAGGCGGGTTTTTTCGATGATTCCCGCTCTGAAGAATGCGGTTTTTGAACGCTACGGCGTAATGCACCGCAATACGTTCATCGATTCGCCCCGCCTGCTCGACTCCTTCTACCGCGCAAGAAAAAAGCCGGAGCTTGCTTTTGCCGGGCAGCTTACCGGAGTAGAGGGCTATGTAGAATCCACCGCATCCGGGCTGCTGGCAGGCTGGGCCATGGCCAACACGCTGCTCGACCGGCCGCTGCCGCAGCTTCCAAGGCAGACAGCCATCGGTGCGCTTGCTGCGTATATCAGCGACGAATCCGTAACGGCATTTCAGCCGATGAATATCAACTATGGTCTGCTGCCGCCTCTGAAGGAGCGATATCGCGGAAAGGCCGAAAAAAACCGCGCACTGGCCGAACGTGCGCTGGCTGTGATCGACAGCCTGGATCAGGGCATATGATAATCCGATTATGGGAGGTGCGGTTATGCGCAT
Source organism: Oscillospiraceae bacterium (assembly GCA_963639765.1). Taxonomy (GTDB): domain Bacteria; phylum Bacillota; class Clostridia; order Oscillospirales; family Oscillospiraceae; genus CAVHXA01. Next base: position 21,432 of record CAVHXA010000020.1, on the reverse strand, counting down.
CATCGTAGACGCAATGGGCGGGGACAACGCCCCGGATGCTATTGTAAAGGGAGCGGTGGACGCACACGAAGAGCTTGGCGTGGATATCGTTCTCGTTGGCAGAGGTGAGGATATTCTGCAAAGCCTCGGACGTCAGGGAATCGACACGCTGCCTCAGGGAGTGGAGATTGCCCATGCTGCGGGCGTGGTAGACATGGAAGACGTTCCGGTAACGGTTGTCAAAACACATGCGGATTCGTCTCTGGTTGTGGGACTGAATATGCTTGCGCAGGGCCAGGGTGATGCCTTTGTATCCGCAGGAAGCACCGGAGCACTGCTTACGGGAGCAACGCTTCTTGTCCGCCGCATCAAGGGGATCCGCCGCGCGGCACTGGCACCAGGCATTCCCACCCCAAACGGCCGGATTATTCTTGTAGACTGTGGTGCAAACGCCGAATGTACGGCAGAGTATCTGCTGCAGTTTGCATTGATGGGTTCGGCTTATGCCGAGAGTCTGGGCGTGAAACAGCCGAAAACAGCTCTTCTGAACATCGGTCAGGAGTCCACAAAAGGAGGCAGCCTGCAAAAGCAGGCCTATGCGCTTCTGACGCAGGCCGACCATGACGGAAAGCTGCACTTTGTCGGCAACCTTGAGGCACGGGATGTTTTTTCCGGATCGGCCGATGTTCTTGTGGCCGACGGGTTTTCAGGCAATGTTCTGCTCAAGAGCATGGAGGGCACAGCCCTGTATATGACCGACCTGCTGAAAGGTGTTTTCTATAAAAGCGTACTTACAAAGCTGGCTGCGTTGTTCTGCAGGTCCGGCCTCAGAGAAATGAAAAAACGAATGGATTACCGCGAAACCGGGGGGACGGTCCTGCTGGGCATCAGCAAACCGGTGGTCAAGGCCCACGGAAGCTCAGATGCACGCGCCGTGCGCGGCGCGATCCGACAGGCCTGTCTGGCCGCGCAAAGCAGTCTGATCGAGGATATTGCGCGCAGCGCCTCTTCGACCGGAGCCGACCGGGCAGAAAAATAATCAGAAAAGAGGTTCTGTTTATGGATCTGGAGCAGCAATTGGGATACACCTTTCACGACAGGTCTCTGCTGGAGCTGGCTCTGACACACAGCTCCTTTGCCAACGAGTCCAGGCCCGGCAGCCGGATGTGCAACGAGCGGCTGGAATTTCTGGGTGACAGCGTATTGGGATTTGTAACCGCCCACCACCTGTTTACAACCTTTCCAAACCGCCCGGAGGGCGAGCTGACCCGTCTGCGGGCAGATCTGGTATGCGAAAAAAATCTGGCAGCGGCTGCCCGGAAAATCGGTCTGGGCCGCTATTTGCGCCTTGGTCACGGTGAGGATTTGGGCGGCGGCCGCGAACGGCCAAGCATTCTGGCCGATGCAACCGAGGCTGTGCTTGCAGCCATCTATCTCGACGGCGGACTGGACAGAGCCTCAGAGGTCATCCACCGACTGATTCTCGACGCGGAAAACCCGGACGCCCCCATCAGCGACTATAAAACAGCACTGCAGGAGCTGGTGCAGCGGCAGAAGGACCAGACTCTGGTCTATCAGCTTGTAGACACAACGGGACCGGACCACGACAAGCAGTTTGTTTCGCAGGTTCTTCTCAACGGAAAAGCTGTGGGCATGGGCAGCGGGCACAGCAAAAAGCATTCCGAACAGCAGGCTGCACGGCAGGCGATACTTGCCATGTTTCCCGAGGTCCTGAATACCTGACGGAAGACAAAAAGTCAGAGACAATGCAGGCCCTCAACGGGGCGTTCAAAATCTCCTGAGCCTTGTGCCGCAAGGGTTTTCGGGTTTTTGCGGTGTAAAATGAGTGGCAGTTGGTTTTTACACCAATTGACGGAGAAAATACGGCAATTTATAAGAAGATACGTGATTCGAAACAGTTCAAAACGGCGCGAAAACCGTTGAAATACAACGTTTTAAGAAGATTTAAGAAGATGGCGGTGACCCCATGTACCTAAAAGCGCTGGAAATCCAGGGCTTCAAGTCCTTTCCGGACAAGACGGTTCTCACCTTCGACCGGGATATCACGGCAATTGTCGGCCCGAACGGAAGCGGCAAATCCAACATTTCCGACGCAGTTCGCTGGGTGCTGGGCGAGCAGAGCAGCAAGCAGCTGCGCGGCAGCCGCATGGAGGATGTAATCTTTGGCGGCACTGCCAAAAGAACACAGAGCGGTTATGCCGAGGTGACGCTGGTTCTCGACAATGGCGATCACAGGCTCGAGCCCGACACACCCGAGGTGGCTGTCACGCGGCGCTACTATCGAAGTGGCGAGGGCGAATATTTTATCAATCGTCAGGCGGCCCGTCTGAAGGACATCAACGAGCTGTTCATGGACACGGGCCTCGGACGCGAGGGCTACAGCAATGTCAGTCAGGGCCGTATCGACGAAATTCTCAGTTTGAAAAGCACGGACCGACGCGAGATTTTCGAAGAAGCAGCCGGTATCTCAAAATACCGCTATCGCAAGCAGGAGGCAGAGCACCGCCTGAGCGACACGCAGGAGAATCTTCAGCGCGTAGAAGACAAGCTCTCGGAGCTTGCGCTGCAGGTTGAGCCGCTGCGGCAGCAGGCCGAGGCGGCAAAACGCTATCTGGCCCTGCGCGATGAGCTGCGCATACTCGAGATTTCAACCTGGATGCAGGACATGCGTCAGCTGGGCGAACAGGCAGGAAAGATCGAGGCCGACTATGCTGCAGCCAAGGCACAGTTGGATACGGAGAATGCCGCGCTGGAGCAGCTGTATGCACAGACACAGGCTCTTTCCGATGCGCTGCGCGATCGCGACGCCCGGCTGCTTCAGCTGCGCGAGCAGCAGCAGACGCTGCAGCAGAGCCGTTCCGAAAACGAACAGGCCCGGGCCGTTCTGCATACCAGCCGCGAAAACAATCTGCAGAACATCCGGCGCCTGCAGGCACAGATGGATGAGCAGGCCGGGCGCGAGGGCTCTATCGGTGAGCAGATTCAGGCAAAAAAAGACCGTCTGACCGAGCTGAGCGAACAGGAAGCGTGTGAACGGGCCGAACAGACACAGCTCCGTGAGCAGACCGATGCCCTGATCAGACAGATTTCTGCCCTTAACGAAGAGATTTTGCGGCTCGAGAGCGAGATACGTGAGTCTGAGCAGCTGCGCTCCCGTCTGCAGGCGGCTCTGTCGTCCTGCACGGGCTCCGAGCAGGCGTTGATGGATCGCGAAACCGCTGTGATGCAGGAACGGGCCACACTTTTGCAAAGATGCGAGCAGGCAAAACAGGAACGCGACCAGGCACAGGAGAGGCAGACAGAGGCAGCCGAAGAGCTGACTCGCCGTGAAAACAGGCTGAACGGATTTTCTCTGCGGCTTTCGGCAAGACAGACCGAGCTGGACGAAAAGACCGAGCTGCTGAACCGGACCGGTGTTGCGTTTGACACAACAAAGGCCAAGCGTGAAATGCTGCTTGAAATGCAGCGTGAATACGAGGGGTACGGCAAGGCCGTCCGTCTGATATTGCAGGAGCGGGACCGCGGAACACTCGATGGGATACACGGGTCTGTCCCGCAGCTGCTGAAAACACGCGACGAGTATGCCGTTGCCGTCGAAACGGCACTGGGCGGATCAATGCAGAGCATTGTGGTGCAGTCCGAGGAAGCGGGCAAAAAGGCCATTCAACTGCTAAAGGCACGCGGGGGCGGACGGGCAACCTTTCTTCCGATGGACGTAATTCACGGACGCCTTCTCACACAGAAGGGTCTTGACGGATGTTCCGGATACCGGGGGCTTGCAAGCGACCTGATCGAATACGCTCCGGAGTATGCCGGAATTATGCAGAACCTGCTCGGGAGAACTGTTGTGGTCGATACGCTTGACAACGCGGTAAAAATGGCCAACCGCTTTTCACACGCGTTTCGTATTGTCACTATGGACGGGCAGATTCTCAACGCCGGCGGATCGATGACCGGCGGCTCGGCCTCTGCAAGCTCCGGCGTACTGTCGCGGGCAAATGAGCTCGAGCGTCTCACACGGCGTCTTGAAGAGCTTGCCACGCGCCGTGAGCAGGAAACAAAGGCTGTGCAGCAGGCCCGCAAGGAACTCGATGAGGCACGGCGGGCACAGGGCGCACAGCAGGAGAGTGTGACAGAAGCAAGAGAGGCGCTGTCTGCCTGCAAAGAGCAGCTTTCGGCAAGGGAGCTGCTGCTGCAGACCGTTTCACAATCCATACAGGCATTGCAGCAGGAGCTTGACAGTCTGGGCGGAAAGCTGACCAGCGGCCGCGATCAGGCAGATGTGCTGCAGGACCGGCTCAAAGAACAGAGCAGCTCCTGTGAGGCTTTGCAGAATAAGGCAAAAAGCAGGCAGGAGACACGAGACTGTCTCGAAGCCGAATACAGCGCACTTGGTGAGCAGCTGACCCGTCTGCGTATCAGCGAAACGGCAAGGCAGGCCGAACGCCGGAGCACGCAGGCCGGACTGACCGAGCTGGAGAATCTGCAGTCGGCCATGGCGGGCGACAAGACCCGCAGCCGCGACCTTATCAACCGGTATGACAGCCAGAACAAAGACCTTGACGAGCGTATGCAGGAGCTCGACGAACAGGCACGGCTGCTGACCCGACAGGCAGAACAGAACTGCGAAGAAGAGCAGACACTGCAGGCCGAACGCGCCCAGACAGAGATGCGAAAAACCGCGGCCGAACGTCAGCAGCAGGAGGCCAACCGCGGCATTCTCCTCATAGAACGCGAGTGTGGCCGGCTCGAACAGCGAAAGATATCGGCGCAGCTCGAGGAAAAGCAGCTTGCGGATAAGCTGTGGGATAATTACGAGCTTACACCTACCGCAGCGGCAGAGTATGCAAGGCCCGTCGGCACAGAAGACAGTCGACGCATGGGTGAGCTGCGCCGCCGGATTTCAGACCTCGGCACACCAAATCTGGGCGCGATTCCGGAATTTGAGCGCGTAAACGAGCGGTACACCTATCTCACGACCCAGCGCGAAGACATTCTTGGCGCAAAGGCAGAGCTCGAGGGCTTGCTTGACCGCATCACAACGGAAATGGCGGATATTTTTGGCCGTGCGTTCGAACAGATCCGCACCGCGTTTTCCGAAACCTTTACCGAGCTCTTCGGCGGAGGAAAGGCCAATCTGCTGCTCGAAGACAGCGAGGACATTCTGGGCTGCGGCATCGAAATACAGGTTCAGCCGCCGGGAAAACAGCTGAAAACCATCACACTTCTATCGGGGGGAGAAAAGGCCTTTGTGGCCATCGCGCTGTATTTCGCAATTCTCCGGGTCCGACCGACGCCGTTTTGCATTCTCGACGAAATCGACGCGGCCCTTGACGACCGCAACGTTGCACGCTATGCGGCATATATGCGGCACTTTACCGACAGCACACAGTTTATCGTAATCACGCATCGTCGGGGAACAATGGAGGCTTCGGATGTGCTCTACGGCGTCACCATGACCGAGCAGGGCATTTCACGCATGCTGACACTGGATCTGGACCGCGTGGAGCAGGAGCTGCACATGCAGGCAACCTGACAGGTCGCCCGGCAGGCATCGCGCTGCCGAAGGGGTTCGTATTTATCTCTGCATGACGGCGTCGCACAACGGATGGCTGCCGGGCTTTGCACCTATCAGAATACAACACGAATCAGACGGCATCATTGAAATCCGCGGTGCCGCTCTGCAGCTGACAGGAGGAACAGGTATGGGTTTTCTGGATAAAATCAAGGCAGGACTTTCCAAAACAAAAAAAGCGGTAGAGAACACGGTCGGCGCGGTTTTTTCCGGATTTTCCGAGATAGACGACGACTTTTACGATGAGCTCGAGGAAGCTCTGATTCTGGCCGATCTGGGTGCAGGTATCTCTGCTGAGGCCGTGCAGGAGCTGCGTGTTCGCGTAAAGGCACAGAAAATCAAAGACACGCAGTCGGCCAGACAAATCCTGAAGGACATCCTCAAGGAAAAGCTCAACGTGGGCAGCACCGAGCTGCACATGAGCACCAGGCCGTCGATTATTCTGGTTATCGGCGTAAACGGCGTGGGCAAAACCACAACCATCGGAAAGCTGGCCGCAAGTCTGCACCGGCAGGGAAAGCGGGTTCTGCTCTGCGCGGCAGACACCTTTCGTGCGGCGGCAGCCGATCAGCTTGAAATCTGGGCCGCACGGGCTAATGCGGAGCTTGTACGGCAGAACGAAGGGGCTGACCCCGCAGCCGTCGTCTATGACGCCATAAACGCGGCCAGAGCAAGAGAAACCGACGTGATCATCTGCGACACGGCAGGAAGACTGCACAACAAGGAAAACCTGATGCGCGAGCTGAACAAGATTTCCCGGATTCTCGATCGGGAGCTGCCGGGTTGCGATCGCGAAACGCTGCTGGTGCTCGACGGAACCACCGGTCAGAACGGGCTGATGCAGGCCAGAGCATTTCAGGAATCGGCAGGCATTACGGGTATTGTGCTGACAAAGCTCGACGGAACGGCAAAAGGCGGCATTGTGATTGCCGTCGCGGATGCCCTGCGGATTCCGGTCAAATATATCGGAGTAGGCGAACAGACAGACGATCTGCTGGCCTTTGAGCCAAACGCCTTTGTCGACGAGTTGCTATGACATACACACAGACATTTATACTGGCCAGCCGCAACCGCGGCAAGCTGCGTGAGCTGCAGCAGATTCTGCAGAGCGAGGGTATCCGTGTGGTTCTGCAAAGCGATCTGGGTTTGGATGTGGATACCGAAGAAACCGGAACAACCTTTGCCGAAAATGCGGCCCTCAAGGCCCTGGCCGTATGCAGAGCCAGCGGCCTGCCCGCACTGGCCGATGATTCGGGTCTGATGGTAGATGCGCTTGGTGGTGAGCCGGGCGTATATTCCGCGCGCTTCGGCGGGGAGCTTTGCCGGACGGACGCGGACCGAAACAACCTTCTTCTGCAAAGGCTTGCCGGTGTGCCGCTCAGCCGCAGAACAGCGCGGTTTGTATGCGCGATTGCATGCTGCCGACCGGACGGAAGCCGGCTTACAGCGCAGGGCACCTGCGAAGGACTGATCCTTTTGCAGCCGCGCGGCGAGGGAGGCTTCGGCTATGACCCGCTTTTTTATCTTCCGGACGAAGGCATGACATTTGCCGAGCTGCCTGAAAGCCGGAAAAATCTGCTGTCTCACCGGGCTATGGCTCTGGATGCACTGGTGCGGCAGCTGAAATCAGAGGGAGAAAATTATGCTCACAAGTAAGGAACGGGCCGAGAAACGGGCTCTTGCCAACGGACTCGATACAATCCTGATCATCGGCAAGGGCGGTATTACCCCTGCTGTAATCGAACAGGCAGACCAGGCGCTTGAGGCGCGCGAGCTTATCAAGGGAAAGGTCCTCGAAACTGCCATGCTCAGCGCGAGAGAGGCCTGCGAAAGCCTTTGCCGCGCAACGGGCGCCGAGGGCATTCAGACAGTCGGAACAAAATTCGTGCTTTATCGTGCTGCGAAAAAGCAGCCCGGCAGCGGAACGGCCAGGGCAAAAATCAAAAAGAACCCCGTTCGTGCGGGGGCACAGGCCCGCCGGCGCGCAGCCAGAGCCCAGCGCGAGCAGCGCAACGAGTATTTCCGTCAACAGGCGGTAGACGCGGCGATTGCAAAACGAAGGCAGGGATAGCATGGCGGCAATCGGCATCTTTGGGGGCACGTTCAATCCGCCGCATCTGGGCCATGTACGTGCTGCAGCCGCAGCCGTACAGGAACTTGCGCTCGACCGGATCCTGATCATTCCGACGGCGACGCCGCCGCATAAGCCGATGGCAGTGGGTTCCGCCTCTGCGCAGGACCGTCTTGAAATGACACACCTGGCTTTTGCCGATCACCCCCGGGCGCAGGTTCTGGACCTGGAGCTCAGGCGGCCGGGGAAAAGCTATACAAGCCAGACGCTTCGGCAGCTTGCCGCACAGTATCCGGAAGCGACACTGTATCTCCTTATGGGAACGGACATGTTTCTGAGTCTGGACAGCTGGCACGAGCCCGAGGTAATCTGCGCTCTGTCAATACCGGTATGCCTCTGCCGAAGCACCGAGGATGTAAAAGACCGTCTTGAAGAACAGGCTCGGGCTTTGCGGGCAGCCTTTGGCTGTGAACCGGTACTTCTCAACAACCCTGTTACACAGCTCAGCTCTACCACCGTACGCAGATTTCTGGCTCTGGGTGCCGGAGAGGACCTTCTGCCGCGGCAGGTACACCAATACATCCGCAGCAGGTCACTGTATGGTACAGGAGATTGCCTTCGGTCTCTGCCGTTTGCACGCCTGCAGGAGCAGGCTCTGCGTCGATACGACGAAGTCCGCGTACCGCACGCGCTGGGTGTTGTCCAAGAGGCAGAGCAGCTGGCTGTGCGCTGGGGCGCGGATCCCGAACAGGCCCGGCGTGCCGCAATTCTGCATGATGTGACCAAAGCTCTGCGGGGAGCGGAGCAGTTGCAATTATCTCAAGCGTATGGTATTGTGAACACGCCCTTTGACCGGGATCATCCTTCGCTGCTGCATGCCATCACAGGCGCACACGCGGCAGGAGCGCTGTTTGGCGAATCGCCCGAGGTCTGCGGTGCGGTCCGATGGCACACCACAGGGCGTCCCGGCATGACAAAGCTCGAAAAAATCATCTATCTTGCAGATATGACAGAGCCTGGCCGCAGCTTTGCGGGGCTCGACGAAATACGGCTGGCTGCGCGACAGGATCTGAATCTTGCGCTCACGCTTGCCATGCAAAGCTCAATTCGCGATCTGGCCCGAAGGGAAGCAGAGGCTTCCTCACTGACATACGAGGCACTCACGGCTCTTCGGGCTGAAAGGAACACAACATGAAGCTATTCGGCAACAAAGGCCACAGACAGAATCGCGGCACACCGACACAGCCTTCCGGAACAGACAGCATACAGACTCAAAAGGATATGAGCGCAACGGCCATCCTTGATGAGGTTCAGCTTGAGGTACAGGCCATCGAGGCGGCAAATGCGTCGGCGGGCAGGAAGACAGATCCCAAGCCGCAAGAGCAGCAGATCACACCGGATTCTCCCAAAAAACGCCGGCTGTCCGGCGTGCAGCGCGGGCTGATCATTTTTGCGGTGGCGGTTCTGATCTTGTGCATCACCGTCTTTGCTGTACTGAAGGCCGTTGTAAAGCCGCCCACGGGCACTACCATCGACAAGCAGAGCGCAGAGGAGATCATCCGACGGATCGAAGAAGGAATCGACGGCGGCACCGCAGACAATCCCGTGGTGATCGGCATCGACGAAGAAAAATCGGACGGTGTGTATGCGAGCACGCAGGACACGGAGCAGCAGACTGCTGCCGACGACAAAAAAGAAGACGAATACACGCCCTCAACCCGTCTTGACGGTACCTACAACATCCTGCTGTGCGGAACAGACGGCGATGACGGCCGGACGGACACAATCATGCTGGCCTCCTTCAACGTAAACAGCGACAGGCTCAACATCCTGAGCATTCCGAGAGACACGATGTACCTGTCCGGCTCCCGTGTGGCAAAGATCAACTCGGCATACGGCACCGGAAAGCGGGGCACAGAAGGCATGGAATATCTGACAGCCAAGCTGACCACCATGCTGGGCATTCCAATCGATGCATACGTGCTTGTAGATCTGCAGGCCTTTGTAGACGTAGTAGACCTGATCGGCGGCGTATGGTTTGATGTGCCGCAGGACATGAACTACGAAGACCCGTATCAAAACCTGTATATCCATTTAACCAAGGGCTATCAGCATCTTGACGGACAAAAGAGCATGCAGTTGGTACGCTTCCGCAAATATGCCCAGGCGGATATCCAGCGAATCTCCGTACAGCAGGACTTCCTGAAGGCCGTAATGCAGCAGTGCATGTCCATTGCCAATCTGACCAAGATCCAGGAATTTGCAAACATCATCAGCGATAACATGACAACCAATCTGTCGCTGGGCGGCATGGTGGATCTGGGCATGGAGCTGCTGAACGTCAACCTCGACGAGGTGCAGTTTCTCACACTGCCGGGCGAGGGTGTGACCTATTCCGACGGCGGAGCCTATTATGTGCTCTATCGGCAGAAAACCGTAGAAATGCTCAACACCTATTTCAACCCCTACGACACCGACCTTACACTCAACGACGTACAGATGGTCTATCAATCCGGCGGAACCATCGTCATGCCATCCGGCAGAACCTACACTCCGTCTGCGTCCGGCAGCTCAAACATTACCACGTCCGCCGGCACACAGTCCGCCGGCACGCAGACCGCCGGCACGCAGACCGCTGCACAGACCGGGCAGGAGTCCAACAGCACCGAAGAGGCTTCTGCTGCAGAGAAGTCTGACGCAGAGGCTTCCTGGGCGGATGCGGCTATTGATCCGGAAGGCGAAACCGACACCGAAGAGCAGGAGAACCGGACCGACGGCGAGATCGGAAGCGAAGCGGCACAGACCGAAACAGCCAACGAAACCGGCGAAGAAAAACAGACCGAAACAGCCGACGAAACCGGTGAAGGCAAGCAGTCCGAAGCAGCCGGAAAGAAGCCGGATAATACAGCACAAGCCGGCACAGAAGCCGGATCTGACACATCCGCAGAATCCAACGGATCCGCTGACCGCGAAAATGTCGCACAGCCCTCCGATTCTTCGCAGTCCGCCGATTCCTCTGAAGAATCAGAAGAGGTAGACTTTGCATAAGGGTAAATCCGCATTATTCGGCAGTGTGCTTTTATTGACAAATCCGTGAAGAAGACCATAGCCATGTTCTGTGTATGGCATGGCTCGACAGCAATGTGCAGGCGGAAACAATCCGCAAAGCGGCGCCGACGCAATATGCGGTGTTGCCTAAGCACCGGAAAGGAAGAAAAAAATGACACCTGAAGAAATGGCCAAACTGGCTGTCCGTGCACTCGACGCAAAGCGCGGTGAAAAGATCGAGCTGCTCCGGGTACGCGATCTTACAATTCTGGCCGATTATTTTCTGATCTGCACCGGAACATCCAACACCCATGTACGGACCCTGTGCGACGAGGTTGAAAAGGCTCTGCGCGAGCACGATGAGCCGCTGCTGCGCAGAGAAGGACAGCGGGGCGGCACCTGGGTGCTGCTGGATTTCGGCTGTCTGGTGGTGCACGTATTTACCGACGAAACAAGGAAGTTCTATGACCTTGAGCGCCTTTGGAGCGACGCCGAGGAAACAGATATTTCGGCTCTGCTGATAGCAGAAAACTGATCCGGCGAACAAACCGACAAAGGAGCACAGGCAATGAAGTACGACTTTACGGCAATCGAACACAAATGGCAGCAGCGTTGGGAAGAATCCGGGATCTATGCTGCCGAAACCGGCAGCACCAGGGAAAAATATTATGCTCTCGTTGAGTTTCCCTATCCATCCGGAGCGGGACTGCATGTTGGCCATGCCCGGCCCTATACGGCTATGGACGCCGTGGCCAGAAAAAAACGCATGCAGGGCTATAACGTACTCTTTCCAATCGGCTACGACGCGTTTGGCCTGCCCACAGAAAACTATGCCATAAAAAACCACATTCATCCCCGAAAGGTCACGGCCGACAACATAAAGGTCTTTCGCAGTCAGCTTAAGGCCTTGGGCTACAGCTTCGACTGGAACCGGGAAATCAGCACAACCGATCCGGATTACGTAAAATGGACGCAGTGGATTTTCCTGCAATTCTTCCGCGCAGGACTTGCCTATAAGGCAAAAATGCCCGTAAACTGGTGTACCAGCTGCAAGGTGGTTCTGGCCAACGAAGAGGTCGTAGACGGTGTATGCGAGCGATGCGGCGGTGCCGTGGTCCAAAAGGAAAAGAGCCAGTGGATGCTTGCCATCACCAAATACGCGCAGCGGCTGATCGATGATCTCGACGGGCTGGACTATATCGAACGCGTGAAGATTCAACAGCGCAACTGGATCGGGCGATCCACCGGCGCGGAGGTTACCTTTGCAACAACTGCCGGCGACAACATCACGGTGTTTACAACACGGCCGGATACGCTTTTCGGCGCAACCTACATGGTCCTGTCTCCCGAGCATCAGCTTGTAAAAAAATGGATGGACCGTCTCGAAAATCCGCAGGAGGTGCAGGAATACTGCCGCGCGGCGGCAGCCCGTTCGGATTTCGAACGCACCGAGCTCAACAAGGAAAAGACCGGCTGCCGGCTTTGCGGCATAAATGCCGTCAACCCTGCAACCGGCGGACAGATCCCCATCTTTATCTCAGATTATGTCCTTGCGTCCTACGGGACGGGTGCAATTATGGCCGTTCCTGGGCATGACCAGCGCGACTGGGACTTTGCAGCGGCCTTTGGCCTTCCGATTGTCGAGGTGGTTGCCGGAGGAGACATTACAAAGCAGGCCTTTGTCGCAAAAGACGATACTGCCGTTCTGATCAATTCCGACTTCCTAAACGGACTGACCGTCAAGCAGGCAATCCCCGAAATGATTCGCTGGCTTGAGGAAAAAAAGCTTGGTTCGCAAAAGATTAACTACAAGCTGCGCGACTGGGTATTTTCCCGCCAGCGCTACTGGGGCGAGCCGATCCCGCTTGTCAACTGTGAAAAATGCGGCTGGGTGCCCGTGCCCGAGGATCAGCTTCCGCTGGAGCTGCCGAACGTAGAAAGCTACGAGCCCACCGACGACGGCGAAAGCCCTCTGGCAGCAATGACCGACTGGGTCAACACCACCTGCCCCAAATGCGGAGGACCGGCCTGCCGCGAAACCGACACCATGCCAAACTGGGCGGGTTCAAGCTGGTATTTTCTGCGCTATACCGATCCGCACAACAACAACGCACTGGCCTCACCTGAGGCTCTGCGCTACTGGGGTATGGTAGACTGGTACAACGGCGGGATGGAGCACACCACGCTGCACCTGCTATATTCACGTTTCTGGCATAAGTTCCTGTATGACCAGGGAATCGTTCCCAATCCGGAACCCTACCAGAAACGTACAAGCCATGGTATGATTCTGGGCGAGGGCGGCGTAAAGATGTCCAAGTCCCTCGGGAACGTTATCAACCCAAACGATGTAATCGCGGAATACGGCTCGGATACCATGCGTACGTATATCCTGTTCATCGGCGACTTCGAAAAGGCCTGTTCGTGGTCTGCCAATGCCGTAAAGGGCTGCAAGCGCTTTCTGGAAAAGGTCTGGTCTCTGGCCGAGACCGTGGGCCCTGACGGGACTGGCTGCAGTCCCGAAAATGAGGCGATCCTCCACAAAACCATCCGCAAGGTTACCGAGGACATCGACAGTCTGAAGGCAAACACCGCCATTGCACAGCTGATGACGCTGGTTGGGCACCTGACGGAGCACGGCTGCAACCGCTTTGAGCTGAGCATATTGCTGCGGCTCCTCAGCCCGTTTGCACCCCATATCTGTGATGAGCTGTGGGAGCAGCACGGCTTCGAAGGCTTCTGCAGCGTGGCGCAGTGGCCCGAATACGACCCGGAAAAGTGCAAAGACGCCATGGTAGAGATCGCCATACAGGTCAACGGAAAGCTTCGCGGCACACTGACGATTGAAACCGATGCCGACGATGCCGACGTAATCAATGCGGCTCTGGCCGACGAAAAAATTCGTCGTTTCCTCGACAAAAACGGAGGAAGCGTGAAAAAAACCATTGTCGTAAAAAACAAGCTGGTAAACCTCATCGTAAAATGAGCTCCGGCAATACCGCACGATGGGGCAAGTGCATTCGGCGGGAGATTTTGTTTCGGTTTTCCAAACTGCAGGATTGGGAAAAAGGATCAGACGAAGGCCGCAGGCGAATTGTGCGGTATTGTCCTCTGTATAATGCGGGCTCTGCCTTTGACAAAAAACAGTTGACAGGCATTGATTTGCTGGGATATAATCAGAAACGTCTGTCATACAGATAATGCCCGCCATGGGCGGGTCTTGCGTTTTGATTCGCGGCAGCCGTACGGGGCGGCTGTTCGGCATTTATAATTTTCAGGAGGTGTTTCCATGAAGCGTACCTATCAGCCCAAAAAGCTCCAGAGATCTAAGGAGCATGGTTTCCGCAAGCGCATGAAGACAGCCAACGGCCGCAAGGTTCTGGCTCGCCGTCGTGCAAAGGGCAGATACCGTCTCACCTACTAATCGCCCGTTTCAGAGTATCCTGCATCTATTGGGGTGAACGGTTTTCCGTTCACCCTGTGTCATGCCACAGACAAGAGGGGCCGCCATGAAGTTTTCTCAGTCCCTAAAACAAAACAGCCAGTTTCGCCGTCTCTACCGCAATGGAAAAACTGCCGCAGATCGGCATCTTGCCCTGTATTGCCGCCGCAACCGCCTCCGGATCAACCGTCTGGGCGTTACGGTCAGCCGCAAGCTGGGCTGTGCCGTTGTCCGCAATCGTATCCGCCGCCGTTTGCGTGAATGCTATCGCCTCAACGAATCCACATTCAGCTCCGGCTGGGATATTGTTGTAGTTGCTCGCAGTCGTGCCGCAGACGCCAGCTTTTCTCAGCTGCAGGCAAGCCTTCTGCAGCTTGCAGAAAAACTGGGTCTCACACAGTCCGAGGCGCCATGAAACGGCTGCTTTTGTATATAATCCGTCTCTACCGAAAGTACCTTTCACCTCTTCGGCCTCCCTGCTGCCGTTTTGTTCCAACCTGCTCAGAATATGCTCTGCAGGCTGTTGAGAAATACGGAGCGGTCCGCGGCGGCTGGCTGGCGTTAAAGCGTATTCTGCGCTGCAACCCCTTTTATCGGGGTGACATATACGATCCTGTACCCTGAAACAGCTCCACGCACTCTGTCATAGGTATTTACTCAATATTATTCAGATTTTTTCGAAAATATCGGCGATATTTCTGAGAATCGTGGTTCTGCATGGATCGGTACAAGCTTCCGCACTGTTTTTGCAAAAACAAAGCTGCCCTGCACCGCAGCGGATATTTCCGAATACAAGATCCAATTTTCCGGGCGGGGCATCCCGAATTCCGTCCGGTTTGCTGCCTCGCAGAAAGCACTCCGACTGCATGGCAGCCAATGCTGTTCAATTAAACTGGAGGTAACGAATGAACCCTATCCTGCGCCCCTTTGCGTGGATTCTGCGTATGCTGTATCTGCTCACCGGCAACATGGGCTGGGCCCTGATTCTGTTCGCTCTGGTCATTAAGCTGATTTTGCTTCCCCTCTCCATGAAAAGCAAGAAAAGCATGATGAAGACGTCCCGCCTTGCACCCCGTATGAAGGCACTCGAGCGGCAATACAGCAACGACAAAATGAAGTATCAGGCCGAGGTTTCAAAGCTTTACAAAGAAGAAGGCGTAAACCCCATGACGGGCTGCCTCTGGTCGCTGATTCCGTTTCCGATTCTTATCGGCCTGTACTACGTTATCCGACAGCCCATGACCTACATCCAGAGGCTTACCTCCGACGAAATCTCGTTGGTTACCGGCACCCTGGAAGGGCTTGGCGTAGATCTTTCTTCCATGTCGGCACGTTCGGCCTACTATTCAGAGGTCTATACGGCCAGCCATGCACACCACTTTGTGGATCAGATCAAGGCTGTAATTCCGGACTATCTCGATCTCAACTTCGACTTTCTTGGGCTGGACCTTGGCGCCATTCCCCAGTGGAATTTCTGGAAAGACGGCGTTGAGGCCTTTACCTGGGCTGCCGTTGGCCTGTTCCTTATTCCCATTCTGTCCGGTCTGTTCAACTATCTTTCATCGTGGATGAGTCAAAAGCTCAACAGCTCCGTAACAACCGACGACAAGGGCAACCCGGATAACGATGCCATCGCCGCCACACAGAGCAGCATGAAAACCATGTTTATCCTCATGCCACTGATCAGCGTATACATCGGCTTTGTCATGCCGGCTGCCATCGAGATCTACTGGATTGCGCAAGCTGTTTTTAACATGCTTCAGGAGTTTATCCTTACAAGGCACTATCGCAAGGTCTATGATGCCGAGGATGCCATCAAGGCACAACGCGCAGCCGAGCAGGCAGAGCTTGAAGCCGAGCGCATGAAAAAATGGGAAGAAAACCGGGCAAAAAATCCCGGACAGAATCCAAACACGAGCAAACGTAAAATCAAAAACCAGGCCAAGGCTTTGGAATTGCCCGAGGTAGAAGGAAAGCTGACCGACGAAGAGCGTGCTGAGCTGCGCCAGCAGCGTGAGGCTGAGCTGGAGAAACGCAAGCGCGCCATGCAGGGCCAGATTGACGCGGCACGTCCGTATTCCCGCGGTCGAGCCTACGACCCGACCCGTTTTGCCCGGGATGCAGACACAGGTTCGTCTGTCGAATCGACCGCTTCATCTGAAGTATCAGATGCTGATCTTCCACAGATAGATTCTGCGCCGCACGAAGACGTTCCGAACACAAATACAACCCAATCTGCCAATCCTGCCGATTGCCCCGAGGCCGATGCTTCGGCCAAGGGTGAATAAGGAGCTGCCATATGCAAAAATCCATTGAAACAACCGGCAAGACCATCGATCTTGCCGTAAAAGCAGCCATGGACACGCTGGGGCTGGACCGTGACAGCATCAGTGTCGAGGTTCTTGAAAATGCAAAAAGCGGTTTTTTCGGAATAGGTGCCGCACCTGCCCGCATCCGCGCAACCTACGAAGCTCCGGACAACGATATTGCTGATGAGCCCGAAGCTCCAAAGCCGGCACTGTCTTCTGCATCACGCAACAAAAAGCCCTCAAAATTTGCTCTGCGCCAGGCTGAAAAGCAGGCCGAAGAAGCTGAACGGGCTGCTGCGGCCGAAGCCGCAGCAAAACAGGCGGCCGAAGAACAAAAACCGACTGCCGCTGCAAAACAGAGCAGCACGCACGGCCGCCAGCAGGCACCGCGTGGAGAGAGGCACGAAAAAACACGCAGGGTCGAAGCCAAAAAGCCGGCAGAAACGAAGCCAAACAGCGCGGCGGCAAAGCCGTTGCCTGAAACAAAGCGCCAGACCGCAGCCTCCGAGATCAGGGATGAGCCTGTCTCTGCAGAGATTGCACCTGCTGCTCCGGGCAGCACCGAAGAAAAAATCAACACCTTCCTGAACGGGCTGATGCAGCATATGGGCGCCAACGCCCATGCCAGTACCGTGCGGGTCGATGGCGACACCTACAAAACCGAGCTCATCGGCGAGAATCTGGGTGTTCTCATCGGCCGGCGCGGGGATACCCTCGATGCTATTCAGCATCTGACCAACTACTGCCTGAATCGAAGCGGAAAGGGACATATCCGCATCAACGTGGATGCCGAAAACTATCGCGCCAAGCGGGAGGAGTCCCTGCAGAGGCTGGCGGAAAAAGTAGCTGCGAAAGTGGTCCGTTATCGCCGAAACATTACGCTTGAGCCCATGAACGCGTATGAACGTCATGTGATTCATGCTGCTCTGCAGGAATATGCCGATGTGACCACCTATTCCACGGGTACCGAACCGAATCGACGCATTGTAGTAGCCTACAGCCGCTACAAAAGCACCCCGGCCGGAAAATAAACAAAGTGCAGCATCATCTCTCTGCTTAAAATAAAACAGGCATGATTTCGGTCATGCCTGTTTTTTCAGTGCCCTATGCCGTATAGTTTGCGGCTTTGGCTTCCGTCGCTGCATGACAAACTGGCGGGTAATACAGTATTGACAACGCGCTGAAATGTGATATAATTAAAAAACACTGTATTATGTATCTCATAGAGGAGGTTTTTTCTCAGCCATGGACACAGCCGCCAGCGACTCTACCCCTGGACGAAGAAAAATAGAAATTGCAGCTTAGATAGGGCATGGCTCACGCTTTTTGCGTCAGGGTCATGCCTTTGTGTGTTTATTTGCAGATTTCTGTTTTGCTTCTGAAAGGAGAATATCACCTTGGACTCTTCAATAGGATGGATGCTTGTTCTGCAGCTCATCCTCGTTATGCTTAATGCTGTCTTTGCCTGTGCAGAGATCGCCGTGCTTTCTGTCAATGAAGTTAAGCTAGGCAAATTATGTGCCGACGGAAACAAAAAAGCCAGGCGCCTGAGCAAGCTGACCGCGCAGCCGGCCAAATTTCTTGCAACAATTCAAGTAGCCATTACCCTTGCCGGGTTTCTGGGCAGTGCGTTTGCTGCAGAAAACTTCTCAGACGGACTGGTCAGCGTGCTCATAAGGCTTGGCATTCCAGAAACGCCGGCCCTTGACACAATAGCCGTAATTCTTATCACCCTGGTTCTGTCCTATTTCACACTGATTTTCGGCGAGCTGGTCCCAAAGCGGATCGCCATGAAAAAGGCTGAGCAGCTGGCTTTGGGCATTTCCGGAATCATCACTGTGATCTCCAGACTGTTTGCTCCGATTGTGTGGCTGCTGTCCGTTTCCACCAACGGAGTGCTGCGTCTGATGGGTATAGACCCCAACGAAGAAGACGAACAGCTTGGCGAGGCAGACATTCGCATGATGGTGGATGCCAGCAGTGAGCAGGGCGGAATTGACCACGAAGAAAAGGAATTCATCCAAAACGTATTTGAGTTCGACGACATACAGGCCGGCGAGGTCGCTACGCACCGCACGGATGTAGACCTCCTCTGGCTCGACGAACCAATGGATGCGTGGGCAGCCACGATCCACAGCACACGGCACACGCTATACCCGGTATGCCAGGACTCCGCAGACAATGTTGTCGGCATACTGAACGCCAAGGATTATTTCCGGCTGGATGACAAAAGCCGTGAAAATGTGATGACACAGGCAGTGCGCCCGGCCTATTTTGTCCCGGAGACCGTAAAGGCGGACGTGCTGTTTCGCAACATGAAACGAAGCGGCAATTCGCTTGCTGTGGTGCTGGACGAATATGGCGGAATGGTCGGCATTGTCACGCTCAGCGACCTTGTCGAACAGCTTGTCGGCGATCTTCTCGACGACAATACCGTCGACGACGGCACGCAGCCGAGCATCAAAAAACTGGATGATGATACGCTTTCTCTCACCGGAAATGTCGAACTCAGCGACATCGAGGAGGCCCTGAACATCAAGCTGGACCAGGAAGATCACGATACGCTGACCGGCCTTGTTTTTGACGAACTGGGCATTATCCCAGCCAACGGTGATCAGAACATCGATCTCGATACCTGCGGCCTGCACATACATATCAGCCGCATCGACGAGCATCAGATTTCTCTGGCCACAATAAAAAAACTTCCCGAGCCGGAGCAGCCGCCCGATCAGGAGGAATAACATGCTGCAGCAGGCAGCAAAGCCGATTCTGATACAGCTGAACTTTTTTGAAATATGGTTTTGCACTTATCGGGAGAAATCATCTGTTCCGTGATTTCTCCCGATATTTATATCCCGGCAGAAAACCTTTTCAAACAACGCGAAACTCATCTGTTACAGGAGAAAATTTACAGAAAAATCTGCGCAGATCGGCGGAAAAACGAATATGGAAGGAACAGGTCCCAAACGGAAACGATCCTGAATTTGCATGCGTTTGCCTTTACACAGGCACTTTTTTCTGCTATAGTGATTGGTATACGAATAAGACAATGGAAAGGCGGTATCCTATGGACTTTTCTCAAAAAAGCTGGATGCAAAAGCCGGCAGCGGTGCCAGAAGAAAAGATTCTGCAAACGGTTGAGGCAGATATAGTTATTCTGGGCGCCGGCTATTCCGGCACTGCTGCTGCCCGTGCGGCAATGGAGGCCGGGGCCAGCGTAATCGTGGTTGAACAGCAGCAGCGTGGCCGGTTTGACTGCTATGGTGCACAGTGCGGAACGGTAAATTCCAAATTCATGCTTGACCGCGGCGCAGAATACGTTGACCCGGTTGATATTATTGCCGACTGGCAGCGTCGAAGTCTCAATCGCGCCCAGCCGGAGCTGGTCCGTCAGTTTGCATACCACTCCGGCGAGGCATTCGACTGGTTTATCGATATTCTCCCACAGGAAATAATCGATTCCATCGAGATTTTCATGAGTCCAAAGCCAAAATATTTCACCGGTGAACTCAATGGCTATCGCAATTATGTCGGCGATGCCATGTTCTGCAATACGCAGGCAAAAAAGATGGGTGCATTTCCGGGCGGTCCCGGCGGACCCGGCGAGGGTCCCGACGGCCCCGGCGGTCCTGGCCAGGGCCCCGGCGGACCGGCTGAGGGCTCGGATGCAGGCGGACCGGACAGAATGCCGAACACAGGCGAGGAAGAAGGCGGAAACGGCCGCAGCGGTCCGGGCGGGTTTCAGCCAATGAGTCTGCTCGAGGCAATGGAATTTACCCACGAGTATATCGAGCAGCGCGGAGTACGATTTTTTTACGGCATAACCGGTGAACAGCTGGAGCAGGACGATACCGGGCGTGTTGTTGCCCTGCTTGGCCACAACTATAAAAAAGAATATACACGCTTTCTGGCAAAGAAAGGCGTAATTCTGGCGGCGGGGGATTTTTCCGGCAACAAAGAGATGGTTATGGATTTGCTGACAGAATATGCGGATTTGACCGGAAACGGCGAAAAGTATGCCTATTCTCCGGCGGGACGGAAAGGAAAGGGAATTCAGATGGGCCTGTGGGCCGGCGGTGTAATGGAGCCGGGGCCAAGAGGTGGTATGTGGTGCTGTGTCGGCGGCGCTGCGGGCCCGATGGATGGCTCTGCATTTCTACGTCTGAACAAGTACGCAAAGCGCTATACAAACGAGGGTATTATGGGTTATTGGGGCGCCGGGCTTCAGGGCGCACGTCAGCCGAAGGGACCAATTTACGCCATCTGGGATTCAAACTGGGAAGAGGAGCTGCAATGTCAGACTCTGGACCACACAGCAGTTGAGGTGAGCGAACGCAGCCTCGGCGGAATTCGCATGCAGCTTGAACAGGCACGCAAACAGGGGAAAATGGTTATGCGCAGCCCGGGCCCGCCGGGAAAGAAAGACGAAAATCCGGATTTCATGGTCTGCGCTGACACTCTGGATGAGCTGGCGGACCTTCTTGGTCTGAGTGGCGAAACCAAACAGACATTTTTAAGCCAGATTGAACGCTATAACGAACTGGCGCGGCTCGGAAAGGATCTGGATTTTGCAAAGGATCCGCGTCAACTGCATCCCATCCAGCAGGGACCGTTCTACGCCTATTGTGAAAACAACCGAAAGGTCGGCTTCCTGATGGTTACGGTAGCCGGTCTCAACACCGACGGTGCACAGCAGGTTTTAAATAAAGACGATGAACCGATTGCCGGCTTGTTTGCCACCGGAAACTGTTGCGGAAATCGTTTTCCGATGATGTATACAACACCGGTTTCCGGCGTCTCTATCGGAATCGCTATGACACTCGGCCGTATTGTAGGCGATCACGTAGCAGGGCTGCAGTGAAAATAAAATAGCATAAAACGGACAAAAAAGACCACCCTGGAAGAAATTCCAGGGTGATTTTTCGTTACGCGCCAGGAGGGACTCGAACCCCCGACCTACTGGTTCGTAGCCAGTCACTCTATCCAGCTG
>CAVHXA010000019.1:4647-33683 GCA_963639765.1 Oscillospiraceae bacterium | reverse complement strand
TAGCACTGTCTATAGGTCTGCCTTGTCGGCGGCCTTTTATTTTTACCCCGGCACCAAAAAATAAATATTCGTAGCCTGAAGTACAAGGGCCAAGGATACAAATACGCTGATTCAAATCTGTTTTGAAAAAGCAGTATGGGTACCTTTTATTTGCTGCACTCTTTTTCATGCGGCAATAGGTTCACGCTTATGCTTGCGGTTATATTAATTACAGCAAGAAACACCTATGGCAAGCTTGTCTCAGTCTAAACTGAATGCGAAGCTTGCGAATAGTTTATATTCAAGGCACCGTGTGTGTTTTAAGATAATTTAACCAATCGGAGTAGGGGCCAACTTGCAGATGTACTCCATCCCAGGTTTTGGATGCAGGCAGAGCACCAGATTCATCCGCAAAAGTTTCGTAGACATTAACAAAATAGACCATTTCCTCAGCACACATTTTCTGAAGTGCGGTGTTAAGCTCACAAATACAGCTGTTGGTAATACGGTAGCTGCGCTGTGCTGCACTAAGCATAGTTTCACACACGGGCAGCAATGCCTGTACATAGATCTGTGCCTGTGGCTGAAGAACCTTAATTTGCTGTACAACAGCCTTATAACGATCAATTACACTTTCTGTGCCACTCCCAATTTCGTTCACGCCCAGCATCAGATAAATCTTTCCATAACTATTTGTTTGGAGAGCACTCAAGCGTTCTCCGCTGAGCACATCTGAAACTGTCACGCTGGTTTTGCCCTTAAACGTTCCCTGAGTCAAACCGCTGTATAGCGCAAAGCCATCGCACAATGAGTTACCCAAAAACAATGCGTCTGAAAACCAGTTATCTTCTACAGCCTTGCTTTCCGGAACGGACTGTTCATAGTTATAGATTTGTTCAAGCGGAATTTCCACATCTATACGTTTGGCTTTATCCTGCAGGCGCAGAATAGTTACAACTGCTTCGCAGCGGCGCAGGTTATCCGTCCCTTTAAAGCTTGCGTCCGGATAGCCAGCCATCAGTCCTGCTCCAAAAACCAGTCCAACACAAGTCTTTAATTCCTGCGGAATAGATATATAATCTGTAATAGCACGTTCAATTCCATCTGGCACAGAAAGATTTTCACCAGACGCAATTGCAAAGCTGCTTAACAGCCATGCAGCCTCATAGCGGGTGATCGGCTCGATCAGATGCTCCTGTGATAAATCAAATCCAGTTAATGTACCCATAGCCTGAGCTGCAGTTATATATCTGGCTGACCATGTTTCTGTTCCCGTATCAAACATAGAAATCTGCTTGTCACTCAAGCGGCAGCTAACCAGAATCTTTATAAACTGCTCTACCGTTACTGTATCGTCCGGACAAAAGCTTGTTTGTGTCATACCATTTATAGCGCCCTGCTTCACAAGAATTTCAAGCGCTTCATAATACCAGATGCCTTCCGGTACATCGACAAAATCCGAAACACTTACCGGCTTAGCTGAGCGAACGTCAGGTTGAAGTTGATACACGAGTTGTGTGTCGGATTGTTTAGTATATGGCTCTGCAGATACCGTATTATCCGCTGCAACTTTCGCTGCCGACGCAGATCTGTTCAAAAGTGTCAATGAACACATACATAATATTGCGGCGCATAGCAAAAGGCTAACAGAACGCTTCATAATCAAAGACCTCTAAAATTAAAGTATTACGGGAGAACATGCTCACCAAACGAAAGGGACAGCTAAACTCAATATGAAAACACATGCTCGTTATTTTGGCTCAACTCAGCCAAGCAGAGTTTGTATCCGTGAGCAATGACTGAACTCCATAGACAAAAGCCATCTCAGTAATGTCATAATCCTTAATTAACGCAGAAACCGGATTTCGATAGTATCGCATATCCACCAAAACAACCATCTCATAATCTCCAGCCAGAAAAGGAGCAAGGCAATGTCCATATGAATCTTCCAGCAGCAGAAGACGTTTTCCATTATTTACTCGATGGTTTTCAATGGTAATTAACGTATGGTTCCCGTCCAGAAATACAGTATACTGATCAGACTTTCTGAGATTATCCAAAAAGAACGGCGTATCTTTAACTATATTTTCCTCGCCGGCTTCAATAATTGTAACAGTCAGATCATCCAGTGCATCCCAGACCTCTACTGTATCCGGTGCGGTAAGGAAATAGCCGCTTGAAGACCAGTTTGTGCCTGTAAAACCTTCGGAATAGGAGATTTCATAGTTCTCGCGGGCAGCAGGCCTGCGTCCTTGTGCACGGCAGAAGGCGGTGTAAACTTCATAGCAGCCGGCGGATGTCAGATGATGGTCGGTTTTATAATATAATTGCTCACTGTCTGCAACACTTTGAAAAGCTGTCTCCAGATCCACATAGGTAATGCTGCCGCAAAGCTGTTGAACTTTCAAAAGCGCAGCTTTATCCGGATAGTCTGCATGATTTTCCGGTAATTTGTCTGAAAGAATATATCCAGACTCCGGAATAGCCAGAAACCAAGTAGGCAAATCGTTCTTTTCAGCAAAAGATGCAAAGTTCGAAATCGTTCTTTCAAGCGTCTGCAAGTCTTGCGTCTCCGGCGCACGCAACAGGTAACCATCCTTTGCATAGTAAACCGATCCTGTCGCATTTCGACCGGTCAGAAGATTCCAATATGCATTGAGTCCAACAAAAAAATTTCGGGCTGGAAAATGATCTGACAAATATGTCTCAACATGCTTACTTACGTCTCCATTCAGCAGAGCAGTCCATGTCAGCTGTGGAGCTTCTGCCAAATAGCGTTTCTCGGTTTCAGAATAGGTTTTTTCCGGCAATAAACAAAAAAGCACAAAAACCAGGCCCGTAACGCCCATTACAGCCCACGTGGCCAGACGAATTCTCTTCATATTCTGGCCTCCTTAAAAGCGAAAATACAAAAATGGATTATAGCTGTCACTTACAAGAGCTGCAGTGCACAGTGCCAGTGTCAGCAATGCAAGAATACCACCAACTATATTACGGCTGTGATCAGACAGCTTGAACCACAGACGACGACCTATCGGCAGGCAGGCAAACACTCCAACAAACGCAAGCGGTAAATAGGAAATCAGCTGAAGTTTTACCATATTGGAAGAAGCTTGAATATGAAACATGCAGCCCAGATAATTGAGGGTCACAGACAAATCTTCAAGCGCAAAGAGTGTCCAGCCAAGATTGATCATTACAAGAGTATATACGTGTTGAAGTATAACAGGCAATTTTTGTAAGAATTTGTTTAAAAAAACACGTTCGAGTAGAATCAGAACGCCGTAAAATAAACCCCATAGAACAAAATTCCAGCTTGCACCATGCCACAGACCAGTTAATGCCCATACTAAAAAGATGTTCAGCAACGTCCGGGTTGTGCCTCGACGATTGCCACCCAGCGGAATATATACATAATCGCGAAACCAGGTAGTGAGCGACATATGCCACCGTCGCCAAAAATCCGAGACATTGCGAGCAACATAAGGATAGTTGAAGTTATCGCAGAATTCAAATCCAAACATTCGTCCCAAGCCTTTTGCCATGTCGGAATACCCGGAAAAATCAAAATATATGTGCAGAGAATAGGCTGCTACACCGGCCCAGGCGCCCAAGGTTCCCAAAGAAGACGGATCGGCAGAAATAGTTGTCCAAAGTAAGCCCATGGGATTTGCCAGCAAAACCTTTTTTGCAAGTCCAACCAGAAAGGTCTCTCCTCCTCTGCCAAACATTTCAGCAGACTCGCGATAAGGATTCTCCAATTGTTCAGCCACATCGCAGTAGCGGACAATCGGTCCTGCAATGAGTTGAGGAAACAGAGAGATATATGTACCAAAACGAAAATAGCTTTTTTGTACGGTACAGTCACCACGGTATACATCGATGACATAACTCATAGCCTGAAACGTATAAAAGGAGATACCGATTGGCAAAGGAATATGTATTTCCGGCAGGCCAGACAGAGGCGGCAACAGACGAAGCGTATCAGAAAGAAAACCTGCGTACTTAAATGTTCCCAACAATCCAAGGTTTATTACAAGCGTAAGAACCAAAATTTTGCACCTGGCCGACTCAGTCTGTGAGCGGGCGACCAGAAGACCTCCCGCCCAATTGATCAGCACAGAACATAACATCAACAGCACAAAAACAGGTTCACCAAAACCGTAGAAAATCAGATTTGCCAGAAAGAGAAAGCCATTACGCCATCGATGCGGAAGAAGATAATAAAAACCAAGAACCACAGGGAGGAATAAATACAGGAATAACAGGCTGGAAAACAGCATAGCAGCCTCCAATGTCAGGGATAATAAGGCATTCGCGGTGAATAAGTTTGTTTCAGCCTTCGTTAAAGAAGGATTTGAACACCTCACGCATGATATCATGGTCAGGGCTGAGGAACATGGATATATACAGGCCATCCATGTCTACAGTACATGCTTGCGCCAGGGCATAGTTCTCTGCATCGTATGAGGCAGACTGGTTGCGTACCTCATTCAAACGAGACTCCAATTTTTCAGCAAGACGTTCAGCGGCAGCTTCATCGACAGCCTTAAGCATAACTACCTCATGTGGGAAAATGCCGGCCATAGTTACAAAGCAGCTCTCCTGCGTATAGTCCGCACTATCAAGTCCGTAAAGATCCATCAGACGCTCCGCCGGAATATCCGCCGAATCGGTAATTTGCAGCTTGTCCAGGATGGCAGCCTCAATATCTGCCAGATCCGGCTCAGTGCCGGCAGGTGCAGAGGAGTCTTCGGTCTGCATTGATTCGGCGTCCTGAATTGATGCAGTCTCAGTCTGGATTTCGATTGTGGAGTCGACAGTCTCTGAGGTTGACATGCTCTTGCTGCCACAGGACGTCAAACTAAGAATCAGCACAAAAGTCAGAAGAAAGGCAATATTATTTTTCATGGATATTCTCCTTTGCGCAGCACGATCAGACAGTATGCCGCCAATTAGGTGCTTAACGTATTGGGTCCAACTTGCCGGGTCTTTTCCTTTTTTTGGCGAAATACGAGTCCAAACAAAGCTTTTTAATTTTTAGGCATATGGGTGCGCAGATAAGTCACCCAATACTGGACAACATCCGGCTTAATATGAATGCCCATAGTGGGATAGTCATTGCAGTAGTCGAGCTTAAGATAACCCTCGTCATCCTTGAGTATACTGGCAACATCAAGATAATACCAGCCATTTTGCTGGCACAGTTCAAGCAGTCTGCTGTTGAATTCAGTGATGGTTGTGTTATTGAGCTTTGGGCTGCTGGAAGTGCTTCCTTTCACCATGGGCGTGACAGACTGCACATAAATCTGAACATCCGGAGCCTGCTTAAGAATATTCTCTACAAAGGTAGTATAGCGATCAATAGCCGTATCTACTCCATAGCCGATGTCATTCATACCCAGCATGATAAACACCTTTTTTGCGCCGCTGCGAACAATCGCATCTTCGGTTTTCATCTTTTCGCCCTGATAGGCAGGGTGAATGGAACTGCTTGATACCGGCTGCAAAGCGTTTGTGGCACTATAGCTCCCCGCCACCAGGAAAGTAGCATTGCCAAGTGCGCTTTCACCATAACCATAAATAGAAAGATAAATGGATACAGAGTCTCCAACAAACACAGCATCATCAAACCAGCGTGCACCAACATCGGCACTCTCGCCCAGCAAGGCCTCAAAGGGTTCTGAACTGATAAGCACAGCTTTTTTCCCGGAATCATACTGCACACCAAAGCCAATTGCATCAGCCAGATCTGCCAGCTTAAAATAGTTGCTGCCATCGATATTGTACGCACATACATCGACAAGCCTGCCATTTACAGAAAGCTTCCAGCTTGAGGCAGTAATCTGACCATAGTCGGCACTTAGAGCCTGAAGTTCATTGCCTTTGGCTTCATAGGCCTTTCCGGGCGTTATGGCTATGGTCAGTGTGCTTAAATCGTCTGCTACGGAAAATTGTGCTTTTCCACCGTTGAGTAACTGGGCCATATCGCGCAGTTTGAAATAGTTGTATCCATTGATGTTGTAAGCGCCGATAGAGCACGGAACAGCATCAAGATAGACACTCTGGGACGATACAACAGCACTTATTTTTGCGGCATAGGCAGACACTGTCAGTGCTGCAAGCACTGCGACTATAAGCAATGCGGAACGGATACGGTTATACATGTCAATCCTCTTTTTTCTTCATAAATTCTGCCGGGCACCACAGAAAAAATAGTTAAATACCCTGCGAAAAAGTATTTTATCAGTCAAAAGCCAAAAACTCAATCCCACAGATGATATTTTTGACGAATGTTTTGCGCTTGCGTGTAAAATGCTTTCGTGGTATACTCTCCTGCGTATTGTGCGGTATCAACCGCATCCTTGATTCGTATTGGTTCAATTCATCAAAAGAAAAGGTACTGCAATTTTTGTTGTTTTTCGGAGGATTGTTATGCTTGATTTAATAACAGACACCCTACTTGATGCCCTCAAGCTCCTTCCTTTTTTATTTGTAACCTATCTGCTTATCGAGCTCATTGAGCATCACACCGATAGAAAAACTCAGGAATTGCTTCGACGCTCCGGACGAATGGGTCCTCTGCTCGGCGCAATCACAGGCGTTGTCCCGCAATGTGGTTTTTCTGCAGCCGCTGCAAATTTCTATGCCGGAGGTGTAATCACGCGAGGCACCTTAATCGCTGTGTTTTTATCTACGTCTGACGAAATGCTGCCTATCCTCATCAGTGAAAATGTACCTACTGCGCTCATTGTGGAATTATTGGTCATCAAGGTACTTTGCGGCGCGGTTGGCGGTCTAATTATAGATCTGTTAAACAAGCCAAAACAGAAGGATTCCCATCTGTGTATCGAGGAACTTTGCCATGATGCTGGCTGCAAATGTGAACAGGGTGTACTAAAAAGTGCTTTACGCCATACCTTGAGGATCTTTGTCTTCCTGCTGGCTGTAACATTTGCAATGAATTTATTGATTGATTTTGTGGGTACAGATTCTTTGCCTGATTTTATACTCAACCGTCCTATAGTTGGCGAACTTCTCGCAGGACTTATCGGCTTGATTCCCAATTGTGCTGCTTCAGTCGTCCTTACAGAGCTATATCTTTCGGGCGGTATGGGTATTGGAGCATTGCTTTCCGGATTGCTCGTTGGATCTGGTGTAGGTGTATTGGTACTGTTCCGGGTTAACCGCAATCTTGCGGACAACCTCAAGACTCTAATTATGTTGTATATCAGCGGTGTTGTCTTAGGCTTCCTTTGCGGACTGCTTCCTATTGGTTAAATCAGCACAAGGATTTGTCTCCAGATTTATCGGGCGCTTCTATGTAAGATTATCTTGACAAGTTCACAAAATCAGGCAGCACGGCAGCCCGATCAACATGCCAGCGCACGAGCCCTTGATGTGGAACATAAAGTCGTGATAGACATCTGTCAAATCCTCGATTCCCGGAATAATGCAGCGTTTTGAGTGACAGAACCACAGGCAGTCGAGGACAAATGCGTCATACCAGTCAACATTTGAAATATCCATGTGCGCTCTCTTGTTATCAATTATTTCTTTGCATCTTTATCTAAGGCAACATGCAATCATTGCACTTTATCAATAAACCATTGATTTTTGGATCTTATTCTGCTATAATCGAACCAAGCGTTGCGTTTATCAAACCATATTTGACCGGGTGTGGCGCAGTTGGTAGCGCGGGTGGTTTGGGACCACCAGGCCGCAGGTTCGAACCCTGTCACTCGGATTAAATCCTTGGCTTTTTATGGCCAAGGATTTTTTACTGGTGTGTCTGGCATGGGCAGTCAAGTCCGACATTGTGTGTTAATTATTCCCTACATAGAATCCACTGAAAAAACAGTTGCGATCGAGCGATCTGTGTGATATACTCTTATGGTGCTTGTGCACACAACCACACACACCCGCCGATCTGCGGCTTGGTCCCATTGGGTAGCAGCAGAGATGACAGGGGTGGAGGGAAAACCAAAAAGGAGGATACAAAATGGCTGTTGTATCTATGAAACAATTGCTTGAGGCTGGCGTACACTTTGGTCACCAGACTCGCCGCTGGAACCCTAAAATGGCTCCATATATCTACACGGAACGAAACGGGATCTATATTGTAGATCTTCAAAAAACTGTCCGCAAGCTCGAAGAGGCATATAATTTTGTTCGTGATTTGGCTGCCAGCGGAGAAACTGTGCTGTTTGTTGGAACAAAGAAGCAGGCGCAGGATTCTATTCGTGAAGAAGCAGAACGTGTAGGTATGTATTATGTTAATGCGCGTTGGCTTGGCGGTATGCTCACAAATTTCAAAACAATGCGTACCAGAGTTGAACGTCTTGCGCAGTTGCGTAAGATGGAATCTGATGGTACCTTTGCGATGCTTCCCAAAAAAGAAGTTATTAAACTTCAAGGCGAAATTGCCAAGCTTGAAAAGTACCTTGGCGGCGTAAAGGACATGAAAAAACTCCCCGGCGCTTTATTTATTGTTGACCCGCGAAAAGAACGCAATGCAATTGCAGAAGCGCGTAAACTACATATTCCTATCGTTGCAATCGTTGATACCAACTGTGATCCGGATGAAATTGATTATGTAATTCCTGGAAATGATGACGCAATTCGAGCCATTCGACTGATTTCCTCCACCATGGCTAATGCTGTCCAAGAAGGCCGTCAGGGTGAAGATGTCCAGTTAACCGGAGAGAAAGCTCCTACTGTCGGAACTGCTCCGGACGAGGTTGGTGAGTAAAATTACCCAAATTTCCATCATTGATGGGATGGTTCTCGGTGCATAGAATCGTTATATATAGGAGGATACAGTTATGGCATTTACTGCAAAAGATGTTGCAGATCTGCGGGCCCGTACAAATGTTGGTATGATGGACTGCAAAAAAGCACTTTCCGCAGCCGATGGTGACATGGATAAAGCTATTGAATGGCTGCGTGAGCGCGGTTTGGCTGCTGCGGCAAAAAAATCCGGTCGTATTGCTGCTGAGGGTATGGCCTATGCCGTTGTTATCGATGGAATTGGAGTTATTGTTGAGGTCAACTCTGAAACAGATTTTGCCGCCAGTTCTCCGGTATTTACAAACCTTGTAAAAGATATTGCTACAGCAATCGCAAAAAATAACCCGGTTGATGTCGATGCCCTTTTGAAGTGCACCTACCCAAATACAGACAAAACAATCGAGGCTATACTGCCTGAAAAGATTTTGGTTATTGGCGAGAATGTAAAAATTCGTCGTTTCGCACGGTTTGATACTGGATTTAGTGTTCCATATGTTCATATGGGCGGTCGCATTGGTGTCTTGGTTAACCTAGAGGTTAGTGGGGACTTAGATGCTACCACTATCGGAAAAGACGTTGCTATGCAGATTGCAGCTTTGAATCCGCGTTTCTGGGATAAGAGTCTTGTCAGTGATGCGGACCTCGAAGAGGAAAAGAAAATACTTGTTGCACAGATGGATAATGATCCTAAGATGGCCTCCAAACCGCAGCAGGTTAAAGAAAAAATCGCTGCGGGCAAGATGGACAAGTTCTACAAAGAAAATTGTCTGTTGCAGCAGGAGTTTGTAAAAGATAATTCTGTAACTGTAGAGCAGTATATGACGTCTGCAGCAAAGGACTTGGGCGGTTCTGTTAGATTTATCAATGCGGTTCGCTATGAGAAGGGCGAGGGCATTGAAAAGAAACAAGAAGATTTTGCTGCTGAAGTTGCTGCTGCTATGGGTAAATAAAAGATTTAGCTAATATACAAGGACTCCGGGGAAGCGGGGTCCTTGTATATTTATATACTTTTTGGTATTATCCAAATAGAATTTGATATACAAAAGGGTGTAATTTTTTTGAGAATGCGCAGAAAACCCCATCGAGAAGACAGAATGCTGCGTTGTATGGCAGTCTGGGTTCAAAACCCAAGAGCACAAAAAGGACATTGGAGAGATCTTTTTCCAGATGCAAAAGAGTTGCGGCTTGAAATTGGCTGTGGTAAGGGGAAATTTACAGTGCAAACCGCTGTACAAGAACCTGACGTATTGTTTGTTGCACTGGATAAAAACGCAGATGCCCTTCTTATGGCTATGGAGGCTGCTATAAATGCCGGTGTTAATAATGTTGTCTTTTCTGAAGCGGATGCAGCAAGTCTTTTGGAATGCTTTGACGTAAACGAGGTGGATCTTGTTTATCTTAATTTTTGTGATCCATGGCCAAGCAATCGACATCGACATCGACGACTAACGCATCGCAATTTTTTAACGAAATATCGTACGATCTTGGCTCCTGGAGGGAAATTACTTTTTCGAACAGACAGTGTTGCTTTATTTCAATTTTCTCGCATTGAGTTGCGTGAAGACGGATGGCTTCAAGAGCAAATAACAACCGATCGACATGGGAATGGCCCTGTAGGTATAATGACTGATTATGAAAAACGTTTCTATGCAGAAGGCAAGCCAATTTGCTCACTTGAGGCAATTGCACCTGATAAATAAAATGGGGGGAGGATATTTGCATTGAGCATTAAAATTTTGATTGCTGATGACGAGGAACGTTGGCGGCGTATTGCGGGCGACTTCTTACGCAACGAGGGCTATAAAGTAATCGAAGTAGCTGACGGTCTCCAGGCTGTACAAACGCTGAAAAGAGAAGATGATATTGATTTGGTTATCTTGGATATCATGATGCCGGTAATGGATGGCGTTGATGCATGTCAAGCCATTAGAGAGTTTTCAAGTGTTCCTATTATGATTGTAACAGCCAAATCCGATGAAGAAAGCGAAGTTAAGGGGTTTATATGCGGCGCTGACGACTATATTTCAAAGCCGCTAAGATTTCCTATATTTATGGCGCGGGTTCGTGCCTTAATCAAGCGAACAGGAAGCTCAGGCAACATCATAGACGTCAGCAATATTATTATCAATCCCGCTGCACATACTGTTTTTGTAGATAATCAAGAAATATCTCTGACGCCGCGTGAATTTGAACTGTTGCTGTATCTTGCACAGAATAAAAATATAGCACTAACACGTCAGCAGATTTTGACTGCAGTCTGGAACTTTGACTATTTTGGTGATGCTCGCACTGTAGATACCCATGTAAAAAATCTCCGTATGAAACTTGGTTCAAGTGGGACAGCACTAAAGACAGTCCGTGGAAGGGGCTATAAATTGGAGGGATAGCCTTGAAGCGAGTCAAGAAGAGCATGAGCGTTCGCAGCATATTAGGGATTGTCTCAGCAGGTACATTGCTGGCTTATTTTTTACTAAATCTGTTGATGAGCAGCTTGTTTATGGAAAAATTTTATCTCAAGCAGACCGAAAAGCAACTTATACAAGCGTATAAAACTGTCCTTGAGCATCCAGACGGAGACATTCAGATAATGTCTCAGCTGGAAAATAACAACTTTCGTATTCTTCAGGTAAATATAAAAACGAATAGTGTTATTTACAATAGCCGTGTTGACGATCGCCTTTTACCCTTTATGATTGAACATATGGTTGATCAGGTCACTGGACTTTTGACAGATGAAAATCGACAATATATCCTTTCAATAAATGAAGACCACGAGATAACTACTGCCGGTACTCAAATTGAGATGGGGAACTCTGTTTTTTTGGGAGGTTGGATAGGGGAGAACTGTATCGTTCAAATAACAGCACAACTAGAACCACTAAAGAATGCTGCACATATTGCATCGCAGTTTACAATACTAACGGGAGTGCTTCTTTTGGCTGTTACATTTATGGTATATAGCCATTTATCCAAACAAATTGTTCGTCCGCTTGAGGATATGACCTATGTTGCAGGACGGATCGCCAAGCTAGATTTCTCCAGGCGTTGTTCTGAGGTTACAGCAAATGAACTAGGACAGCTAAGTCATAGTATCAACGAGATGTCGGATACAATGCAGCAGTACATCGACGAACTAAGGCGAGCCAATGAGCAACTTCGTCGAGATATTCAGGAAAAGGAACGCAGCGAGGAAGCACGACGCAGTCTTGTGGATAATCTATCCCATGATCTGAAAACACCTATAGCTTTAATTTCAGGTTATGCTGAGGGCCTTGGGAGTGGTATGGCAAAAACACCGGAGATGGTTAGGGAATACTGTGATGTAATTGTTGATGAGTCCAATCGTATGCTAGAAATGATTACTCGGATGCTGACGTTCAGCAGACTCGAAAGTGGAGTGATTGAGCTTCAACCTGAAGTTTTTTGCCTTTCTGATCTGCTTGATGATTTGCTTGATGTCTATGCTTTAAAACTTGATAGCGATAACATCACCCTTGAGAAATACTACCATTCAGACTGTTATGTGAACTGCGATTATGTCTCGGCAGAACAAGCTCTGACAAACTATATACAAAATGCAATGACACATTTAAGCGGAAGCAGAAGGGTAGTTGTATGTGTTAGAGAATGGAGAGAGTACTACCGTATTTCTGTTTACAATACCGCTCCACCGATTACTTCAGAACAGCAAAAGAAAATATGGAATTCCTTTTTTCGTGGAGAGACATCACGCCATCGTCGTGGCTGTGAAACTGGCCTTGGCCTCGCTATTGTTCGATCTAATATGGAACTAATGCATCTGCCATATGGAATGGAAAACGCTTCAGATGGTGTTATCTTCTGGATTTGTCTGCCTATGGCTTAGCAAGCAAAGGTATAGAGTTTTGAAAAATCAGAGGAAAAACTAGAGCCTACTTATTTTGTCGACGGCCCGTATAACTCTTCTACAACGGACTGAAAGAGCTTTGCAACAGGATTTATATGCTCTTTTGGCCAAGCCACAACATAAGTTCGTTCTGCATCCTTTCCGTCGATCGGAATAAATCGAACATTTCTCGCATAAAATACATGACTCAATGCCTCCGGTAAAATTGCAATCCCGAGTCCTGCACCAACAGACAAAAGAACGGCTTCAACACGATCGCATTTACAGACCACACGTGGGAAAAAATTCCGATTCATGCAAATCTTTTGGATGCTTCGATAAAGTGCAGGGCTATCACTTTCTGTAACACTGATAAAACGCTCCTTCGATAAACGCGTAAAGTCAAGAGGTTGCTCCGCTAAAAAATGATCAGATGGAACGGCAACACATAAGCGATCCTGATTTGTTACAACACTTTGGAACCCGCTTCCTTCTGGTATCATATCTTCAACGGCAAAGTGAAAATCAACCTTATTCTCGCTTACCGCCAAAAGTTGAGTCTGTCCACCTGTAAAAGTGATATCTGCTGTAATATTTGGCCAACGTGATGCAAAGACAGCCAAACATTTAGATAACGTGGCACTGGATGTTGTAAGAGCAGATATTGCGATACTGCCGGTTTGTCCATTTTGAACCTGCTGCACTTGGAAGGCTGCTTTCTCTGCAATGTCTACAATTTCTATTGCGTGGGTCAAAAATAGTTGTCCGGCTTGAGTCAGTTCTACTGTTCTCTTTGATCGATTAAAAAGACGACAGTTTAATTGCTTTTCAAGCTCACTAATATGATGACTTATAGTGGGCTGTGTGATTCCATTACGTCGAGCGGCTGAAGAAAAGTTTAATGTTTGTGCAACAGATATAAAATACCGCAGTTGGTTTATATCCATGGTAAATCCCCCATATAATATGCTAAGGCAATACCGCACAATGAGGCAAGTGCTTTCGACAAGAGATTTTGTCTCAGGACAAGGTTCGGGAAACACGGGAATACTGTATATGTATTTTAAGTTTTCCGAACTGCAGGATTGGGACAAAAGATCCGGCGAAGACCGCAGATGAATTATGCGGTATTGCCCTAATTAATTCGAAGCTTTCCTTTTTTACACATGCGAATGTACCAGTATAAACAAATTACCAAATCAACTGTTGTTCCAAAATACCACGGCCAATATAATCCGGTGTAGCTGTTCATCCAGCTGGTCATGAAAAAACACATTCCAACACGTACAAAAAAATCAAGAACAGTTACTGCAAAAAACTTGTTAATTTCACCCATGCCGCGGAGAAGGCCTCCAAGGGTAATAACAAAACAAATGAGAAGATAATCTGGTGAAATTATTTGAAGATAAAGCGTTCCAACCTGAATAACTTCTGCATAATTTGGCTCGTTGTTATCAACAAACAAACCGATTAGCTGACTTGGAAAAAGCTGCATAATTGCAATAACAACGCAGGATAGAATAAAACAAATAATGCTTGATGACTTAAATCCTTCTCTAATTCGCTTGCGGTTATCAGCTCCAAAATTTTGAGCTACATAACTTGAAAGCGCGGTTCCAACTGTATTAAAACTCATATATGCAAAGTTGTGAATTTTTGAGGCGGCCTCATATCCTGCCATAGTAGTAGGTCCAAAGGAATTAACAAGACTTTGGACTACTGTATGACTGAGTGCAACACATGATTGCTGAGCGATACTAGGAATAGCAATTCGACACATATCTTTAAACAGTCTATAGTTAAATCGGTTCGATATTTCTTGTGTTTCAACGTGGCGAATTTTGCCAATTAGTACAGCTACAGATAAAATAGCCGCTACAAACTGAGAAATGGTTGTAGCCCATGCAGCACCGGCAACACCTTTAGCCATTGGGCCTACGGCAATAATATCCAACACAACATTTAAAAGAGAAGATACAATCAAAAAATATAGTGGACGTTTTGAATCACCAAGCCCTGTAAAAATGGCGTTTGCGGAGTTGTAAATAAACATTGGAAAAACGCCAATCGCATAAATAGAAAGATAGGCATGGGCATCAGCATATATTTTCTCGTCGCAGCTTAAAAGAATCATCAATGGACCGCTTAATATAACACCTAGTGATGCAAGAATGAAACCTAAAATGGTGAGCGAAAAGATAGATGTGAAAATTGCGCTTTTCATATCATCTAGTTTTTTTCTGCCAAATAATTGAGAAATGATTACAGAGCAGCCCATAGAAGATCCAGTAGCAACTGCAATAAAAAATAATGTAAGTGGATAGGCTGCACCTATGGCAGCAAGTCCGTCTGCGCTGTCAAGATTGCCGACAATTACACTGTCTGCAATATTATAAAGCTGCTGGATAGCTGTACTGAGTAAGAGCGGAAGCGAGAACTTTAATATGATACTGGATGGACGGCCCGTAGTCAGGTCGTTTAAGACATCGTTCTTTGCCAAAACATCAACCTCCAATATAATTATATGCCAAAGTATAGCACAGATCTATAGAAATTCAATAATTAAATCATGTAAAAAAAATATTCTTTAACGATATATGCAACCGATTAGATTTGCTTTCTTTACCTCCCCTTAACAAACGCGGCAAAATAACAATTTTGCCGCGTTTGTTAAGGGGAATAACATCCACTTGACGAAAAATTCAGTCAAGTGGATGCCAATTTTATTTGATTTAAATTTGCAAATTAAAATGAATTTAGAAACTCATGTTTACACGTTCTGAAATCAATGCTACACGTGCGATAATTGCCGCTGCCTCTGCACGATTAATGTTTTCATTTGGACGGAAGGAATGGTCGCCGGCATCACCGGTAAGCACGCCTGCACAGTACAATGAAAGTATCTGTTCGGCATAGTTCGTAGAGCTTGTAACGTCGGGTATATCACTGTATGTCACATTGTTGATACTTTCGAAGCTTGGAAGAGCCTTAGAAAATATGAATGCCATCTGTGCTCTTGTTGCATATGCTTCAAAGTTAGAGAACTCATTTTCATTAAACATTCCTTGTTCTATACAGAAATCCGCATATGGCTGAGCCCAATGATCCTCTAATCTGCTCTTTGTAAATGACTCTTGATTACCTTGATAGATGTTTCGAACAACTGCTGCCATTTTAATCGCTTCACCAATTTTAATGTTATCCGTAGGTCTGAATGTTCCGGAAACATCTCCATTCATGATACCAAGCTGAACTGCAGATTTTACAACACCTTGTCCTTCCTCACCATACCAAGCACTTTCAGAGACATCAGAGAATCCGTTGTATACGACATTTTTTACGAAATTTTTCATAGGATCCCAGTCGGAAGCTTTATACTGATCTTTCGGGATAATAATGAACTGGCCAAAGACTTTAACCGTAAATACAACCTGATTGCGATCTTCTATCGAAACGGATTTGCTGGAATACTTTCCACTTGAGCCATAATAGACTACATTCGCTGAATCACCAACATCAAAATCTTCTACACTGCAGATAATCTTAGTGACAGCACCATTTTCTAAGCCTGTTACGGCATATGCAGCCGAGGCTGCTGTTTTCTCATATTGACTAATGATATTGCTTGCTGTTAGTACAACAGTTTCATCATTTCCTATATATTTATCGAGAAAAATAATGATTTTTAAATCATCCAGCAATTCAACCTGAACATCAATGCCGGCTTTCACGCATCCATTCAGCAGTAATCTATTAAGCGCGTATTCACTGTCAACAATTACTTCAGGATCAACGATATTTTCGTCCAGGCTGATGCAATACGTCGCATTAGCTAGTGTTTCCGGTATGGAAATCGAATCTTTTCCTTCGAGATGCAGCCAACCGACAGAAGCTAATAATACCTCGCAGAATGCTGTTCCAGAAATTAATGTGTTAGGCATAAATAACTTTGTTGTTACTCCATTGATAATGCCTTCCTTAACTAAATAGCTGATATAGTTGTTTGACCAACGATTCGAATCAATATCATCAAAACTTATATCTTTAGCGATTTCCGGATTTTGATTTTTTATAACCTGCTTACAAATAAGCTCGCATGCGGTTTCTCGTGTCAGCATATCCTGATCGGTAAAGCTGAATGAACAGTCAGCAGTAAAACCTAATTCGGTGCACACGGCCAATGCTTCTGCAGCAGAAATTTCCTGTTTTCCCGATAAATCAATAAATTTAGATGATTTTTCTGCTATAAAACATGTCTTATAGCATGAATTGTCAGCGCTTACGATACCACCTGACCCAACAACAACACGGCAAATTGCAGTTTTTTCACCAATTGCTGCAGTAATTTCAGCTTCTCCGTCTGCAATTGCTGTAATAACACCGTCTTTCACCGTAACAGATTTTTCATTGCTAGATGTCCATGTAATATCAGAGTAGGTAGCGTTTTCAGGTTGAACAGTTGCCTTTAGAGTTTTACTCTCACCGGCATTCAGCCTTAGAGTTGTACTATCCAGGGATATCGAAACAACTGTTACCAGCAATGACGAAAAGCACGGATAATTATTTGTTTGTTTTTTCCAACTAAAATACTGCTCAGAATTTTGCTTTTTCACCCATTCGTTAAGTGAATCAACAAAGTCATCAGAGAGCATTTCTTTATTTGTCATCGCTTCACCGGAAACGCTGGAGTCCTTCGACGTTTCCTCACAAATTTCATGTGCGCTGCGAGATAAATAGTAGCAGTTCGCTATATTCGCCTTATTCTTTGCTTTACCTGCAATGGCACCTTCTACGTCACCAGAAACAGATCCGACAAACCAACAGTTATAAACATTGCTCCCGTCTATTTCTCCGACAATACCGCCGCCAATCCCCTCAGTTTCACATTCAGAAACACTCCAACAGTTAATAATGCTGCTGTCAGTCGCCAGACCTACAACGCTTCCCGCTGTACCATCATCATCTGTTTGCTTGAATTTGCAGTCCGAAACCCCAAGGTTACAGATCATAGCGTCTTCTACAACCCCAAATAATCCGATCTCTTCTCCCCTGTTATCCACGACCTGGATCGACTTAATTTCGTAGCCTCGGCCATCGAATATACCACAGAATGAATCATCATAATTTCCAATTGGTGTCCAATTATGATGATAGCCAATTGTGATATCGGCGCCTAAAAGTATTTCCTTTCCTTTGAAAGTGGTTCCGTCGTTAACAAGTTCCGCCAGACCTGCAAGTTCCTCAGCAGTTGTGATTGTAAATGTAACCTGTGACTTGTCATACCAATCGGTATCAATTACACCTGTCCACAGAACAGATTTTATAAAATCAGGATAGCCGGAGTCTGATGTCGCATCGGAAATATCCCAGAGAATATAGGAATCGTCATCCTGGTCTTCAACCCAATCATTCAAAATTTCAACAAAATCTTCTGAGCAAAGATCAGCCTTTTTATATTCTTCCACATCTGAAAAATCGGAATTCTTATCGCTCTTCCCTACTGCGCTATAAGAGGATCCCTTCTGGTAATAACAGCTTCCGGTTTCGCTGTTTTCTGCATATCCGATGAACGCGCCGATGTAGTCGCTGGAATTCGATTGTTCCGTTTCGCCGGCAAACCAGCAGTTTTCGATTTTCAATTCTTCAGCAAAGCCAAGGAAACCGCCAATATAGTCAACGCCTTCTACCGATACAGTATTCCAGCAGTTCTCAATCAGGCAGTCAGATGCATAACCAGCAAGTCCGCCAAAATAGCCAGATGATTTAGATGATTCAGATGATGTTTTGTCCGCGCTTTTGGAGCCAGACACAAACCCGTCAACACCTAAATTTCGAATGCCGGCATCGTCCAGATAGCCAAACAAACCAACATAGCAATCTTTTTGGCTAACAGTTTCAGAAACATACAAACCTGAAATAGTATAGCCACATCCATCAAATTCGCCGCAGAATGGTGTTTCTTTCGTACCGATTGCAGTCCAATGACCCTTATTTTTTTCCCCGCATAAATCGATATCTGCTTGTAAATAAATAGTGCAGTCATCGAAGTTCTCGCCGTCATTTACAAGCTCAGCCAAACCGGCCAGTTCTTCTGGAGCACTGATATAAAAAACATCCTCGTCTTTGTCATACCAATCTGTGTCTGTGTCGTCCTTCCAGAATTCTTTAACTTCCTTCTGCCACACAGCAAAAAGCTCCGAATCACTGCTCAGATATATGGTTTCGTTCTTTTTATAGTCAGCAACCTTCGCAGTTGCAGTTTTTGACCATCCTGAAAAGTTGTATCCAGAACGTTCCGGGACATATTTGTATGACAGATCAATCTGACCTTCGTTTGTTTCAAGTTCATAGATCTTACTGCGTCCAAAACTGCCTCCATTTGCGTTTAATGTCAGTGTGGCATAGACTTCAACCCAACATACTTCGATATCGTCCTCACCATCAAACGCGACAATAGCAGTCTTCCCTGCCCCATTGGCGATAACTTCATCTCCATCAATCACAGCCACATCCGGATCAATACTTATCCATTCCAAATCATCATCCGGCACATCGTCTGTCTCCCCTATGGTCATACTCATGCCGCGCCTGTCAATGTTGATATCAACGTCCTTGTCATCTTTAACCGTTATCTCGCAGCTGTCACTTTTCGGGTTATCACGTCCAGCTGCAGCGGTAATTGTAACCGTACCTTTTTTAATAGGAATCAGTTGACCAGTATATTTTTCAATCAGTAACACCGATGGATCGCTGCTGGTCCAGCTAACCAGAGCATCACTCTGTGTATTCGCCTTTGTCGTTATTTTTGTGTCTAAGGTTTCGGTTTCACCTACATAAATTTTTGTGACTGGCTTGTAGATTTCGATATCCACTACTTTTGGCTGCCAGACGGCATAAAGAACAATGTCTTTTGATAGAGTAAATTCCTTTTTTGTGCCATTACCGCCCTGAGCCAGATATTCCGGCATAGTAGCATCCTTTTTCTGACTCCACCCAAGAAACTCATAATTTTTCCAGCTGGGGGTTAAATTGGTGATAGCAATCTTGCCGGCAGCAATACCACCAACAGTATAGGTTGTTCCACCGGAGATTGTTCCGCCATTCGCGTCATAAGTAACAGAATACGTGGCAGATGCCAGCACACTGATAGGAAATACACCAACAACAAGGCAAAGGCAGAGAATAATGGACAAAAAGCGCTTTTTCATTGAAATTCCTCCTGTTCAAAGCAGTATTTTGTCTTGTATTACATGAATTCATAGAAATACCGCATAATGAGACTGTGGACGAATTATGCAGTGTTTATAGGTTTATTTTAACGAATCTACATTATTTTTTCATATGTTCAGCAATGTACTTGTAATAGCATAAGCGAATACCATCAAGGACCAACTGTGGATCTACCACATG
Organism: Oscillospiraceae bacterium; assembly: GCA_963639765.1. Lineage (GTDB taxonomy): Bacteria > Bacillota > Clostridia > Oscillospirales > Oscillospiraceae > CAVHXA01. Next base: position 13,639 of record CAVHXA010000019.1, on the reverse strand, counting down.
AATGCGGCTTGTGTTATTTGCGATCATTCGGCTTAGTCCGCCAGTTGCAACAACCTGAACCGGGCCATCCCCAAGTTCGTTGGTCATTCGTTCAATGAGATACTCGATTCCACCAACATAACTGCCAACCACACCTGCCTGAATTTGTTCAACGGTATTAAGTCCTATCACATGGTCGGGCATAGCAAGCTCAACGCCCGGAAGCAAAGCGGTTCCTTTGGTTAATGCATCCATACTTACGCGAAGGCCTGTTCCGATGGTCCCCCCACGATATGTTCCGTCGGCTGCTACAGCATCAACGGTAGTCGCTGTACCAAAATCAAGAACAATCAGGGGCTTTCCGTATTTTGCAATTGCTGCAATCATTCCAACCGCTCGATCGGCACCCAAACGTTCATCTCCATCATATTCAAGTCCCGGATCTACATCCTCGTCAACAACAATAGGTGTTTTCCCAAAATATTTGATAATGGCACTTGTAAGAGAGTACATCACATGCGGTACAACAGAGGCAACAACTACAGCTTCAAGACCCATGGGGTCGTAGCCAAAACGATGAAAATATTCACTGGCCATAATGCCTATTTCATCAGAAGTTGCATCTGAGCCGGTTTTCAGGCGAAATGATCCTATCAGTTCTTCTTTTTCAAATAAACCGAATACCATGTTGGTATTTCCGACATCAATAGTAAGTAGCATGGCAGAGTCCTCCTGGTTCTCAATCCATGGATTATTTTAAGACAGCACCGCAATATTCGGCAAGTGGATTTGCGCTCTAATATTTATGCTGCAAATCATATCAAATTTTTGTAGATATGTGTTGCAAACAAAGCCATCTGATGCCGGAAGCAGTGACGTTTACATATGTTGATTGTATAGATCTACTTGATATTGGATTTTTTTGGAATAACCAATGCAGCTATAATATACGCCAAGACACCACTTCCACCCAAAGCACAAAATAGTACCCATGCTAGACGGACAAGCGTTGGATCCACAGAAAAATATTCAGCCAAGCCACCGCATACACCAGCAATCATCTTTCCGTCTTCAATGCGATAAATTCGTTTTTCCATAGAAAACCCTCCCCGTAAATATGTGTGATATTTTATTTGTCTGGTAGATCAAATGCAGATTGGTAGTCCTCATCTGCTGGCGTAAGGATTTGATAATCAGTCTGCATTACTTCATAGAAGGTGCCGGATTCGTCCCATTTGGACGTCTGAAGCAGCATGCCGGTATCTAGGCTGATTTGACATGTCTGGCCTTCTGTATTGTTACACCCTGTGACTAGAAGGATCGACTCGCCAGATACTGCAGTTTCATAGCTGCAATCAGTTATATATCCGCTCCAGTCATCAAGAAAGCGCTGAACAGTTGGTATCCCACAAAAATCAAGGAAATCTACAGATGGGTTTGCGATTTCGACGACTCGCATATCTGAATTATACCACAGCCAAAGCACATGATCGCACAAAAGCAGATTTCGTATGGTCTGACCGTCAGAAATCACTGCCCTTAGTTGATCTTGTTTTTTCCAGATTTGAATCGTACGTATTCGCTTTCCGGATATTGTAGTCAGTGTCGTAGTATAGGTACATGAGAAGGATTCTGCAGCCTGTATGGCAGACAAAAAGCCTTGTAGATTTTCCGGACCAAGGTCAATAAACAAATCCTCCTGTGAGGATGCAGGCAATTGCTCGGCTTGCACAGTCACCACAGGATCCGGTAGAGCAATTATTGTAGCCTGATCCTTGTGAAAAATAATATGATATACCAGTATCAAGGCCAGCATCACAACAACAGCAAGAAAAGCCACAAACCAGGCAGTTCTTTTTTTTTGCTTGTTCATATATACTGTGCTCCATTTTAAGTTCAAGGCTTAAAGTCTGCCGGCCGCTGTCGTTCTGGGTTAAAGTGCCAACGAATAGCATCGATAATTCTTTCACATGCTTTTGCATCGCCATAGGGATTTACAGCCCTTGCCATTGATTGATAATACGCTTCATCTGTCAGCAGACGATGCGCATCAGCATAGATTGTGTTGTAAGATATACCGGAAAGTTTCACCGTTCCCGCCGTAACCGCCTCTGGTCGTTCCGTCTCACGTCGTAATACCAAAACAGGCTTTCCTAGGGCTGGTGCTTCCTCCTGAAGCCCGCCAGAATCTGTCATAACAAGATAGCATCTGGATAAAAGGTTATGCATTTCCTCAACGTTCAATGGTTGTATAAGATGAATGCCGTGAATTCCGCCAAGAATACGATGGGCACATTCCTGCACTGTTGGACTGAGATGAACCGGATACACTACTTCAACATCTGAGTGATTTAATACTATGTCACGAACAGCTGCAAAGATATCTTCCATTGGTTTACCATAATTTTCACGCCTATGGCACGTCACGACTATAATCTTTTTATGTATGTAATCCAGTTCGTTCAAAGATGTCGTTAAAAATCGATAATTTGTTTTCACAGTATATTTCATCGCATCGATCACAGTATTTCCAGTAACGAAAATCTGGCCGCCAGCTGACTCGCGCAATAGATTTTGGGCGTTTGCCGCAGTTGGGGAAAAACTCAGCGATGCAATATCATCCACAAGAATGCGATTCATTTCTTCGGGATATGGTGAATAGGAATCGAAACTGCGAAGTCCGGCTTCAACGTGACCAACAGGAATTTTATGGTAAAATCCAGCAAGTGCTCCGCCAAGTGCCGTGGTTGTATCTCCATGAACAAGCAACATATCTGGCGTCGTTTGATTGAGGATGTTGTCCAGGCCGAGAAGAGTCCTTGATGTAATGGCAGACAAGGTTTGATTGGGCTGCATGATGTTCAGGTCGTAGTCAGGAATAAGTTGAAAAACTTCCAGCATGGAATCAAGCATTTCACGATGCTGGGCTGTAACGCAACAAACAGGAGCAAGATCATTTGTTTTAGCCATTTCAAGAGCCAACGGGGCCATCTTTATTGCTTCTGGGCGAGTCCCAAAAACCAGCATTATTTTTTTCATGGTTCCTCCTGATTTGTCGACCCAATAGTATTTTTGCATGAATGATTAATTGCAGTTTTATCCTCATCAGCTTCTTCAGCCTCCGGCGATATAGAAGGCGAATACACGGATATGTCATCTTGGCTTTCGCCCTGAGATTCAACGGTTGCAGCATCTACTCGTTCCTGGTCATGGTGAGGCCGCAGGTGATAAATTACCTCAAAGCCAATTGCTCCTACCACAATAACAGAACCAAGCAGCAACATGGCTTTGGCCTCGCCCGAAGTAGTCAAAACCACAGCAGACAAGCCCAGAATCGCTGTAAGCAAATATGCAATCGCGACAGCCTGTTTTTGATTAAATCCCATATCAATCAACCGGTGGTGTACATGACCTCTGTCAGCCGTCATTGGATTTTGGCCTTTTGCCAGACGACGAAGTACTGCAAAACAAAGGTCAAAGATTGGCAGGCCCAACACCAAGAAAGGAACGGCAAAAGAGATAATCGTATACATTTTAAACAATCCTGTTACAGATACTGTGGCCAGAATATACCCTAAAAAAGTAGCACCTGTATCACCCATGAATATTTTAGCGGGATTTAGATTATATGGGATAAATCCCAAGCAGGCACCTAGCAGGGCGGCCATAAGGATAGCTATATCCGCCTCAGAAACCAGCAATGCGATAACCAATAGCGTCCCCGCGCTTATAGCTGAAACACCGGATGCCAGACCGTCAAGTCCGTCGATAAAGTTAACAGAGTTTGTAATTGCAACGATCCAGATAATGCTTATTGGTACAGACATTATACCAAGATCAACATATGGTGAAGCACTAAATAGATTGGGATTTGAAACATACTGGATTCTGCATCCATAGTATACTGCTACACCTGCTGCTAAAATCTGCACAATAAACTTTGGTAATGCTTTTAGTTGAAGCACATCATCCAACGCTCCAAGGACAACGATCATAACTGCGCCAAGAAGAATTCCCCGAAGCGGACGGTCAATTTGAGAAAAAAGCAGCACACTTATAAAAAACCCCAAAAATATCGCTAATCCGCCCAGCCTTGGGATAGGTACTTTGTGCATTCGTCGGTTGTCTTTCGGTATGTCTAGTCCGATACCTGTTTTAAAAGCCAGAATGCGAACCAGAGGTGTTGCGCAGAATGAAACAAGTGCCGCAACAAATATACTTAACAGTATGTACAGCACAAGTTGCAGTTGCGTATCCATAGATCAGGCTCCTTTCCTACCGAGCAACGAAACCTACCTTTTTTTTCACTTTTTCAAGAGTGCGATTTGCGCAACACGCAGCTTTTTCGGCTCCCATACGATAAAGGGTTTGCAGATAATCCTTGTTTTTCATCAAATCTTCGGCTTTTTCACGAATTGGACGCAATTTCTCAACTACTGCCTCACCAACCACCGGCTTAAAGTCACCATAGCCTCTGCCAATAAACTCGTCTTCAATCTGCTGCAGAGTCTTATCTGTAGCACAGGAATAAATTTGCATCAGATTGGATACACCCGGCTTATTTTCTGGATCATAGCGTACACAAGCATCGCAATCTGTCACAGCCTTTTTGAAGCATCGAATGATTTGTTCGGGACTTTGCATCAGATAGATACAGCCACCTGGGTCAGTATCTGACTTGGACATTTTATTTGTAGGTGTTGTAAGACTCATGATCCTGGCACCAATTTTGGGAATATACACCTCAGGTATTGTAAAGACATCACCGTAAATATTATTGAAACGCTGTGCAATATCTCGCGTAAGCTCAACATGTTGCTTCTGGTCGGCTCCGACAGGAACTAGGTCTGCTTGATAAAGCAGAATATCCGACGCCATCAGGGATGGATATGTAAACAAACCGGCATTAATATTATCTGCATGCTTTTGTGATTTATCTTTGAATTGCGTCATGCGGCTAAGCTCACCGAACATGGTATAACAGTTAAGTATCCACGACAGCTCAGCGTGGGCAGAAACATGGCTCTGGATGAAAATTGTGTTTTTGTTTGGATCAAGGCCGCACGCAACATACTGGGCCAATTGATTGAGCGTGTGTCTGCGTAAATCTGATGGTATCTGACGCACAGTAATAGCATGCATATCAACAATGCAGTAGTAGCAGGAGTATTGTTCGGATAATTCTACCCAGTTTTTTAAAGCACCAAAGTAGGAGCCGAGAGTGAGATCACCGCTTGGCTGAATGCCGCTGAAAATCGTTTTTTTTTCGTCCATCTTTATTGAACCTCGTGTATGTTGAAATTATGTACTTTCTGTAGTATAACACAAGCATTCAAAGCCCGCAACAGTCTTTTACGCTTGACACAGTCTGCATGGGCAAGTATGATGGGAACATTCCATGACTGTTAAAACAGGTACCACAGGAGGAACCAACTATGGATTTTTTTTCCGAAATGGAGTCGCGGATTCCAGCCGGTAAGGTAAGAACCAGGTTTGCCCCAAGTCCTACCGGCTACATGCATGTGGGTAATCTTCGCACTGCTCTTTACACTTGGCTGATTTCCCGCCATATGGGCGGCACCTTTATCTTACGAATTGAGGACACTGACCAGAACCGATTGGTGCATGGTGCCACGGATGTTATATATAAAACCCTGGCTGAATGTGGCCTAGACCATGATGAAGGCCCCGATGTTGGTGGGCCGGTTGGTCCATATGTTCAGTCACAACGTCGTAGCATTTATAAAAAATATGCTGAGCTTTTGGTTGAAAAGGGTGCCGCATATTATTGTTTCTGCAAAAAAGCTATTTCTGAAGAAGATTCGGGAGAGTTTAACCGTGCAGACGATCCATGTCGGAATTTGACTCTTTCAGAAGCCAAAGTACGGATATGCAATGGGGAGTCCTGGGTCATTCGTCAGCGTATACCACGCGAAGGAACTACAACTTTTTCTGATGTAATTTTTGGTGATATTACCGTTCCAAACGCCGACCTGGATGACCAGGTTCTGCTTAAATCCGATGGTCTTCCAACATATAATTTTGCTAACGTAGTAGATGATCACCTGATGGGAATCACGCACGTAGTTCGTGGAACAGAATATCTTTCTTCTGCGCCAAAGTATAATTTACTCTATCAAGCCTTTGACTGGCCCATTCCGGTCTATGTGCATTGTTCTCCTGTAATGAAAGATGCTCAGCACAAACTCTCGAAGCGCAATGGCGATGCTTCTTACGAAGATCTGGTTGCACAAGGATTTGTAACTCCTGCTATTTTAAACTATGTTGCTTTGCTGGGCTGGAGCCCAGGCGGCGAACAAGAAAAGTTCAGCCTTAGCGAATTGGTTGATGCCTTTGAAATCAAAAATCTGTCAAAGTCCCCTGCCGTGTTCGATATGGCAAAGCTTCGTTGGCTCAATGGCGAATATCTTAAGCAAATGGATCCGGAATCTTTTTTTACATTAGCAGAACCTTGGCTTGAAAAAGCCCTAACCAAACCTGAAATTGACCGTAGGGCTGTAGCAGCACTGGTGCAATCGCGCTGTGAGGTTTTGGGTGATTTACCTGATATGATTGGTTTTCTGAATTCTCTGCCTGAGTATGGGCCCGAACTGTATATCCATAAAAAAATGAAAACAAACAAAGAAAACTCTCTTGCCTCACTAAAGGCGGCGCTTCCGGTGCTTGAGCAGTTGGAAGAATGGTCTAATGAAAATATCTATCAGGCGCTCTTAATCCTGGCATCAAGTCTTAACGTAAAAAACGGTGTTGTGCTCTGGCCTGTACGTGTTGCCGTATCTGGTCTGTCATCAACACCTGGCGGAGCATCTGAGCTTTGTTCACTGCTGGGACAGGAAGAATCTCTGAAAAGGATATCTCACGGTATTTCTGTTTTGGAAGCTGAGTAAAGTTTATGAAAACAGCGCCGCTCAGTTCACCTGTGCAATAATTTGGGCAGCACTGCACAATTTGGCAAGAGGATTTGACGAAGAATTTTTTGTCACGAATTTGTTGAAAAAACGCTGAGAACCTTGTATATTTCAAGTTTTTCGCAGAGAATTTGTGGCGAATAAAGGCCGTCAAAGCCCGTAGACGCATTTGTGCGGTGTTGCCTAAAATATTTCCTGCCCTCTTGCTTGACACCAAAGACGTATAGCCTCATTTATCAACTTTACGCTGCCATCAATGCCAAGCTCTGAACTGTCCACCGCAAGATTATAATACTTCGTGTTTCCCCATTCTCGTCCGGAAAATTGGAAATAGTGTCTGGAACGGCCAAGATCTGTGCGTTCGAGATCAGCTCTGGCCTGTCCTTCGGAAACATTTTGTGTTCGTATAAGATGTTTTATCCGATAATCTGTCGGTGCATGAATAAAAACTCGAAAGGTGTTTGGATATCCATAAAGAATATAATCAGCACATCGCCCCATGATTACACAGGATTCATCTGAAGCGGCAATTTGACGCAAAATGTTTGTTTGTGCAGCAAAGAGTTTTTCCATTGGCGGGAGATCCTGATTATACATTGCATAGCCTGCAGTAATAAAGTCATAGAACAGATTTCTCGTCATTCTTTGTTCATGAGCCTGAACAAACTCCAGCGATAAACCGCTTTTGCTTGCTTCTATTGGCTCGAGTTGCTTATCATAAAATGTAATTCCAAGGGATGCCGCTAATTTCTGCCCGATTTCATAACCGCCGGATCCATATTCTCTGCTGATTGTAATATTGATTTTTGGCTTTCCAGCATTATCAAGCGGTATAGAAGAAATCGCACGCTCAAGTTTGGTTTGACGTTCGACAAAGTTCAAAAGCGGTTCATTGCATACGCGCATAAAGCGCTTCATAGTAAACCCGACAAGCAGAGCAGATAAAATCGTTCCCTCACGAACGCCAACAAATCCACGGAAATAAGCAAGCGAGACTGCCGTCGATATACCGACTAGGCAAGAGTCAACAATAACCTTGCAGGTGGCAACCGATTTTCCGGTTTTTCGAGACACAGCAAGAGACAGCCCTTCGCCCGGAGTTGGCAGAATATTTGGTGCAAGATAGAGCATAACGCCAAAAGCAACCAAAGGGATTGAGCATAGCAAAAATGCCATGCGCATTGGATATCCATGTGGCGCGGGTAAAAAAGAAAATAACGCCGAAGCCAAATTCACCATCAGCCCAAAGAGTGCAGACGCCAAAACCTGCAATAATATTTTCGCTTTAAAATCTCGGCGAAGAATCACCATTTCGACCAGGATATATAAACAATAAGTCGCAGTAGTACATGCTCCCAGGTTAAGCCAATTGATGCCTAAATCCACCCCGAGCATTTGATAAATTACGTTAGCTAGACAGGTCACCGGGCTGACGCCCAATGCAGACTTTACTGAGAATACTACGCCAATAGCCATAATGAACAGACCTGTTAGATAGACAGATAACCGTTTAGTCCATCGCAGCCAGAAGTTCATTCCGAAATTTTTCAATTTTGTACATCCCCTATACTTATGTAAATGATGCAAATCTGCTATCAAGCTCAGTATAATTATATATTCCTATTACGTCAATCATAATATCTATAAATCGCAGGAGTGTTTTTAGATAACAACGCAAAATTTGGCAAGCGTGATTTGCAGGAGATTTCCTATCGAATCGAGGAAGAAAGCCACAGCCATGCTCTGAGTATGGCAAGGTTTGTCGAATATAAGCCGGCGAGAAAAAATCGCAAAGCACAGCAGACGCAATTTGTCTGGTGCTGCCTTTAATAAACGAATTTATATTGAAAATTCAGCAGTTTTCTGTGTACGTATAAAATGGAGAATAAGATATGCATCTTCCCTCTCAAATTGCTCCGCTTCTTGTCAGCTGGTATGCATCAAATGCCCGGGATCTTCCCTGGCGAAAAACCCGAGACCCTTACCATGTCTGGTTGTCAGAAATTATGCTCCAACAAACTCGTGCAGAAACCGTAAAGTCATTTTATGAGCGTTTTATTTCTGTACTGCCTTCTGTGTATGAC
>CAVHXA010000019.1:0-4637 GCA_963639765.1 Oscillospiraceae bacterium | reverse complement strand
ACCTAGCTTCTGCACATGAACAGCTTTTGCTGTGGATCTGGGAAGGCCTTGGTTATTATACGCGTGTGAGAAATCTTCAAAAGGCAGCAGAAATTATTGTTAATAAATATGATGGATGCTTTCCAAGAACACCCGAGGAATGGATTCGACTGCCCGGTATTGGGCCTTATACAGCCGGAGCGATTTGCTCGATCTGTTTTGGCCTTCCAACACCGGCCGTAGACACGAATGTACTGCGCGTTATCACACGTCTTTGTGCATATCAACAGCCGATCGACCGATCATCAACAAAAAAGGCTGTTTATGAAGCTTTGGCTCGAATTTATCCTGACGGGTACTGCGGTGATTTTACACAAGCTCTGATGGATCTGGGGGCTATTGTCTGTCTGCCGAACGGTGCTCCGGATTGTTTGCTTTGTCCACTGAACGAGCTTTGTGTTGCCCAAAAAACGGGATTGTGGACAAAGATTCCTGTCAAAACACAAAAAAAGCCCAGACGTGTTGACGAAATAACCGTTTTCCTGTTTTTGCATCATGGAAAGCTGGCCTTTCTTCGTCGCCCAGAAAAAGGACTTCTTGCAGGGCAGTGGGAACTTCCTAATGTACAGGGGGCTTTTACTCCGCAGTACGCTTTGGATTATGCTTCATCCCTGGGCCTTGCGCCGGAATTTTTGAGAAGACAGATCTGCAAAAAACATATTTTCACCCATATACAATGGAATATGACAGCTTATTATATTGACTGCGGCAACGTAATTACAGGATTTGAATGGGCTGCTCCCAGAGAACATCCTCTGCCGACTGCCTTTCGTGTGTTTGTTGCCGAACTCGAAAATGAAGGTTGCGTATTTTCTCTCGGTCCTTTATAATTGGTAACGTTGTCTAGAAAGCAAGTAATTTTCCGCTGGAAGGGACGATTGTCATGGACACAAAATCCGAAGCACCAAAAAACTTTATTCAAACCTTTATCGAAGAAGATCTGGCACCGGGCGGACGGTGTGAGGGTCTGCAGATTCATACGCGCTTTCCTCCTGAGCCAAACGGCTATCTGCATATTGGACATTGTAAGGCGCTTTGCATTGATTTTGGATCTGCAGAAAAATATGACGGACTATGCAACCTTCGCATGGACGATACCAACCCGGCCAAAGAAGACACCGAATATGTTGATGCAATTCAGGAGGATATTCGCTGGTTAGGTTTTAACTGGGGTGATCGGTTTTTTTATGGATCAGATTATTTTCAGCAAACCTATGAATATGCCAGAGAGCTGATTCAAAAAGGTTTAGCCTATGTTTGTGAACTGACTCCTGAGCAATTTCGAGAATATCGAGGAGACATCGGAAGACCGGCTATCAGCCCTTATCGAGATCGTCCCATTGAAGAAAGCCTTGATCTTTTTGAACGAATGAAAAATGGTGAATTTCCAGAGGGTAAGTATACGCTCAGAGCAAAAATCGATCTTTCTTCCGGCAATTTTAACCTTCGAGACCCTGTTTTATATCGAATCCGTTATATTGAACATCATCGTCAGGGTACTAAATGGTGTATATTCCCGATGTATGATTTTGCACATCCTATCCAAGATGCCCTTGAGGGAATCACCCATTCGCTATGTTCCCTGGAATATGAGGAACATCGGCCACTTTATGATTGGGTAGTAAATAATATCTCGCTTCCTTTCCGAAAGCCACGTCAAATTGAATTTGCCAGGTTAGGCATTAACTACACAGTTATGTCCAAGCGCAAGTTGCGCCAGCTGGTACAGGAAGGATATGTTTCTGGCTGGGATGACCCTAGAATGCCAACGCTGTGCGGCCTTCGCCGTCGTGGTTACACGCCTGATTCGATTCGGAATTTCTGTGATCGTATTGGCGTTTCAAAAGTTAACAGCATTGTAGATTATTCTTTTTTGGAGCATTGTCTGCGAGAGAACCTGAACGAAACTGCTAGCCGTGTTATGGCTGTCCTTCGTCCCATTCGACTGACTATCACCAACTACCCGGAAGGACAATCGGAAACTGTTCCTGTTGAAAATAACCCGCTCGATGAATGCTTTGGAACACGTGACGTAGTATTTTCACGACATCTTCTCATAGAAGACGAAGATTTTATGAAGGTACCTGCGCCAAAATATAAACGCTTGTATCCGAATGGTTTGGAATGCCGCCTTAAAGGAGCATATCTTATCACCTGTACGGGCTTTGTTGAGGATGAACAAGGAAATATAACGGAGGTTCTGGCCGAATATGACCCGAATTCCCGCGGTGGAAATCCTGCAGACGGTAGAAAAATTAAAGGAGCTACCATCCACTGGGTTGATGAAAAAGCAAGTATTCCTGCTGAAATCCGTCTGTATAACTTTCTGTTCTCTGATCCAGATCCGGATGGTGGAGACAAAAACTTTCTTGATTGTATAAATCCAAACTCTTTGGAAGTTCTGACGGGTTCGCGTGTCGAAGCCTGTATGGAAAAAGCCCTTGAATCCTACATTGAAAGGCAAAAAGATATTGACGGCTCTGATACGCCGCAAAATCCGATCCCACGATTTCAGTTTCTACGTCAAGGTTACTTTGCTCTCGACATTAAGGATTCCAAACCCGGCGCGCTCGTCTTTAATCGTTCCGTAAGTCTGAAAGACAGCTACAAATCCTAATCAATCGCCGTTAATGCTTTTGTTTGAATGCTGCTCCATAGTCTGCTTCTTTTCGGTCAGGCATTGGGGCAGCTTTTTGCAACAAAAATTCACAATTTGTTTCCATTTGTGTTCGATAAACTGATATACTAACTACAGTATAGTAAAAGTCCTTTCATCTCCAGCTTACTGTTTTTCGTATTCACGCAGGAGGTATTATATGTCTAAGCATTTTTACTCGGTTCAACCGGGGCATTCCTCGAACAATTCTGACGATCCACTGCAAAGTGTTCGCATCTCCTCAAAAATGCCAACTGCCGTGAATGGCGTTTTGCGACAGTCATCTCTTCGTGTTCCGGAATCTATTGAGGAATGCAGCGGCATTATGGTTTTTGGGAAAAAAATAAAATCGCTTGTTTTTTCTACGGATTTAGCAATCATTAAAAACATTAACGCTGATGCTGTGATTGCTGTTTATCCATTTACACCCCAACCTGCAATCACTGAGGCTTTGTTAATGGCTTCTGATATTCCTGTATTTGCCGGTGTTGGAGGTGGTCTTACTACCGGAAAGCGAGTAGTTATTCTGGCGGCATATGCAGAAATGCAGGGAGCTATGGGTGTTGTTGTAAACGCTCCTATTGAAGGTACAGTAATACGACGCATCAAACGTACAATAGATATTCCTGTAATTGTTACTATTGCCTGGGAAGGAACCGATATTGCAAAGCGAATCCACGACGGTGCCACAATTCTTAATGTTGCAGCTGCAGATAAAACACCGCAGATTGTTTCAAGGATTAAGGCAGAGTTTCCGGATATTCCTGTAATAGCAACAGGCGGTCCGACAGATGAAACTATTCGGCAGACAATTCAAGCCGGTGCAAATGCCATCACTTATACCCCTCCTACGATTGCAGATCTCTTTAGACATAACATGGATCGTTATCGTCAAGGTCTTCCATATGCGCATGATAGTGAATCATGATGTATTTTGCAATCTGTGAAGACCGCTGCTTCCACCGATAGGACGGCCGTTAAGTGGCGCATCTGTGGCCGGCAGGCCGACCACGGAGACTGCATAAATAACGGTCCTAAGCACGGAGTTTTAGCCTAACCTTGAAAAACTGCTTTTCCATACGTGTGGCGCCGAATTGACATGACAAAAAGTAATAAATTGCATTCACTCTGGACAAGGCATAGATTCTCCGCCTTGCTTTTTTGCACTTACGTAGAACCATCGCACTATAATAGTCCGATTTCCTTGGATCATTCAAAAGAGCCCGAAAATACGCATTTTCGGGCTCTTTTTGAATAAATATTCTGTTTTTGTACTTCGGATCAGCGCTTGCTGAACTGAGGTGCGCGACGTGCGGCTTTGAGGCCGTACTCCATGAAATTCAGCCTCAAAAAGTCCTTATTTTTCAAGGCTTTTCAGCATTATCAAAGGAAGTTATCCCACCCTCTAGCCCCGCCTATCAGGGGTGTATTCAGGCATTTTGACCGCCTGCAAAGGCACCATTTACTATCGGTCGGAGATCCTCTGGCTTATTGTACTTCAATTTGCAGTAGATATCCATCGTTGTTTTGGAGTTCTCATGCCCTGCAAGGTATTGCACCGTCTTTGGATCAACGCCGGCATAAATCAAATCTGTGATGTAGGTGTGGCGCAGCATATGCGGCGTGACATGAAAGTCCATTGTATAAATCAGATTGGGGTTATTGTTAGGATGCCCACCAAGAACCGGATGGATTTCCTTTTCAATTTTCTCCCCGTTGATATAGCGATAATATTTTCGAGGTTCTGTTGTGCGAATCGTGATGTATTTCCACAGGCGGGCAAGCAGCATGTTGTAGACGATGAGCATATCGACCTTGAAGTTGTCCTTGAAGTCTGTAATGACATTTTCACGGGTGTCCTTGTCATCGCTATCGTACAGAATAAGTCCAACCTTGAAATGGCTCTTGCTGGACGCATCTTTATTCAGCTCATTTTGAATCT
>CAVHXA010000018.1:0-35899 GCA_963639765.1 Oscillospiraceae bacterium | reverse complement strand
GTCCGGGAATAAGTGCTTTGATTTCTTTTCCGCTGGTGTTGACACAAAGATGATAATTCTCCTTGCTGCCCCAACGGCTGCTGGCAAGCATCGCTCTGTGAGAAGCTCTGTTTTTGTCGATTTCCTTCATTTTGCGTACAAGCTGGTCAGGTGACAGCTTTTCGGCTTCGTCCGAGCGTTCGAGACAGCGGGCAACCTTCGATGCCTGATCGGCAAATACGAAGATGTTCAAAGGATGATGTTCCTTTAAAATCAAGTCTGCGCACCGCCCGACGATCACGCAATCGCCCTGTGCCGCCAGTTCCTCGATCAGCTTTTTCTGCTCAGCCATGATCTGAACAGACTGATGCCCGATGTAGTTAGGAGCAATGATGCGTTTGCCGATCGTGGACGGGTAAAACATCCGAACATCCTTTTCGGACACATGCGCAACATAGTCCCTGTCCAAATTTTTCTTCTGTGAAATCATTTCGATGATTTGTTGGTCGTAGCACGGAACTCCCAGCGCATCCGTAAGCCATTTTCCAAGTTCACGCCCGCCGCTGCCGAACTCTCGGCTGACTGTGATTATTCTCATAAACCTACCTCCATTTAGTAATGAAATTCAGCCGGATCTGCTGCATTAAGACGCAAAAAAGCCCGGCTATTGCTTTTTTTGCAATAACCGGGCTCACCCGACATCTTCCATTGACCCAACCTCCGTTTTTACGGGATGGTGCTGCGGCACACGGGTCATCCGATGAATGTACGCTTGGATTATCTCCAATCAACATTTTATTTTATATGGTGAGCCACGAAAAGTCAATCATTTTTTGGGGTGTATCAGTAACTTTTTTATGAACGCCGTTTTGCTTTGCCTGTTCACTTGCCGCCCTGCGTCGTTCCTCGCTATATGGCGCGGTCAGCCGAAAACTCAATCTACCTTTTTCGATTTCAAAAGTCAATCCGCCTTGCTCGTCATCGTCAGTCTGGCGGCAGCATTGCGGGTACTTTGCCGCAAATGCTGTCAGCCGTTTTTTGAGATTGGTGTTGTGCGTCTGCGCCTCAATGATAGGTGAAAATATTAGCAGGGAGCTTTGCCTGTCTGTCGAGCTTGCGGAGGGCTACAACCTTGGAGGTGTCCTTCGGTGCGTACTCGTTTGCGATATGTTCTGCGAAAATCTTGTCTGTGTTCATGGCTTATTGCCTCCTTCATTTGATGTCTCTATTATACGGGAGGCAAGGGCTTCGTTAAACAACACGAATCGGGATTTCTGTTGATTTCAGAAAATCCAAATTAGCAAATCAGCCCCGCAAATTCTGCGGGGCTGAAGACTTATGAAGACTTTTGAGTTTGTTTGAAGATTCGCAGAATATTTTCTACTTTATTGGCATACGATTGGCATGGATTGGCATACGAATTGGCATATTCGATATTTTTCATGCCTTGCCAGAGGCGAAATCAATACAGCTTTGCGCCGGCGGGAATATGAGGATCTACCATCAACAGATGAAGCTTCTCTTCATCGTTTTCCTTATAAACGGCAGAAATCAGCATGCCACAGGATTCGATGCCCATCATCGGACGGGGAGGAAGATTCGTGATGGCGATGCAGGTTTTGCCAACCAGATCTTCCGGCTCATAATAGGCATGGATACCGCTCAAAATCGTTCTCGGTACGCCACTGCCGTCGTCGAGTGTGAACTTTAAAAGCTTCTTGGATTTTTTCACCGCCTCACAGGCAAGAACCTTAACGGCGCGGAAATCAGACCTAGAGAATGTTTCAAAGTCCACAAGGTCCGCGAACAGCGGCTCAATCTGTACAGCGGAGAAATCGATGGGTTTTCCCGATGCTGTCGGTACTTCAGGTGAAACTGTCGCCGCAACCGTTGTTTGCGGCTCCTCAGATCCGGTCTTAAGCGTTTTGAGTGTCGGGAAGAGAAGAACATCGCGGATAGCAGAGGAATCGGTTAGAAGCATCACAAGGCGATCGATGCCATAGCCGATACCGCCCGTTGGTGGCATGCCGATTTCCAACGCGTTGAGAAAATCCTCATCGGTGTGGTTTGCCTCAGCATCTCCGGCAGCAGCCAAAGCATCCTGCGCAGCGAAACGTGCTCGTTGATCGATGGGATCGTTCAGCTCTGAGTAGGCATTGCACATTTCGCGGCCATATATGAATAGTTCAAAACGCTCCACCTTGGTCGGATCGGACGGTTTTTTCTTTGTGAGCGGACTGATTTCTATCGGGTGATCCATAATAAATACAGGCTGAATAAGTTTTTCCTCGCAATAGTTTTCAAAGAAAAGGTTGATAATATCACCGCGAGTGTGCCGCTCTTCAAAGGCAATATTGTGCAGCTTGGCCAAAGCCTTGGCTTCCTCCGTTGTCTTTACGAAATCAAAATCAACATCGGCATATTTTTTTATGGCTTCAATCATGGTGAGGCGTTCAAACGGTTTGCCAAGATCAATTTCAGTTCCCTGATAGGTAATCGTTGTGCTGCCGCAAACGGTTTTTGCAAGATGACGGAACATATTCTCCGTAAGATCCATCATGCCATTGTAATCCGTATATGCCTGATAGAGCTCCATAAGCGTGAACTCAGGGTTGTGGCGCGTGTCAACTCCTTCGTTTCTGAAGACACGACCAATTTCGTATACCTTTTCCAGACCTCCGACTATCAGGCGCTTTAAATAAAGCTCCAGCGAGATGCGGAGTTTTACGTCCTCGTCGAGCGCGTTGTAGTGTGTTTCAAACGGCCGTGCCGCAGCACCTCCGGCGTTTGAAACAAGCATCGGTGTTTCGACTTCCATGAATCCTCTGTCATCAAGAAAACGACGGATTTCACGGATAATCTGCGAGCGCCTTACAAATGTATCGCGAACATCAGGATTGACAATGAGGTCGAGATAGCGTTGACGATAGCGTATATCGGAGTCCTGAAGACCATGAAATTTTTCCGGCAGAGGTTTGAGAGACTTGGTGAGCAGAGTCAAGGATTTGACATGTACCGTAATTTCGTTTGTCTTTGTACGGAAGACAAAACCTTTGATTCCAATAATATCGCCGATATCCATTTTCTTGAATTCGGCATAGCCTTCCTCACCGAGGTCATCACGCGCAACGTAGCATTGAATAACACCGAGCTTATCCTGCACTTTGCAGAACGATGCTTTGCCCATGACACGTTTAACCATCATACGTCCGGCGATAGACACGGTTTCTTCCAGGATCCCATCGCCGTCTGCTAAAATTTCTGCACTGTGATGCGTTACGTCGTAACGTGTTATTGCAAAAGGGTCCTTTCCCGCCTGCTGCAAATTTGTCAGCTTTTCACGGCGGATTCGGAGAAGATCGCTAAGTTGTTCTTCCTGCAATTCAGATTCCTCCATTGGGGCCAAACTGCCGTTATAAATCGAACCAGACGCACAATCGGTTTAACTGACATCCATGTTGCTGCCCGGCTATTTCTTCAGCAGTGCACGTCAATGCCGGCAGGAGCATGTCATTCAACCATCAAATTCAGCCGCATACGATATGTATGCAGATACGGCAGCGGGTTTCCCTGATTTGTTTTGTTGATTATAAACCAGGATTCCTATTTGTCCTTGTGAATTTCCAGAATACGATAGTGCAGAACGCCTGCCGGCGCTTCGACATCAATTTCTTCGTTCACGCGTCTGCCAAGCAATGCCCGCCCAAGTGGAGATTCATCAGATATTTTGCCTTTTGTAGGATCTGCCTCCTGGCTGCCAACGATTTCATAGGTGTCTTTGTCGTTGAATTCAAGATCAAGAATAGTTACCACGCTGCTCATCCCAACAGCATCGCTAGCGGTGTTTTCTTCGATAATCACGGCATTGCGGATCATCTCCTGCACCTCAGCCTTTCGAATATACAGTCGTTCCTGATTGTTTTTTGCTTCTTCGTATTCACTGTTTTCGGATAGGTCACCAAAGGAACGTGCAATTTTCAGCTCCTCTGCAACTTCTTTTTCACGCACTGTTTCGATATACTCAAGTTCTTTGACCAGATCATCATAGCTTTTTTGACTGAGTTTAACTTCTTTTGCCATAGTGAGTACCTCTCTTTTTATTTTGGCTGTATTGTATGGCAGTTTTTTCAATTTGTCGGAACCATCTCTCAAAACTGCGCAGCCGCAGTGGTGCAAACCTGTATCTTCTGTGTTATGTCAACAGAAATCGGACCGTCGAATTTATTTCAGGAGCTGTAGTGCCGCCTGAAGCTGAACGTCATTTTCGGGCTGCAGCGTGTCATAAAGCAAGCTTGAAAGGTCTTCGCTGCTCATGTCTACCTGCACATCCGGCGTGATACCGACATTGGCCAAGCTCTTGCCCTGAGGTGTAAAATACGCACCAGTGGAAATGGAGACAGCAGAACCGTCTGAAAGGGGGAGCATTTGCTGATAATATCCCTTTCCACATGTCTGTGTTCCGACCACTTCGGCCGCTCCGTATTCCTGCAGACAGGCTGCAAAGTATTCTGCTGCAGAATAGCTGTTTTCGTTCACCAGAACCACCATAGGTATCTGCAGGCATGCAGCATCAGAATAATCAACAGATGTCTGACCATCGTAAGCTACGCTTTGAAAAACAACGCCCTCTGGCAGAAGATAGTCCAGCAGTTCACTTAACTCGCTGCGAAGTCCGCCCGGATTGTTGCGCACATCAAATACCAGACTTTGTGCTCCCTGCTGTATCATCTCGGTGATGATTTCTTTGGTTCGGTCCGCGCAGCCGATGTCAAAATTCTCAATTGTGATCAATCCGATGTTGTCATCCAGCAGTTTGCCCGTAGCTACAACCATGTCAATAGAAGCACGTTTGATAGTAACAGTATAGCTGTCTGTACCTCGACGGAAGGCAAGCGTAACCTCTGTTCCGGCCTCACCACGGACATCAGCTTTGGTTGCCTCTAGGCCAAGTTCAACAACAGCCTCTCCGTTTACCTGAGTGAGTACATCCTCAACCCGAACACCTGCTTTTTGTGCAGGGCCGCCATCTGAAACCTGCATAACGATAAAGCCGTCTTCAGCTTGCTCGTTACTGCTTATCGTGATGCCAACACCAACATAGCTGTTGTTGAGCTGTTCTTCATATGCCTGCATACCATCGGCGCTGATATAGTAGCTCCAGCGATCGCCAGTTCCACTGACCATGCCGGAAGCTGCAGCATCCACCAGCGCATCGTCATCAATATCTTCAACAAAATAATTGTCAAGGATAGAAAATATCTGTGTCAACTTGCCGGTTTTGTCTTCGTAGCTACTGTTTTTTGAGTAGACGTCGGTGTAATAATTGACATAAATACTCAGTGATGTATATGTGACAACAACACCAATGGCAACGCCGCACAACGCAAGCGCCAATGCGCTAATTGTGTTAAATCTCTTCTTCATTGCATGTTTCCTTTCGGTGCGCGCTCAGGAAATGCTGACATATTCCATTGGGTTGACGTAAACACCGTCTACAAGCATGGAGAAATGTAGATGCGGACCGGTGGAGTTGCCGGTTGATCCTACATAACCAATCAGCTGTCCCTGGGTAACACTGTCGCCAGCATGCACACAATAGCTGGTCATATGCAAATAACAGCTTGAAACGCCCCCGGCATGGCTGATAGTAACATAGTTTCCGTTGGCATCACTGTAGGCTGCTGCAACTACAGTGCCTGCTTTTGTAGCATAAATGGGCGTACCGGCATCCGCGGCAAGATCTACCCCGTTGTGGAAGGTATAATACCCATAAATCGGATGCTCGCGATTTCCGTAGGCACTGGAGACATAGCTTGTGCCTGCCTGAAGAGGCGATGCAAATCCGCTCAAAGTCTCGGAATAAGATGCTACATAGCTCGAGGTATCTTCCGGTTCCTGCTTTTCGGTTTCAGCCGGAGTTGTAATTGTGGCGGATGCAGCAGGTTGATCTGCCTCGGTAGCGTTGAGTGCCTCAACATATGCCTCTGCCTGAGCTGCAACAGCTGCAGCACTATCAGCCGCAGCCTGTGCACGTTCTGCTGCCGCTCTGGCCGGAGCCTCATAGGCGGCTGCCATGGAAATGCAAGGCTCAGCGTTTGGGTTGGTTAACGTCTGCCGACGAGCTTCCTCGGCTTCATTCTGCACGGCAGTAACCATGTTCAGCGCCCGATCTGCCTGCTGCTGTGCCAGATATGCACTCCACACAGCATTATCCCACGCCTCCTGTGCCGCAGAAGCAGTAACGGCACTCTGTGCAACGGCAACATAGCCCACGGTGTCGCTGTAATATGTCTCGGCCTGATTAGCATAGGTTTCGGCATCTCCTGCAGCAGTTTTTGCAGCTGTTACCGCTGCCTGGGCAGCAGACAAGGCTTCTTCCTGTGCCGCGGCAATATAATATTCCTTCAGGTTTTCGGCAATTTCTGCACTCAGCTGCTGCTTTTGCTGTTCGTAATAAGCCGAAACCTCCTCCATCGCGGCAACATCGCCTGTCATGGCAAGAATCAGCGCGTCTGACTGCTCTTGCTGTTCGGCCAGCTCAGACTGTTGTTCACCCAGCTGTGCCTTTGTTGTTTCAAGCTCCTGCCTGGCAGACTCCAGCTCGTCTCTGGCAGCCTGAATCTGTTCTGAGACTTCACTCAACTCCTGAAGCATTTTCTGATCCGATTCGGCAATTTTTCTGATCATTTCAAGACTGTCCAGAATGTCTGAAAGACTGTGCGCCTGAAAAAGAACAGCCCAATAGGATATGTCACCGTATTCTTCGATAGCTCGAATCCGGCTTTTGTATTTTTCATACATCTGATCTTCTGCAGCCTGTGCTTCCTCGAGCTCCTGCTGTCTGGATGCAATCAGCAGATTATAGGCCTGAATCTGATCCTGTGTGTTGTTGATTCGTTCTTGCGTAACCTGCAGAGTCTGGTCAATCACAGCCTTTTGCGCCACATAGTCCATGGCCTGATTCTGACTTTCGGTGATATTGCTGCGAAGCTCGGTCTGCTTGGATTCCAGCTCATCTGCACTGTTTTGGAGACCCTGAATTTTCTGCATTATTTCTGCGGAGGATTCTGCATAACCAACAATCTGCATTAGATATGGAACAAGAAACAACAATGCCATCAATCCAGCCAGAATCATGGCGAAAATTCGCTTTCCGCGACCACGATGCCGCGGTTTTCTGTTTTTACTCGGCTTGTTCATAAAGATTCCTCCGTATAGTTATACCTTCAGGAACTTTCGAATGGAGAACAGGCTGCCAAACACGCCCACCACCAAACCTACGCCGGCAAAAGCCAGGCTCATTGGCACAATCACATCTCGAAAAGCAATCAGCTCGGTAAGGATATTGATGGTATCTGCCTCAACCAGCCTGGCAGCAACCATATTATACAGAGCCCATTGCAGAAAAAAAGCTGCTGCCGCACCAACAAGACCGAGAATAAAGCCTTCAATCACTACAGGCCAGCGAATAAAGGCATTTGTGGCACCAACTATTTTCATGATGGCGATCTCATCACGTCGGTCGTATAGCGCAAGCTTCACAGTGTTTGAGATCATAAGAAGGCTTATAACACCCAAAACCGCAATAATCGCTACTGCAATTACCTTTAGAATGCTGCGAAGCGTCATAAATCCGCGGGCAACCTCATATAATGCACTGACCTCTGCTACACCTGGCACCTGCTGCAAAGCAGTTACTGTCGTTTGAATCTGAGAAATATCTACCAGATAGACCTTATATCGGTCGCGAAAGGCAGATGGATCCAGGCCATCGAACACGGATGTGTCTGCATAGTCGCTGACGAAATCCTGCAGTGCCTCTTCTCGCGAGACAAACTGAGCATTGAGCACATTCCCAATCTGATTGATGCCGGTTCCTACGCTTTTTGCCTCGGCCTCTGTCAGAGATTCATCGACATATACCAGAATTTCACTGTCCTGCTCATAGTCTTGAATCATTGCATCCAGATTGAGCAGAACAAGCATAAAGCTGCCGATGATAATCAGGCAGGCGGCAATCACGCATACCGCCGCGAAGCTCATAAATCCATGCAGAAAAAGGCTGCGAAAGCCCTCTCGCAGATAGTATCCAATATTATTGCGTTTCATATTCGTAATACCCATCCAGACCGTCGCTGACAATCCGTCCCTCATTGATTGCTATCGTCCGCTTGGAAAAGCGGTCTACCAGTTCCTTTTCGTGTGTTACCACCAGAACCGTTGTGCCAAGGGCATTGATCTGTTCAAGCAGAGCCATAATCTCAAAACTGCGTGCAGGGTCGAGATTTCCCGTTGGTTCGTCGGCGATAATGGTAGCAGGATTATTAACCAAAGCTCTGGCTATACTCACCCGCTGCTGTTCTCCACCGGACAGCTCATGCGGCAGACGGCGAGATTTGTTTTCGAGACTGACAAGCTGCAGAACATATGGTACGCGTTCTCGAATTTCGGCCTCACCTGCTCCAACAACCCGCATGGCAAAGGCAACGTTTTCGTATACGGTTTTGTTTGCAATAAGTCGAAAGTCCTGAAAAATTACGCCCAGCGTGCGCCGCAGGTATGGAACAGCCCGACGCCGGATACGCCCAACGTTGTAGCCATTGACCATCACCGTGCCCGCACTGGCCTGAAGCTCACCGGTAATCAGCTTGATAATGGTTGACTTTCCTGAGCCGGAAGGACCAACGAGGAACACGAACTCGCCATCGTTGATGCGCAGATCTATGTCCTGCAGGGCATTTGTTCCATTGTCATAGGTTTTTGTTGTGTTAATCAGTTCAATCATAAGCCTGTCGCCTTTATCATCGTGTTATCCCGGTGTTTTCTCGAGAGTTGAGGTATTTTTTTACCATCAGCGCAACCTTAAAGATGATGGCATGGTCAAATTCCCGCAGGTCAAGTCCAGTAAGTTTTTTGATCTTTTCCAGCCGATAAACCAAAGTGTTGCGATGAACAAAAAGTTTGCGGGATGTTTCTGAGACATTTAGATTGTTTTCGAAGAATTTATTGATTGTATACAGCGTTTCCTGGTCCAATGAGTCGATCGAGCTGCGTTTGAATACCTCTGCCAGGAAAATCTCGCACAAGGTGGTTGGCAGCTGATATATCAGACGACCTATGCCAAGATTTTCATAGGTGATTACACTGCGCTCGGTATCAAAAACCTTGCCTACTTCAATTGCAAGCTGAGCCTCTTTATAAGAATCAGCCAGCTCTCGCAGATGGGCCGCTACGGTACCTACACCGATAACTGTTTTGACGAAAACCTCGCTGTTGAGCGTCTGTTCGATTTCCTGCGCGGTCTGGATGAGATTTTCCGAATCGATATCGGCTGGCACCTGATGAATCACAACCAGATCGGTTTCACTTACTGTGATGACAAAATCAGCCTGTTTGTCAGCAAACATGCTCTGAAGAACATCAATCACAGCAGGGTCAGTACGGCCAATCTGGCGGACAAGAAATACGGCTCTTGGGACATCGGTGACAAAATGCAATTCCTTCGCCCGCAGATAAACATCTCCGGGCATTATGTTGTCTGTAATTACATTTTTTACGAATGTAGCCTTGTCGTATTTTTCTTCATAGTGTGTTTTTGCGTTGCTCAGTGCAACATGGGCCATCTGGCAAACGGTAAAAGCCAGCTGATCAGTACCCTGAACAAAGACGATATAGTCAAGCTGTGTACTCCAGCTGAACAGAGGCTTTAGGGTTTTGTCGCCGCTGACCACCAAGCTCTCGGCAGAAGACACAACACGCAGCGCATCTTCAGGCCATTTTTGCCCAATCAGGCTTGGTTCGTTGCAGGCAACCACCTGTCCATCGACATCCATCACACCCAGTTGGCGGTCGGTTGCATCTTTGAACTGCCCGATTACGCTTTGAAAAATTCGACTGGACATGCTTTGGCTTCTCCTTCCACACTCCAAGGGCAGAGCCACCGAATCCGGGGCAGGCTCCTCCACGGCAGTCTGTACAATTAAAATATGAGCCCACTATAATATCATTTTGTGAATTTTTCAAGTATTAGTCCATATTTCATGGCTAAACGGCCTTTCTTTTAGATCAATTTGTGTCTGCATGGTATCTGTGCATCAGGAAGCCCCCGTGCAGAGCACGGGGGCTGAAATATTAAGGCAAATGTCAAAAGCTTAGAGGCTGAAGCACTGCTCGGTTTCTTCATCGAACAGGTGTGCACGCTCCATTTCGAAGGTAATCTTGATGCGATCGCCTGCCTTAGCCTGGCTTTTCGGATCGACACGAGCAGTGAAGGACTGATCGCCGGAGAGGAGATAGAGATAGGTCTCAGCGCCCATCAGCTCGGTAGCGTCCACATCGGCTTCAAAGGTGAATTGAGGATATTCACGCAGATAAATGTCTTCGTCGTGGACGTTTTCGGGACGAATGCCCAGAACAATATCCTTTCCTACATAGGCCAGAACCTCAGGTTTGCGGCCAAGAGAATCAGGCAACGGCAGTTTTGCATCGCCAAACTTGACATAGGTCTTTCCACCCTCGTCAAGCAGCGTGGCCTGCATGGTATTCATCTGAGGAGAACCGATAAATGTGGCAACAAAGAGGTTTTTGGGGTTCTCATAGAGGTCTTGAGGAGTGGATACCTGCTGAATGAAGCCGTCTTTGAGGACTACAATACGGGTAGCCATGGTCATGGCTTCGGTCTGGTCGTGTGTTACGTAGATAAATGTAGTATCGAGCTTTGTGTGCAGCTTGGTCAGCTCGGTACGCATCTGGGCACGCAGCTTTGCGTCAAGGTTGGACAGAGGCTCGTCGAGCAGGAAAACCTTGGGGTCACGAACGATTGCACGGCCCAGAGCAACACGCTGGCGCTGACCGCCCGACAGAGCTGCCGGCTTACGGTCGAGCAGGTGTTCGATCTCAAGAATCTTGGCAGCCTCGTCAACACGACGCTTGATTTCGTCTTTTGGTGTCTTGCGGAGCTTCAGTCCGAAGGACATGTTTTCGTATACGGTCATGTGCGGATACAGAGCGTAGTTTTGGAACACCATGGCGATGTCTCTCTCTTTGGGAGGAACGTCGTTGCACAGCTTGCCATCAATATAGAGCTCACCCTCGGAAATCTCTTCGAGACCGGCAATCATACGCAGAGTGGTGGACTTGCCGCAGCCGGAAGGACCAACCAGAATGATAAATTCTTTGTCTTCGACTTCAAGGTTGAAATCGGAAACAGCGGTTACACCGCCGGAGTATTTTTTATAGATGTGTTTCAGAGATACGCTGGACATGGATTAACCCCCATTACTTAAAATTCTTCCTGATGGACGCAAATATTTTGATTGTGTGGCTATGATAGCATACTGCACGCTGTGTGTATATCCGCCGTTTTCACAAAGGTTTTTGTTTTCATTTGTGGATAATGACCATCTTTAACAAATATTGCATAGGCTATGTTAAATTTAAGGCAAAGCAGACGCCATACAGCTGCAAGAGTGTTCGGCAAGAAAAACGAACACCGCACACATCCGTATATTGGTGTGAATGAAAAGCAGCAGATGCCTGCCTTCGAACAGTAGATCAGTCGCCAGACCGGCAGGCTCTTTGAGCTGTCTGGAGCTCATCGCCAACCGGAGACAGTGGCCTTTGGCCATGCTGCGCAGTTCCGATTCGCGGCTCTTCTGCGCAGCTTTGCCATTATGAAGCCAGCAGTCCCTTGCACTTCGTGCCTGAAGGACAGGCAATTTCGGATTTGACTGAAAATATGTTGACTTTTTGCGAATACTCTATGTATAATATTTTAAGTTTTTTGTTGTCTTATATGCAAAAACAAAATATCTACGTAAAGAAAGGACGAGCGCAATGACTAAACGACTCTGGATTATGCTACTGGTGCTATGCATGACAATCTGCCTGTTTGCCGGCTGTGCCAAAAGCGAAACCCCTGCTCAGGAACAGAAGCAATCCGAACAGCAAACTGTTCCACAGGTTTCAGAAGAGACAGTTCAAGAACCGGAACATTCTGAGGAGTCCGGTGAGAAATCTGAACAGACAGAAACCACTCCCGCACAGGAAGTTGAGTCCGAAACAGAAGCACAAACGGAAGTTTCTGCTACTGACTCCGAAACAACCGACCCCGAAAAAACTGGTGAAATTGTTATAGCTCAGCCCGAAAAAACGATTTCATATCCTATTGGCGACGGCACGAATGAAATCACCATGTGGTATGTTTTTGACCAAAATGCCTTTGGTCAATACTACTCGTCGGTTTCAGAGTTTCCGAGCATGAGCTATATGACGGAAAAAACCGGTGTAACACTGAAAATAGACGAAGTTTCCAACATGGTGTCCAGCGAACAATACCAGCTGATGATTGCCGCAGGAGATTGGGATGATCTGATCCCCACAAATCTCTATTCAGGCGGTGCCGCCCAGGCATATGCCGATGATGTTGTTATCGATTTGACCGATTATCTTCCTGACAACGCGCCAAACTGGTGGGCTCAACTCCAAAGATATACACCGTCCGAGCAGTATGCCGGTACCACAGATGGTCTGTGGCTGTCAATGCCCTCTTTTACCATGAGTGTAATTTCCGACTCAGGCTACTTTACCCGTGCCGACTGGCTGAGCGAACTGAACATGGACGCTCCGGACAACCAAACCGACTTTATGGCGATGATCTATGCCATGAAAGATGCCTATGACCCGGATTATCCTCTGGCTGTTGGCCCGGGCTGTAACTTTGACTGGGCAAACTCCTGGTTTGACGTGGCAATCTATGCTGTTCAGGGCTCCGCCGTTGCGCCTTACATGAAAGACGGCGAAATTGCTTCTGGCCTGAACCAGGATAATTATCGCAACTATCTGCAGTGGCTTGCCGGCCTTTATCAGGATGGGATTATCAACAACGAATTCTATGTTTCCGAGATGGGACGCAGCGAATCCATGAATGCCATCGGTACCGGTAATTCCGCATACTGGACCGGTATGGCCGACCATATGGATGAATTCTATCAATATGCAGAAGACCCGGATTTTGCAATTGCCACGCTCCCCTTCCAGCTCAATGATCAGGGCTTTGTTTATAAAACTCCCACAGCCAAGGTCGGCTCTTCG
This sequence comes from Oscillospiraceae bacterium, assembly GCA_963639765.1. Lineage (GTDB taxonomy): Bacteria > Bacillota > Clostridia > Oscillospirales > Oscillospiraceae > CAVHXA01. The sequence continues at coordinate 22,828 of CAVHXA010000018.1, read as the reverse complement.
GGCGGAGGCGGAGGTGGAAATGCTCCGAGCGTAAGCGCCAGCTGCGATCAGGTTGCGTTTGTTGTCCAGTGGCTGAACTGGTTCTTTACCGAAGAGGGCTATCAGTTTGCAAACTACGGTATTCCCGGTGAATGCTGGAACTATGATGATGAGGGCAATGTAGTTTATACGGATCTGATTCTGAATAATCCGGATGGTCTCAACAGTCAAATGGCCTTCACAACACTCGGCTGGTCTCTATCAAGTTCATTTGCTATCGGCACTCGCTATCTGGATACCTATGATGAAAACGTTCGTTCCGCAATTGAAATGTGGTCCGATACCACCAATGTCCGCTATGACCAGACAATTCCAAGCGGTGCCGGTCTGGATGCAGACGAATCCAGCAGCATCATTAATCAGGTTTCTGACATCTGTGCCTATGCCGACGAAGTCATCCTGCGCTGGGTTATCGGCGATTCCGAACTCACGGATGCTGCCTGGGACGAATACTGCCAACGGCTGGACAGCCTTGGTCTTGCTGAAGTGATTTCCGTTTATCAGAAGGCATATGATGACTATTGCACCGAATTCGGCGAATAAACTGTATATCCGTGTAACACATCGGTTCAGTCTGCAATCCGATACAGCTCCCTGACAGGACTTGAATTTCCGCCCAACTTAAGGCAGCACCGCTCAATTCGACAAGCGGTGCTGCCTTAAATCAGATCGGGAGAAATCATCGCTTTTCATGATTACTCCCGATCTTTTTGACTTATATGCGAAAGCGGCCCTGTCTTATCCCTTCAGGCGGCTCAGACTTTGATTTAATTGTTCCAGCATAGCCTTATATTTTTCCACCTTTTCCTTTTCGGCTTCGATCTTCTCTGCGGGAGCTTTGGAAACAAAGCCCTGATTCTTCAGCATTCCCTCGCTACGGGCCAGTTCTCTGGTTGCGTTGGTGATTTCCTTATTGATACGCTGAATTTCTTTTTCTGTATCCACTAGCTCGTTCATTGGCATGAGAATGCGTGCTTCGCTGGTAACGACCTCTACCATGCTTTCGTGTCCCTGTGGAAGGCTGTTGGTCAGAACCAGTTTTTCCGCAAAAGCAAGTTTTTTGATAAAAGCTTCTCCGGCCTGATAAGCCTCTGGCTGCGCGGTGATGATATACATGGTAGACCTGCGGGACGGAGGAACATTCATCTCGCTGCGGCGATTACGTACTGAGCGGATGGCCTCCATAACAGCTTCCATTCTTGCTTTTTCCAGTGGGAAACTCAGGCGCTCATCTGCTTTTGGCCAAGGCTGTATCATAATACTTTCTCCCTCATGTGGGATAGCCTGCCAGATTTCTTCAGTTATAAAAGGCATAAAGGGATGCAGCAGCTTCAGAAGTTTATCCAGCGTGTATACCAATATGCGTTGGGCAATTTGGCTTTTATTCGAGTCATCGGCATACAGCCGGGGCTTTGTCAGCTCGATATACCAGTCACAGAATGTGTCCCAGATAAAATCATAAATTTTCTGTTCGGCAATACCCAGCTCGTATCGATCCAATGCATCGGTAATCTGCGGAATCAGGTCGTTCAACTCTGACAGAATCCACTTATCCTCGATTTCAAGCTCGCTCGGATCCGGAAGTGAGCTGTCTTCAGTTGTCAGATTCATGAGTACAAAGCGGCTGGCATTCCAGATTTTGTTGGCAAAGTTGCGCATGGACTCGCATCGTTCGATATAAAAACGCATATCGTTGCCGGGACTATTTCCAGCCACCAGGTTCATGCGCAGGGCATCTGCACCATATTTTTCAATCATTTCAACTGGGTCAATACCGTTTCCAAGGCTCTTTGACATCTTTCTTCCCTGTGCGTCACGCACAAGACCATGCATAAACACAGTATGGAACGGCGGTTTTTTCATCTGTTCGCATGACGAAAAAATCATCCTTGCTACCCAGAAGAAAATAATATCATAGCCTGTTACAAGTACATCTGTCGGGAAGAAATATTTTAAATCTTCGGTCTCCTGCGGCCAGCCCAGTGTACTGAACGGCCACAGAGCCGATGAGAACCAGGTATCAAGTACATCTTCGTCGCGCTTGATATTGGGACTTCCGCAATGCTCACAGCAACTCGGGTCCTCCATAGCCACAGTGATATGGCCGCAGTCTGCGCAGTACCAAGCCGGGATCTGATGGCCCCACCAAAGCTGCCGTGAAATACACCAGTCTTTTACGTTATACATCCAGTTGAGATATGTCTTGGCAAAACGGTCTGGTACAAAACGCACCTCGCCCTGTTCTACGACACGGATAGCCTCTTTGCTCAGCGGCTCCATTCTTACAAACCACTGATCAGAAGCCATTGGCTCAACATCGGTGCCGCAGCGATAGCAGGTCCCGACATTGTGACTGTAGTCTTCAACACGCACAAGATAACCCTGTGCATTCAAATCATCTACAATAGCCCTGCGTGCTTCATAACGGTCCATCCCGTTATATTTTACGCCGTTTATAATTTTTGCGTTTTCATCGAGGATAAGAATCTGTTCGAGATTGTGGCGCTGACCCACCTCGAAATCGTTTGGATCGTGGCATGGAGTCATCTTTACACAGCCTGTGCCGAAATCCATCTCTACATAATCATCCGCCACAATAGGAAGCTCTCTTCCGACCAGAGGCAGAATGCAGGTCTTTCCGACAAGATGGGCATAGCGTTCGTCGTTCGGGTTTACAGCCACGCCCGTATCGCCCAGCATGGTTTCAGGCCGAGTAGTCGCAACGATAATATATTCATCCTCGCTGCCTGCAATCGGATATTTTATGTGCCACAGATGACCGGGCTTATCCTGATATTCCACCTCAGCATCAGACAAGGCAGTAGTACATTTCGGACACCAGTTGATAATACGCTTTCCTTTGTATATCAAACCTTTTTTATAAAGGTCAACAAAGGTTGTACGAACAGCTCTGGCGCAGGTATCGTCCATTGTGAAGTGCTGACGCTTCCAGTCGCACGATGAACCAAGAGTACGCAGCTGTTCAACAATTCTGCCTCCGTATCTTTCTTTCCAGGCCCATACCTCATCGAGAAACTTCTTACGACCAAGATCAAATCTGGTCAGTCCTTCATTGCGAAGCTTTTCCTCAACCTTAATCTGCGTAGCAATGCCGGCATGATCATAACCCGGCAGCCAAAGCGCCGAAAAACCCGCCATACGCTTATACCGTATGAGAATATCCTGGATGGTTTCGTCGAGTGCGTGTCCCATATGCAGCTGCCCCGTTACATTTGGAGGCGGAATGACAATGGTAAAGGATTTCTTTTCCGGATCGCGCTCTGCATGGAAATAGTTTCCGTCCAGCCACTTTTGGTAAATTCTTTTTTCCACACTTTGCGGTTCATAGATTTTTGACAGCTCTTTTGCCATATCTTTTCCTCTTTTCTTTTGCTGATTCGGTTGCGGGAACCGTATGGATTGTCTAAAACGCCCTGAAGGCATGTATTGCCTTCAGGGCGAAATTTATCCGCGGTACCACCTGAATTCCCGGCTGGGCCGAGCACTTGTTGGCTTCGGCAGGCGCCGAGAACCGGCTCTGTAACGGGAGCACCCGTCGTGACCTTTATCACGCTGCTCAGAGGCGACCTTCTGTACCGCCCGGCAGAAGCTTTCACCAGCCGCTTCCTCTCTTTGCCGTGCTGCGCACATACTCCTCCCCTTCAATGCTTTTTTTATGCACTTGTTTTCTGGTTGTCTCAGGGCACACTGCCATATTCAGCAAGGGCAATTTGCGAGAACTTCCTTGCTGAATCAGAAAAAACGCAGACGAGCTCTGTGTAAGCCAGGGCTCGATATCGATGTGTCTGCGGAAAAGAACCGCAAGACGTAGCAGGCGCTATTATGCGGTGCTGCCTTAGATGTCTTCGATGATTGGTGAATCCTTGGTCGATTTGGGATTGATCACAGACTGAAACTGCTGCCGTGTCTGGCGAATTGCAGACAAAGCCTGTGCAATGGAATCCTCGCACCGGCGCAAGGCATCGTCGACAAATTCGATGGTAGCTGAGCGCAATTCTTTGTTTTGGGCTTCGGTATTGCGCAGTAATTCGTTGGACTGGCGTACTGCCTCGAGGTAAACCTCGTCTCGAGAAATCAGCTGACGGGCACGTTCTTCTGCCTGCCTGCGAATGTTCTCCGCATCTTTTCTCGCGTTTGTAATGATTTCGTTGCGGGAATCGGTGATAGTTTTGGCCTGCTTGAATTCACCGGGAAGCTGATTCGAGATTTCGTCGAGAACGTCGAGGATCTTATCGCGTTCGATTACGCATTTATCTGCTCCCAGGGGCAGACCCCAAGCGTCTTGTACCATTTCGTATAGGCTACTGATCAGTTCGTCTACTCCTGTTGCCATGGATTAGTCCCTCCTGTTATGAATTCGATCTACCACATCCTGCAGAATCTCGGCAGGGATAAAATCAGATAGGTCAGCATTGTAGCTGCCCAATTCTTTGACAGCGCTGGAGCTGAGATACATATAACGATTGGCCGCAGTGAGGAACATGGTGTCCAGATCTGGATACAGCTTGCTGTTGATCTGAGCCATCTGAAATTCTTTTTCGAAGTCGGACATAGCCCGCAGACCCTTTACGATGACACAGCTTCCGCGGCTTCGGGCAAAGTCTGCCAGAAGCATGCCGGAGGCCTCTACTGTGACGTTCGGAAGATGCTGCGTTGATCTGCGAATAAGGTCTACGCGTTCGTCGCTGCTGAAAAGCGGGTGTTTTTTTGAATTGACCATGGCACAGACAATCAGATGATCAAAAATGGTGGCAGCGCGCTCAATGATGTTCAGATGCCCCAGTGTAACCGGGTCAAAGGTGCCCGGATAGATGGCTGTTTTCATGTTGTTATGTGCCGCTGCGATATACCGTAAGCCCGGTCTTACCATAGCGGTAGTCCTTTGTTTTTGTAAAGGTCCGATACTGGGACGGAAGCTCCAGTAATGCGGGTCTTTCGCAGACGATTATACCACCTTCTGACAGAATGTCAATTTCGGAAATGCGCTGCAGCGTAACATTCAGAAGATTTTCGTGGTAAGGCGGATCCATTACAATGACGTCAAAGGATTCCCTGCATCTGTCCAGAAAACGCATGGCCTCGATTGTCTGTATGGTGGCCCGATCTGCCAGTCGGGTGTGATTTAGATTGGCGGCAATAATTTTTGCCGCAGCACTGCTTTGCTCCACAAAAACCGCGTGCTCTGCACCGCGGCTGAGTGCCTCAATTCCAAGCTGACCGGAGCCGGCATACAGATCCAGTATCCGGCGGCCTTCAAGTTCGAATTGGAGAATGGAAAAAACGGCTTCTTTGACCTTGTCACTTGTCGGACGGGTTGCAAGTCCGTCAAGCGTTTGCAGTCTCATACCTCGTGCAGATCCGGTAATCACACGCATTTTAATTGTCCTCCTTGGTGTTTTCTGCGCTTTGGGCTGCATCAGGATGAAAATAGAAATATAGGTTTTCCGCCGTATTCTTTGGAAGAATCTTTTCCAGATCAGAAATGCCTGCCTGTTTTACTGCTTCGAGGCTCCCAAATGTCCTGAGAAGAGCGATACATCGCTTTTCACCAATACCTGGAACAGCCTGCAGCACGGTGGTATACATAGACCGGCCGCGCAGCTTGCGATGATATTCGATGGCAAAACGGTGTGTTTCTTCCTGGATGGTTCCGATCAGGGCGAAAACAGCCTGTGTTTGGGCAATGCCTACCTCTCGTCCGTCAGGCCAAACAAGGGCCCGCGTGCGATGCCGATCATCCTTGACCATTCCGACAACATGCAAATTCAGGCCGAGCTCCGCAGTTTTCTTTTTTACGGCAGCGGCATGTGCCTGGCCACCATCGATAAGCATCAGATCCGCAAGCTCAGAGAAATTTCTGTCTCCGCTTTGAAACCTCTCCAGCCGGCGTTGAATCATCTGTACCATAGAAGCATAATCATTCTGGTCATGCATATCACGAATCAGAAAATGTCTATAGTCACGTTTCAGCGGCTGTCCGTTGTGAAAGACAACCATACCGCCAACAATATCGGTCCCTGCCGTATTGGAAACGTCGTAGGCTTCGATGCGGTTTGGCAGTTTGTCCAGTGCAAGTATGGTCTGCAAAAGCTTTAGTGCGGCATTCACGCGCTCTGTCTGCGTGGTAATTCGTTTCGCTTCTTCTGCCGCGTTTTTCTCCGCAAGCTTTATCAGCTTTAGATTCTCACCTCGACCGGGTACAAGGAATCTGACTGTCTTTCCCAGATCCTGACGCAGCAGCTGACTGAAAAGCTCAGCATCTGAAATCTGTACCGGCAACAAAACCCGATTGGGCGCCGTGCCGCGTCGGAGATAATACTGCTTTATCAGGGTTGAAAGCGTCTCAGCCGCATTTGCGCCGGGATCTGCTTCTAATAATTCAAAATCCTTATCGATCAGGTTTCCGGAAACAAAATGCAGAACCGTAAAGCAGTCTCGCACATCACCCTGATAAAATCCGATCGCATCTGTGTCTGCCTTTGAGCCTGCCGTAACCGACTGCTTTTCGCCCAGTCGTTCAATCGCTTTAAGCCGATCGCGAAGGACAGCAGCCCTCTCAAAATGGAGGACATCAGCTTCACTCTGCATTTCGTCTTTCAGCTGAACGGCAAGCTGTTTGTATTTTCCGTCGAGAATCATGGCCGCCTGTAGCACTGCCTGATAATGCTGCGTCTGTGTTTTTTCCGGCAGACACCAGCCTTCACATGTTCCCATCTGATAGTTGATGCACGGTCGTTCCTTGCCAATGTCGCGAGGAAATTTCCGGCTGCAGTCCGGCAGCTTCATCACGCTGCGTACCGTGCGAATGGCGTTTTGCGTTGTCTGTCTGCCACCGTAGGGGCCAAAATACTCCGCGCCATCCTGTGCAATCCTACCAACCACGGAAAAGGAAGGATATGGTTCGTTCATGTCTATGCGGATATACGGATACCCCTTATCGTCTTTAAGCAGTATATTGTAGCGCGGCATATGACGTTTGATCAGCGAGCACTCTAAAACCAGAGCCTCAAATTCACTGGCTGCCAGAATAACATCGAAGCTTTGTATCTTTGAAATCAGCATTCTTGTCTTCGGGGTGTGCGATGCGCTGTCGATAAAATAGGAACTCACGCGATTACGCAGTTTTTTTGCCTTCCCTACATAAATTACTTCACCGGACTTGTCAAGCATCAGATATACGCCCGGTTCAAGCGGCAGCAGCCTTGCTTTTTGCAATAAGGTCTGTTCTTCCAAGTTGGCCCCCCTGCAGGAAAAGAGCTGTTTGCCGATTCAGCAAACAGCCCCTCAGGTTTGTTTGATTTAGTCGTCGGCCAGCCCACCGGACAAAAGCTCTTCAAGAGCAGCAATGGCGGCTTCTTCGTCGGGGCCGTTGGCAATCAGGTTGATTTCAGAATCTTTTACCACACCCAAAGACAGCACTCCCAAAAGACTTTTGGCATTAACCCGGCGATCGTCCATCTCTACCCAGATGGTGGACTTGAATTCGTTTGCTTTCTGGATGAAGAATGTGGCAGGCCGTGCATGCAGGCCAACCTTGTTGGTAACAATTGCCTTTTTGCTGATCATAGCGCGTTCTCCCTGTTTTAAAAGATTAATCTGCCTCTCTGCCTCATGATATCAGAAACAAGAGAATTCGTCAATCACTTTTCAGCGGTATTCCGGTTATTCCGCTTTCCGCTGCTGTTTGCCACTTTCCCGCCCGAGGCATCTGTATATTGCCGATTCGGTCATCCAGTCGTGCTGCCCTAATTCTTCATCTCCGCAATCGTTACTCCGTCTTCGCCCTCGCCATATACACCTGTTCGAAATGACTGAATATACGGACTTCGGCGAAGATGGTCCTGCACGGCGCGACGCAATACCCCTGTTCCCTTTCCGTGAATAATTCGCACACTTGAAAGATTTGCCATGGATGCATTGTCGAGAAAAAGATCCAGCACACTGAGTGCTTCGGCCGAGTTCATTCCGCGCAGGTCCAGTTCGGGAGAGGCCGACATGGTGCGAAGTTCACGTGCGGCATGTTCAATTATTTTCTTTGCCTGTTTGTTTTCTTCTTCGATCAGACAGACTTCTTCGGGACGAACCGTGGTCTTCAGAATACCGGCTTGCAGCTGCAGAGAACCGTCTTTAGTTACGGACAGCACGGTTGCGCGACTGCCCAATTTGAGAATTTCAACTGTGTCTCCCGGACGTATGGCTCGAGTTGGCTTTGGACGCTCGATCCTGGGTTTTTCCGGAGCCAGCCGCGATTCTGCCTCGTTCAGTTGGCGATGGATCTCGGTATTTTGCAAATTTATGGCCTGTGCATCGGCTGCATCCTTCATCTGGCGACGAAGCTGCTTCAGCTCGTCCATGATCTGATTTGTGCTGCGCCTGGTATCATCAATGATTGTCTGCGCCTCAGCTCTGGCCTTCTGTACAGCCTTGTCACGCTCTTTTTTTATTTCGGCATAGTATTCGTCCGACAGCTTTTTCTGTTTTTGTGTTTCGGTGCGCAGTCGTTCGGCCTCAATGCGAGCCTCTTCCATAGCCTGTCGCTGCTGCTCCAGCTGATCCATTACATCTTCGAAATTCAAATTGTTTTCGTCAACAAGACTTTTTGCGCTGTCGATAATAGTCTGTGGAAGCCCCAGACGCTTAGAGATTGAAAATGCGTTGGACTTACCGGGAAGACCTATAAGCAGGCGGTATGTCGGACGCAGGGTTTGAACATCAAATTCGCAGCAGGCGTTGATCACGCCCTGATTTTTCATTGCATAGACTTTCAGCTCGGAATAGTGCGTGGTAGCGGCCACTCTGGCGCCAAGGCTGCGGCAATGTTCGATCACGGCTATAGCCAGTGCTGCTCCCTCAGTCGGGTCCGTTCCGGCACCAAGTTCGTCGAAAAGCACAAGCGACTGCGGGCCGCACTGGCTGACTATTTCAACAATGTTTTTCATGTGGGAGGAAAATGTAGACAGGCTCTGTTCGATGGACTGCTCATCACCAATATCTGCAAGAACAGCCTCATATACAGAAATCCTGCTGCCGTCGTCAGCGGGAATATGCAGTCCGCATTCAGCCATCAGCGTCATTAGGCCGAGTGTTTTCAGGGTGACCGTCTTTCCGCCGGTGTTTGGGCCTGTGATGACCAGCGTGTCAAAGTCTGACCCCAGACGGACGGTAATAGGAACAACCGCATTCTTTTCAATCAACGGATGGCGTGCCCGTTTGAGGTCGATCTGACCATTTGTACAAACCTCCGGCTCCATGGCCTTCATACTCCAGCTGAGTCTGCCTTTGGCGAAAATCACATCAAGCTGTACCAGCGCCTGATAATCCTTGATGATGGTTTCCTTGTGCGCCGCGCACTGTGCTGACAGTTCAGCCAGAATCCGTTCTATTTCCTTGTTTTCACGGGAAAAGAGCTCACGTAGCTCGTTGTTGGCATTCACGGCAGAAAGCGGCTCGATGAAGAATGTGCTGCCGCTGGCGGATACATCGTGGACAAGCCCCGGTATCTGATTTTTGTATTCACTGCGTACTGGAACCACATAGCGGTCACCGCGCAGTGTAATGATTGGTTCGCGCAGATACTTGGCATAGGCCGGGGACGTAATAACCTTTTGCAGAGAATCGCGAATTCTGGCGTTGGCTGCGCGGATGTGTCTTCGGATATCTGCCAGCTCCGGACTGGCAGCATCGGCAATCTCTTCTTCGGATATAATAGCGGCAGTAATCTGTTCTTCGAGGTAGCGATTGGGTGTAACAGCCCGGAATAAAGCATCCAGACATGTTTCTGCGGCATCTGTATCGGCATAGCTGCGTATACCTCTGGCGCAGCGCAAAACTCCCGCAATACGCAGAAGCTCCGCCATATTCAGGCTGCCTCCGCGGTCTGCTCTGCTCAGGCTGGCCGCCACCGGCTTAAGCTCTGTAAAGCCCGGGCTGCCCTTGATGCCGATGAGCTTTGCCGCAGCTGTTGTCTGCTTCAGCATCTCACGAACCTCATCTGCATCGGTAACGGGAGAAAGTGCACGGCATTGACTCTTGGCATCTTCGCTGACGGAATTGTCGGCGAGTCGGTCCAATACGCGATCGAGCTCAAGCGTCAGCATGGATTTTTCGTATAGTGTTGGCATCTTTTTCTCCTAGGCCTGTTCCTTATCCGATCCGGGTATCCGAAACAGCTGTTTATAAAAATTCAGCGCAGAAAAGTCACGTTGAAACTGCATCGTCAGGTATGCCTCAGTTATCTGTCCCAATTGTTCTGCAGACGGCTTCGGCAAAGAAAAGGAAAGAAGGCGTTCTGCCGGAGAAACGGTGAGGTAGCGCAGAGCCTGCAGAACACCGGGCGAAACAGGCATTGTCAGGCCCTTTTGTTCTTTGCGGCAGCTCATGCAGCACAAAACACCTCTGGATATATCAAAGCCATCCGGGTTTTCGTTTCCGCATGTGCGGCAAGCGTTCAAATCCGGCAGAAAACCTGCAAGACAGGTAAGACGAAATTCAAAGGCCGCCTTGATAATCTCGTTCGGCCTGCTTTGCCTTGACAATGCATACAAAGATGTCAGAATCAGCTGAAGCAGCTCGGGGCTTGGTGCGTCGGCATCAGCAACTGTTTGAACAGCCTGCGCGAACCACGAACCCAGGCTCAGGCGTTCCAGATCCAGACGCAGCCCCTGAAAGGTTTCGATGGTTTCTGCCTCGGTAATCGTCCATTTTCCCTTGTAGGATACAGCTGTATAAGAGGCATAAGCCAAAAGCTGTCCGGCACTTTTGTAGCGGCAGGCGGGTTTTTTTATATTCCCGGCCTTGAGGGTAATCTTTCCGTGATCGGCGGTTAGGACGGTCAGAAGCCGATCGGAATCGCGATATTCGATTGTTTGAAGAACGAGCCCTCTGGTTTGCAGATACATGTATTGTGCTCCTTCAAACCGACTGTCAGCCGGAAATACAGCACGGAACGGTGGAAATGTCGCAGAAACACCGCAGATGCAATTGTGTCGTTCTGCCTTAGCTGTCTATATCCGCTTTGTCGTAGCCAAAGCTGCGAATCAGGTTCATATTGTCACGCCAGTTTTCCTTTACCTTTACCCATGTCTGCAAAAAAATTCTTGCGCCCATGAAGCGTTCACAGTCGGCGCGGGCCTGAGAACTGATTTTTTTCAGCATTGCACCGTTTTTCCCGATAATGATGCCCTTATGGCTCGCCTTTTCACAATAGATGGTGGCGTCTACGTCGATGATTCCGTTGTCGCGTTCTGAAAAGCGAGTTATCTCTACGGCTGTTCCGTGCGGAATTTCCTTGTCAAGATTCCACAGCATTTTTTCGCGTATGATCTCGGCAATTATCTGGCGTTCCGGTTGATCGGATGTTATGCCGTCCGGAAACAGTTGCGGTCCTTCAACCGCATAACCTGCCAGTGTATTGAGCAGCTCATCAACGTTTTCTCCGGTTTTCGCACTGATCGGAATAACAGCATCGAATTCGGCTGCCTGACTGTAGGCTGAAATCACAGCCAGAAGATCTTCTTTTTTTACTGTATCGATCTTGTTTATCGCCAGAACAGACGAAACGCCGACAGCCTGCATCTGAGAAATCAGCTGCTGCTCCTGTATGCCCACATTGGCGATCGGTTCAACAAGCAGCAGTGCCGCGTCAACATCCGCCACCGAAGCACGAACAACATCGACCATATAGTCTCCCAGTCTGGTTCTGGCGCGGTGGAACCCAGGAGTATCCATGAAAACCAGCTGTGTGTCATCCAGATTTTTTATGCCGCAAATGCGGTTGCGCGTGGTCTGGGGCTTGTTTGAAACAATTGCGATCTTTTCGCCAACCATAGCATTTGTCAAAGTGGACTTGCCTACATTTGGCCGCCCGACAACTGCGATCATTGCGTTTTTGCGGATCATCTGTTTTCTCCTCTCGTAATGCCAAGGTCAGACAGGATCTTTTCCTCTCTTGCGCGCATGGCCGCCTTTTGCGGACCCTCGTCAAGATGATCGTAACCAAGCAGATGCAAAACGGAATGTACGGTAAGGTAGCCTGTTTCCCTCGCAATAGAGTGGCCAAATTCCCCAGCCTGTCTTGCTGCCTGCTGTAGATTTAGGCACATATCACCCAAGGGCATCCGTCCGGTTCCAGGGTCCAGGTAACTGCGGGCATCTTTTGGAAAACGGCCGGGTGTGAGTTCGAACATCGGAAAGCTGAGCACGTCTGTGCAGGCATCTATCTGACGCATACTGCGGTTAAGGGTCTGAATTCCGGAGTCATCTGTCAGCAGAACGCTGATCTCACACGGAACATTGACGTCCTGCGCCCTGAGTGCTGCCTGAATGCAGCGGCGCAGATGCCTGCGCAGACCGAAGCCTGCCCTGATATCCTGGCAGCTTATAATAACCTTATGATTCATTTTCTCACGAACTTCCTGCCCTGATAATTTTGACCCGGAATATACCTTGAACCTTTTTCTGCTGGCTTTTCCGCTTTATCATAAGCCGCGATAATCTGCTGAACCAGCGCATGCCGAACAACGTCCTGCGCCGTGAGACGGCAAACGGCAATGTCTTCTATGCCGTTGAGCACTCGGACTGCATCTTTTAAACCGCTGACCTTGTCTGCGGGCAGATCAATCTGTGTTATATCACCGGTAATGACAATTTTTGAGCCGAATCCCAAACGGGTAAGAAACATCTTCATCTGTTCGCGTGTGGTGTTCTGCGCTTCGTCCAGAATGATAAAGCTGTCATCCAGCGTTCTGCCGCGCATATAGGCCAGAGGAGCTACCTCTATATTTCCTTTTTCGAGGTATTTGTTGTATGTTTCGGTACCGAGCATATCAAACAGGGCATCATATAGCGGGCGAAGATATGGATCTACTTTGTTCTGCAGATCCCCGGGCAGAAAACCAAGACGTTCGCCTGCCTCAACTGCGGGGCGCGTGAGGATAATGCGATTGACCGTTTTTGCCCGAAAGGCTGCCACAGCTGCCGCTACTGCCAGGTATGTCTTTCCCGTCCCGGCAGGTCCCACCCCGAGTGTAATGGTGTTTTTTGTGATTGCCCTCATATAGTTTTGCTGCCCAAGTGTTTTGGCCTTGATAGGCTTTCCACGTGCGGTAATACACACAACATCCTTGGCAAACTGGTTGAGCTGATCCTCCTTGCCGGTTTTAACAAGCCCGAGAACGTAACGTACGTTCTGCTCGTTGATGGTTTCCCCCTTAGCCGCCAGCTGCAGCAACCCCTCAATCACTTTTGTGCCAAGAGCCGCCTGCTCCTCTGGACCACTGACCTTCAGCTCGGTATCGCGAAAAGCAACCCGAATACCAAGATCCTGCTCAACGAGCTTGATGTTTTCGTCAAACGAGCCGAAAACGTTTATAATCTGTTCCATTCGCTCGGCATTGATGTTGATTTCTGTCATTATTTGTAGTCACTCGCAATTCCCGGACCGCACTGCACCGCGCTGTCAGCCGAAACTGTTTAAGCGTCTGCAGAGAAATCCGTCGTCATCCATCCGCGGAGCAGCTGCATGATTATGCCCCGGGGTGCCGTAATTTTATCACATATGTTTGTATAAATTCCAGTAGGCTGTGCAAATTTGGCTTTCTTTCGGATGTTCTGCATGTCGGCCAATCGGCTGCTGCCCTATAGTATGCCTGTGCTGCCGAATCCGCCTCGATTCGGTCCGTCAAGACTTTCGACCGGTTTAAAAATCAGTCGAGGCTGCCTTTGTATGATGCGAAACTGTGCTATTCGGTCACCCTTGTGAATCACCGTGTCCCGAACAGCCAGAACCGGCATCCCCCAGACATCATCAGTTCCACTGTAGGAGTTGTCTATCACACCGCAACTGTTTACCTGCAGAATTCCAAAATTTTTGAACGTGGAACTGCGTGGAACCACATGTGCCTCAAATCCGTCCGGCAGCTTCATGCTGACTCCCAGCGAGATGATTCGAAAATCCCCTTGCTTCAGAGATACTGTTTCAGCTGCTCGCAGATCAATCCAGTCTCCTTCTGCACTGCTCTTTGGCAGCGGAAGCTGATTGTCGTGCATTTTTATCGGTATAATATATTCATCCATGTATTGTCACTCCCAGATTCGTATTGTTTGCATCGCGTTGACATAAGCTGTGATGAACACAGATTTTTTCTTCAGGCAGCAATGCATCACCCGGCAAGTGGATTTAGCAGGGAATTTTGCGCCACAAATTTGTTGCGAAAATCTCGGAATTCTTTGTGCGTTTCAAGGATTTGCTGGGAAAAGTACTGTTAAAGCCGGCACAGTTGTTCGGTGCCGCCCTTATACCATGCCTTTTATATTATATCGATTTTCCGCATATTGTCAAGTATTCGTGGCTCTTATCGGTGTGATGGCAGATCACAAGCAATATGCGTTTTATATTCCGGGCGCATCGCATAATGAGGCAGGTACATTCGGCGAGAAATGTTGTCCCAGGACAATGTTCGGAAAACGCATCGAAAAACGCAGGAATGTATATGTTTCAACTGCAGGATTGGCGGAAAAGATCCGGCGAAGGCCGCAGGCAAATTGTACGGTATTGTCCTTGGATAATAATTGAAAATCCGTCTTTTGTCTGTTATTATGGCATCGTGTTTCTATTGTGTAATGTCCGGAAGAGAAAGGCGGTATTTTTTATGGACCCCTGTGACCTGTCTCAGCTGCGAATTCTTTTAGCCCGGCATGATTTTCATATCTCAAAGGCTAAAGGTCAAAACTTCCTGATTGATGCCAGCGTTCCGGACCGTATTGCTGCATCCGCCTGCCATGGTGAATGCGTAGTTGAAATCGGTCCGGGTGTGGGCTCACTGACACAACGGCTATGCAGAATGAGTCCAAAAGTTGTTGCCATTGAAAAAGATACTACACTAAATCCTTTATTGAAACAGACGATGTACGGCTATGATAATCTAACCGTGTTGTATGCCGATGCACTGAAGATGGATTTCTCCAGGCTTGTTGAGGATAAGTTTCCTGGACAAAGGTGCATTCTGTGCGCAAACCTGCCCTATTATATTACAACTCCCATGCTCACCGTATTACTGGAGGCAGGGTGCTTTGCATCCATTACCGTGATGGTACAAAAAGAGGTTGCTCAGCGAATATGTGCTGATGCAGGCACTGCCGAATACGGAGCATTTTCAATCTTTTGCCAGTTTTATGCACAGGCCAAAATTCTATTTGATGTATTGCCATCCAGTTTCTTCCCTCAGCCAAAGGTTACGTCGGCTGTGGTGCAGCTTGTTCCCGTCGAAAAACCTGTTTGCGCAGTCGAAGATGAGGCACTTTTTTTTCGAGTTGTACGAGCCAGCTTTAATCAGCGTCGAAAGACGCTCGTGAATGCTCTTCGGGCAGAATTCAGCAATGTACCCAAAGATGCGTTGGAACGCATTGTCACAAGCTGCGGTTTCGCTGCCGACATTCGCGGAGAGCGTCTGGACCTGGACGGCTTTTCCAGGATTTCTAACGTACTCATGCAAGTTCTCTAAGGACAATTGTTGTTGTATTTGCTTTTCCGGGCATACAAAAAAGACGTGCTGCCATCAAGCAGCACGTCTTTTTTTGATTATAGGATGCTCTGTAAGTTAAACCCTGATGTGCAAAGAAGATACTCAAAGATTGAGAGCTGCGTAATACCCTTCTCGGGTGGCCTGCTCAGCAGTACGAGCACGTACGCAGTCACCGATTTCGATGCACTCTGGAATGGATGTCATCATGAAGCTATCGGCCAAAGCACTGCGCGAGCGCATACCGGAGGCGAGAATTACGGTGTCGCCAGTAACTGTCTGCAATTCGCCATTGGCATCAGCATAGGTAACAGCACCCGGCGCAACACTCTTGCACATGGCACTTGTCAGTTCGGTGAACATTCCCTTTGCAGCCTCATCCTCGAGCAAAACCATGAGCTCGGTGCGGCAGGTGGCAGATGCATCAGGTGCCAGCTTGGACTGCATCTCCACGATAGCTGTTTTGATTCCGAGATTGCACAGGTGCAGGGCTGTCTCACAGCCAACCTGACCGCCGCCAATAATAACAACGCTTTTGCCGAGTGTGTTTTCTTTTCCGTAGACAGAAGTTGCCGTTACGCCGTTTTCGATACCCGGAAGCGGAAGAATCAGGGGATCTGCGCCCACTGCAATGATCAATGCGTCGTATTGACCATCGACCATTTCAGGAGTAACCTCGGTGTTGAGGAAAAGACGTACGTTATGCTTTTTGACCTGATATGCCAGATAATCTTTGTAGTTGCGCAGCGCATATTTGAAATCTACAAAATCAGCAAAGCTCAAAGTCCCGCCCAAATGATCCTGTTTTTCGTAGAGAGTAACCTCGTGACCGCGTTCACTTGCTGTGATAGCTGCCTTCATTCCGGCAGGTCCGCCGCCTATTACGGCAACCTTTTTCACGCGCTCCGGCTTGCGTGCCTCAAGCCGCTCGATAGAAGCTTCGAGACCGACCTTCGGGTTAACCGTGCAGGCAAACTGACGTCCGTAAACAGTGGAGTCGTGGCAACGCATACATTTGACACAGGGAACGATATCGTCTTCGTGACCTGACAGAGCCTTCTTCATCATTTCAGGATCAGCAATAAATTCACGGGCAATAGCGACAAAATCACACTTGCCTTCTGCAATAGCTTCTTCCGCCTCTTCGAGAGTGCCGAATGCGCCGACTGTTGTGATCGGAACATGGAATTTGCCGGACTTTTTGAAGGCTTCGGCCAGATAGACATTGGGATGGGGCGGCAAATGGGAGCAGGGATGTGTCCAAGTGGTCCAGCGACGATGAAGCATACCGGCAGATACCTGCAACACATCGAGATGATCCTGGATCAGCTCGCCAATGCGCATACCCTCTTCGAGATCGATACCACCGGGCTCAAATTCTGAACCGGACATACGAACCTCGACAGTCAGTTTTTTCCCGCATTTTGCACGAATGGCGTCGAGAATCTCGATGATATAGCGGCAGCGGTTTTCCGTGCTTCCGCCATATTCGTCGGTACGGTGATTTGTCAACGGTGACAGAAACTGAGCAATCGGAACACTGTGACCAAAGTGCAGAAGAACTCCGTCGAAACCGCATTCTACCAGAGCTGCACAAGCCTTGGCAATAGCCTCTTTTGTTTCCTGCATGACCTCTTTGGGAACCTCTTTGCCAATCGGAGGAGAGCCCATAATACGGCCGCCATCGGAGCAGGTATACACACCGGGGAAAAAGCCGATCAGCTCCATGCCGGCGCGCGCGCCATGAAAATGAATGCGCTCTGCCAAATGGGCAAGCTTGTTTTTGTGATTCAGCGTGAAGGGATCCCAGTTGGCATGTTCACCATCGTCGACTACGTCAACATACTTAACACCGGCCGCATAGACCATGGCGGCACCTGTAGCTGCACGCTGCTCAAAAAACTTGATGGAATCTTCGGTTGGATAAAGAGTGCCGGAATTTTGTGAGTGAACCGTGGAGGGAGCCACAATAATCCGGTTGCGATAAAGGTTGCCGGCAACGCGGATTGGTTCAGTTACGTGGGGATAACGTTTGTTCATGGAGATAACACCTCATCTAATGAATTGCATAGTGAATCTGAACAGCTCTATTTTGCACTCTTTGCTCTGTTTTGTCAACCGCATCATTGCCTGCAAAACAATAAAACGGATCGGCTTTGAAAAGCACACTGCAAATTCGTATCATAATCAGATAAACTGTTTGGCTGTCTTATTCCTGCGTGAAATTCAGCTCTGATATCTCAGAATCCCGGCACGTTTATGTTCACTGCGTTCGTGCATCTGCTGCAGACGTTCAAGTGCCTGTGGATTGGTCTTTCCGGTAAGTAAAAACTCGTCTAAGTCCGCATATTTTAATCCCATTTCATCCTCGTCGGTCTGTCCATCGAACAGGCCGGCGGATGGTGCCTTTTCGATGATACATGCCGGCGCGTTCAGATAGCGCAGAAATTCATAGATTTCCGAAACCGTCAGATCGTAGATTGGGTTCAGATCATGTGCGCCGTCTCCCCATTTTGTGAAATAGCCCACATAAGCCTCACTGCGGTTCCCTGTTCCGGCCACAAGACGGTTTTCACTGGCTGCCACAGCATATAGTGTGGTCATACGAAGTCTTGGGGCAATATTTGCAACGGCAGCAGTAGTCACGGCCGTGATCAGAGCGAGCTGATGTAGCTCAGCCTCTCTGATCGGAGTCAGATCAACAAATCTGGTCTGTATATGATACTGCTCTGCCACAATCCGACCATCCTCTGCGTCCTGGCCAAAGTTTCGTTTTGATGAGCACGGCATAATGATACCGACCGTATTTTCGCATGCTGCCTTACATAGGATGCCGACAAGGGCAGAATCCTTTCCTCCGCTGTTTCCGTATACAATTCCGTCTGCGCCGCTCTTTTCAACAGCACTGCGAATGAATTCAACGCGCGCACGAAATTCCTGTTCGTAGTCTCGCATAAGTCATCTCTCCTGTTAGAATGCAACCGGCAATACTGCAAATCGTCCTAGCATCCTGATGAATCTTCTCCTTAGCAGCAGGAATTCTGCAGTACGCCGGATTTTGTGCTGTTCTCTATCAGCTTGATAAGAGCATCGTCTGGCATATTTTCTGCTTTAAAGCCAAGAGAACTGAAAAGGCCGCACATTGCATTGAGGTTGCAAACGTGTGGCCTTTTTCAATGCTTATCCTTTTCGGCTTGGAAGTTTAACCGTAGCGGGAATTTCCTGGCCGATATTGCCGTCCAGATCCTCACACCAGCAGATGAGGTCTACATAATGGCCGCCATCCTCGCCAATATATTTGTCATAAACATAGCCCCGGGTAATAAAGGTGTCGTCTCCATAGCCATGAATGTTTGCATATCGGTCTTTCATATATGGAACCTTCAGCAGTTCGGTCGGGCGGTAGCAGTCTGCCGGGAAGTGATTGAACTGCTGGTCTTTCGGAGCATCGTTGACAAAGCGCCATCCCAGGCGTGTAACAAATCCTTCATCTCCGCACCAGTTTGTCAAAATGCGAGTACCAAGCAGCTTCGCATGGAAATTGTACAGGTAGGCTGTACAGCCGATGCCCAGATGCCCGCTCATGCCTGTGCCGTAAAGTCCGGTTGCAGGATCCAGGCGATTCAACATTGGGTCAAGCGTATCTTCAAGCAGATCCTCCCGCAGGCCGCGGTTGGACTTCATAAGATTCCAGGCTGCAATAGTACGGAAAATTTCATTGCCGTATTGAGGCGGTGCTGCGACCGGAGTAGGCTCATCGCCAATATTGACGTCCTCCCAATAAAGAGTGTCTTTTCCACGTATTTTTTCTTCGGACCATATCTTTTTGAGCAGTTCATAATCCTCTTTTGTATTAACATGGGCTTTGTGCCGATTGCCAAGTCCTCCCGGCCCGCCGGGGCCGCCTGCCCCGCCCGGTTCTCCCGGCTTGCCCGGCTTTGCCGGACCCTCTGCTCCGCCGGGTCCTCCAGGTCCGCCCGGTGCTCCGGGAGGGCCTCCCCGTTTTGGAAGCTTTGGTTTGATATCGTCCGGGATCTGGTCCTCTGCGGCATCTGCCCAAAGCTCAAGTACAGTTGCCTCATCGTCGGATTTTTTTAGGGTTTCAGGCCAGCGACGCACACACTTTGCAACAAGATCGCCGTTTTGATTGCGTACCTCACATTCGTTGATAAAAACAATATGTCGCTTTGTTGAACCGCAGGGATCGGTTAAATCTGCAAGATCCCATGATGTGTTGGTTGCTGTAAGCTTATCACCCGGGAAAACCGGAGCGTAGTAGTAGTCTGTATGGTCATATCCATCTCCTACAAAGCTCGTCCCATCCGGTCTTGCGGGAATTCCGAGCTCGGATGGAATCTTGCTTCTGGTTTCGAGGCTGATATATCCCGGTATGGCAGGTAAATTTCCCCATACAGTGTTTTTTGCATAGTCAGGGTCATTAAATAGGGGATTCCAGCGGTCCCAGCATCGCGCATACAGCTGCATTACCCATAGATCGGTAGATTCTGGTTTCATATGAGGAAACAGGCTGCTATACTTGCCGGCCTTATAATCGTCGATAGCCTTCTGCTCTTTCTCGGTATAAACGCCGGGATAGAAGGTTATCAGCTTGGATTGGTCGATCATCAGAACGCTTCCTTTCTTGTTGCTTCGGAGCTTCTCCGGAACATTTTGAATTCACAATGTCAGTTTAACCTGTTTTCTTATCATCTGTCAAGAAAAAACGTAATTAACTTGACCGCCGTCTCTTCGTGAGTCATAATAGCGGAAGATTGCGTCGATGCAGCGGCGCGGAAGGGGCAAACGAATTATGGAACAGATAATCACAGCTGCGCAGGCAGCTGCAATGATACCGTCGGGGGCTCGAGTAATGTTCTCCGGCTTTCTCGGATGCGGGAATCCGCTGGACATAATCGAGGCAATTTATCGGCGTGGAACAGACAATCTGACAATGATCTGTGACGATGCATCTCTTTTAAACGGTCCGGACGGAAAACCATATTACGGTGTTGCCCGTCTTGTTCACAATCATCAGATTTCGCATTTTATCGGTACACATGTAGGAACAAATCCGGAGATTTATCAGCAAATGACAGCTGATGAGGTTACAATCGATCTTGTTCCCATGGGCTCATTTGTTGAAATGATTCGCGCCGGAGGCAGTGGTCTTGGCGGAGTACTCTCCCCTACCGGTATTGGCACTCTGGTTGAAGAAAGTCCTTTTGTTCACAGCAAGCTGCATATCGACGGCCGGGATTTTCTTGTTATGCGGCCTCTGCGAGCCGACTTTGCTGTAATCACCGGTACAAAAGTTGATGAAAAAGGAAATATATGGTATCGCGGGACGGCCCGAAATTTTGCTCCATGGATGGCCATGGCTGCAGACCAGGTTATCGTTGAAGCAGAGGAGCTTGTTGATCCCGGATGCATTGCGCCAGAGGATGTGGTGACACCAGGTATACTGGTAGATTATATTGTTGTGCGCGGAGGAACCAATCTTGGATAAACAGCAGATTAAAGAATTTATTGCCCGCCGGGCTTCTGAGGAACTGAAAAACGGAGATGTTGTAAATCTCGGCATTGGCATTCCGACACTTTGTACAAAATTCCTCCCTGAAGATGTGTGTGTTGTGCTTCAGTCCGAAAACGGCATCATAGATACGGCCGCAGTTAAACCCGGAGAGGAAGACTTCCTCCACTTGATTGATGCGAGTGCGCATCCCGCTGCCATAAACACAGGCGGATGTATTGTTGACAGTGCCATGTCGATGGCCCTGATTCGCGGCGGTCATGTGCATGCATGCATTCTGGGAGGTCTTGAGGTTGATCAGGAAGGAAATCTTGCAAACTGGATGATCCCCGGGAAAAAAATGCCCGGGATGGGTGGCGCTATGGATTTGCTGGTTGGTTCTCAAAGGGTAATTGTGGCGATGGAGCACACTTCCGGCGGTGTTTCGAAAATTCGCAGGCACTGCAGCCTTCCATTGACCGGTATGCATTGTGTAGACCGCATTATCACACAGATGGCAGTATTTGATGTTGTGCAGGACGGGCTGCTGTTGCTGGAGTATAACCCGGTATTTGGTCTTGAAGCCATAGCGGCTTCCACCGAAGCCGATTATATCATAAGTCCGAATCTGAAACAGATGCACTAAGGTGATACTGCGCAATTTGTCTGCAGCCCTTCGCTGAATCCTTTGCCGAATGTACTTGCCTCATTATGCGGTGTTGCCTTATATTTTTGTGATATTCACTCGAATCCGTAAATGTATCCAAACAGAAATTCAAGGCTATTTGAAAACCTTTTAAGGTCTTGATATCTCACACTTCAGCGCTGTAATCTCCTGCTGAGTCAGTTCGCGAGTCTGTCCAAGGCCCAGTCCGAATAGATTCAGAGGTCCCTCCTGATCGCGCCGCAGGTATATAACCGGCTTTCCACGGCTTGCCAGCATTCTTCGTACCTGGTGGTATTTTCCCTCTCTAAGCTTTATGCGGCATTCGCCCGGTCCAATTGATTCGAGGACAGCTGAGCGGCAGACTGTACCGTCGGCCAGAATAATCCCATCTGCAAATGCGGAAACATCCTGATCGGTTACAGTCCCCTCAATTCGAGCATAATAGGTTTTTTGCACAGCATATCGCGGGCTGGTCAGACGATGGGCCATGTCACCGTCATCGGTAAGCAGAAGCAGGCCCTCGGTTTCCTTGTCCAGACGACCAACAGGAAACAGCCTCCTATTGCACCAGGGCTGCGGAACAAGCTCAAGAACCGTGCGTTCTTTTGGATCAATCGTACTGCAGATAAAACCCTGTGGTTTGTGCATCATCAGATATATCTTTCCAACTATAATCGGAACGCCGTCTACGGTAATCTCTACAGTCGAATCCTGCTTTTCCTCGGGACTGCGCACCGTGACGCCGTTTACGCAAACACGACCCGCACGGATAATTTGTCGCAGCTCGCTGCGTGATCCGATCCCGGCCTGCGACAGAAGCTTATCCAGTCTCTGCATGTGTTGTTTTCTCCTTCGGATCGATTTCACACCTTCATCTGGTGGTTCCTGTATGTATTTTATACAGGTCTTCAACGCGATGTCAAGGATGCAAAAGACTGTTTTGCATCCTTGGTCCGTATGCAAAAATTAGCAGGATTCACTTTTTTGAATTTTCCCTTGACAATTTGCCTATGCATTGTTATAATCTGAATTGTGTTGCGGGTGTAGCTCATCCGGTAGAGCGCCACCTTGCCA
>CAVHXA010000017.1:0-39807 GCA_963639765.1 Oscillospiraceae bacterium | reverse complement strand
CCCACAGCCGCAGCTTTGGATTCCATGGTTGACTTTACCCCGCTTGTCTGTTATGATTTTTGATGTGTTGTTTTGCACGTTTCCAAAAGCTGCACATGTCATTCCAGTTGCTTCTGTCCGGGCTCCCGGACGGGAATCCAATAGAATCGGAGGATGCTTACTATGCAAAGAATCAAGACCATCAAAACACGTGATCTCTGCCAAAGCGCCAAAACCGGCGGCTGTGGTGAATGCCAGACTTCCTGCCAGTCTGCCTGTAAGACCAGCTGCGGTGTTGCTAACCAGAAGTGTGAAAACAAAAACAAATAAACACGGCTTGCCTGCCGCCTGATTTTCAGGCGGCATTTATTCAGCAAAGCCTCAATGTGTTTTCAACCTCAAGGAGGATCTGTCCGTGGTTCACCAATATCAGTTAAATGGCTACAATATTGTCCTCGATTCCTGCTCCGGCTCGATCCACTCGGTGGATGACGTTGCGTATGACATCATTGCAATGTATCAGGACCACACCCACGACGAAATTATCCGAATCCTGCTGGACCGCTATTCAGACCGTCCGGATATAAACAGAGCAGAACTGCAGTCCTGCATTGATGACGTGCAGGCTTTGATACAGGCAGGAAAGCTTTTCAGTCCGGACAATTACGCCGATATGGCAGGCACATTCAAGCAGCGGTCGGGAGACGTAATCAAGGCGCTGTGTCTGCATGTGGCACACACATGCAATCTGAACTGTTCGTATTGCTTTGCCAGTCAGGGAAAATATCACGGCGATCGAGCGCTGATGCCTTTTGACGTCGGCAGGCAGGCTCTGGATTTTTTGATGGACCATTCCGGAAATCGGAAAAATCTTGAGGTAGATTTTTTCGGCGGAGAGCCGCTGATGAACTGGCAGGTAGTCAAGGATCTTGTGGCCTATGCCAGAAGTGTTGAAAAACAGCGGGGCAAGAATTTTCGCTTTACACTTACCACAAACGGCATGTTGATCGACGACGATGTAATCGACTTTGCGAATCGCGAGATGCACAATGTGGTACTTTCTCTGGACGGCCGAAAGGAAATCAACGACCGTACACGTGTGGACTACACGGGAAACGGAAGCTACGACCGTATCGTGCCCCGGTTCCGGAAACTCGTAGAAGCTCGCGGAGACCAGGAATACTACATGCGCGGCACATTTACACATGCAAATCCGGACTTTACTAACGATCTGTTCCATATGGCAGATCTTGGCTTTACGCAGCTGAGTATGGAACCGGTTGTCTGTGCTCCCGGAGATCCCGCCGCACTCACCGAAGCGGACCTGGAGATTGTGAAGGAACAATATGAAATTCTG
Source organism: Oscillospiraceae bacterium (assembly GCA_963639765.1). Taxonomy (GTDB): domain Bacteria; phylum Bacillota; class Clostridia; order Oscillospirales; family Oscillospiraceae; genus CAVHXA01. Next base: position 38,471 of record CAVHXA010000017.1, on the reverse strand, counting down.
GCAAAGGAAATGCTTCGCAGAGAGGCTGCCGGCCATCCTCTGACGTTTTATCACTATATGCTGGATCTCACGGAGGGTCCATGCATTTATAAGCGTATCTCCGGCTGCGGTTCGGGTACGGAGTATATGGCCGTGACTCCATGGGGCGATCTGTATCCATGCCACCAGTTTGTCGGAGACGAATCCTTTAAGCTTGGAGATATATGGAATGGCGTGGACAACACAGCTTTACGTGAACAGTTCAGATCATGCAATGCCTATGCCCGGCCGGAATGTGCAGATTGCTGGGCCAAGTTGTATTGTTCCGGCGGCTGCGCTGCCAACGCCTATCATGCTTCCGGCAGTATTCGCGGAATATACAAAGCCGGATGTGAGCTGTTCAGAAAGCGAATCGAGTGTGCCATCATGATGAAGGTTGCACAGGAGGACCTCAGGTGACCACACCAATCGCGGACTTTTTGCAGGCCTACCGGTCTTCGAAAACAATCCGTCTGCACATGCCCGGTCACAAAGGCTGTATGGGTCTCGGATGCGAAAGCCTTGACATAACGGAGATACACGGAGCAGACAGTCTGTATGAAGCTGCCGGTATTATCGCCGAGAGTGAACATAACGCCGGCGAACTTTTTGGCAGCGGCGGGACATTTTATTCAACCGAAGGTTCCAGCCAATGTATCCGGGCCATGCTGTATCTGGCTGTTCTCAATCGGCCCAAGGGTTCATTGCCTGTAATTCTTGCCGCGCGAAATGTTCATTGCTCCTTTTTATACGCGGCTGCTGCGCTGGACATTCAGGTTCGCTGGCTGTGGCCCGACAGCAGCACTTCTCTATGCCGCTGTGTCATTGACCCGGAAAAGCTTGCATTGAGTCTGCGTGAAATGACCCAGCCGCCGACCGCTGTTTATCTGACGTGTCCGGATTATCTGGGTACCTTGTCGGATCTGCGTACCATAGCAGATATATGCCATCAGGCCGGTACCCTTCTCCTTGTAGATAATGCGCACGGAGCCTATCTGCGCTTTCTTCAGCCCAGTCTGCATCCTCTGGACAGCGGCGCGGACCTTTGCTGTGATTCCGCCCACAAAACTCTGCCGGTATTGACCGCAGGTGCCTACCTGCATATCAGCCGCCGGCTTGGTGATAACTTCGTCAATCAGGCCAAGCGAGCATTGGCTTTATTTGGATCTACAAGTCCTTCTTACCTGACGCTGGCATCGCTGGATTTATGCAATGCGTACCTGTCCGGCAGCTATTCCGCGCGGCTGAATGATTTTATCTGCAAATTGAATCAATTAAAACAGTCCCTGTCCCGGCACGGCTGGCAGGTTGAACCCAGTGACCCTCTTCGGTTGACTCTGGCTGCGCCTGTCGGAAAAAGCGGGCAAGACCTGGCTCGGCTGCTTCGACATCATGGGGTGGAATGCGAGTTCTGCGATCGTGATTATCTCGTATGTATGCTCACGCCGAACAACAGCCAACACGACCTGGACCTGCTACAGGCCGTGCTGGAGAGTCTTCCGGTTCGTCGGGCCATGCCGCCCACGCTTCCAATACCACACAGCGAAGCTGTTGTCTCCATTCGAGAGGCTCTTCTTTCACCTTATGATACAGTCTCAACGCAAAACGCTCAAGGCCGAATCTGTGCTGCACCCACGGTCTCCTGTCCGCCGGCAATTCCCATTGTTGTTTCCGGGGAACGAATTGGTCCGGCAGCCTTGAAGCTGTTTGAATATTATGGCATAGAGACTGTAGACGTGCTTCGAGACAACTGACCCCAGCTGACGGGCGCAGCAGGTCCATGCTGCTGTGCGCCTGATATACCGTACAGCACATGGTTCAGCAAAGGGACCTGGCCGTTTCTGATGAAGCGTTAAAAAAGCGGGAGAAATCACAAAATCCGTGATTTCTCCCGCTGAAATTATGCAGTAGGATTTCAGAAAATGCAATTCTGCAAGGTGCCGCAAATGTAATTGTGCGAGGCTGCCTTAGAGAATGCTGCGCAAAAACTGACGACATTTGTCGGTTTTCGGGTCTGTAAAAATCTGCTGCGGTGTACCTTCTTCCATGATTACACCATTGGCCATAAAGATTACACGATCTGCAACCTCGCGGGCAAAGCCCATCTCATGGGTAACTACTACCATCGTCATGCCGTCGTTGGCCAGCTGCTTCATTACCTGAAGTACTTCACCGACCAGTTCCGGATCGAGTGCTGAGGTCGGCTCGTCGAAAAGCATGACATCCGGCTCCATGCACAAGGCGCGGACAATTGCGATTCTTTGCTTTTGTCCGCCTGAAAGCTGGTTTGGATAGGCATCTGCTCTGTCTGCCAAGTTGACCCGCTCAAGCAGCTGCATGGCCTTGGATTCGGCCTCTTCCTGCGATTTTCCAAGGAGCTTTATCGGAGCCAGGGTTACATTTCGCATAATGGTCATGTGCGGAAACAGGTTAAAGTGCTGGAATACCATTCCCATTTTCTGCCGATGCAGATTGATGTTTACGCCCTTCTGCGTGATGTCCTCGCCCTGAAAGATGATATGTCCGCTTGTCGGTGTCTCCAACAGATTGAGACTGCGCAGAAACGTGGACTTCCCGGAACCGGATGGGCCGATTACTACCACAACCTCGCCCGGATGCACCACGGTCGACACGCCGTCCAGAGCTTTGATCTTACCATTTTTATAATATTTTTTCAGGTCTTTTACTTCGATCAGAGCTTTATCGTTCACTGCTCTGCAGCCTCCTTTCCAAACGGCCAACCAGCCATGTAAAAATCAGCACCAGGAACAGGTATACCGCTGCCACGGCCAGGAGGGGATATAGATATTCATAGGTTGCACCCCCCACGGTGTTCCCTGCATATGTAAGATCAGACAGGCCAATATAGCCGACTACGGCTGTTTCCTTGATCAGAACTATGAATTCGTTTCCGAGCGTTGGCAGGACATTTTTAAAGGCCTGAGGCAGAATAACATAGCGCATTGTCGGAACATAGGCAAAACCCAGGCTGCGCCCAGCCTCCATCTGCCCCACATCGATGGACATGATGCCGGATCGAATAATCTCTGCCACATAGGCTCCTGAGTTAATACCAAAGGAAAGGCAGCCAACCAGAATCTTATTCCGGCTGGATGCAAAGATCACAAAAAACATGATCATAATCTGTACAACTACAGGCGTCCCTCGAATAACGGTAAGGTATACCTTGCTGATTGCATTGGCAAAGCCAAGCAATGCCTTTCCCGCTCCGTGCATTTCGTTGTGGTTACGATCCCAGGAAACACGGATCAGAGCAACAATGATGCCCAGCACAACACCCAGAAGCAAGGCAAAAAAAGTCAGCAGCAGCGTATTGCCCAGACCACGGACAAAGAGCATATATCGGTCTTTGAAGATAAAGCACTTATACAGCATGTAGAAAAAATCCTGCACGCCCTGAGACGCGTTCAGAATCCATTCCGGGGCAACAGAGGCCCAGCTGTCAGCCGCAGATACGGTTGTCATGGCTTCAGCTCCTTGTGTGTTGATATGGGGGCTCAGTTTTGCTGAGCCCCCGCGGCACATCTGTCATCTGGCGAATCGACAGATAAGGATTAGTCAGCAGCAATGTATTTGTCTACGATAGACTGCACGGTCCCGTCTGCAATGAGCTCTTTGAGCGCGTTGTTTACAGCTTCGTAGAGTGCGGGATTGTCCTTGCTCATGGCCCCGGCATAATCCTCGGTAACGTATTCGGTTTCGAGAATCTTCAGACCTTCGACCTCGGAAACAAAAGCTTTTGCAGGCTCGTTGTCGATAACAACACAGTCGACCTTTCCTGTCTTAAGAGCCTGAACGGCATCAGCACCCTTGCTGTAACGGTCGATTGTGCCCAGGCCGGCTTCCTCGATGTCACCGGTGGTGTAGATGTCACCTGTGGTGTTTCTTTGAACCCCGACAACATTATTGGCCCCATCTGCAAACAGATCGTCAACACTTGTAATGGGACTGTCCTCCGTGACAATAACCACCTGTACGCCAGTGGAATAGCTGTCGGTAAAGTCAACGGATTCCTTTCGCTCTTCGGTAACTGTCATGCCGGCCATGCCGATATCTGCCTTGCCGCTTTTTACGGACTCAATAATGGAGTCGAACTCCATGTCTTCAATCTGAAGCTCAAGCCCAAGCTTTTCGGCAATGGCGCCGGCAATTTCCGCATCAATGCCTACGATGCTGTCGCCGTCGTAGTATTCATAGGGAGGAAACTGTGCATTGGTAGCCATAGTCAGTTTGCCCTCGTTGGCTGTAGTGTAGGATGCAGGTTCTTCGGAGGCTGTGGTTTCTTCTGCAGCAGCGGTCTGCGGAGCATCGGTGTCTGCGGTTTCGCTCTGTTTGGCGGAGCAGGCTGCAAAAGCAAGCACCATTGTCAAGCAGAGAAGCAATGCAATGATCTTTTGAGTTTTCATGGTATAACCTCCATACATATCCGATTTCGTAAATTTTTATTCGTTTTTCGCAACGCCCCTACACTAACACCGACCAAATGAATTGTCAATAGCGAACAGTACAAAAATTTATAAAAATACGAATAAACCCCCGTTATATTGCCGAATTTCCAGATAATATTCATGTATACCGTGTAGTATGCAGTATTTTATGCATACGGTCGCGTTCTGTGCATCCATTTTCAGACCGGAGCCGAATTGCGCGGTGCTACCCTTATTTCATCAGGCTGCAGACAAGATCGGTATAGGTCGTAGGATCATCCAGCGGCAGATCGGCAATCAGAAGAGCCTGGCAATATAAAAGCTCTGCATATTGCTTTGCCTTTTCGGGGGCATCCTGTATTGCCTGCCTTAATGCCTCGAAAACAGGATGTGCCGCGTTGAGCTCCAGAATTCGATCCGCCTTCAAGGCGCCGTCCGGAGTGACCTTGTTGAGGTATTTTTCCATTTCAAAACTCAAGCCGCTTGTCGGATCGGGAGTCAGAACAACAGGATGGGATTTGAGGTTCTGACTGAGCCTGACTTCTTTTACCTTACCTCCCAGTGTCGTTTTTACAAACTCAAGTACGTCTTTTGCTTCTTGCTGCTCTGCATCTGCTTTCTGCTTGTCTTCATCAGTCTGGAGATTGAGATCCTGAGTAGCAACATTCTTGAATTCCTTGTCCTCGTATTTCATCAGAGTCTGAGCTACAAATTCGTCTACATCATCCGTGAAGTACAAGATATCATAGCCCTTGTCGCGGACCATTTCCGTCTGCGGAAGCTGAGCAAGCCGGGTCCGGTTTTCACCCGCGACATAGTAGATATCCTTTTGATCCTCGGGCATGGCTTCAACATACTCATGCAGCGAAACCAGCCTGTCTTCCCTGGCGCTGTAGAACAGAAGAAGATCCTGGACCGTTTCCTTGTGGGCACCGTAGTCACTGACTGCGCCATATTTCAGTTGAAGCCCAAACGCCTTAAAAAAGCTTTCGTATTTCTCACGGTCGCTTTGCATCAGCTTTTCGAGCTCGGATTTGATCTTTTTTTCGAGGTTGCCCGCAATCAGCTTGAGCTGACGGTCGTGCTGAAGCATCTCCCTGGAGATATTTAGGCTGAGATCGGATGAGTCAACCACTCCTCGTACAAACCGGAAGTGATCGGGCAGCAGATCGGCGCACTTGTCCATGATCATCACGCCGGAGGAATACAGCTGCAGGCCTTTTTCGTATTCGCGGGTATAGAAGTCGTATGGAGCCCGCGCCGGGATAAACAGCAGTGCCTTATATGTGACCTTGCCCTCGGCGCTGATGTGAATATAAGCAGCAGGCTCCTCATAATCACCGAATTTATCCTGATAGAAATTGCTGTAATCCTCTTCAGCCAGTTCGCTCTTTGGACGCTGCCAGATGGGAGTCATGGAATTGAATGTTTCGGTTTCGGTGTAGGTTTCGGTTTCGTATTCATCCTTGCCGTCTTCTGTTTCTTCTTTTTTGACGGAACGGGTTTTTTCCACATCCATGCGAATCGGGTAGCGAACATAATCGGAGTATTTTCTGACCAGAGACTTCAGCCGGTATGTCTTTAGAAACTGGGAATAATCCTCGTCTTCGGTGTCGATCTTGAGCTTCATGATTACGTCGGTGCCGGGTCTGTCCTTTTCACAGGGTGAAATCGTATAACCCTCCGCGCCGGAGGATTGCCACATCCATGCCTCGTCTGAGCCATATTTTCTGGAGATTACCGTGATGGCCTCAGACACCATAAAAGCCGAATAGAAGCCCACGCCGAACTGGCCGATAACATCTACATCTGCCCCCTCATCAAGCTTCTGGCGAAAAGCCAGCGTACCGCTCTTTGCTATGGTGCCGAGATTCTGTTCCATCTCGTCGCGGCTCATGCCAATGCCGTTGTCGGATACCGTAAGAAGACGGTATTGCTCATCAGCCTTCAGGGTAATGGCAAAATCATCACGATTGAGCCCGACCTTGTCGTCGGTCAGTGCCTGGTAGGCCAGCTTGTCGATGGCGTCAGAGGCATTTGAAATAATCTCCCGCAGGAAGATTTCCTTGTGTGTATAGATTGAATTGATCATCAGATCCAGCAAACGCCGGGATTCCGCCTGAAACGGACGTACTTCCATATTGCAACACATCCTTTTTTTATTTGGGCAGCGCGGACAATCGCCGGTCTCAGTCAAGCAAAGCCCTTTGCCGATTACGTCGGGATCTGCCTGCAATCCCCTGTTGTGAAACGTTGTGCAGCACTGCCATGGTGCCGCAGGAACATCCTGCGGCCTGTCTATAAGTTTAGCACTCTTTAATCGTGAGTGCTAAATGCATACTACTGCAATTGCGGCAGAATTGCAAGCCCTTTTTGCAAAATTCAAAGCTTGTTCAAATCTTCGAGGCACAGATTCTTTTTCGGATATGCATCCGTTTTCTGACCGGCTTTTTCGGCTGCTCCGGAAAATGTCGTTTCCGGAGCAGAGAAAATATGGTATACTGCATTCCAGACGGAATTTACATACAGTCAACAAAAATAGCCGCGGCATTTGAGCAGACTGCCGACACCGGCAGTCAGCATGTGCTGTCTGCGTTCGGGCGGTACCCTTTCGGCCTTTTGCCTGCCCTATCACGAAACCGAAGATGCATCAGGAGGACACAGCATTGATCACGGTCAGCAATCTCAGCGTACAATACGGCGGAAGCGTGCTCTTTGAGCATGTGGATCTGCAATTCACCGACGGAAACTGCTACGGCATTATCGGTGCCAACGGAGCAGGCAAATCTACCTTTTTGAAAATACTGGCCGGTGAGCTTGATTCTACCGGTGGCGAGATCTCGGTATCTCCCGGGCAGAGAATTTCAGTGCTCAGGCAGGATCAGTTTCAATACGATGCCTATACCGTAATGGAAACCGTAATCATGGGCAACGAGCACCTCTATGGACTGATGAAGCAAAAAGAAGCCCTGTATGCAAAGGAAGATTTTTCGGATGAAGACGGCATGCTGGCTGCCGAGCTTGAGGCAGAGTTTGCCGACCTGGGCGGCTGGGAAGCCGAATCGGATGCGGGGCGTCTGCTGCAGGGTCTGGGTGTGAATGTAGAGGATTTTTCACGGTTGATGGGTGAAACAGACAGCAGAATCAAGGTAAAGGTTCTGCTGGCCAGAGCTCTGTTCGGCAGTCCGGATATTGTAATGCTTGATGAGCCCACCAACAACCTCGACGCCCTGTGCACCGACTGGCTTGAAGATTTTTTGCTGGATTATCCGGGCATGGTGATTGTTGTAAGTCATGATCGTCATTTTCTGAATACGGTATGCACACATATTGTTGACATAGACTTTGGCAAGATCCGAATGTATGTCGGCAATTATGATTTCTGGTATGAATCGAGCCAGCTGGTACAACAGCTTCTGCGGGCGCAGAACAAGCGCAACGCAGACAAAATCAGGGAACTGCAGGAATTTGTATCCCGTTTTTCCGCGAATCGTTCAAAAAGTCGTCAGGCGACTGCCAGACGCCGACTGCTTGACAAGCTGTCTTTAGAAGAAATCCCCGCCTCATCCAGACGATATCCCTTTGTTGGCTTCAACAGGGATCGAGAGGTTGGCAGGGATATTCTGTCTGTCAGCAGCATAAGCAAAACCATCGACAATGTACAGCTGCTCAAGGATGTCAGTTTTGTACTGAACCGCGGAGACAAGGTGGCCTTTGTGGGCGAAAACGAGCTTGCTCAGACAACTCTGTTTCGTATTTTGATGGGCGAGCTGGAACCGGACACCGGCACGGTAAAGTGGGGAACCACTGTGAGCCGCAGCTATCTTCCCAAAGACAACAGTGCATTTTTCGACGGATGTACTCTGAGCCTTCTTGACTGGATGCGTCAATGGTCTGAGGATCAGAGTGAAATCTATCTTCGTGGTTTTCTGGGCAAAATGCTTTTTTCGGGCGAAGAGGTATTTAAACCCGTTTCGGTATTGTCCGGCGGTGAAAAAGTCCGTTGCATGCTCTCACGCATGATGCTCTGCCACGCAAACACCCTGCTGCTGGATCAGCCCACCAACCATCTGGATCTGGAGGCAATCACTGCAGTAAACAAAGGTCTGTGCGCCTTCCCCGGAAATATTCTGCTGGCCAGTCATGATCACGAGATGCTTGAGTCGGTGTGCAATCGTGTAATGGTTTTTCAGCCGGACGGCACCATCCTGGACCGTATGATTACATATGACGAGTATCTGCTGTCACAAAAGGTGCAGACGGAATAAGGCCTGTCTGTGACTTTTTGCTGCGCCGCACAGATGCGTCTGCGGATTCCATCGAATCCAGCGCATTTGGGCAGCCTTGCGCACAGCTGAACAGAAACCGTGTCTGTTTGGCTTTGTGCCATGGTTTATCCGACAATCTGCTGTGCCTGTCTGCGCAGCTCGGCTCGATAATCCGGATGAGCAACAGAAATCAGTGCGTCTATCCGCTCCCGGATGGTAGCTCCCCGCAGGCGTGCCACACCATACTCGGTAACAACATAGTCTACACTGTTGCGTGACAGGCTGACCGCACTTCCGGGAGCCAGCGCTGAGACGATATTGGATATCTGTCCATGCTTGCGTGTGGACTCTACTGCGATGATGGCGCGGCCGTTTTTTGCGTGGGATGCGCCAAATGCCGTGTCAAACTGCCCGCCTGCTCCGCTGTATTGTCTGAATCCGATTGTTTCGGAACAGACCTGACCGGTCAGGTCTATGCTCAGCGCGGTATTTACGCTGACCATATTGTCGTTCTGCATGATTACATAGGGGTCATTCACATAAGCGCCGCGCTTGATAAGTATCGACGGATTAAGGTGCAGATAGTCGTAGAGCAGCTGCTCACCCATGGCAAAATCAGCTACAAGCTTTCCTTTGTTGATGTTCTTTTTCTTTCCGGTGATTACTCCGGCAAGGGCCAGCTCAATCATGCCGGTGTTTATCATTTCGGTATGAACACCCAGGTCGTGCTTATCCATCAGATTGGCCGTAATGGCATCGGGTATGCCGCCAATGCCCAGCTGGATGCAGTCACCGTCGTGTATCAGGCCGGCAACGTTTCGGCCAATTTCCTGCTGCACGTCAGTTGGTTTGCTGCGCGGCAGAATCGGCAGCGGCGTATTTACTTCAACAATGTAGTCTACGTCGCGGATATGGATTTCGGTATCTCCAAACACGCGGGGCATGGACGGATTGACCTCCAGCACCACAATGTCCGAGGCTTCGAGAGCTTCCATCTCGTGAATCAGGCACATCGAAAGCGTAAAAAAGCCGTGGTCATCCATGGGAGCAACCATACCCACAAAAATACGCGGCTTGTGAAATTCAAGCCAGTGTCGTGCGTTGCAGTGGAGATCGCCCGGGATATAGCTCAGCCGGCCGAGCTCTGCGGCCTTGCGGGCCGGGCCCATCATAAAGGCACAGTTCGCATAGACCAGTCCGTCGTATTTCGGGTCTACCATAAATGGATGGTCGCGCATCGTCAGTCCGTCGAGCATGGTCAGGTGTTCCACTCTGCCATACAATCGGTGCAGATTATCCAGAAAGGTATTCGGTTCTCCGGCACACTGTGACGTGGAGAAGACATCTCCGGACCGAAAAATATCCAGTACCTGATCGATCGTAACACATTTTCCTTGGTATTCTGCAGAAAATTGAGACATTTCATACCTCCTTACCGTTCCGGTTGTCGGAAATTCTGTCAGTTCTCGTTCTGTACACGCAGAGCGGGACCACGGACGCCAGCTTCGGCCATGGCCTCGGAAATACTTTGTGTCAGGTTGAAGAAAACTGTATAATAGTCGTCATTTTTGCACCAGACTCTTACAGTAAATTCAAGAGCCTCGTTGCTGGCGCCGGACAGCCTGGCAAAAGGCTCTTCCGGTGCGGAAAGGACCATCGGGTTCTGCCCGATCACGCGCAGCATCAGCTCCTGAATTTGGGTGGGAGACTCGGATCTGCCGCAGGTAAAGGTTATATCCACTCGGCGCAGCTCTTCTGAAGAATAATCGAGAATATTTGCGTTCATCATGGACCCGTTCGGTACGGTAACGCGTGTGTTGTCGCCCGTGACGAATACCGTATAGAACAGGTTGATTTCCTGTACGGTTCCGGTTACGCCTGCGGCATTCACAAGATCACCGACCTGAAAGGGGCGGAAAATCATCAGCATGATGCCACCGGCCAGATTGGACAGCGAGCCCTGCAGTGCCAGACCCACGGCTACGCCGGCAGAGGCCAGAACCGTAATGACAGAGGCCATCGGAATGCCAAGGATTGCAATAACCACAATAATCAGGTTGGCATACAGCAGAATTTTGATAAAGCTGAGTGCGAAGCTGCGGGCCGTTTTATCCAGCTTGTTGATCAGCCTGCCTTTTCTTGAGGCCTTGAGAATCAGTCGGACCAGTATGCGCCCGACAAAAAAGACGATAATGGCCAGCAGCAGACTTGTGCCCGCATCAACCAGCTTATCCAGTAATAAATCCCAGTTCATTGAAAATCCTCCCGTATTCTGTCAGCAGTTACGAATTTCCGCATACCCCGGTTTGTCCGGCTTTGTGAGGCACACATATGCGACATAGCCTGTCTTTGGAAATCCGGAGCCGGCAAGTCTTTTACCATTATACCATGTCCTGAAAGCGGCCGCAACAAACAATCGTTCCTTCAATCGGCTGCCGAATCTCACCGCATCGCGGAACTTGTTCGCAACCGCCGAATATGCTATAATACCTGCAGCACGGCGCTGCAGCGGTTTTGGCAGCGCGGAAAGGGCCGATTATCATATGACAAACTTTGCAGACGAATCTCTGAAGCTGCATTACGCTCTGCGAGGCAAGCTTGAGATTACACCGCGGGCAGCCGTAGACAGCAGCCGGGCACTCAGCCTGGCCTATACGCCCGGAGTTGCGCAGCCCTGTCTTGAAATCCAGAAGGACCCCGCCAAAAGCTTTGAGCTGACCCGCCGCTGGAATACGGTTGCCGTGATCACAGACGGCAGTGCCGTTCTGGGTCTGGGCAATATCGGACCGGAGGCCGGTATGCCGGTAATGGAAGGAAAATGTGTCCTCTTTAAATCCTTTGGCGGTGTGGATGCCATCCCGCTGTGCCTTCGAACCGGGGATACCGACGAAATCGTTCGAACCGTCTCGCTGCTGGCCGGCAGCTTTGGCGGCATCAATCTGGAGGATATCTCTGCTCCGCGATGCTTTGAGATTGAACGACGCCTGCAGGAAATCTGCGATATTCCCGTATTTCACGATGATCAGCACGGCACGGCGGTTGTTGTTCTGGCCGGGCTGACCAACGCACTGAAGGTAGTCGGAAAGGGCAAAGATGTCCGTATTGTAATCAACGGTGCAGGTGCAGCGGGTCTGTCTGTCTGCCGGCTTCTGCTCAGTGCGGGCTATCATGATATCACCCTTTGTGACAGCAGAGGCATCATCTGCCCGGGGGACGGAACCGGGATGAATCCCTACAAGCAGGAACTGGCCCTTTTGACCAATCCCGGACATCGCACCGGTGTCCTTGCGGATGCCCTGGTCGGTGCAGATGTGTTCCTTGGCTTTTCTGTTCCTGGCGCGGTTACAGCTCAGATGGTCAGGTCCATGGCATCGGATCCCGTATTATTTGCCTGCGCCAATCCGGTTCCCGAAATCACACCCGAGGAAGCCCGCGCAGCCGGAGCTGCCGTGGTCTCCACCGGGCGCAGTGACTATCCAAACCAGGTAAACAACGTCCTCTGCTTCCCGGGTATTTTTCGCGGTGCTCTGGACGTTCGTGCCTGTCGAATAACCGAATCCATGAAGCTGGCCGCCGCAAAGGCTATCGCCGAGCTGGTCGGTCCGCAGGAAATCGGGCCCGAACAGATTCTTCCGCAGGCATTTGACAGCCGCATCTGCCAGGCTGTTGCCGCGGCTTCGGCTCAGGCCGCGCGTGACGAGGGTGTAGCCGGACTTTAAAAAGGAGCGTACTTCATGGATTACCGCATAGAGCATGATACTATGGGCCAGATTTCCGTTCCGGCTCAGCGGCATTGGGGTGCTCAAACCCAACGCAGCCTTGAAAACTTTAAAATTGGCGGACAGCGTCAGCCAAAGGAAATCATTACTGCCTTTGCCTTTTTAAAAGAGGCCTGTGCACAGGCTAATGCATCTGTCGGTCTTCTGACCCGGCAGCAGGCCGACGCAATTTGTCGCGTGTGTGTTGAAATCCGAGCCGGACAATGGGATGACGAATTTCCACTGGTGGTATGGCAGACCGGAAGCGGCACGCAAACCAACATGAACCTGAATGAGGTCATTGCTCATCTTGCTGCAGAACAGGGTGTGGCGCTGCATCCGAACGACCACGTGAACCGCTCTCAATCAAGCAATGACACCTATCCCTCTGCCCTTCACATTGCAGCTGTTCTGGCTGCAACACAGCTGGTGCTGCCTGCTGCAAGGGCCCTGGCTAGAAGCTTTGCGGATCTGGCTGCAAAATATCCGGATCTGATCCGTATCGGACGCACACATCTGCAGGATGCTACGCCTCTGCTTTTTGCACAGGAGGTCTCAGGCTGGCAGGAGCTGATCGAGGCTCCCTGTCGGATGCTGGAGCAAAGCCTCAGCGAACTGCGGCGTCTTGCCATCGGCGGGACGGCTGTTGGTACCGGCCTGAATGCACCGACTGGTTTTGATCAGCTGGTCTGTCGGGAGCTGCAGCGCCTGACCGGGATCGATTTTATCCCCGATCCCTGCAAATTCCATGCTCTGACATCAAAAGACGCTCTGGTTTTTGCCCACGGTGCTCTGAAGGCTCTGGCCTGTAATCTGATGAAAATAGCAAATGATATTCGCTGGGAGGCCAGCGGCCCCCGTTGTGGTCTGGGCGAACTGATCATCCCCGAAAACGAACCGGGAAGCAGCATTATGCCCGGTAAGGTAAATCCCACACAATGTGAGGCCGTGACCATGGTTGCTGTACAGATCATGGGGGCGGATGCAGCCATCGGCATTGCCGCATCGCAGGGAAACTTTCAGCTTAATGTTTTCCAGCCCGTGTGTGCCTATAATTTTCTTCTGTCTGCCAACCTTCTGTCCGATGTCATGGATTCGTTCCGCCTGCACTGTGTGCAAGGCATTATGCCGGCCGAGGATATAATAGCTCAGAATCTGAACCGTTCCCTGATGCTTGTCACCTGTCTCACACCGCGTCTGGGCTATGAAAAAGCCGCATATCTGGCCAAGACTGCCCATCAGCAGGGACTGACGCTCAAGCAGGCCGTTTTGAACGACGGCTGCCTGACCGAAGCTGAATTTGATGCTCTGATTCGACCGGAGAATATGGTCTGACACCGCATCATCTGAGAAGAATCCGCAAAAACCTTATGAAAGTGGGCCAATGCATGGATACCCGTGAACCGCTCCTCCCCAATATAGAAGAGGCCAAAGCTGCCATGCTCTGCGACGAGCTGATCGAAGCCATCTCCTCTGTATTTAAGATCCTGGGTGATCCAACCCGCATGCGTCTGGTCTGGGCTCTGGACCGGCAGGAACTTTGCGTAGGCGATCTGGCCGAGGTTCTTGATATGACAAGCTCTGCCATATCGCATCAGCTCAGCATTCTGAAAAACGAGCATCTGGTCAAGACACGTCGCGATGGCAAAAACATCTATTACAGTCTGGATGACAGTCATGTCACGGACATGATTGAGCTTGCCAAAATTCATATAGAGCACCAATAAGGCGATGCTCGTCTGCTCACGGCAGCGGGGCGCATCTCCATGCATGCAGGCAGGCAGTGTATGCCTGTACGGCTACCCGGAATTTGCGAAAGCTTTACATATCTGCTCTTCTAAGGCTGCACCGCGCAATTTGGCTGCGTCCTTCGCCGGATCTTTTGTCTCAATCCTGCAGCTTGGAAAACTTGAAATACATACAGTATTCCTGCGTTTTCCGAACCTTGTCCCAAGACAAAATCTCTCGCCGAATGCATTTGCCTCATTATGCGGTGTTGCCTTAAATTTTACACTGCATTTGTATAATGCACCCGTACAGAAAAGGAAGGGACAAAATTGGAAGAATTAAGAAGCAAAAAAGGCTTTATTTGCGATATGGACGGCGTAATCTACCATGGAAACAGGCTATTGCCGGGCGTAAAAGAATTTGTTGACTGGTTATACGCCGAAAAAAAGAATTTTCTGTTTCTGACCAACTCATCGGAGCGTTCTCCGCGTGAGCTGCAGCAAAAGCTGCGCCGCATGGGGCTTGAAGTTGACGAGAGCCATTTTTATACCAGCGCACTGGCCACAGCGCGGTTTGTCAGCTCACAGATGCCGGGAAGCAGTGCCTTTGTCATCGGAGGTGCCGGGCTGATTATGGCTCTGCACGATGAAGGAATTACCATGAACGATATAGACCCCGATTATGTTATAATCGGTGAGGGCAACAACTATAATTACGAAAATATTCTCAAGGCAGTACATCTTGTGACAAAGGGTGCAAAGCTGATCGGTACAAACAGTGACCTGACCGGTCCCTCTGAAGACGGACTTATACCGGCCTGTCGGGCCATGATTGCTCCAATTGAAATGGCTACCGGTCAGACACCCTATTTTGTCGGCAAGCCAAATCCTCTGATGATGCGAACCGGGCTGCGGATACTGGGCGTTCACTCTGAGGATGCCGTGATGATCGGTGACCGAATGGACACTGATATCGTAGCCGGTATAGAAACCGGTCTGGACACGGTTCTGGTCCTTTCCGGTGTTACAGACCGGGCCGGCATCAAAAAATTCCCATACCGTCCGCGGCTGATTCTGAACGGCGTAGGCGACATTCCACCGCAGGAATAATGCTCTTTTGTGCAGCTCAGATCGAAATGGATAACAGAAAATACCTCCTGCCGTGCTGCAGCAGGAGGTATAGTCATATCCGTACAAAACAGGATATCTGAAATTCCCGTGCCGGATGGTTTTTGAGAAAAGCAGGAAAATAAGGGCCGCACCGCATAATGAGGCAGGTTCCAAGCTATAAAATCAACGGACGGTCTGAACCGTGCAGGGCTGCAGACACCGGCAAGCGTTGAAATTGCAGACAGTGGTCAGCTATCCGCAGCTGTGTGCCCGAATTGAAAGAGCGGCTGCTCATTTTCTTCCGTCTTGTGCAGGTTGCAGGTTGATGTGAATTCAGTATTTACTGATATCCAGTGAAGCATCGTCCTTCCCTTTACGGATGGCGCGGACCTGTACAGGATAGCTGTATTGTTCATTCACCGAAACGGTAAGGGTTTCACCGGCATGTCGGCCCATCAGCGCCCGTCCGAGAGGAGACTCCTTGCTGATCAGCCCTTTCAGCGCATTCTGGCGCAGTGTTGTTACCAGCCGGATGGTCTGGTTTTCGTCATCCTCCGGGAAATAGAGGTCTATCTCGTCAAACAGACCAACAGCATCTGCCGCAGAATCGGCGCTGATAACCACCGCCGATGCAATCATTCGTGTGAGATAGCGAATTCGGCTCTCGTTCCGGTTCTTTTCCTGTTTTGCGGTCTTGTATTCATAGTTTTCGCTCAAGTCGCCAAATGCCCGGGTTCGCTTAACTTCTTCAATCAGCTGCGGACGAAGCGTTTTTGTACGGTAGTTTATTTCGTCCTGCATTTTCTGAATGTCTACACGGGTCAGCTCATCATGCATGGCAAGCCTGTCCCTTATATACCGGGCATCGGACCACCGGGGCCACCAGAGCCACCGGGACCACCGGGGCCTGCGCCGGGAGGCGGGCCCATCTTGACCGGCTCGTAATCGTCTGCCAGGCTCTCATCATGTATAAAGGTTATATTTTCGATTTCCGGAAGAGCCTCCCCTGCCAGATCGTGATAACGGACTGTAACAGGCACTGCGGCGCTGAGTTTCGCGCCGGGCGCGATGCTCAGTGTAACAGCTGCGCTGTCGCCTGTAATCTGCCATGACGCATCGGCATCCAGGACCAGTTCGGTGATATTTGCCGCACCAACAAGACCCGTGTTGACAAGACGTACGGATACAAAGGATCGCTCGCCCTTGCACAGATCGCCGGTAACCTGCATATTTACCAGATGTGAAATCAGGCGGCTTCCGGCACGTGTGTCAGTAATGCGGCCATTGTTTCCGCAGAGAATTACGCCATTGAGATCCATCAGGCCGTTGCCTCCGTCGCACATCAGGCTTGGTCCGTTTGTGGCTGTGAGATGCCCCGCAAACATATGGATATAGGAATAACTGTCTCCGCCGCCGTTATGGCAGTTCAGGCCGACCGTACCGGTCAGGCTGCAGTCATACAGATAAGTATGGCCCAGAGAGTGTGCAATCATTACAGCCTCGCATCCCCTGGAGATAAAGGTGGAATTGTAGGCAGAGATGATGCTCCTTCCTGCAGTGTAGATGCCGGGCGAGCCCGGCTGTTCGGTGGTGGCATGGATATTGCGCGCAGTGATAAACCCGCCCTGAAAATCGGTAGCCAGAGCTCCGGAATTGGTGCCGCCGGTGTGGATGGTTGTTCCGTCGAGATAGATGAAGCCGCCATAGGATGCGTCCGCCCCATGACCGAGCCCGTTGTTCGTGGATATGGTTCCGCCCTTAAGGACAACAGCCCCGCTGAAGATTGCGTATACGCCGTTTGCATTGGAGCCTTCATGACAGGTAATTCTTGGCTCGACCAGCGTGATGTTTGTGGTTTTGCAGTTGGCCAGAACGGCAGCGCAGAAGCCGTATTTACTGGCAAGCTCGTTTCGTCTGTCTTCGTCTGTCATCGGGGCAAAACCGTGAATTTCGGCACCATCCAGAAAAACCGTTCCCCCATCCTGTGCATAGATGGCTGATGAGCCGGGAACGGTTGTTGAGGAATAGACGCTTTTTTCGGAACGGCGGTCGATATCTTTTGCGCCGTCAGCCACAAAGGCAGAATTTTCATACATTCTGGCCTGAACCTCCGGTTCGGGTGCGGTTGGTGCAGGCATATTTTTGAAAATGTCCATGCATATGCTCCTTATTCGATGTAATAGTAGTTATTAAAGCCCCTCTGCAAGGGCTTTTCCGGATTGTTTGAAAATGCGCAGGCTGGCAGTATCTGCCGGCAGTGATAGTGCACACCGCACAGATATGCAGGCAGCCCCGGGCAAATTCCCTGCCGTCTGCAGTCATCAAAATACAGTAATTGCCCGTGTGCCTTTTGCTGACTGTAAAAATTCTTTTGTAGTGTGCTCCTGTTGAATCGTGCAGCAATACTTTGGTGTGGATCTTTTATCAGGATCGGATTCTCTTAAGATTATATACCGCATCGGTTAGCGTGTCAAGCCGGCATGCATTGCGCTGTTTCCGGAAGGAAACATGGTGTGCAGCAGGTATTATTCTTCTTGTATTTTTATATTGATTTGTTATAATGAGATGTGTGCCTTAACTAAAACGTATTGACTCAGATCTTGGGAGAAAAAATGACACTGAACGCAACTATTCTGCGCCGCGGACTTTCTCTGGTGCTTTGCTGTCTGCTGCTGATGCTTGCCGCAGTTCGCCCGCAAGCCGCCGACAGACAATACGCCGATGAAGCCTCTATGGCAGCGGCCGTACGAGAGATGATCACCCGGTATATAGCTCCGCAGGATTATTCAGACACAGCCGATTTTGGCCTGACCGAAGCGCAGACACAGGCTTTAGGCGAATTTGTCAGCCAGCTTACGGCATCCGCCGCAACCGACTATGACAAGGCTCTTTTGATTGCACAATGGATTGCCCAAAACATATATTATGACCGTCCTACCTATTATGGCTCCGCTCAGCGGCAGCAGGACCCTTTCAGTGTTTATAGCAACCGCCTTGCCATTTGCTATGGATATACAAACCTCACAAGCTGTCTTATGCGTCAGGCAGGCCTTCCCTGCCTGACTGTCTGTGGAAGCGTTACCACCCAGGGCGGAGCCGAGCATCGATGGAACGCTGTATGGATTGGCAGTGAATGGCTCTATCTCGACACTACATGGATGTCCGGCAACTACACCAACGATGGTGTCGCTCTGTGTGCGGGAACTGTTGATGCCTCCTGGTTTGGCTATTCTGCCGAGCAGGAGGTCCCTCGCCGCCGTTTTACATCTCCGGTACAATATCTCACAGAAGATGGCTGCTGTTATGCGGTTTCGTTAGACTGGGATAATTGCCGGATTGAGCTGCGATTGATCGGAAGTCTGTTTTATTTTCAGCCAATAAGAACTTATCCTGGCTTTTCCGATGTGCCGCAGCAGGCCTGGTATGCTGATGCCGTACAGCAGGCGTATTGTCTTGGCCTTATAAACGGAGACGGAAGCTGCTATCGTCCGGATGACCCGGTTACGCTGGCCGAGGCAATCAAACTGGCTGCCGTTGTCCACAGTACCTATGCCGGACGCAGCGAGAATCCCGGCAATTCTTCCGGCGCCGCCTGGTACTCGCCCTACGTCGATTATGCGCTGAAGCACGGCATTATTCAGGCTGATGATTTTTCTGATTATCTGCGTCCTGCCACACGTGCTGAGCTTGCTTATCTGCTTGCAAACAGTGTTTCAGAACGTGCTCTCGGAAGGATGCACCAGATTTCACAGGTTCCCGGGCTGTCTTCTGACACGAAATACGAAAAACAGATCCTGCTGCTGTATCAGGCCGGCGTTCTGATGGGGACAGATGCATCCGGCAGCTTTGACCCGGACGCGGAGGTTACCCGCGCACAGACTGCCGTTGTTCTATTTCGCCTGACCGATCCGGATTCCAGAATATAGAAAATACAGCATAACATCTTGCGGGAGAAATCACAGGTTTTTGTGATCTCTCCCGCTTTTTTGGTGCATATCCGCAACGGATCCGAAGCGCGCTCCTTTTGTGTAGTTATAAATCACGCTTACAAAATCTACACAAAATTTGAACACAGCATTGCATTATAATCTGAATATTTGTTCATTTTCCGGTGTATTATATCTGAAAATCTTGTAATCCGCAGGATAATTTGTTAGAATCTCAGAAGCATGTGCCGATGCGTTCGCACACAAAGGAGAGTGCCCATGATTGATACATCCGCCCAATTCGCCCGTGAGATTCTGGCTCAAGTCTTTTCGTTGGACCCAAACGAGCTGCCCCTTCCCCAGCCGCTCAGTCTTGGGATGACCAACCGTTCCTATCTGGCACACACCCTTGAAAAAGACTGGATCGTCCGTCTTCCGGGCGAAGGAGCCAACGAGCTTGTGTCTCGCCGGCAGGAATACGAAGCTTATCAGGCCGTGCTCCGATATGATCTGTGCGATCATGTTGTCTATCTTGATCCGGTCGATGGCATCAAAATTACAGGTTACATCCCCGAAGCAAGAGTATGCGATCCGACAAATCAGGACGATCTTCGGCTGTGCATGCACTGGCTCAGACGTCTGCATGATCTGGATCTGCAGGTTCCGCATGCATTCAACCCCTTTGACAAGCTCCAGGAATACGAAAACCTCCGTTTTGGAAAAAGCTCAGTCTATGCCGATTATGCGCAGACAAAACAGGACATTCTTTCCCTGCGTCCCTGGCTGGACGACCCGTCGGTCCATCGCCGGCTGTGCCACGTAGATGCCAACCCGGATAACTTTCTGCTTTACGGCAATGGTCAGATTCGTCTGATCGACTGGGAATATGCAGCTCTCGGTGACCCTTTGATGGACCTTTCCATGTTTGCCATCTATACCGATTTTGACAAAGCGGCGCTGGACCATCTGACGGATCTCTATTTCCAGGGCCAACCGGTGTCGGCCGAACAGCGTCATAGGATATATGGCTGGGCCGCCGTCAGTGCCCTGACCTGGAGCAACTGGTGTGAATTCAAAGCCCTGCTCGGTGTAGATTTCGGCTCCTATGCCCTTCAGCAATATCGACTGGCAAAATACTATCTGAACCTGCTCAAAGGAGAACAATCCCATGCATAAGAAAAAATCCGGTCTGCTTGCTCAGCTGGACCTTCCATGCATTCTGTTTCCTCTGGCCGCCGTAGTAGCTCTGTGCGTAATGTTTTTGGTGTGGCCGGAGCGCTCCACACAGATTGTTGATCTTATTCGTGCCTTTCTTGGAAATCGTCTTGGGTTTTTTTATATTGTTCTTGGCTTTGGTGTGCTCGTTACATCACTCTATATGGCCTTTTCCCGATATGGAAATATCCGGCTTGGCAATACCGATCAGCCGGAATACTCCAACTTCAAGTGGGGTGCTATGATCTTTACCGGTGTATTCGCCGCAGATATCGTGTATTATTCTCTGGTTGAATGGGCGCTGTATGCCAACGAGCCCCGCATTGCCCAGCTTGGCGGAATTCAGGACTGGGCTTCCACCTATCCTCTGCTGCATTGGGGACCGATTCCATGGGCTTTTTATGTAGTCCTGGCGGTTGCCTTTGGGTTTATGCTCCACGTCCGAGGGCGGACAAAGCAAAAATTCTCAGAGGCCTGCCGTCCTCTTCTGGGCAGTCGTGTAGACGGCTTGGCCGGAAGGCTGATTGATCTGGTTGCCATTATCGCTCTGCTTTGCGGAACAGCAACCACCTTTTCGGCGGCTACTCCTCTGCTGGCCGCGGCTTTGAGCCATGTATTCGGTTTCAACACCTCCGGTGTCTGGCTCACCGTTTCCATTCTGCTGTGTATCTGTGCAGTATATCTGGTTTCGGTGCTCAAAGGCATTCAGGGACATCTCGCTTCAACAAATCTCTGCACCGGTCTGTTCTTTCTATTAATGGCCTGGGTCCTGTTTCTGGGTGGTCAGACCGTTTATATCATCGAGACCGGCATCACATCCATCGGCAATCTGACGCAGAACTTTATCAGTCTGAGCCTCTGGATGGATCCTCTTCGCGAAAGCGGTGACGGAACGGCAGGCTTTGCCCAGAACTGGACCATCTTCTATTGGGCTTACTGGATGGCCTGGTGTACGGCAACACCGTTTTTTATCGGTGTGATCAGCCGCGGCCGCACCATTCGCAACACAGTGCTTGGCACATATGCCTATGGCCTGAGCGGTACGTTTCTGTCTTTTATCGTATTTGGCAATTATGGCCTTGGGCAGCAGATGACAGGACGGGTAGATATGCTTGGTATCCTGGCTGCGGACGGTCCGAGCGCAGCTATTGTCAGCCTGTTTGAAACCCTTCCTCTGCACGATGTCATGCTGATGGTTCTTTTTGCGCTGATGGTTCTGTTTTATTCCACTACCTTTGATACAATCACACTTGTAGTCTCGGCCTATTCCTATAAAAATCTGTCAATCAACTGTGCGTCCCACAAAGCAGTTCGGGCCTTTTGGGCCATTGTTTTCATTATCTTTCCAATTGGCCTGATTTTTGCCGAAAATACAATCAATTCTCTTCAGTCCGTATCCATAATAGCGGCCTTTCCCATTGGTATTATCATCATACTGATCCTGGTCAGCTTTTTTAAAGACGCCGCACTATATCTCAGACAGGCCGCAGACAAACCGCAGGAGGAAAAAAGCCATGCTGACCCGGAGACAATTTGACATTCTGGACCATCTTGTGATGCATGAAGCCGGCAGTCAACGAGACCTTGCGCGCCTGCTTGGCCTGTCAGTCGGAACAGTCAACCGTCATATTCGTGAACTGACTGACCTGGGCTTTGTGCGCGGCGGAAGCATTACACCCGCCGGAGTTGACGAACTCGAGCCCTATCATGTTCGTCGAGCCTTGATTATCGGTGCAGGCTTTGGCAGCCGGATGGTGCCTATCACGCTCAACACGCCAAAGCCGCTCGTTCGTGTAAACGGCAAGCGGATTGTCGATACCATGATTGACGCTTTGCATGGGGCCGGCATTACCGATATCACCCTGGTGCGCGGCTATCTGTCCGAGCAGTTCGATCAGCTGTTATACCAGTATCCGGATCTGAAATTTCGTCAGAATCCGCTGTTTAACGAAGCCAACACCATTTCCTCTGTGCTGCAGGTTACAGATCTCATCGAAAATGCATATATCTGCGAGGCCGACCTTCTTGTTCGCAACCCCTCCATTATCCGGCCTTATCAATACCAGTCCAATTATCTGGGTGTGTATACGCAGCGCACAGACGACTGGTGCCTTATTCCCGATCAGAAGGGCTATGCACGGCGCATGACTCAGGGCGGAACCAACTGCTATCATATGTATGGTGTTTCGTTCTGGACAGCCGAAGACGGCTCCCGTTTGGCGCAGCGTCTGCAGGATCTCTGGCAGATGCCCGGCGGACACGAGCGTTTCTTTGACAACGCCGTTTTTGATGTTTTTCCTCAGGATTTCAATCTTCTTATCCGTCCCTGCCAGCCGGAGGATATTATAGAAATCGATACCTTCCGGGAACTGAAAGCAATCGATAAAAGCTATGATATCTAGGGCGCCGCCGCACAATGTTGCCTGTATCCCAGCATCCCGGAAAACAGCCAATGCGTATGCAACCAACTTCCCGCTCAGGAGTCCGGACTTTATAACAAAGCCTTTCAACTCGGCCAGAAGACGGAGAACATGACCCTTCTGTCCTACAGCTATTGTATCACGGGTGTATCAAGGCCTGCCGGTGTTTCATTGTTTGAACTAAGCAAATGCACTTATAACCATCTGCAAATCTTATTATACGAGGAGTATTATTATGAAGAAACTGTCTGTTTGCATTAACACCGTTTGTCTCAGTATTCTGCTTTGTATACCGGCTCTTGCTTATATCGATCCATCGGTTACAACCTATCTGATTCAGGCCATTGCCGGTATTGTGATTGCTGTGGGCGCTGCAGCAGGCATTCTGTGGCGTCGGGCCAAAAAAAAGGCTCAGGAAGCCCTGCATATCGATGAAAACGCCAAAAAAGAACAGGAAGCCGATGTAATCGCCTTTGACGACGATAAGCCAGAGGACTGAACCAGATATTTTTCGAAAAAAACAACAGCTGAATTTCGTAGCTGTACACAGTACTTCTAAGGCAGCACCGCAGCATTCGGCGAGAGGATCCGGAAAAGAATTCTGCGTCACAAATTCACTCTGAAAACACTGGAATCTTTTGTATGCTTCAAGTTTTTCACAGCGAATTTGCAGGCAAAAAGGACCGTCAAAGCCATGCAATTGTGCGGTGTTGCCCAAACAAAAGGAAAGGATCAGTCCATGAATCAAACCTCCGATTTCAAAGAACGTCTCTTCTTCCCTATCTTGCTGGTTGCATCCGTTTCGGTATTTCCGACAGTATTGCTTTATGCCCGCAATATAGGGATGATTCCTTTCACATATGCACTTCCGTTTCTGGCTGCCTTTTTTGCCCTTGGCCTTCTGGCCTATGGGGTGTCGCGCCTGATTCTGCATTGCCGCAGCAAGGCCGGTCTGCTGGCCGCGGCTCTAATGGCTATCTTCCTTAATTTTGGCCTGCTTGACCGCGTGATCCCCGCTCTGCGTTTCACACGCAGCGCCTATGTACTGTGCGGTCTTGGCTGCCTTGCCGCAGCAGCCGGCATCTGGCTTATTCTTCGACGACTGAAGAATGAAATTGCTTCTGTACTGTGTATGGCCTTTGGCCTGGTTTTTGCCGGTCTCGTAGTAATCAATGCGCTAACCTGCGGAATTCAGGTGCTTTCGCAGCGAAAGCAGGTCTCCTTTGGACCAACGCCGCAGGCAGACCGGATTCTCAGCGCTTTTCAGGCTGTCGAACCGCAGGACCTTCCCAACATATATCTGCTGGTATTCGACGAATACGCCGGCCCGTGGGAGTTGGAGTCCTATTATCACTTTGATAATTCCGATTTTTACGAATATCTTCAGCAGCACGGCTTTTCTGTCAGTGAAAACTCAACCAACTATATGGTTGATACCATGTATTGCATGGCAGACCTTGTAAATCTGCAGCATCTTCATCCAAAGGGTTATCAGGAGCAGATGCTTCGCAATCAGATCCACACCGGTGTGTTATACGAAGGGCTGAAATCTCTGGGCTACACACTGTACTCCACTGACGGTGATGATATGTCCCGGCTGAAAAACCCCATCCCCGACCTGCACGGCGTAGGAGCCCCCACCGCTGCAAACGGAGACACCTACATCAAAGTATTTCTCAACAATACTGCTGCCTTCATTCTGTATGACAATATTGAACGTGCCGTTTATCAGCAGCGTACCTCCCATCCGGATGCCGTAAACATGATTATGAACTATTATGCTACGGCGGATTTTTCAGACAGTGCCACATTTCACCTTGGTTATATCTGTTCACCGCATGGTGCCTTTTTCTTTGATGATGAGGGCAATCGCATCGACACGCCCGATGACCCTTATGGCAATTTTAACTGGACGGATAAAAATATCTATCTTGGGCAGCTGCAATATGTCAACACCCTTATTGAACGAGCCGTTGACAACATTCTGTCACAGGACCCGGACAGCATTATTCTGCTCATGTCTGACCACGGTGCCCGGAACCACGGTCAATACGGCAACAGCGACGTCACCGATGACCTGGCCTCAAACATCCTCATGGCCGTATACTTCCGTGGGCAGAATGCAGACTGGATTCAGGGTCTGAGCGGTGTAAACGTTCTGCGGACACTGTGCAATAAAACCTTTGGAACAGACTTTGAAATGCTTGACTACTGGAACCCCTGAAAAAATGAACGCGACAATACGGCTTTTGCAGACATGCTTCTGCCGATTAACAAAATCAGCGGGAGAGATCACAAGGCTTTGTGATCTCTCCCGCTGAAATAATGTATCGCATTATCGAATACTCGAGATGTCGTAGGGCGTGT
Organism: Oscillospiraceae bacterium; assembly: GCA_963639765.1. Classification (GTDB taxonomy): domain Bacteria; phylum Bacillota; class Clostridia; order Oscillospirales; family Oscillospiraceae; genus CAVHXA01. The sequence goes on along the minus strand of CAVHXA010000017.1, from coordinate 13,214 downwards.
CCTGATAGACAAAATAATTCAGCCAGTTGGAATAAATCAGGTTGGCATGACTGCGCCAGGTATTTTTCGGTTGTCTGTTCGGATCGTCCTGTGGGAAATAGTGCAGCGGAAGTGTAGGGTTCAGGCCCGCCTGAATGTCTCTGAGATATTCGTTTTTCAGAGTGTCGCCGTCGTATTCGGAGTGCCCGGTGATAAACACCTGCCGCCCTTTGTCGGTGGAGACAGCATATACGCCCGCCTCGGGCGAGGAGGCCAGTATTTTCAGGGCGCGCACCGCCTCGATGTCTTCTCTGTTTACGGTTGTATTGCGTGAGTGCGGAACCATGAAAATATCATCAAAGCCACGCAGCAGAATAGATCCTCTATGGTCTACATGATGGGAAAACACACCGGAAAGTTTGTGCGGCAAAACACGCTTTGGAATGCCGTAGTGATAGTACAGCGCAGCCTGTGCTCCCCAGCAGATATGGAAGGTGGAATATACGTTGGTTTTGGACCATTCCATGATCTGACACAACTCCTGCCAGTATTCGACCCGTTCAAATTCCAGCAGTTCTACCGGAGCTCCGGTTATAATCAGACCGTCAAACTTGCGATCACAAACCTGATCGAAAGTATTGTAAAAAGCAAGCATATGCTCCTGTGAAGTGTTTTTTGCCACATGGGATCTTGTCTGCAGAAGTGTGAGTTCAACCTGCAGAGGCGTGTTGCCCAAAAGCCGCACGAGCTGTGTTTCGGTTGCGATTTTTGTGGGCATAAGATTTAGAATGGCAATCTCAAGAGGTCTGATATCCTGCGTAACAGCACGAGTTTCTGACATAATAAAGATATTCTCGTCGTGCATGGTCCTGGCTGCAGGGAGATTATTTGGAATCTTGATCGGCATACGTGTGCTCCTTTGGGATAAAAATCAGATTGCTGCCAGAGCCTGATCCAGATCGGCAATCAGGTCTTCCTGGTCTTCAAGCCCACAGGAATAACGAACAAGGTCGGAGGATACACCTGCGGCTATCAACTCGTCATCGTTCATCTGCCGATGTGTACTGCTGGCCGGATGCAGGCAGCAGGTTTTGGTTTCAGCCACATGCGTTTCGATGCTGGCCAGCTTCAGCCCTGCCATGAAGGCCTCTGCGGCAGTCCGTCCGCCCTTTACACCAAATGAGATGACACCGCACGAGCCGTTTGGCAGATATTTCTGTGCAACATCGTAATATCTGTCTCCGGGAAGACCGCAAAACCTGACCCAAGCGATTTTTTCATGCTTCTGCAGATGCTCTGCCACAATCTGAGCCGTTGTACAATGGCGCGGCATACGCACATGCAGCGTTTCGAGTCCGAGATTAAGCAGGAAGCTGTTCATAGGAGCCGGTGTGCAGCCAAAGTCACGCATCAGCTGTGCGGAGCATTTCGTAATGTACGCGCCCTCAAGGCCGAATTTTTTGGTGTAGATAAATCCGTGGTAGCTTTCGTCTGGAGTAGTCAATCCCGGGAACTTGTCTGCCTGTGCTTCCCAGTCGAAATGCCCGGAATCCACAATGCAGCCGCCAACGGCAGCGGCGTGCCCATCCATGTATTTTGTTGTAGAATGAACCACAATATCAGCTCCCCACTCAAACGGCCGACAATTGATGGGTGTAGCAAAGGTATTATCAACGATCAGAGGTACACCATGGGCATGTGCCGCCTTTGCCCAGCGCTCAATATCCAGAACAGACAGCGCCGGATTGGCGATGGTCTCGCCGAAAACAGCCTTGGTGTTGGGGCGAAAAGCTGCCTCAAGTTCGTCATCCGTGCAATCGGGAGCAACAAAGGTGCATGCAATTCCCATGCGCTTCATGGTGGTGTTCATCAGATTAAAACTGCCGCCATAAATCTCTGCAGAAGAAATGATATGGTCACCGCAGGATGCAATGTTGAACAGGGCCAGGAAAACGGCTGCCATACCCGAACTGGTGAGCATTGCAGCGCTGCCGCCCTCAAGAGCACAGATCTTCGCTGCAACACTGTCGCTTGTAGGATTGGCCAGACGTGTATAGAAATATCCGCTGGCTTCGAGGTCAAAAAGCTTTCCCATATCCTGACTGGTCGCATACTTGAAGGTAGTGCTTTGGATAATAGGAAGCTGACGGGGTTCGCCGCTGGCGGGGCTGTAGCCTGCATGCAGGCACAAGGTACCAATCTGTTGCGTCATGGGGCGTTGTCTCCTTTTCTGATAAAATAACAGGTTTTTGCTCTTTTCTGACTCTTTTGCCTTCTCATGGAAGCATGGGATGGATCTTGCGAAATTGGAATGCCGCTGTATTCTGAGAAGCTCTGCGGTTTTGGATTTTTGGATGCTCAGCTGCCGGCTGCAGTGCGGCAAAGAAAAAGGACTGTTCGGAACACGAACAGCCCCCTGTGTTGTACTTTGCTTCTGCATCTCAGATCTGCGGAAGACAGGCACAAACATCGGCGGCTGTGCTGAGCATCATCATGGTGTTGCGCATCCGAAGCATATTTTGTACCTCCGCAATAGAATGGGTTTATTCTATACATTTGCCCGACATTTTTCAATGGCAACACTGCACAAATTCTTGCCTGCTGCCTTGCATGGATTTGTCTGACACCAAAAAAAGCAGACAGCCTCAGGCTGTCTGCTTTGGATGACCCACCGGAGATTCGAACTCCGGACACCCTGCTTAAAAGGCAGGTGCTCTGCCGACTGAGCTAGTGGGTCGTATAACAGGGATGGCAGGACTCGAACCTACGAATGCCAGAGTCAAAGTCTGGTGCCTTACCACTTGGCGACATCCCCATGACAGCACTTCAGGCATTGCTCAGGAAGGAGAAGGGTGGATGATCGGACTCGAACCGACGGCCTCCAGAGCCACAATCTGGCGCTCTAACCAACTGGGCTACATCCACCATATACAGCTGCAAAACCAAGCCACAGCCTGGCGAAGGATTCTGGCACGCCAGAAGGGACTCGAACCCCCGACCCACTGCTTAGAAGGCAGTTGCTCTATCCACCTGAGCTACTGGCGCATATACAGCGGGTGATGGGAATCGAACCCACGCAACCAGCTTGGAAGGCTGGGGCTCTGCCATTGAGCTACACCCGCACAGATCAGGGAAATTGTCAGCTTTTCGATACTACCACACCCTGCCCATATTGTCAAGAGTGAATTAACCGAAAAGCGCACGGGTTTGCTGCGCATTTCGCAGCACCTCATCTTTCAGCTCCTGTATTCCGGAAAACTTCCGTTCGTCTCGCAGGCGCTCATAAAACTCAACTGTAATTCGCCGATCATAAAGATTGCCGCTGTAGTCAAGCAGCCAGCTTTCTACCGTGATGTTTCCGTCTTCGCTTACAGTGGGTCGAATTCCAACGTTTGTTACCGCCGCATAGACCTCGCCGTCAACATGCACCTGCGTGGCATATGCGCCATGCGCGGGGCAAAGAATACCGGGCGGGATTGTAATGTTGGCCGTTGGAAAGCCAAGGCCAGTGCCCAGATGCCGCCCATGCTGTACCACGCCCGAAAGTCGGTGCGGATGCCCCAGAAAACGATTGGCAGTTTTGATGTCGCCCGCAGTCAGAAGCTCGCGGATATATGTGGATGAGACCAGAATGCCGTCTAGTGTTACAGCCGGGATGATGTCACAGCCAACACCAGCAGCGATACAGCGCTCGCGCAGCAGCTGCGCCGTTCCGAGCCCACGATAGCCAAAGCAGAAATCATGCCCGCAGACAAGATGCACAGCTGCATGATCATGAATGAGGTAATTGTCTACAAATTGCTGCCATGGCTGTTCCTGCACAGCACGGGTAAAGTGCATCACCAGCATCTCATCGATTCCGTAAAGACCCGTAATCAAATCTCTGCGATCATCTAACGAGTTGATCAGAGGAACCTGCCGACCCAGAACCAAATTGTCCGGATGCAGATCGAAGGTTAATACGCTGGCCCTTGCTCCAAGCTTGTCAGCGGTACAGCGTGCCCTTTTGATCAAAGCAGCGTGCCCCATGTGAACTCCATCAAAGAATCCCAGAGCAATCACCCGTCCGGTTTGCAATGTTACGTCACCTCAAAAAAGCTCTTTACTGTTGTCAGCCGTCCGTCCCTGCAGTTTCCCAGCATCAGAAAATCACCATCCGGGCCATAGACCCGGCAGTAACCTTCAAGGCATTCTTTTTGAAACAGCGGATTCCCGTTGCGGCAGATCCTTTCCTCGGAAGCAGACAGGGTTATTGCCGGATAGTCGGAAAACAGGCTGTCGGTTGAAAGCAGGAACTGCTGAAGACAGCCCTCGTTTTTTGCCTGCTGCAGGGCTTGAACGGAAACAGCCTGGCTGAGCGTATAGCTGCCCGCCCGGGTGCGCTGAAGCCGGCTCATACAACCGCCGCAGCCCAGTGCAGAGCCGATATCTGCACACAGTGTGCGGATATAAGTGCCCTTTGAGCAAACAATACGCAGTTTGATATCGCCGACTTCATCCCGTCCCAGATGCTCCAATTCATGAATGATAATACTGCGGGGCGCACGTTCTATTTCCTGCCCTTTGCGAGCCATTTCATAAAGTCTTTTGCCTTTGATTTTTATTGCGGAATACATGGGCGGAATCTGCTGCTGTGCTCCGCAAAACCGTTTGAGCATCACAGAAAGTGTCTCCTCGGTGACGTCTGCCGGGCATCGCCGCAGAATCTCGCCCGTGATATCCTGTGTGCTGGTTGTGACACCGAGCCGAAGAGAGCAAAGATATTCTTTGTCGGCTGATTCAAAAAATTGTACAGCCCGGGTAGCTCGTCCGATAAAGACTGGCAAAACACCTGTTGCCATTGGGTCTAATGTCCCACCGTGGCCCACTCTGCGCTCGGAAAAAATACCGCGCAGCTTTGCCGTTACATCCTGACTGGTCCAGTCAGCAGGTTTGTTGATAATTACAATTCCGGATGGCATGGGCTACAGCTCCAGACCGGTTTCCTGTGCGATCGCCTGCAGCAGTGCTGCTCTGGCTCCCGGAATGCCGCCCGGAACACTTGCGCCCGCTGCTCCCCTGTGTCCGCCGCCGCCCATTCGTTCGCAAATCGCCGCAGCGTTGAAATCCGTGCCAGTCCGCAGAGAAATCTTGCCCAGGCCGCCTTCGATTTCGCGCAGCATGCCGGCAATCTGCACGCCTTCGATGCATCTGGCAAATCCGGATAATCCATCGGCATCGTCTTCGGTCACGCCCATACGATCTATTAGATCCTGCGACAGTTGGCAGAGCCCTACCCGACCGTTTGCATACATCTCCAGATGGTCAGTCAGATATGCCTCCAGTCGCAGCCGCGGCAAGGACTTTGTGGCAAACATGACTTTGTTGATGGCATAGGTCTGTGCACCCAGTTTTATGAGATTTGCAGCCGTGAGAAAGGTTTCAGCGGTAACATTTGCATACTGAAAACAGCCTGTATCGGTTGAAAGCCCCAAATACAAAGCGTTGGCAATGTCTGTTGTGATGCATACCGAGAGCTGCTGCAGCAGCCGAAAAACCAGTTCCGCGCATGCAGCTGCAGATGCATCAAGAAGAGTATTGTCCGCAAAATCATCATTGGATGCATGATGGTCGATGCAGAGTGCAATATTTAATTTTTCGGCGCCAAAGGGCAAAAGCGTACAGGTTGAAATGTCTGCCGCCACAATCGTACGCCCGGCCGTCTTCGGGCTGGTCAAGCCTTCGGTATACGGTGCAAGACGCGGTGTGATCTGTTCGTTTGGAAACAGTGCAGCATCCTTTCCAAGCTGACGCAGTCCAAGGCAAAGGGCTGCAGCACAACCGACAGTGTCACCGTCCGGGCGACGATGTGTCAGGATGGTATAACGATCGTTCTGCTGCAGAAAAGCGGCAGCAGTGCAAATGTCAATCTGCATGAATATCCTCCAAGACTTTCGGTATGCACGGGTATTCGATGATCAGGCACAACAGGATCAGCTGCAGCCTGCAACGGCGTCTGCGACGCCTTGCGGATTTTTCCGCCGACGCTTCGCAATCAAATTCTTCCATTCATGAGGAATGGCTGCAACCTTCTTCTTTGATTTGGCAGGAAGTCTCCCGCAAAACGCTTCTGGCGAATGCAGCGGCATTGCCCTTATTCTGTCTGCTCTTCCTCGTCGCTCTGTATATCCAGTCGGCTCAGAATACCAAGCACTCTGCTTCCGGTTTCGATGGAATCATCGGCCTGAAACAGAAGCTCAGGCGTGTAACGCAGCTGAAGACGGCTGCCAAGTTCGCGACGCAGAAACCCCGACGCGGATTTTAATCCCTGAACAACCTCTTTTTCGGTAGCTTTATCCAGCACACTGATCCATATCCTGGCATATCGCAGGTCACCTGTGGTATCTACACGGGTTACGGAAATCAGACCCCGGATACGCGGGTCTTTTAATGCCGGAAGAAGCTCGGCCAGCTCGCGCTGGATGCCTTCGTTGATACGGCTGATACGATTTCCTGCCATATTCTTCCTCCGTCAGTCTTTGATCTGCTCCATAACGAAGCATTCAAACATGTCGCCCTCTTTGATGTCGTTGTACTTTTCGAGTACAATGCCACATTCGTAGCCGGCGGTTACCTCACGCACGGAGTCTTTGAACCGCTGCAGAGAAGCCAGCTCTCCCTCGTGAACGACGATATTGTCGCGCAGTACACGGATTTTGCTGTTGCGTTCGATTTTTCCGTCTTTGACGTAGCAGCCGGCAATGGTCCCGACAGCAGAAGCACGGTAAAGTTGGCGAACCTCAGCATGTCCTGTAATGACTTCTTTGAATACCGGCGCGAGCATGCCTTTGAGTGCTGCCTGTATTTCGTTGATGCAATCATAAATAACACGATAATACCGGATATCTACCTTGTCGCGCTGGGCGTGCGCCGCGGCTGCTGCATCCGCTCTTACGTTGAATCCGACAATAATCGCACCGGATGTTGCCGCCAAAAGCACATCGGATTCTGTAATGGCGCCAACACTTGCATGGATAACCTTGACACGGACCTCATCATTGCTGAGCTTGAGCAGGCTGGCTTTGACAGCCTCTGCCGACCCCTGAACATCGGCCTTGACAATCAGATTCAGGTCTTTCATGCTGCCCTGTCGGATCTGGTTGAACAGGTCTTCGAGCGTGACCTTGCCTACTGTTGTTGCCGAAGCCTCTTTCTCTTTTTCCTTACGCTCTTCTACAAGCTGGCGAGCCATACGCTCATCGTCAACGGCGTTGAAAATGTCTCCGGCATTCGGGACCTCGTTCAGACCGGTAATTTCAACAGGGATTGCAGGTCCGGCGGATTTGACCGTTTTGCCCTTGTCATCGGTCATCACGCGAACACGGCCCACAGCTGTTCCGGCAATAAGCACATCACCCTGGTTCAGCGTCCCGTTTTGCACCAGCAGAGAGGCTACGGGACCACGGCTGCGGTCCAGCCGCGCTTCGAGCACCACACCTTTTGCCTGACGGTTTGGGTTGGCTTTCAGTTCCTGCATTTCTGCCGTGAGCAGTACCATTTCAAGCAAATCAGCAATACCCATGCCTGTTTTGGCCGAAATAGGACATATGGGCGTGTCACCGCCATATTCCTCTGGAATGAGATCGTATTCCATGATCTGCTGCTTGATTCGATCGGGGTTTGCGCCGTGCTTGTCCATTTTGTTTACGGCTACTATGATGGGAATATTTGCTGCCTTGGCGTGGTTGATGGCTTCAATGGTCTGGGGCATGATGCCGTCGTCGGCCGCCACAACCAGAATGGCAATATCCGTGCACATGGCGCCGCGTGCGCGCATTGCCGTAAAGGCTTCATGGCCCGGCGTGTCGAGAAATGTAATAGGCTGGTTGTCTAGACGGACAGTGTAGGCACCAATGTGCTGCGTAATACCGCCCGCCTCTCCGGAAACCACATTGGTTTTGCGGATTGCATCGAGCAGGCTCGTTTTGCCGTGGTCAACATGGCCCATTACCACAACCACAGGCTGCCTGGATTCAAGCTCTTCGGCCGTGTCTGTGTGATCGTCAATCAGACGCTCTTCGATGGTTACGGTAACCTCTTTTTCAACCTTGCAGCCCATTTCCTCAGCCACAATGGCTGCTGTGTCGTAGTCGATCACCTGGCTTACACTTGCCATCACACCCAGCTTGATAAGCTGCTTTACTACCTCGGCGCCGGTTTTTTTCATACGGCTTGCAAGCTCACCAACGGAAATTTCTTCGGGAATGTGAACTGTAACAGGAGCCTTTTTTGCAATCTCCAGCTGAAGACGGCGCATTTTTTCCTGCTCTTCGTTTCGGCTTTTGGACCCCATGTAGGTGTTTTTCTTTTTGGCAGTACGGCTGTTTTTGCTGTTTCCGATTTTTTGCTTGCCGCCCTTGGCGTTTTGCAGTTTTTCGTCTACCAGAGCATCCACGTGGTCGTCGAACCGGGCAGCGTTTACTGTGGCGGCACTTGTGTCAACCACACGTCGCTCTTTCTTGCGCTGCTGCGGAACCTGACTGCTGTTTGTTGATTGCTGCGTCCTGTTTGGCTGCTGTGCCCGGACGGACTGCTGGCCGCCTCGGCCATCGGCATTCTGGCCGGACTGCTGCATGCGTCCGCCCTGTTGAATCGGACGATTGTCGGAGCGCTGACCGGACTGCTGCACGCGTCCGCCCTGCTGCGCCGGTCGGTTGTCGGAGCGCTGACCGGACTGCTGCACGCGTCCGCCCTGCTGCACCGGTCGGTTGTCGGAGCGCTGACCGGGCTGCTGCACGTGTCCGCCCTGCTGCACCGGTCGATTATCGGAACGCTGTCCGGCCGGCTGAACAGTTCCGGCATTCTGCGGCTGCTGTGTGGTTTGGGCTGTCTGTCCGATTTCTTCGGTACGGGGCATTTGAACTGTGGAATCTGCTGCTTCTTCTGAAGGATGCATCTCGTGCTGCTGCGCAGGAACAGGCTCAGCCTCGGCGGCAGTCCATTTGGTCTCGGCTACGGCGGCGGCGAACACCTGCTCGATGGACTCGATCTGGTTGCGCTGGGTGATTACATCAAAAATCACGTTCAGCTGATCGTCGCTGAGCACAACCTGAGAGCTTCTGGGCTTTTCAAAATATTCGCCCATAATGGACGTGACATCCTTTGAAGGCATACCAAAATCTTTTGCAACATCGATCAGTTTGTATTTGACTAAACTGCTCATATAGCCACCTCACTTTGTTCGTTTCCGCTGTGGCGCGGAGCCATGTCTGACATTTTTCTCGTGGGTCCGGATTTCCTGCTGATGTCTGGCTGCGCGGTCTGCCATAGCCTGCACACGCTGCATAACGCTCTCGTCCGGCGGTGAATCCATTGCCTGCAAAAAAGCCAGCGCCAGCCTTGGTTCGGTAAGAGCAGCAAGTGCACAGCTTCGTGTGCCGAAAGCCAGACCCAGATCAAGCTTGCTCCAGGGTCCTGTTGTTACCGGAACATTCCAGCTCTGCCCCAGATTCTGTGCCCGACGCAGGGTGTGCTCTCCGGCATCCTTTGCCACAATCACCAGACGGGCACGTCCGGCGCGAATTGCTGCCTGCACCAGCTCATCCCCAATCTGCAGATTGCCGCCCCGGCGAGCCAGGCCCAGATAGCTAAGTGCTCTATCCACTCTGCCTCGCCTCCATTTCTGCCTGCATGGCTTCGTAGATCGCAGGATCTATGGCCGTGTCGAGCCCGCGCTCGAGGGCCTTGGATTTTCGAGCCCTCTTCAGGCACTCGGGATCCGGACAGACATAGGCTCCCCGCCCCGGGGCCTTGCCCTTAAAATCCAGCGATATGGTCCCCTGTGGTGCGCGCACCACCCGGATAAGCTCGCGCTTTGGCTTCATTTCGCGGCAACCAACACACTGTCGCATTGGAATCTTTTTGGGCATACACAACCATCCTCCTTAGGCAGAAGCGCATAATTCAACTATGTCAATACCACACAATTCGCCTGCAGCCTTCGCCGGATGCACTTTCCTCATCATGCGGTGCTGCCCTATGGTATTCAGCTGAGGAACCCGGACAGGGCAATTCTGAAATTCCGCTTTCATCCGAAGGTTCCGTGTGTCTGATATGAAGCCGCCGCAGTACCGCATGACTGCAAAACAGAAAAGTGCAAAGCCGTCGGGCAGCTGATGCTGCGGCATGGTACCGATCTTATTCGTCGGAATGCGTTTCCTGAGCAGCCTGCGTATCGAGTTCGGCAGCAGCCTGATTGGACTTGATATCGATTTTGTAGCTTGTGAGGCGAGCCGCGAGTCGTGCGTTTTGCCCTTCCTTGCCGATGGCCAGACTGAGTTGATCGTCCGGTACAACCACACGGCAGGCGCGTGTCCCGGGAATAAGGTCTACGCGAATCACGGTGGCAGGGGACAATGCCGCGGCAACAAACGCACAGGGATCTTCGCTCCATCGAACAATATCGACTTTTTCTCCGCCCAGCTCGCTGACTACGGCATTCACACGTGCACCTCTGGTCCCGACGCAGGCACCTACGGCATCGATTTCCTCCTGCGGAGACCATACAGCCATTTTGGTTCGGCTTCCGGCCTCACGCGAAATGGATCTGATCTCGACTGTTCCATCGGCAATCTCAGGAACCTCCAGCTCAAACAGACGCTTGACCAGTCCGGGATGTGTGCGCGAAACCACAATCTGTGGTCCGCGTATCCCGCGACGGACTTCGATGACGTATACTCGGATGATGTCTCCCTCGTGATAGTGTTCACCGGGTACCTGTTCGCCTGCCGACAGAACAGCCTTGGCGCTGTCTGCACCGGTTACGGCCACAGTGATGTCGCCGGTGACCGGATCGATGGTCTGTATGGTGGCAGAAAGAATTTCATTTTCTTTTGATGTGTACTTTTCGTATACCACGCCCCGCTCAGCTTCGCGAATTCCCTGAATAATTACCTGCTTTGCCGTCTGTGCTGCAATTCGGCCAAAGTTTTTTGTAGACACTTCTACCGAAACCACATCGCCAATATCCGCATGCTTATTGATCTTGTGCGCATCCGGGATGGAAATCTCGGTATACTCATTCATAACTTCGTCTACTACTTCTTTTTTGACAAAAAGCTTAAGCTGCTCTCCGGAAGCATCCATGTATACATTATCGGTATATCCGGTATTGTCTTTTTTGTAGGCGGCAATCAGTGCCTGCTCAATGCGCTCCAGCATGTAGTCCTGCGGAATGTTTTTCTCCTGCTCCAGCAGAAGAAGGGCATCTAAAATCTCACTCACGTGTGCTCCTCCTGTTTATGAAAACGAGATGCAAAGCCTGGTCTGGGCCCGTTCGGCAGCCTGAAAGGTAAGGTCGCGGGCAGCCGTACCCTGGCCTGCAGTCAGAACGAGTTCGCCGGTTTCTTCGTTGTAGGACTTGAGTATTCCGGTAAATTCCTTGGAACCGTCTCGCGCCCGAAAAAGCTTGACAAGAACATTGCTGCCCAGGAATCGCAGATAATCCCCGGCGCGCTTTAGAACCCGCTCTGCCCCGGCAGAGCATACCTCAAACGTATAGCTGGTGTCTATCGGATCTGCCTCATCCAGAATAGGGTCGAGTGCCCGGGAAACAGCCTCGCAGTCATCGATGCCAACGGGTTCGTCCGGTTTGTCGAGGTATACGCGCAGATACCATTCGCCACCCTCGCGTATGTATTCTACATCCCACAGATCGCAGCCCGCTTTTTTTGCAACAGGTTCTGCAAGGCGCCAAACTACGTCGGTTACCTTCATGTTCCACCTGCCCTTTACTCAAAAGAAAGAGTGGGGACAACCCCACTCTCAAAACGTAACAAGAACAACGTTTGTATTTTACCACTGTATTGGCAAAAAAGCAAGAGTAAAAACCGATCAAAGCAAAGAAATTTTGGTCAGCACCGTATAACGGGGCAAGTGCCTTTGACGAGAGATTCTTTCTCAGAATAAAGTCCGGAAAACGCAGGAACATTAATTATATGTGTTTCACAGCAGGATTGGGAAAAAAGATCCAGCGAAGGCTGCAGGCGAATTGTGCGGTGTTGCCTTTAATATTGCGGGCAGTCAACAGCCGCATGTGGAAATTTTTATTTGCCGCCGCAGACGGTAGAATTTTTAATAAAGAGGTGCTATACTTTATAATAGGTCTGCAGCGGACGCCCTGCGAACTCTGCTGCGCAGACTACAACCGGGAGGTATTTCATTTATGGCATTTGATCATCAGGACAGCCTCGAAAATCTGCAGCATCTTCTGCTTTCAGATCCCTCTGAACAGGATATCCAGAATCGTCTGCGCAGCGGCGCCGCTTCTTACAGAGAGCTAATGGCCTATTATCGCTGTGCGATGATGGAAATTTCAACTAAATTTAATGTCCTGGACGAAGAACTGTCCCTGCAATACGACCGTAATCCCATTGAGGCCATCAAAACCCGCCTGAAAACCACCGAAAGTATCGTCGAAAAGCTCCAGCGCCGCAATCTTCCCGTATCGGTTGAAAGCATAGAGCAAAATCTGAACGATGTTGCCGGCGTAAGGGTAATCTGTTCATTTCCTTCGGATATCTATCGCCTGGCAGATGCCTTTTTAAAGCAGGACGATATCCAGCTGGTTGAACGAAAGGACTATATCAAAACTCCAAAGAAAAACGGCTATCGAAGTCTGCATCTCATCATTCAGACGCCCATCTTTCTGCACAACACAAAAAAACACATGCGGGTTGAGGTTCAGTTCCGTACCATCTCCATGGACTGGTGGGCCACACTGGAGCACAAGATCCGTTATAAGAAAAATATTCCGGAGGCTGATGCCGGTCGGATCAATCGTGAGCTGTTTACCTGTGCGGAGCTCAGTGCCAGTCTGGACCAGCGTATGGAACAGATCCATCGTGTGGCGCAGGGTGAAACGACAATTTGGGAAAGTGACGAAAGTGCCTGATTTCGAACAGACCGTCCCTGTCCTTTTCGGCACAATGGCAGTATGGAAAAGCGAAGACAGCACTGCATCATTTGGCAAGAGCGATTTGTGAGAGGTTCCTTGTCGAATCAGAAAAAAAGGCTGCATCCAACATCCGAGGCCGGATGGCGATGCGTCGGCAGAAGAAATCCGCAACGCAACGCAGGTTTGGTTATGCAGCGCTGCCTGAATAGAAAATTTTACAAATGTGCCCAAAAGCGGCAGAATCTGTGCTATAATAAATTATCAGTCACCGGGCTCGCATGTCCGCTAAAAAGCCGACATT
>CAVHXA010000016.1:0-43235 GCA_963639765.1 Oscillospiraceae bacterium | reverse complement strand
CGAATCTGGACAGCCATACGTCTGCATCAAATCCGCACGGGATTACGGCGGCGGGAATCGGGGCAGCCAGCGAGACTGCGCTTGACAGTCATGTGTCCGATACCACCGTCCATGTCACGTCCTCTGAGCGCACGGCTTGGAATGCAAAGGCGAACGCATCCGATTTGACATCGCATACGGGGGACACTACCGTCCACATCACGGCGGCAGAGAGAACAGCTTGGAATGCGAAGGCTTCGAAGGCGGTGTATACGGCTTCGACCGGGACGAGCTGGTCTGGATCGGCAGCTCCTTATACGCAGACCATATCCGTTTCGGGCATCCTTGCCTCAGACAACATCCTGTGGGATGTCAACATGGCAAGCCTTTCGGCTTCGGCTGACATGGATACGGCTCTGGAGAACGTGGCGAAAATCTATGACATACGCCCAACGGCGGCGAATACGCTGACCGTCCGCGCGAAGGAATCCATCGGAACGGCGATTCCGATTGTGGTGGAGGTTGTGAGATGAACTACAGTGACGTTACAGATTCTCCTGCCTGCGTGAATCACGGACTCAAGGCTACGGACGAGAACATCCAGAAGCTCCTTTGTGAAATCGAAAAGCTGAACACGGAGCTGTACACGATGCAATGCAAGTATGACGATTTATACCGCAAGCACGGCATCGTCTGCATGAAGTACATGGAAGACGTGCTGATGCGTGAGACGGGAGTGTGACCGATAGATGGGATACGGGATTTTTCTGGGTAGGCATAGGATCAGCGTGACGGAGAAGATCCTGCCGTATCTGATGCTTTCTAGCCCGTCAAGTTTTACGCTGAAAGCATCGTCTGAGAACTTGTTTGGCTCTCCATCGTATTTATACTATTCACAGGACAATGAAGTCTGGACGAACTGGACGGGGACGGAAATATCAAGCGGAGCTGACAACAAACTGTATATTCGAGGCGAGGGGCAAACTCGCATAGCCGGCTCGAGCTATATGGGTGACTGGCGGATTACGGGATCTAATGTGTCTCTATCGGGGAATTTGGATGGCGTTGTGAACTGGCAAGCCACAGCATTGAACGGCTGCTCCGGGCAAAACGTATCATATAAATATATGTTCGCACGCCAAATGGCAATTGTGTCGGCAAAGGAACTTATCATACCAAGTGCATACAATTGTCAGTCAATGTTCAACAGTTGTACGAATTTAGTTGAAGTGCCGCAGCTTCCGGCAACTACGCTGACAAGGGAGTGCTATGCCCAGATGTTCTACGGTTGCACGTCACTCACGGCTGCACCGGCACTTCCGGCGACCACATTGACGGAGGGCTGCTACCGCGCCATGTTCTACGGCTGCACGGCACTCACGGCTGCACCGGCACTTCCGGCAACTACATTGGCGACGAACTGCTACAGGGAGATGTTCCAATACTGCACGTCACTCACGACTGCACCAGCACTTCCGGCAACTACGCTGGCGACGAACTGCTACGGCTATATGTTCAACGGCTGCAGCATGATCAAACTTTCCAAAACGCAGGACTCTACATACAAATACGCATACCGCATACCGATGTCCGGCACTGGCACTACGGCAAGCAATGCGCTCGGGTCTATGTTCTCCGGCACCGGCGGCAGCTTTACGGGTACGCCGTCCATCAATACCACATACTACACTGCGAATGAAATCGTATATCCGTAAGCGGAAGGTGCAGCCCCAAAAAAGGAACATTTTACTCTGCAGCCTAAAACTCAATTAAGGAGGAACACACATGACACAGACCGTAACATTTGCTTCGGGCGTGACGTTTCCGCTTGAGGATACTCCGTCCGGGGTGCGCTATTTCCCCTCGGGACGTGCGTGGAGGGCGTTTTGCATTACGCAGTACAGCTCTCTGCCCGATGTCCTGTCCACGTTCTGCGCGGATGCGGAATACACCGTGACTACCGTCCGCGAGGAAACCGTGACGGATGCGGACGGAAACCAGACCGTGGAGACCGTGACCGACACCGAGGACTGCTCTTCGTGGAGCGTTCGCGGCGATGCTCTGGTTCGCCCGGACGGTATGGTCATCATCTACATGGGACAGCCGACTGCGAGTGAGCTTCTGGCTATCATCACAGGACGCTAAAAAGGGGAGGACATCACCATGGCACTTACGATGAAAGAGGCGCGGGAGCTTCGCGCCATGATTGAAGCGATTGCAGAGCGCGCGGAGCTGACCGCAGAGGAGGCTCTGTCCTGCACGGATCTTTTTCCCGCGTGGGACAGCTCCACTACCTACGCTGTCGGCAAGCGCGTCCGCTACAACGGCTCTCTGTACGTCTGCGTACAGGCGCATACGGCGCAGAGTGACTGGACGCCCGACACGGCGGTCAGCCTTTGGTCGACCGTGAAAATCGATGCCGGAACGGGATATGACGAATTTGTACAGCCCACAGGTGCGCACGATGCGTACGCGAAGGGTGACAGAGTTGTCTACAACGGGAAGGTGTATGAGAGTACCATTGATGCGAATGTGTACGCGCCGGATGCGTATCCTGCGGGTTGGACGGAGGTGGAGGCCTAATGCCGGACTCCGTTGTGGTCGGTCTCCTCTCGCTTGCGGGTACGCTTTTGGGAAGCCTTGCCGGAATCGCGACTTCGGCAAAGCTCGTTGTGTACCGCTTGGAGCAGCTTGAGAAGAAGGTACAGGCGCATAACTCGCTCATCGAGAGGATGTACAAGGTTGAAGGGCGCTTGACCGAGGTCGAGCACAGTCTGGATGAGCTGCGCAGATAAGCACGGGAAAGGAGCAAAGGTGTCATGGGAACGAATTTCAAGGCATGGATCAAGGCGGCGGGTATCCGCGCCATTAAGACGGTTGCACAGACGGCGATCGCCTCTGTCGGATGCGCGGCGGTCTTCGGCGGCGTGGACTGGGCGTATGTCGGCAGCTCGGCGCTTCTTGCGGGTGTGCTGAGTATTTTGACCAGCATCGCGGGACTGCCGGAGGTGGAACCCACAGAGGAGAAGACGGAGGAATAACGATGGCGAACTATCTGGAACCGAACGACGTCCTTACATACGTTGTTGCGGGGAAAACTCTCAGCATCAATTCAAAGCTCATCCCCGATACCCTTACGGCTACGAAGGACGTTGCGTCCTATGTCAAGAAGGGCGGGAAGATGAAGCCCTGTGCCTCGATCGGCACGGCGGGCGTGCCGCTTGGCATCACCGTACACAACACCGAGATGATTAACGTGCAGTCGGGCACGAATGCCGCAGAGCAGTATACCCGCGCCACCTACAACGGCAACATGGGCGGTGTGGTTGTGCATTACTATGTCTGGCACTCCGACATCTGGAGACTGCTTACGGACAACGAGAGAGGCTGGCACGCGGGAGACGGCTCCGGCCGGAAGAAGTCGAAGAACGGAAAGAAGAAAATCGGCGGGAACCTTGATACCATTGCCATCGAGGCCATCGGTGAGGACGCGGAGACCGAGGAAACTACGGCGTATCTGGTTGCGTATCTGTGCCGTGAGCATAAGCTCGACCCGGCTTATGACGTGTATCCGCACAAATACTGGTCGGGCAAGAACTGCCCCGTGTACATCCTGCCGCATTGGGATTCCTTCTTGGAAAACGTCACGCGCATCTATGCGGAGGATGCTGCAGAGACGGCGGCGAATGCCGTGGACGGCTTGAACTCCGACATTCCTGCGGAGGCCGAACCGCCGGAGAAGTCCTTCGGCTATGCCGCAGATGCATGGAAAGCAGCGTACAACACGGGCATCATGGACGGCACGCGTCCGAGAGACTATGTGCGGCGTGAGGAGCTAGCGCTCATCCTGCAGAGACTGGATTTACTGTAATAACGCAACAAGAGAGAGAAAAGGGGAAGATAGATGTCGGAACCCGTATACATGTGTGACGTGCTCTTCCCCGAGTACCGCGAGGGGGACGATGCGGTCAAGTATCTGAAGCAGTCGAATGACTATCTGTTCCTCCTGCGCGAATACTTAGGGTACGCGCTGGATAACTTAGGAATCGCGAACTTCAACGTAGCGCAGTTGGAAACGCTGACGAAGAACATACAGGATCCCTTGAACATCAAGCTGGAGGAAGCGGACGAGGCCATCACGCGCGTTTCCATCACAACGGACGGGCTTTCGGCATCCATCGACCGGCTGAACGAGTCCCAGACGAAGCTGGAGGCTACGGCGGCGGGGCTGAGCGCTACGGTGTCAAATGTCGAGGGAGACATGAGCGCCGTGAAGGTCACGGTCGCGGGGCTTGAGACGAGAGTGGGAAATGCCGAAGGAAGCATCTCTACCCTCTCGCAGACTGCGGACAGCCTGTCTTCACGCGTCAGCACCACGGAGGGAGACGTATCCACGCTGGAGCAGACGGCGAAGAGCCTCTCTTCGCAGATGACGGCTGTGGACGGCAGGATGAGCACCGTTGAGCAGACGGCAGACGATCTTTCAACGAGAGTCGGCACCACGGAGGGAGACATCTCCACGCTGGAGCAGACGGCAAGCTCCCTGTCCGGGCGCATCAGCACCACGGAGGGGGACATCACGTCCCTTGAAGCTACCACGTCCGGCCTGCAGACCAGTGTGACGAAGGCACAGTCCGCAGCGGAATCGGCATCCACAAAAGCGGACGAGGCGAAAACTGCGGCTTCCACGGCTGTGCAGACGGCAGAGGAGGTCTCCACCACGGTCACAACGCAGCTCGGGAATTACGTCTCACGCACCGGCGCGACACAGACCGCAGAGGGCTTTGCCTTCACGATCGGCGGCAATGACGGCACGTCCTACTCCGATGCGAAGCTGACATTTACCCGCGCGGGGCTGACGGCAGAATACCGTGACGGCACTACCAGCACCTATAAGTCCGGCGTAACCATCGACAAGGACGGTCTTACCGTCTCCAACGGCAAGATCAAGATCAAGAACACAGCCGGTAGCGAGGTTTTCGCCGCAGACGAGAACGGCAACATCGAGATGACCGGCACCATCAACGGCTCGAATATGTACGGATCGAGCATCTACGGATCGCTGTTCTCCACGCAGGACAGCCCAAACGATACGTCGGGCGGGTATATACGGATAACCGATGGAACCCTTCGAAGTTTCTATAACGGTGCGTTGAGCGGGCCAGCGCTTATATCCGGGCAAAGCCAATACGATTACGGTGCCCTTTATTTTTACAGAGAAGGGAACAACGTAGCCAATATGTATTTGACCGGGAATGGCAATGACACATATAACCTGGTAGTTACTTCCAGCGCCAGTATGGAGCTCAGTGCTTCGGTAAATATGAACATTGGCAGTCGCTGGAGAACGAATATCTCAAGCGCCGGCAGTCTTTCTTTCCACATCGGAGCAAACCAGAGTATTTATGTCAACGACACAACTATCGCGTCGACCGATGCAAGCGGCGATCTCTTTTGGTATATATAACAGCGAGGAAAGGAATAACCCCCTATGACATTACTGGAAGCGTATAAGGCATCGGAGGCGCTGGAGCCTTTGATGAAGAATGAGGAACTTACGGCGCGGGAAGCCTACGGCGTGATGAAGCTGGCGAAGGCCGTGCGTGATGAGGCGGGCTTCTACGCGGAGAAGCGCAACCGGCTTCTGGAGAAATACGGCAAGCCCGATGAGACCGATGCGAAGAAATACCGTTTTGAATCGCGGGAGGATATGGATGCCTATGCGGAGGGCGTGCGGGAGCTGGATGCAACGGAAGTCACCGTGAAGGCAGAGCCCGTTGTACTGAAGGGCGATATGCGCGGCATTACCCCGGATATGCTCCTCGCGCTGGACGGCCTTGTACGGGTTGAATAATACATAACATTTGTAAAAAGGAGTTGAGCGCATATGGCGTTTCCGGCACCCGTGTACGCGGACAGCTACTCAAAAAAGATACAGACGGAGTTCGGCGGGTATAACCATCGCCGTGCGGCGGGTGACGGAGAATGGTACGATATGCAGAACCTTACCTCCGCAGACGCGCCGCTTCTCGCCGTGCGCCGTCCGCGCAGCCTGGTGCGTACTCTTGCACGTCCCAACGGTCTGTGCGGAGGAGACGCGCTGGCGTGGGTGGACGGCACGGGCTTTTACTATGACGGAGTCCTGCGCGGCACCGTTGCGGACAGCGAAAAGACCATGACCGTCATGGGACATCTCGTCCTTATCTTCCCGGACAAGATGGCCTACAACATCAATACGGGAGAGTTCGGGAGCCTTGAGGCTCATTACACGTCCTCCTCCGGCACGGTCACGTTCTCGGACGGAACCTATACGGGAGAGCCTGCGGCGGCGAATACGCTGACCACCACAGGCGCGGCCTTCGCGGGCTTTGCCGTGGGGGATGCCGTGACCATCCAGGGCTGCACCGTTCACCCGGAAAACAATCTGACGATTCTCATCCGTGAGATCTCGGAGGACGGGAAAACCCTTCGCTTCTACCCGGATTCCTTCGTTTTGGGGGACGGGAATACGTCCTACACGGAGACGGGAAGCATCAAGATTGACCGCAATGTGCCGGATCTCGACATTCTCTTCGTGCATGACAACCGTCTGTGGGGCGCGCGCGGCAACACCATCTACGCTTCGGCACTTGCCGATCCGACCAACTTCAACAACTTCGACTTGACCGGCACGGAATCGTGGTACGTGGATGTGCTTGGTGCGGGTACCTTTACAGGGGGATGTTCATATCTGGGCTACCCCTGTTTTTTCAAGTCTGAGCAGGTGTACAAGGTGTACGGCTCGATCCCTTCGGACTTCCAGACCGTTCCGTCTGCCAATCTCGGCGTGGCACAGGGCTCCGGCAAGAGCCTTGGCATCGCATCGGAGAAGCTCTTCTACTTGTCCAGAGCGGGTGTAGTCCTGTACTCCGGCGGTCTGCCGTCTCCCATATCGACCCCCTTCGGGGATGTGTCCTATTCGGACGGCGTGGGAGGCACGGACGGGCTTCTGTACTACATCTCCATGCACGACGCGGCGGGGAACTGGAGCCTGTTCGTGTACGATACGCAGCGCAGTATGTGGCACAGGCATGACGCGCTTCACGTTCTCTTCTTCGCATGGTGCGGGGAAGGGCTGTATGCGCTCTGCTCGGACGGGCATCTCTGGTTCATCGGAGACGCAGAGGACGCGCCGGAGGGCAGCACGCAGGAGACCGGCATCGAATGGTTCGCAGAGTCCGCAGACTTCACGGAAAGCTCTCCACAGCGCAAATGGCTGCTGGGCATCGATATTCGCGCAGAGCTGGCCTCTGACGCGAGTTTTTCCGTGAAGGTGAAATATGACGGGCAGGAGCCGTGGCAGACCGCTGCGTCCTTCTCCGGGGCGGGAAAACGATCCTTTATCGTACCAAGAATTCCCAGACGCGCGGATCACTACAGAATACGGCTTGAGGGACGCGGACGGGTCTGGGTCTACTCTGTCGCGCCGAATACGGAACAGGGAAGCTCGTATCATTAAAGGGAGGAAAAAAGAACATGGCACAGTATACATACCAGGACTTTGAGAACGCAGTCTCGAATGCGGGGCTTGCAAGTCAGTTCTCATCGTATGACCTTGCGCTGGCGAAGGCCAATCCCGATGTCGGCATGGGGCTTCTGTCCGCAAAGCAGAGCTGGAACACGGCAAACAAGTCGGGGGATACCGCAGGAATGTCGGCGGCGAATCAGAGAGCGGAGCAGCTTCGCTCCAATGCGGCTTCGACTTCCGGCATGACATCCTATACCGGCGGTTCGTGGGGACTGGAGTATAACCCCATCGGCGGCACGGTTCAGAGCCCCGATACCCAGACGAGCTTTACCCCGCAGACGCAGAACGCAACGCAGAGCGCGTACTCGCTTCCGTCAGCTTCGACTTCATCTTCGTACTCTCTGCCGTCAGCTCCCGCGACTTCGACTGCGGCTTCGGCTCTGCCGTCCGTTCCGACTACGTCTTCGTACTCGCTTCCGTCGGTTCCCGCGACGTCCTCCTCCGCGTCGGCTCTGCCGTCGGTTCCGACTTCCACAAAATACTCCGCAGATTCACTGCCGGATTCCCCGACGTGGGAGAGCAAAACCTATGATGACTTCGATATGTCGCAGTTTGGAGAGGCTCCGACGTATCAGTCGGCGTATACCGATCAGATCAATTCCGCACTTGGGAATCTGGGAAGCTACGGCGCGTTTACCTATGACGCGGCTCCGACTTGGGAGTCCCGCTACGATGACCGCATTCAGTCGGCTTTGAATGACGTGACGGATTACGGCAAGTTCTCCTATGACTACGCAACGGATCCCGTGTACCAGGCCTACGCCAAGCAGTACAGACGCGAGGGAGACCGCTCCATGCAGAGTACGCTTGCGAACAAGGCTACGCAGACCGGCGGCGTGGCGTCCTCTGCTGCCATTGCGGCTTCCCAACAGGCACAGAATTACTACAACGCACAGCTTGCGGATAAGATCCCGGAGCTGTACTCGCAGGCGTATTCGCGCTATCTGCAGGACTACTCCATGCAGCAGGACAAGCTGGCGGCGCTTCAGAACGCGGAGGCCAATGACTTCTCGAAGTACCAGACGGAGCTGTCGCAGTACAACACCGACCGCGCACAGGCCTTTGACGTATACCAGGATGCCTATAATCAGCTCTACAATACCTATTCCGCGCTTCTGGCGCAGGATGAGAATGCCTTCAGCCAGTCGGAGGCCGAACGTGCCCAGTGGAACGCGGATGTCGACCGCGCCTACCAGGCCTACCGCGACAAGATCAGCGATTCCCAGTGGGATCAGCAGATGGCGTACCAGGCGGCGCGTGATGCCTACAACGATGCCTATAACAAGGTGACGCTGGGCTACAGCCAGGAGCAGGATGCCTTCAACAACGCATATAACCTTGCCCAGGCACAGTACAACCGTGAGCAGGATGCCTTTACCAATGCCTACAACATCGCACAGGCCGGGTACAATCGGGAACAGGATGCCTACGCCAATGCCTACAACGCAGCCAATGCCATGTACAACCGTGAACAGGATGCCTTCAACAACCAGCTTACCCTTGCGAAGCTGGCGGCGCAGTACGCCAATTCCGGCGCGTCCTCCGGCACGGTTACGGCACCCAGCTCGTCCTCCGCGATCTATTCGGCAAACTCCTCTCGCAGTAGCAAGACGGGCAAGAAGACCGGCTCCTCGTCCGGCCTGGGCTATGACTACGATACGGCGAATCCGACGTACACGCCTTATACCCCTGCGGCGGACTATACGGCCACACCTTCCGTGACGGGCACGGCTTCGACCGCTCCGTCCAGCGGCTACGGCACGCTCGGCTCGGCAAAGGGCGCGCTCCTCAACCGCAACGTCAGCCTGTATGACGGAACCGTTAAGAGCGGGAGCGGTACGGCGCTGAAAAACAGCACGCAGACGGCTCCCCGGACATCCTCCGACAGTTCTTCGAAGAAGGCCACTACTATCCCCGTTTATACGTCTTCGAACAGCGGCACGGTCGCGGATAAGGTTACGGCAGACCAGCTTGCGAACATGGTCTACAACGGCACGGCACAGCGCGTGAAGACTACGGATTCAAACGGAAATACCCGTTACAAATACGTTCAGAAGAACAGGAAGGATTCTGTCAGCACCCTCCACACGAAGGACTGAAAGAAAAGGAGACTTGATTCATGGCAGTACTCACCGACAAGCTCAATCTGAAGGGTGGCGGCACTCAGACCGTCAAAAAGAAGAAAACCGATAAGGCGGCGGCACTCAGCCAGATCAAGAGCCAGATCGAGGAGGACGTGAGTACGGGGAAAACGTCCTCCTCTGCGTCCACCACGGCGAAGAAGAATATCTCCCTTCCGGCAAAAACGGAGGGGAGCTATTCCTCTACAGGCAAGGCGAAGCTCGGGACTGCGGCTGAAACCAGAAAAATCCGCGATCAGATCGTGGAGGATCTTACGCAGAACGCATATGCCGATGCGTATGAGGAGCAGAGGAAAAAGGCAGAGGAGCTTACCGCAGGCTTCCAGAAGTTTCAGAGCATTACGGATGAGCTGCACGGGCTGCAGAACGTCCGCGCTCAGGCCGCAAACGGCACGCAGTACCTAAACCTTGACCGTGCAAGCAAAGCTGCGGATGAGGACGTGCGCAGAGCGGAAATCGGCGTGAAGAGTACGAATGCGGCGGTGAACAGGCAGAATCCCCGGACGGGAGAGGACTATCTGAAGCGGCAGGGGGCGCTCTACACCCCGGCCTACCAGACTGCTGCGTATCAGAACGCTGTTGAAGCGGCTGCGTCCAACGATGCCGCCGTTAAGAGGGCTGAAAGCAAACTCTACACCGCACAGAAGAACCAGTCGGATGTCAATAATCTGAAAACAGCACGCAGCTATGAGGCGAAATATCTCACGGCGGCCATGCCGGAGTATGAGTCCCCCGCAATTACCGTGGGAAACGGAGGCCGCACCATTGCAAAGGCCGTGAACGAGTCACTTGGCAAGACAGCTCGGATCGGGGACGAGTCCGAAGCGGGCGGCGAGTGGTACAACCTTGCCAAGTATATGTCGGACGCTCAGAAAAACGTTATTCTGAATCTGGCAAATCAAGGGAAGTACGATGAAGTAGAGACCTATGCAAACGCCATCAAGTCTCAGCTTGCGGAAGACCTTTTCACGCAGCAGCAGAAGGGCATCGCGGGAGCTTCGAAGGCCGGACAGGTGGCTATCGGTGTCGCGAATTTCCTTGCGTCTCCTGCGGCGTATGCGCAGATTGCGGCGGATACCGTGCGGGGAAAGTATACCGACTTGAACGAGGGTGCTGTCGGCGCGACACGAGCTGCGTCCTTTGCGCAGGAGAAGTCTCTTGAGAACAAGGGCACTGTCGGAAAGCTGCTTGGGCAGACGGCCTATTCCATGCTGAACAGCACGGCATCGGCGGCTCTCGGACCCGTCGGCTCTCTCATCTGGATCGGCACACAGGCGGCTGGCAGCCAGGCTATCGATACGCTGGAACGCGGCGGTACGCAGGGACAGGCCGTGCTTTCCGGCGCGATCTCCGGCGGCATCGAGGCGGCAACGGAGAAACTGGGGCTTGACAATCTTTTCGACACAGTCCTTACTTCGGGCGCTGCGGGTGTCAAGAGTCTCTTCCGCAACATTGCGACGCAGACGCTGTCGGAGGGCTCTGAAGAGCTGATTTCCGAGTTCGCCGGGAATCTCGCCGACATGGCCGTTATGGGTGAGAAATCCGAATATGAAACGCGTGTGCGTGAGCTGAAGGCTGCGGGTGCTTCTGACAAGGAGGCAAGGAGCGAGGCTACGGCTGAGTTCTTCGTGCGCAACCCCGCTATGGCGGCGCTTGCCGGCTCCATCTCCGGCGCAATGTTCGGCCTTGGGGGCACAGCTGTGGCCGGATTGAATGCGGCGGCAGACGCGAAATCGTATAACCGCAATGTCGCGGAGTATGTGAACGACGCGGATTCGCTGAACCTCTATATCCGTGAAGGCTTGATGACGCTGGACAATCAGTCCGCGGGTTACAAGGCGGCGGTCGAGCTGGCGAAGGCTCAGACCGCAGGAAAGAGCATTGACGCAAAGGCTCTGGCTACCCTTCGCGCATCTCTCAATGCCGATACCCTGTCCGATATCGGACGGCAGGAGGGCATCAACATCGAGGAGCGCGCGGCGAAGCTGCGCGAACAGCAGGAGCTGGAGGCTGCGGCAAGACAGGCCGAGGAGGCCGCGGCGCGTGAGATAAATCTCTCCGGGCAGACGCAGGAATCTTCTCCCATCGTCGAAACCCCGGCGGCCGATCCGACGGTTCCGGCCGATGTGCAGCAGCTTCGTCCCGCGCAGACCGTCTCCGATAATTCCGCAGAAGCTATGGACGCTGCGGCGAGACAGGCTGAGGAGGCTTCCCGCGGCACCCTTTCCACGCAGACACAGGATCTTCCGACGGCATCATCCTCCGTGCAGGAGACACAGCAGACCGCTCCGGCGCAGCAAGCCGTCCGAACGAAGTACGTCACGGATGAGACGCGGCACATGTCGGTTTCCGAAAAGCTGAACTTCAAGCAGGAGCTGAATCAGCAGTTTAAGGATGCCTCCGGCAGAACTGATGTGGAAAGCGTTTCTGCGGCGGCTGACGCGGCTGAGGCGTATCTCAATGCCGTTGGCGATTACCTTGCAGGAGACCGCAGCGCTGAGGTACAGAACCGCTCCAACGAGGCTACGCAGGCCTTGAGAGAATCCTTGACGAAGGGCTATACCGCAGCCTTGACTGTGCAGCGGGACAATGCCGTGCGCTCCATGCCGAAGGTGCGCGAGGACTATAAGAAGGCATACGATCATATCCGCGAGACGAAGCTCTACATTCCCGGAGACGTCAAGTCCGAGGTCGGACGCGGCTCCTGGGGCGAGTGGAGACGGAAGAACGGATGGCTTCGCACGGGCGATAAAAAGGCCATGAGTATCGATACACTCTTCGGGGAACTGTCTTCGGATTATCCGGGCTACTTTGACGAGAATCAGCACATGACGCTGCCCGATCAGCTTACTGCACTCTCTGAGTTCATGACGCAGGAGGCACGTTATGGCCGCGCGAACGAGACGGATATCGCGCTTCACGGCGGCATGTCGGAGGCTCAGATCGCGGAAGCCGTGCAGACATCGGTCGAGCAGACCATACAGGACTTGCAGAACAGCTACTGGAACGCACGGTACACCGGCGGCGATTCGCAGGCCTCCGTGAATCTCTCCGACATCATGAAATCTCTGCCGAAGGTGACAGCCACCAGTGATGTGTCCGCACATAAATCCGTGTATGAAGCGGGGCGTGGATATTCCTCCGAGGAAATCATGCGGCTGACTGAACGGTCGGCGCGTGAGAACGGCGTGAATGCGACTGTTTCACTTGAAATTTCCAACCTTGCCGGAAAGCTCGGCTCCAAGGTGGAGTTTGCCGATCTCGGATCCCGCTACAACGGCTACTACAACCGCGAAGCGGATACCGTTGTCTTAAATTCCCGACTGCAGGCAAACGATGCCATCTGGACAACGTATGCCCATGAGCTGACGCACAGAGCGGAAGCGGCGAAGGGCTACGGACGGCTGAAGAGCTTCGTCCTGCGCAACGAGAGCCTTCGGTCTGAGGCCTACAACGGCGTTCTGGATGACATCATCACGGGCTATGCAGAGGCTGGAGTCAAGCTCTCCCGCACTGACGCGGAGCATGAATTCATGGCGGCGTATGTTTCAGAAAAGTTCCTCGGCAGTCTTGACGCTCTGCGCGGCGTTGCAGAAACCGACCCGGATGCCGCGCGCGTTCTCCTCGATTCCGTCGAAGATGTGCTGACGCGCTCCACCGAAAACGGCCTTGCGACTGATGTGGCGCAGGATCGCCTTGTCCGGGCACAGAATATCCTTGCGGAAGCGTTGGATGACGTGAACCGTCAGCGCGGCTCCGGCCGGTACGCGGAGAGCGGGGGGACGGTGACGCTGAATGGGGACTATCGTTCGCAGGAGTCCCTTACGGACTATCTGCCGACGGGGCAGGCGGCTGTGGCGGGGTTCAACCTTGACGCACTCATTGCAAAGAACGTGGAGAAGTACGGGAAAATCGAGCCCGGCGAACAGATCTACGATGCCGACGATCCGTCCTATCACACAACTGTCTCCGAGCTTCCTGCAAAAGCTGCAGATGACCGAAATGTGCGCCGATTCTATCGCACGGCGGACGAGGCTGCGGCTTATGACTTTGACGTGCGTGATGTTGCCGTTCTCGACACCTATACGCCGACTACCAACGAGGAGAACGTGGCACAGGCCATCGATATCCGCTCCTCCTACGATTCCTTTGACCAGGCCTACGGCGCGTTTCGCAAATGGGCGCAGTCGGGCGGCGAGGGCAAGGACGGCGCTGCACAGATTGCCTTCGGAGAACGTCTGATGCTGGAGGCCAGGCGCAGCGGACGCATGAAGGAGTCCGTGGAAATCCTCTCCGATCTCGCTACCCTTGGTACGGATTACGGCCAGCGTATCCAGGCGCTCTCCCTCCTAAAGAGGCTTACGCCGGAGGGACAGCTTTACCACTACGCAAGACAGGCCGAGAGCTATGCCAAGCGCAAGAAGACCGGGAAAGCCTCCCGCAAAACGCGCGAGGTTCAGCGCATCCGTGACAGCATCAACGGCGCGATCGATTCCGTGGATCATCTTGAGGCTACGGCACAGGCCGTAAAGGCCGGAGATGCCACAAACGAGGATTTCCAGCGCGCAGCCACAGACACAAAGCACGTCATGGAAGAGCTTTCACGCAAGCTGGAGCCCTATGCCGATCCGACGCAGTCCGAGTTTCAGCAGGAGCTGGACGCGCTGACGAAGCGCCGCACGGAGCTGGAGCGGGAGCTTGGAGAAAAGAGGGTATCGGCTGAGGAACTTGCCAAAATCCGTCGGGAGTACAACGCCATCCCCGGAAAGATTGAGGCCGCTCAGAAGAAGACCCTTGACAACATTGCAAAGCAGAAGGAGCTTCTGGGACAGCTTGCGGAGCGCCGTGCGGAGCTGGAGCGGGAATTAAATACCCTTGAAAAAACCCGCGCCGAGCGCAAGGCTCTGAAGGCCGAGCTTGCAAAGACCAATTCCGAAATCACCAGCGCATGGAAAACGTGGAACCGCTATGCCGGAGACATCCGAGCACTGTCGGAATCCATGGCGGCGGCCGAGATCACGCTGGACAACGCCAAACAGTACAAAAAGACCATCAAAACGGCGCAGTCCGTCATGCAGGCCTATCTGAGCTTTGTGAAAAACAAGGGCGGCGAAGTCATCATCGACGAGACGCTGATGGAAAACTTCATCAATGCCAAGACCGAGGAGGATCTGACTGCGGCCAGAGAGGCTCTGGAGCAGAACATCGCCGATCAGCTCCCTGGCTCCGTCTCTGAACGCATCCGTGCCGTGCGCTACATCGGTATGCTCCTAAACCCCACAACGCATATCCGCAACGTCTTCGGCAACACTGTGCAGCTTGGCATGAAGAACGTGCGCGACGTGGTCGCAACGGTCTTCGAAAAGGCCTTCGTCAGAAACGGTGAACGCACGAAGGCTGTTCTTACGGGCAAGGATTCCGGGCGCAAGTCCTTCGCGGCGGCTGACTATGCGGAGATCAAAGCTGACCTGCAGGCCGGAGGACAACGCTCCGAGACGGCGGGAATCGAGGAGAAACGCCAAATCTTCGCCACGCCTGCGGCCGAAGCCGTGCGCAAATTCTCTTCCAACACGCTGGAAGCGGAGGACGCACTCTTCCTGCGCCGCAACTACGTCAATTCCTTTGCCGAGTACATGAAGGCGAACAAGCTGACCCCGGAGAACATTACGGACGCGCAGAAGCTGCGCGCCCGTGAGGTGGCTTTTGAGGAGGCGCTGAAGGCTACCTATCGTGATGCAAGCCATGTGGCCAATCTGCTCAATCAGATCGAGAACAGCAGCGCAGCCGCAGAGTTCTTCGTGGGCGGCCTTATGCCCTTCAAGAAAACCCCGATCAACGTGCTGAAGCGCGGTCTTGAATACTCGCCTGCCGGTCTCATCAAGGGCGTCTATGACATCACGCAGAAGGCACGGGGCAAGGACGTTACGGCGTCTCAGATCATCTCCGATTTCTCAGCCGGGCTTACGGGCACGGGTGTGACCATCCTGGGAGCCTTCCTCGGTGCGACCGGTGCGGCCTTCGCCTCTGCCGGATCCGACGAGAAGGATCGCGAGTCCTCTATGGAAGAGGAGACCGGGCGGCAGGATTACTCCATTCGCTTCGGCGATTATACCTACACCATGGACTGGGTCGCTCCGGCCTGTATGCCGTTCTTTATCGGCGTTTCCCTTGCACAGTACGCAAAGCGGGAAAACAAGGATCTGTCGGCTTCCGAGGTGGTGGATTCCGTCTTGGGCATCATGGAACCGATTTTCTCGTTATCCATGCTCTCCGGCATTACCGATATGTTCGAATCCTATGAGTCCACCGGCGCCGGTGTCGCGTCCTCTGTGGCGTGGTCTGCGCTGGAAAGCTATGCGCTCCAGTTCTTCCCGACCTTCGGAGGAAAGATGGCGCGCGTGGTGGACGATACGCGCCGCTCGACCTACGCACCGACCGATTCCCCGTACTCCAAGAAGGCTGAGCAGCTTGCACGCCGCATCATCGCCAAGATCCCCTTCGCATCCATGCAGCTGGAACCCTCCGTTGACCAGTACGGCAACGAGCGCAAGAACGTCGGCGATACGTGGTGGAAGAGGCTCCTCTACAATACGCTGTCTCCCGGATACATCCAGAAGGTTACGTCCTATGAAGCGGACAACGAGATGAAGAGGCTCTATGCCGCAACCGGGGATACATCGGCGCTTCCGAAACAGGCTCCGAAAAACGTGACCTATGCGGGACAAACCTATTACCTTGATTCCCATGCCTATACGCAGTTCGCGAAAACCCTCGGCCAGGAAACCTACTCCGGCCTGGAGGCGCTCTATAAGACGCAGGAATACATCGATGCCTCCGATGCGGATAAGGTGGGCATGGTCGCAAAGGTGATGGACGCAGCATCTGAAAAGGCCAGAATGGAATACTTCGAATACATCGGCCTGGACGAGACCGTCTATCGCGACGCCATCGAGACGGCTCTGTACGGCGAGGACAACCAGAAGAAGCCGCAGCCCAGCACCGTTGACCTGTACAATTCCGGGATGGTTGACATAAAATCCGTGTACTACGCTTACGACAAGGTGAAGGATTCCGTGGCGGGAACGAAAACCTCGGAAAAGATTTCCGCGCTGAACGCGCTCGACCTTGACGAGGATGAGAAGAACTTCATCTACATGACGAAGATTGCGTCAAAATCCGCACAGGCTGATGTACAGGCCATCATCGATAACGGTGCGTCAATGTCTGATGCAATCAGCGTTGTGCAGCATATGTACGATTTTGGCACGGGAGACGCGCTGAAGAAGGATGGCCGCGTAGACGTGATTCTGGCTGCCGATCTCCCGGACGAGGCCAAGGAAGCGGCGTATTATGCGCTGGTTCCGGGCACTGACGAGGCGGTCGCAAAGGCACAGGCGCAGGTGGAGAAGTTCCGCAAGGCCGGTATGGATATGGATGACTTCCTGTCCGTACAGGCGGCGTTTACCGATGCAGACGGAGAGGTAAAACAGGCCGACAAGCTGGCAGCGTTGAAGGATCTCGATGTATCCGACAAGTACACAGTTGTCACAACGCTTGTCACAACGTCTGCGAACATCGCAAAAGGCATGAAGGAATGCATGAAGATGGGCTTCACGGACGATCAGTTTGTCGATGCCTATGCCAAGTATGCCGAAATCAATGCCACGGATGCGAAACCTTCGGAGAAGGCGCTGGAGTTTTCCCGTTGGGTGAACAAGACCTACTCGGGCAAATCAGAGGAAGCACGTACATTCCTCAAGGATGTACTCAGCTACTACCAGCAGATGAAGGCTGACGCGGGTAAGTACGATTCCCTCTACGCTGCCGGAGTCTCCGATTCCGCGGCGGCTTCCATCTACACCGATCTCAAATCCCTCGCTCCTTTGGAAGGCAAGGCTTCAGTCTCGGATAACCAGAAAATCCTTGCCATCGCAACGAACTCCGTTGCGAACGATGCCGAAAAGCGAATCGCCATTCTCCAGATCATCGGAGACAGCACGTCCGGCCAGGCAAAGTTCACGGCCTTTGAACAGGCGAAAATCCCCTATGCAACCTATGCGTCCTACATCAGCGCAGTATCCGAAATGTCAGCGGATAAGGATAAAAACGGCAAGACCATATCCGGCTCCAAGAAGGCCAAGGTTATGGCGTACATCAATTCCCTTCCGCTGTCCGATGACCAAAAGGATGCCATCTACCTTGCAGAGGGCTACGCCAAGAGCGCTCTGGGTGAAGCTCCCTGGAACTAACTTCCACAACTCACATACACTTCCACAGCAAAGCCCTTCCTCGGTTCTTCCGGGGGAGGGCTTTTCTTTTTGGTTTCTAAATCTGCTTAAAACGCGATAAAATGACAAAGATGCCAGCGTAAAAGTACAGGGACAGGGGTTCTCCTTTGCCTTCGTCTGGCGCACCAGACCGTGCCAAGTTGAACCTTTCCTCTTCTCCTGCCTCGACGGCGGCTTCGGCCAGCTTCGTCGAGGTTTTGCTTTGCGCTCCGCAAAAGTTCAGCTGGAGCAAAAGACGGCCGTCTGTGTAGAGATAGGCTGCGCGCAGGAACGTCTCTGTAAGCTGCAGCTTCCACTTCTCGTCCGTGACATTTCCTTCGCGAAACTGCTCCAAAAACCAGACTACGTCCTCACGCTTCAGCTTCGGGTTCTCCAGCTCCAGCTTCGCGATACCCCGCACCAGATCTACCCGCTCGGCCTCAAGCTCCATCAGATGCGTCCTTAAAGAATCCGATACAATGCCTGTGTCGACAAACCGCATGACGTTCTTAATCGCGGTCTCCGTCTCACGCAGCTTTGCCCGGAGACCGTCAAGCTCCTCTGTGGAGCTCTGCTCCGACTGCCAGATCATGAACCTGTCCGCAAACGCCTGGATGACATCGTTGGAATGCACGGCGCGCATAAGTTCCCCAAGAACGGCGTTCTCCAGCTCAGATTTGCGCACTCTGGGATGCGTACACGTCCCATGTTCTTTCCCAAGACACATATAATAGGTATAGACCTTCCCCGTGTGGCTCGTTCCGGCGGCTCCGCTCATCGGTTCACCACAGTCCCCGCAAAAGAGTTTTCCCGTCAGCATAAATACCTCCTGCGACTTTTTCGCTGCCGGCGTGCGGCGGTGCTCCTCGATCAGCACCTGCGCCCGGGCAAACGTCTCCCGATCGATGATTTCCGGGATGCCGTGCTCATCACGGATATCCTCATAGACATAGAGCCCCGTGTACCGCTCGTTCTTTAGGATGTACCGCAGAGCATTCGCCGTGAACGGCTTCCCGAGAACCGTCCTGTGCCCATTGGCATTCAGCTCATCCGCGATGTCGCGCAGCTTCTTCCCAGCGAGGAAGTCTTGGAAAATCTTCAGAACAACCGGCGCGGTCTGGGGGTCGAGCTCAAAGCGTTTGTCCGCTCCAGTCCGATAGCCGAGGATGTGATGACCAAGCGATTGTCTTTTCAGCGCGGAATCGTAGTTTCCCCGGCGGACATTCTGCGACAGATTCGCAGAGTAGTATTCGGCAAAACCCTCCATGACGGATTCCAGCACGATACCTTCCGGCGTGTCGGGAATCGTCTCGTTTGCCGACACAACGCGCACTCCGTTGGCCTTCAGCTTATTCTTATAGATTGCGGAATCGTATCTCGACCTGGCGAAGCGGTCGATTTTCCAGACGAGGACAACGGCGAACAGCCCCTTCGCGGAGTCGCGGATCATGCGCTGGAAGTCCGGGCGCTTGTCGGACGTGCCGGTCATGGCGCGGTCGATGTACTCGCCGACCACAGCCATGCTGTTCTTCATGGCATAGCTCCGACAGTCGCGGAGCTGCCCTTCGATGGATTCCTCACGCTGCCCGGAGGAGGAATAACGGGCATAGATGACGGCCTTCGTGAGCACGCGCTCCGAAGGCTTGTTCTTATTTTTTGGCATGGTACGCCTCCGATGTAAAAAATATTCGTCTTCCACTTGACAGGCGATGAATATGGTGCTATTATGGGGACAACAAATCGAACAAAAAGACGGAGAAAGAGGGAACGGATATGCGTGACGATTTCATCGTATCAAGCGGAGACATTCTGCAGGTGCTTCGATTTCTGCGCAAGCTCCCGCCACAAGAGCGGGACGCGCTTATGCTTCGTCTTCCGACGCTGCCAGATATTTCAGATAGCGCAGAGCCTCGCGCCGCTTCTCCGGCGGGATCCTGCGAAGAGCGGCAATAAGCTCCCGCTCGTCCTCCGGCGCGTCTCCCTCCGGGTGAAAGCGCAGATCGACCGGCGTGTCCTCGATCGTATCAAAGATATCCTCCAGCGTGATCCCCATGCCGCGGGCTAGTTTTTCAAACGCCTGCAGCGTGGGGACTATTTTTTCACCTGTGGTGGGGTTCCGCTCCCTCTCCAGCATGGAGATGTAGCTGTTAGATAGACCGCAGATCGCTGCGAACTGCCTCTGGGACAGATCGTGTTCCGTTCTGTACTGTATCAGAAAGTCCTTCAGAGTCATGGGAGTGACACTCCTTTCAATTGATGTGTCAAGCATATTATACATGATACAAAAACGAAAGTCAAGATTTGTGCAAAATGCCGTGGGAAATCGACTTGACAAAGGGCAACGGGTGCGGTATACTCTGCTTGTAAAACCTACTGGATGGTAGGGAGGTGAAGTGATGACCTACACCGTTCGCGAAAACCGCATGAAGCGGAACATGACGCAGGGAGAACTTGCCGAAAAGAGCGGTCTTTCCCGCGCGACGATCAACTATCTGGAACGTCACCCGGAAAAGAACGCATCGACAAGAACCCTGGCAAAAGTGGCGAGTGCGCTGGACGTATCGATTGAGACCCTTTTTTCTGCCATTGATGTAAAGTCAACAGGACAGGAGGCGCAAAAATGACGATTGTGACGAATGGCGGCGCGGTCAACATCCGGGAGATTCCGAAGGCTCAGTTCGGCGGGATCGCGAGGACGCTGGAGGGCTGCATCAGACGGGCAATGTGGACGCCGGAGTACCGGCAGGAGCTTGAACGCCGGGAGGAAGTCTCCCGGGAGAAGACAAGATAGCACTTCCTGATCCGGGGCGCGAAGGGGCGAATTTCAACCGGCTGAGGCGGGGGGAGAAGGCCGAACGGTTCTTTTCCTAAGAGCAAGACCACAGGAAGACAAAATCAAATATGCAGACCGCAACCTGCATATCAAGGATATGTTCATCCCATTGTATTCAAAAAGCCGAGAGCAGAGTATCAAGCCGAGCACACGGGTTTCCCCAAGACCCGGAAGTCGTTATGAGAAACCGCATGGGTTCCGGCCTGTCCCACCCGCAGAAATTCTCCCCTTCGTGCTTCGGAGCACGGCGCATGGCATGGGCAAGCATGCTGTGCGCTTCCCTTTTGGGAAAAGATGACACCAAGTATTGAAAGATTGCGAAAGGACGTGAAACGATGAGAAGCAAATTTTCCGAACGGCTTTATGTGTACCGCAAACGTGCGGGTATGTCGAGAGAAAACCTTGCGCAGCGCATCCCCTGCAGCCCGTCTCTTGTTCAGCAGTGGGAAGTCGGCATCAAGGCTCCGACCGATGCGATGATTATGCGCTGTGCGGAGATTCTGGACTGTACGCCCAACGATCTCCTGGGTGTGGACGGAGAGGAGTAAGAACCATGACGAAGGAAGAAAGGCTGAGCTGCATTGAGGCACAGGCTCGTCAGTTCGCCCGGTGCGCGATCCCCTGCTTTTCCCCGGCTGACGGCATCTGCCCGGACTGCGGCGAGGACATCTACTCCGAAGGCGGGATCGATTACCGCACGGCGCATACGCGTCCTGTGCTCTTCTGCCCGAAGTGCCGCAGCCGCTTCCGCTGGGAGCCGCGGCGCATGACCGCATGAGCGCGGAGGAGGAAGACCGCAGGAGCGGACGGCGCTATGCTAGGTGCCGCTTCTGCGGGGAGGAGTGGAACATCTCAGCACTCTCCACATTTCCCGATTGCGCGTACATCTGCCCCATGTGCTGGGGACGAAAAGGAAACAGGAGGAACACGATTGAACTGGAGACGAACGGCGGCGGCGATGCTGGCCGCAGGAATGCTCACAGCGGCGTCAGGACTCGCTCAGAACGCAGATTTGACGAAGGATGAGGAATTATACTCCTACACGCTGGAGCGCGAATGGGGGCTTCCAGAGGGCGTAATCCTTGCGATCGCCGAAACGGAGTCGGGGCTGGACACGGAGGCCGGGAACGGAACGTGTGAAGGCCTCATGGGCATCCACAGGAGCTTCGCCGGGCACTACGCGAAGGAGGCCGGGCTGGAGACGTATGATCTGTACTCAGCCAGGGACTCGATGACCATCGGCGCGGCGATCCTGCATGAGCATCTGGAACGCACGGACGGCGCCCTCGGTCTGGCGCTGATGTGCTACAACCTCGGAGCGGGAGGGGCTGCGGAAAAATGGAAAAACGGAATCTACCAGACATGGTACTCCCGCACGGTGACGGAGCGGATGGAGAAGTACACGGCTCCCCCGGAGCCGGATCCTCTGGAGCCGGATCCCGTGCCGATGCCCGAAGAAATCCTCTGGACGATGGAGTAAAGATGCCACAGTCCGTGTGCTACCTGTGCAGGATGAGGCACACGGGATGCCACGGGAGCTGCACGGAGTACTTGGCGGAGCGCATCATCCGCGCTCCGACTGTCGGAGAGCAACAGGCAAATGATTACGAAATCTGTGCCAAGCGCAGGATCTACAGGCTCAAGGAGCTGATGCGCAAGCGCGGAAGGCACATTGACTGAACACTAAAAGGAGGAACGCATGCATGAATACCTACACGGTCAGACCGTATGTCGACGCCCCGTTCACGTCGGACGTGGTGTCCCTTCGCCAGATTACGAGCTCCTCACGGTCATTGCGGAAGTCGGAGATGACCTTTGGAGAGTCCGCACGGAGGACGGCCGCGATCTTCTGCTTGCAGGTCATCATCTGGTTCCGGCGGAACTGGTGGATCGTGCTGCGCAGCGTGATATGGATCATGCTGGGCTGCGTGAGCTATAACCGGCTGCACGCCCTTCGCCAGATCCCCGATGTCATCGGCGGCGAGGCGCTCCTCCGGGCGGCGTGTTGGGGCAATGCTTTCCGCATTGCGCTGCAGGAAAAATAACGAAAGGAAGGACAAGGGGTAAAACAATGGACGAGGTGCTGAGCATCATCAACGGGCGGCCGGAGCTGAGTGATCCGGCTGCACTGAGGGAGGACAGAGCCGACAGCGCAGAGGAGTACAAGCCGGAGCTTTACTCGCAGCGTACCTGTGAAGACTGCGGCGAGACGTTTACGGGCAAGGGCAAGGAGCGCTACTGCCGGACGTGCCGGACAATCCGGCTTGGGATGTCCAAGGGCGCTGCCAGAGCACAGTGTGCGATCTGCGGGAAGGATTTCGCCTCCTTCAACGGCTCCGAGATTTGCAAGGATTGCCGGGCAAATCGCAAGGACGAAGTGAAGGCGTGGTTCAACTCGCAGGGCATGATCGTTTACAAGGGCGAACATGACCCGAACGAGCCTCCTCCGAGAAATCGGTCGCAGAAGGCAGCGGATTGGCGCAAACAGGCAAAGCAGCCCATCCGAGCAAACCTGGCGGCGTTGGGCGCTACGGCGGTCGGAGAGGACGGCACCCGCGAATGCGCCGTCTGCGGTGCGAAGTTCACGCCGGAGGCGCCGAAGCAGCAGCTGTGCGCAGAGTGCCGTCACCACATCAGCCCGACCAAGGAGAAGAAGAGGGCGAAGACCGAAGCGAAACAGCCGGAGACCGAGGAGCGCTGCGAAAACGCAGCGGAGGATGTCGTTGAGACGAAGCTGGAGTGCGTTGAGGCGAAACAGGATGTCGTTGAGACGAAGCTGGAGAAGATGAAGGAGGATGAAGAAGCGGTGGAAGAAATCGTGAAGAACGAGGAGACGCAGGAATGCGAATGCGGCGGCATGGAAGGCTGCAAGTGCGAAGAGAAGCTGGCAGACCGTGCCCTGCAGACGGAAGTCGTGAGCACGCTGGCTGAGATGGGGCGGGGCATCGCCAATCTGGCACAGGCGCTTGATACAACAACCTATGAAGTCTGCTCTGCGGTGGGCGAGTTTGCGGCGGCGTATTACCGTACGAACGAAATGCTGAAGGGAGTGTTCGAAAAGTGACGGGCATTATCATTCTGTACGCTGACGGGCGCGTGGAGGTGCGGCACACGGCTGAGATTCTTGATCTCCATGATCTGCAGGAGATCGTCGAGGGCTACATCGAGGTGGCGGGGACGATCCTTCCCGATACGGAGGACGGCATCACGCCCGTGATGGTGGTCAACGAGGAGGGCAAGATCTCAGAGCTTGCCGAAAACGAGCTGGCCTACGACATCCACGACAACTGGCGCGATCCGATTGTCGGGACGGCTGTCCTGTGCGGAACGGAGAACGAGGAGCTTGTCGGGCTCGGCATGGATTACATCGATAAGATCTGCGACAGATTTCTCGAGGTGCAGCCGTGGCGCGGGGAGTAAAACCCTGCCCCCGCTGCGGGGCGAAGGCGCGAAAACGCTATGAGCGGGTGTGGACAACCGTCTGGTGCCCGGAGTGCGGCGTGAGTCTCTGCGTCTACGACACGGAGACGGCTTGCGACAGCATGGACGTAGCTATTGATGCCTGGAACAGGCTTACGTGGCACTCCGACACCGACACGGGCGAGATTATGGAGGATGCGGACGATGCCAAGGAAGAAGGCTCTTGAGCCGTGCGAGTTCTGCGTGGAAGACCAGCTTATAAGCCTTGAGGGTTCAAACGGTCATCAGCTTGCAGTTGAGTTCTACCCGATGAATCTCATGCTGGCCATCACGTCCTTCGGCGATAACGGCAACGGGGAACCGGACGAGTTGCAGCACGTGATTGAAGCGAACTACTGCCCGGTCTGCGGCAGAAAACTGGATTGGTAAAGGAGAAGAACGATGACGAGCAGTGACGCGTACGCCTATCTGAAGTCGAGAACCGAGTACGCCATGCGCGAACGCGACAGGGAGCTTATGTATCAGACCTACGGCGAGGTAAGAATGGCGCACAGCCTGGGCGCGATCTCCGACGTGCAGTTCTACGAATTCAACACAAAACTTGTCCGGGACGGCATCAACAACCCCCAAAGCTATGACAGGGAGGAAACATTATGAGTGAGCTGAAGACCGTGCTTGTGCTGACGGTGGAGGAAAACGAGGACTGCTTAAACGCAGATCTCACGTTTCCGGAGAAGAAAGCCACGTGCGGCGCGGTGTTGGCAGCGACGGCAAAGCTGTTCTACTTGGCGGTGGCGGAGATGGAGAAGACGCCTCATGAGATGGCAGATATCTGCATGACGTTTGCCGAGGCGGCTCAGACGGGTGAGCTGGATTACCATGAGGATGAGGGGGAGGTGAGGACGGATGACGTTTGAGATGAATCTGAAGGAAGTCAGACGGGTGGCGGCGGCGATGCGCGGTGACCGGGACACGGAGAGCTTCGGGCGCACGGTTGTGGCGATGACTACGGCACTCGTCAACTTAGAGAAGGTGATCTCCCGCAAGGAGCGGGAGATCGGGGACTTGAAGCAGGAGCTGGCGCTCTGCAAGGAGATGCTTCGGGAGGCACGCAGTGAAGCCTCTTGATTTTTGGAGCGCGATGCTGGTCATTGCGCTGGCGGTTATTGCGGCGAGGGTGGCGGTCATCCTCGCCCGCGGCGGCTCCGCATGGGTGCTGATTGTCGGCTACTGGACGATTCTGACCGTGAAAAACGTGATCGATGCCGTGAGGGGGTCTAGGAGATGACGCTCGACCTGGAGCTTATGGGCAAACGCATATGGGACGCAAGGGAGAAGAAGGGCTGGACGATTACGGATCTTGCAAACTTCTCCGGCGTTTCCCGCACGCAGACCAAGGGCATCGAGTACGGACGCATCAAGCCCCGGCTGGAGACGCTGATGCTTCTATGCGTGGCGCTTGAGGTGTCGGCAGACTGGCTTTTGGGCTTGACGGACGTGCAGGAAACCTACACCAGGCGCGCGGCTGACGAGGCACGGCGCGAGATGTTGGCAGAAAAGAAGCGGCGGGAAGGAGCGTGGTTTTAGTGGCGAAGAAGGTAAACGCGAACATCAGCATGAAGGAGTCCGAGCTGAGGCAGGTGCTGGAGCGCAACGTGACTACGGCCTACTCGATCGCGCTCATCTGTATGCTACAGGCGGCACATGACCAGTTCGGCTTCGGTGAGAGACGCCTGTACAGGCTCCTTGACCATGCGAACAAGCTCTCAAACGAGCTGAATGACGGCGATATCTCCATTGAGGACTTGATTAACTGCATGAAGGATGAGGACATCCTGGTCGGCGTGGAGCATATCGAGAAGGTAAAAGGGTGGAAGCATCCCCTAAGGAGGAGAAAATGAGCTACACAAGGCTGGTATCCACAGCGGATATGCCCCGCGAAGAGTGGCTTGCCTGGAGAAGACGGGGCATCGGAGGATCGGACGCGGCGGCGCTTTTGGGGTTATCCCCGTTTTCCTCCCCTTTTTCCGTCTGGGCAGACAAGGTCGGCTTAAAGCCCGATACCCCGGATTCCGAAGCGCTGCGCGTCGGGCGGGATCTGGAAGAATATGTCGCAAGGCGCTTTACAGAGCGCGCGTCCCTGCCTGTCCAGCGCATGAACGCACTTTTGGGGTCTGTCGAGCAGCCCTTCATGTGCGCCAATATCGACCGGCGCGTCCGAGGCCGTGACGCGGGTCTGGAGTGCAAGACCACATCGGCCTACAACTATCGCAGCTTCGTCTCCCCGGACGGCTCCGTCTCCGTTCCGGCGCACTACTACGTCCAATGCGTTCACTACATGGCGGTCACAGGCTGGAGAGACTGGTACCTGGCTGTGCTTATCATGGGATCGGACTTCCGCGTATACCGCTTTACCCGCGAGGAAAACCCAGAGGCCGATGAGCGCGTGGACGGCGTGGTCTCCGTTTCGGATGCAGAGATCGAGACGCTTATCGGGCGTGAGCGGGAGTTCTGGGCGCTGGTGGAGGCTAAGACACCGCCGGAGGTGGACGGTACGAAGGCTACCACGGATACCATAAACGGCCTGTATCAGATGGCGGACGGCTCTGTCACGGAGCCCGTTGACTTGTCCGGCATGGAGGATGTCTTCTCCCGGCTGGATGACGTCAAGGCTCAGATTAAGGAGCTTGAAACACAGCGCGCGGAGCTTGAAAACCGCATCAAACTTCGCATGGCAGACAAGCCCGTCGGCATCTGCGGGGGTAAGGTGGCCTCCTGGCAGAACCAGGTGACGCGGCGTATCGATACGGCGGCACTGAAAAAGGGGAACCCCGAAATTGCCGGAAAATATTTGAAGGAATCTACATCACGTGTGCTGCGCGTATCGCAGAGGAAGGAAGAAAAGAAGAATGGCTAATGTCAACAACGCAATCCAGCGTGCGGCTTCTGCTGCGCCTGCCGTGAGAAAGTCCAATGCCGCTGCGGCCTCCGTGGCCGAGATGGTGTCCTCCATCGTCGACCGTGACGGTTACCGCAAGCGCTTCGATGAGCTTCTGGGCAGACGCGCTCCGCAATTCATCGCGTCCATCGTCTCCTGCATCAACGCTTCCCCGGAGCTTGCCCGTGCCTTCTCCGAGGCTCCTGTGACCGTGATCCAGTCCGCATTGAAGGCCGCAAGCTATGATCTGCCCATCGATGCGCAGCTGGGCTACGCCTACATCGTGCCCTTCTCCAACTTCAACCGCGCCTCCGGCACCAAACGCATGGAGGCGAGCTTCATCCTGGGCTACAAGGGTATGCTCCAGCTTGCAATGCGCACGGGCGTGTACAAGGTCATCAACGTGGTCGATGTCCGCGAGGGTGAGCTTGTCCGCTACAACCGGCTCACGGAGGAGATCGAGCTTGACTTTATCGAGGACGAGGACGAGCGCGAGAAGCTGCCGGTCATCGGCTGGGTCGGCTATTACCGCCTGGTCAACGGCATGGAGAAGACTATCTACATGACGCGCGCTCAGATCGAGGCGCATGAGCGCAAGAACCGCAAGGGGCAGTATCAGTCCAAAGGCTGGAGAGATGACTTTGACGCTATGGCACAGAAAACCGTCCTGCGCAGGCTGATCGGCAAGTGGGGTCTCATGTCCATCGACTACCAAAAGCAGGCGGATCCCGCTGCCGTGGCGGCTGCGACTGCGATTGCGACCGGGAGCTTCGATGATGAGGATATCCCCGCGGATGCGGTCGAGGGCAGCTTCACCGAGGTTCCCCCGGAGGAGCCGGCGGCAGAAACTGCGGGGAAGTAAGCATCTTTTCACTGTTCGGGGGAGCTTCAGCGGACGCGCCGGGGCTTCCCCACTGGGGCACATAAAATAACTTTTCGGAGGTATTCTTCTATGGGACGCAAGATGAAAATGACCGTCAGCGAGGCTGCGTGGAGCTGTGAGATGTACGGGGACGCGCAGATGGACGTGCTTCTGGACGCTGCGGGTTGGGAAGGCTTCGGCGTATACTTCTTTTTATGCAATCGTGCGCTTTCCACAGACGGGTACTTCCTGCGCTTCGGCGAGGGGGACGTGCCCTCCCTGGCACGCATCATGGGCGGCGGCATGACGGCAGCACGTCTGTCGGCCATCGTGGGCGCCATCGTGACCTCCGGTCTCTTCGATGAGTCCCTGGCAGAGGAGGGTGTCCTTACGGGCGCCCATCTGCAGCGCAAGTGGCTGGGCGCCTCCGGCAGACGTTCCCTTCGCACGGTGCGGGACTCTCTTTGGCTCCTGCAGCCGGAGGAGAGCTGCGGCGTGATCGTCGCGCCGGACGAGTGCTGCGGCGCGGGGTCGGGAAACGGGAACGCGATTTCTGTATGCAAAAACGGGATTTCTGTATACAAAAATAAAGTTGATGCAGACGAAAACCCGATTACCGCTGGCACAAACCCGATTTCTGTATACAAAAAAACGGTTTACGAATACGGAGATGCGTCCGGGAAGGACAATCCCTATAGCTCCAGCCTTGCTCCTATAGGCTATATATATAATAATATACCTAGAGGTAATATATATAACCGTAAGCCTATAGGTATACCTAAAGGTTATGAAAGAAATGTTGACCGTCCTTCGGTCGGTCAACACAAAGAAAGGAGCGCGGAAAATGCGGGGTTTTGTGACCGACCGACCGACGAGGACGTCAGACGGTATGGAGCGGGTCTTCGTGCCGAAGCCGCTTCGGTAGACGCATTTCTCGAGGTCATGTCCCGCTCGGGCTGGACGGATTCCGCAGGACGGCCTGTGGCCAACTGGCAGGCCATGCTGCGCAAGTGGACGGAGCGCAGACGGACTCCCGCTCCGGCAGATGCTCCCGCACGGGAGTCCGACGCGGATGCTGCGTACTACGCCAAGCTCCGCGCCATAGCACAGGCTGAATGTGTCGGGTAAACCGACAGGTTCACGATAAATGCGTCAGAATCGATTCTGAGCGCGTTTCCCATGAGGGGGTATAGTTTCCCTGGGAAAACGTGGAAAACGCAGCAGAAGGCATTCTGACGGGAAAGAGAGGGGTTTACAATGGAGGTAAAGCTGGACAGAGACGCGTACTGCCCCGTGAGAGCGCATGCGGAGGACGCGGGGCTGGATCTGTTCGCGCCGCAGGACGTGACGGTGCCCGCTCACGGCAGCGCTGTGATCGATACGGGCGTACACGTGGCGCTGCCGAGGGGATCGGTCGGGATGCTCAAGTCCAAATCCGGCCTCAATGTCAAGTACGGCATCACGTCGGAGGGCGTCATAGACTGCGGATACACGGGATCCATCGTGGCGAAGCTCTACAATCACGGGGACGCGGACGTGCATCTGACGCGCGGCATGAAGATTGCGCAGCTCGTTATTCTGCCGTGCTGGTTCCCGGCGCTGACGGTGGTGGATGCGCTGGAGGATACGGAGAGAGGTGACGGGGGCTTTGGCTCGACGGGCAGATAGCACAGCCAAAAAGCAGGCCGCGCCTTCGGGCGCTCTGCAGAGAGCGGTGCTCACGATCCCTGGACGGCTTCCCGGTCTCAACGATTACATCACGGCCGAGAATAAGTCACGCTACGCCGGAGCCAAGCTCAAGTCGGAGGCACAGCATTGGGTGATCCTGTGCTGCAAGAGATACCTGCGCGGGGTGCGCTTCCGGCGGCCGGTGCATATGACATACACGTGGATCGAACCGAATCGAAAGCGGGACAAGTCCAATGTGTCTGCCTATGGGCGAAAGGTCATAGAGGACGCGCTGGTGGTGTCGGGCGTGCTGCGGGATGACGGCTGGGACGAGATCGAGGGGTTTGAAGATCGGTTTGCACTGGATCGGAAGGATCCGCGCATCATAGTCGAGATTGAGGAGGTGGAGAACGTTGGCGAAGACGCATAGAAAACGGTACAGGCTTTCTGCCGGAGAGCAGATGATCCACAGGAGCGTATCACGCAGGAGGACGCGGCACGGATGGGGCACGGTGCCCGGTCTACGCGAGGGCTGCCGGCGCATATTCGGCGCGTTTGAGACGGAGTACGCGAGTGCCAGGAAGCTGCGCAACCGCTTCCGCAGCTTGGGCGGAAATCCGTACAAGCGTGACCGGCGCGGAGGGAGGACGCTTGACCATGCTTGGCAGACATGATCCGCGCTGCGGGACGATGTGGGGGCACGGCTGCATCTGCACAGGGTGCGCGTGGGATTCCTACGGCAAGCGCTCGTACATCAGATGCTGCTCCAAGCACGGGAGAGACTGTGCGAAATGCACAAAACCATGCAAGGATTTTGTGGCAGAATCACCAGACGAGGAAAGGCCTGCAGCACAAGCTGACACAAATCAGTTAAAGATTGGAGAGTAATAGACATGTTAAACGTGGTAGCGATTCAAGGGCGAGTGGTGGCCGACATCGAGCTGAAGCAGTCAAAGTCCGGCAAGAGCGTTTGCACGGCGCGTGTGGCGGTCGGTCGACAGTACTCCGGCGCTTCGGCACAGGACGGGAGCCCGGAGGCGGACTTTTTTGATGTGGTCGCATGGGGCAAAACCGCGGAATTTCTATCCAGGAACTTTTCCCGTGGGCAGATGGTGCTGGTATCCGGGCGCCTCTCCACACGGGAATGGACGGATCGCGACAACAAAAAGCGCGTGACGGTTGAGATCATCGCGGATTCAGTCAACTTCGGCGGCGATCGCAAGCGCGATTATGAGCAGGAGTCTGCAGATCGGGCTGGAGCGTCATATAGTTACCCGTCCGGCAATACCTTCCCGCGGCCGGCGTCGCAGGACGGCTTCGGCTCCTTCGGAGGTGCGGAAGATGTCCCCTTCTAAAGGCTTCGGGTTCTGCGAGGCGCCGGTCGAGACGCGTGAGTGCGTGGTGTGCGGGAGGGTCTTCCTCCCGCATGAGCGGGGGCAGAAGTGCTGCTGCGCCGGGTGCAGCGCTGAGAACAAGCGCCGGATGCAGAAGGCATGGCGCGCGTCGCACCCGGTCAAGCACGTGTGCCCGGTCTGCGGTACGGAATTTGAGGGCGCACCCAAACGCGTGTATTGCTCGGCACGCTGCCGGGAGAGGAGACAGTGCGAGGAACGCAAGGCGATCCGGCATGAGGCGCGTGAGAGGCGCGAGAACGCGCCGGTATCCATGAGCGGGATCTCGGACGTGGCTGCCAGGGCGGCGGCGGCGGGCATGAGCTACGGGGCATACGTGGCGCGCTACATGGACGCGTGACGGGAGGAGCAAGGCACATGAGGATGACGGTGGAGGAGCTGCAGAGGGCGCGCGCCAATGACGTGCGCCTCTCGGCCTACAGAGATGCCCAGAGGGATGCACGGCACCTGCGGCGCGTGCTGCGGGAGCTGGAGGATCGTGCGCGTGACGTGGCCACGCTCAATATAGACGGAGTGCGCGTGCGCTCCTCCGGCTCGGACGCTGTCGGAGATCTGGCTGCGGCGCTGGCAGA
Source organism: Oscillospiraceae bacterium (assembly GCA_963639765.1). GTDB lineage: Bacteria > Bacillota > Clostridia > Oscillospirales > Oscillospiraceae > CAVHXA01. The sequence continues at coordinate 11,576 of CAVHXA010000016.1, read as the reverse complement.
GACAACGGAGCATTACCGGGTACGGCTTGCGGAGTCTCTGCAGGCCATGGAGCGCGTCGAGCGCTGGATCGCCGAGGCAGCGCTGCCTGCGGCGTCAGACCGTCACCTGCTGGAGCTGCGCTACATCGGCAGCCTCTCCTACGGGAGGCTTGCGGAGGCGGCTGGATACGCGGATGCGACTACGGCGAGACGGCGCGTGTGGCGGCTGCTCTCGCTGATGGAGCTGGAGTAGACCGGCGTCTCCGGGCACGGATCCGCGCGTCCTGGGCGCAGCTCATACGGAAAAAGGAAACCCCCTGCGGCAGTCATGACGGCTGCTGCAGGGGGTTCTTCGTGCGGAGCGGGGGCTTTTAGCTTCGGCCTCCCCGACGCAGGAAGTCGAGCTCTTCGGGGCTGGCGCTGGCGGCACGGTGCTCGATGAGCGTGAGCACGTAGGCGGGGATGGAGCTCTTACGGTATTCCCAATATTGCACGGCGGTGCGGGAAACTCCAACCAGGCGCGCGAAGGCAGCCTGGGAGAGGTTGACATAATCCCGTGCGGCACGGATCCGGGAAGAGGTTTCGTCAAACGGGGCGCGTTTCATAGGGGACAGCTCCTTTCGTAATGTAGCCGGAGGCCGGGGATGTGCCCGGCCTGCGGCGGCGGGCGGGGAGATTAGCGGAGTGCGCGGTGGGTGCGCTTGATCCAGATGTTGACCGGGTGGCGCTTGTACTCAGGCTCCTTTGGAGGGAACTCGACCGCGTAGCCGGTTCCGTGCTTGCCTTCGTAGGGTCTGACAACCTTGACGGGCACGCTGTTGCGGCGGTTCTCACGAGCTACGCAGGAGTAGCCGCGGCTGGCCAGGATGCTTTCCGCTTCCTTGGTGTTCTCGAGAGAGAGGAGCTTCTCGACGTCCAGGCTGCCGTCTTCGTCTTCGTCTTCGTCTTCGTCTTCGTCTTCGTCTTCGTCTTTGGACGCCTCCTCAGCGATTTCGTCGCGGATGGCGAGGAGGTAAGATTCAACTTCGCCCTCACTGGAGCACTCGGTGACGCAGCCACAGAAATCGATGAACCAGCTGCAGACCGGTTCAGACTCGTCGACGATGTCACAATCGTCATCGCCGTCGTCGCGGAGATCGATAGGATCGGTCTCAACTTCGTAGATGTCGAGAGGATCGCAGTTGGAATAGATGTCGAAAGATTCTTCAGAAAGGCTGAGCTTAGTCTGCGTGCATCCGTAACGCTTGCCGCGAAGACGACGACCGCCAAAGTAAAACTCGTAGGTTCCGCTGCGAAGATATTTGTAAGTCATTGTTGTGTCTCCTTTTCGTTCTGATTTTTTGGACTTGGCCGGTCTCGGTTGCCTCCGGGACTGGCCGCTTTTGCTTTGCTGGCTACATTATAGCACGCATTATCATGGCTGTCAACATGTAATATTGCACAAATCGATTTGTGCAGATTGCCAGAGGCGATGATGGCAGCGCTGCCTGTGGCTCGGAGCGTGCCCAGGCTGGACGCGGAGCGGCTGCTGGTCTGAGCTCGGCCTGGCCTGGCAGGGATCCAGGCGGCTCCTGGCTGCGGCTGCCCTCCCGGCCTCCGGGCAGGATCCGTCTCCGACAGGAGCGGCCTCCGGCAGGAGCCTCGGCGGCCGACACGAAGGCGCACCCTGGCGCCATATAGGATTATATGCTATATATATAATATAAGCTATAGGATAGATAGACCTATGGGCTAGCTCCGTCCCAGAGGGAGAGAGAGAGCTTGCCGGGGTGCAGGAGCCTAAAGCCGAGAGGCTGCTCACTCCTAACGGATGGGAGTCATCCATGCGGGAGATCAACCGAGAGGTCTCCTCTCCCTAACGGCTGGAGATCTATCTCCGAGGGGGAGCACATCTATAGAGGCTGATCCAATGATGATAAGAGCAGGAGCATTAGAGGACGGCCTGGGCGGGCGGATCCGGGGAGCGGGGGTGTGGTAGATAACGGATTATGTCAACCTTGGCTGTTACCTAATATGGCATATTAGATGCGGATCTGAGTAATCGATAATGTGATATCGATAACGCTGTATCGGATGAGGGAGCGACCTTCGGGGGAGGGGCTTTGGGGAGGAGGTGTACAAAATACATATTTTGTATAAGCGGAGAGACTAGATGTGGTAGTCGGATATGCGGAGAGGCACAAGATGTAGTTCGGCGGTCTTCCGGCCTCGGAGCATGGGAGAGGGGAGGCAGGGAGGGAGATTGTTTTATTTACACAAGTGGCACTTGATTGTATACATTTGCTAGTGGTACTATCATACTTGTAAAGCTGCCTGCGGAGGGAGGACGATGCCCTCGGCGCGGAGCGGAGACCCCCCCGGGGGGGGGAGGGGGTGTCGAGGGAACGCGTGGGGGACCCCCATAGATAACCCACCTCTTTTTCGAAATTTCCATAGGTACCATCTGAGAAGGGAACCCATGGGAATTTTTGAAGGTACCATCGGGGAAGGGAACCCAGTCGGATTTTAAGAGAAGGCATCTGCGGTGCGGGGAAGCACTGAGCGGGTGCCGTTTTTGTTTATAGGTGGTTAACATAATTCTGGCCGTGTGGGCACCATGCGGGGACGGAAGGAAGGGAGCATTGAGGGGCTGTGGCGTTTCGGTATACATCGCTGAAGACGTATCAGAGAGCGGGAGATTTGCAGAAGGTCGTGAACGACTACTTCAGAGAGTGTGACCGGGATGACGTGCTGCCGACGTTGTCGGGGCTGGCCATCAGATGTTCCTGCTCTGTGAGGGCGCTGCAGGATTGGTCGAAGCTGCCGGAGTTCGCACCGATTCTGGATGAGGCATGGGCGCGGATCGAGAACAAGTATGAGACGGAGCTTGTCACAAGCAAGCAGAGGACGGACGGCATTCAGTACGCGTTGAACAACAGGTTCGGCTGGAAGGACAAGAAGGAGTATGAGCTGGGCGCGGAGACGAGAGCTGCCGTGGCACAGGCTCTGCCGCTTGCGGAGAAGCTGAAGATCATTGAGAAGTCGCAGCAGTCGATGCTGGAGGCGCAGAAGAAGATGTCACTCATACAGGCGGCGTCCCGTCCGGCGGAGGTTGTGACGGTCGAGCCGGAGGACATGACGGATGTCGAGTAAGAAGAAGAAAAGTACGGCGTCCTCCGTACCGGCAGAGGAGCAGGAGATCCTGCGGGGGCTTTCAAAGCGTGAGCGGGAGGCTGTGGAGTTCGAAGCGGAGCGCATGAGCGCAGCTGACGCAGACGAGGACGAGGAGAACCCCGGGGATCTTTCCGGGCATTCTCCCATATCGCGTGAGGAATCATTAAAGCGCGCGAGGGCTGAGATCAAGAGACGGCGCGACCTGCAGAAGGCCGAGCTTCCGTCATGGAAGGTTGATTACGCGGCACAGGAGGACATCGACCGTCAGCTTGCCGTGGCGCAATGGTGGAACGAGCTGTGTCAGACGAACAACGAGAGCTTTCTCCCGCTCTATTTCTGCGAGGCGCGTTACCTGGTTCTTATGGGCGGTGCCGGATCGGGCAAGTCCATCTTCGCCGGCCGCAAGATTCTGGAGCGGGTGACAACGGAGAAGGGACACAGAATCCTGGTCTGCCGAAAGGTTGCGAGGACGCTGAGAGAGTCGTGCTTTGCGCAGCTGTGCGGACAGCTCAATCAGTATTATCCCCGCGTGAAGTGGTCTTCGAACAAGGGAGACTTGGTCATCAACATCGAGTCGACCGATTCGCAGATCATCTTCGCCGGACTGGATGACCCGGAAAAGCTGAAGTCCATTTACCGCATTACGTCGATATGGATCGAAGAGGCGAGTGAGCTTGATGAGGCTGACTTTCTGGAGCTTGACCGCCGTCTTCGTGACAAGTCGGACTACTACCAGCAGATTATCATATCGTTCAACCCGATATCGATTATGCATTGGCTGAAGAAGAGATTCTTCGACCATGAGAGCCCGGACGTGGTGACACACAAGTCTACCTATAAGGACAACCGATTCCTCTCAGAGGCCAACAGGCGCGTGCTGGAGGCGTATAAGGAGACGGATCCGTATCATTACCAGGTATACTGCCTGGGCGAATGGGGCGTGACGGGCAAGACCGTTTTCTCGACCCGCGCCATCAAGGCACAGATGGAGCTGAATACGCAGCCTGTCATTGAGGGTATGTTTGAGTATGACTATGACGGAATGCGCATTACACAGGCGAGGCTTGAGGCCTGCGGCTACGGTGCGCTGAAGGTGTACAGGGAACCCGAGGACGGCGTGCCGTATGTCATCGGCGCGGATACATCGGGAGACGGTTCGGACTACTTCGTGGCACAGGTTCTGGATAACCGCACGGGGCAGCAGGTCGCAGTCCTCCGCGCTCAGTACGATGAGGACGAATTTGCACGCCAGATGTTCTGCCTTGGGATGTATTACAATGAAGCTCTGATTGGCATTGAGGTGAACTTTTCGACGCATCCCGTGAAGGAGCTTCAGAGACTGGAATACCCGCATCAGTACGTCAGAGCGGTTGAGGATGACTTCAGAGGGCGCATGAGGCATTCCTACGGTTTCCGCACCGACCGGCAGACAAGGCCGGTCATGATCGCCCAGCTCGTAGCAGAGGTAAGGGATCACCCCGAAAATATAGTTGACCGCGACACTCTGGAAGAAATGGAGACGTTCGTGCGCAACGAGAACATGAAGGCCGAGGCCGAGCTGGGCGCTCATGATGACTGCGTCATGAGCCTTGCAATTGCACATTATATCCGGCCGCAGCAGACAAAGGACGTGCGCTACGGAGGCACTCCGCAGAGCAGAGGCGTGCGCTGGACGTCCGATATGAAGGAAGATTACTACAACGCCACTCCCTCCGAGCGGCAGTCCATGGTCGCCATGTGGGGCGAACCGTATTTTGATTGAGGTGATAAAACACATGGCGAAGAAGGACAGCACGGAAAGACTGGAGCTGTGGCAGCGAAGGCTGTCAAAGAACGCGCAGGAGTATGAAGCGGAAGTCTCGAAGATGGATCACAGAGAGGATCTGTACCGGGGCACGCATGATATGTTCAACGCGCATACGGGCGAGACGCAGCTTCGCGAGGCTACGCACGTCCGCAATATCGTGGCCGAGCTGATCGAGGCGCAGGTCGACACCAACATTCCGCAGCCTAAAGTCACGGCGAAGCGGAAGGAAGACGAGCATCTTGCCCGAGTCATCGAGGATATGCTGCGGGGAGAGCTTGACCGCCTGCGCTTTGAGGAAATGAACGATATGCAGGAGCGCACCGTTCCGATCCAGGGCGGCGGCCTGTGGCTCGTTGAATGGGATAACTCCGAACGTTCTCATAACGTGGTGGGCGATGTCTGCGTTTCGCTGCTGCATCCCAAGCAGATCGTTCCGCAGGCCGGCGTCTACACGGGTATTGAGGATATGGATTATATCATCCTTAAGATCCCGCAGACGAAGGAGTACATCCGGCGCAAGTACAGAGTGGATGTGTCCGATGAATCCGAAGAGGAGGCGGGCATCAAGGGCTCGTCCGATGAATCGGCGGCAGAGGACATGGTCACGCAGTATGTCGCGTACTACAGAAACGATTCGGGCGGCATCGGCCTGTTCTCATGGGTGCGGGACACCGTGCTGGAGGATCTGGATGACTACCAGTCCAGACGGCTGAGACGCTGCAAAAAATGTGGCGCGGTCGAGCCCGCGGGTGCGCCTCCTGCGGAAGGAAGCCAGAACCCCGACGCCGACAAGAAGAGGAAGCACGTCTGCCCCGTGTGCGGCGGCTCTTCGTGGGAGGAGCGCACGGAGGAGTTTGAGGAAATCTTTGAGGATAAGCCTCTTCCCGACGGGCGCGTCATTCCGGGCGGCACTCCGCATTTCGATGAGCTTGGAAACGTGACCATCGAGCCGACGAAGATTCCGTTTTATAAGCCCGATATTTTCCCCGTAGTCCTGCAGAAGAACGTTTCGATGTTCGGCAAGTTCCTGGGCGATTCGGACGTGGACAAAATCGAGGATCAGCAGAATACGCTGAAGTGGCTCTATACGTCCATGAATGATAAGACGATGAAGTACGGCTCCTACCTTACGCTTCCGCGTGACGCCAAGATCGGCGCGGATGATAAGGAGGGCAAGGTCATTCGTATGGACAAGCCCGACTGGATTTCCATGATTACCGTCCGCGACATGAACGTGGACATCGAGCAGGATCTGGTGTATGCAGAAAACATCTACGAACAGGCCAGACAGGTTATCGGCATCACGGACTCCTTCCAGGGGCGGCGCGATACCACGGCAACGTCCGGCACGGCCAAGCAGTTCGCGGCACAGCAGTCCGCAGGCCGTTTGGAGTCCAAACGCATCATGAAGCACGCGGCGTATTCACATCTGTTCGAATCCATCTTCAAGTTCAAATTGGCGTATTCCGATGAACCGCGTCCCGTGAGCCGCGAGGCCATGGACGGAGAGCGGGAGTACGGCGAATTCGACAGATATCTGTTCCTGCGGCAGGATGCGGCGGGAGAATGGTATTGGAACGATGACTTCCTGTTCTCCTGCGACACGGCGGCTTCACTTGCCACAAACCGCGAGTCCCTGTGGCAGGAGGCGAGGCTGAACCTTCAGACCGGCGCGTATGGCAACGCGCAGGACTACGGCACGCTGACGCTGTTCTGGGGGCTTATGGAGAAGTTCCATTACCCCTACGCGGATGCGGCGCTGAAGTACGTTCAGCAGCTTGCGGAGAAGGCACAGGCACAGGCCGAACAGCAGCAGCAGCTTCTCCAGCAGCAGCAGGAGGCTGCACAGTCCAGAGAGGACGAGCAGCTTGACCGCGAGAATCGGAGAGCTGACGAGGAGGCGCAGGCGGCGGCACAGTCCGAGGCCGAGGCCGCAGAGCGGCAGCTTGAGATTGAAACCATCCGACAGGCACAAGCGGACGCGAGAGCGGACGTGAATGCCATGAGAGGAGGTGCGGGGATTGCCCGGTAAACGAGTTCTGACGCTTAAGAGCCGAAAGTGTCGGTTCACTATCCGCGACCCCTGCAGCTATCCCGCAGCCATCCGAGGCATGGCGTGGAACGAGCATCTTGTGGAAAACCTTGACCGCGCCATCAGACAGGAAAACCGAGATTTACACATTCCCAAAGACAAGGAAGGAGTACAACGATTATGAAGAGCACTGACATTTCCCACTCCGCGACCCAGGTCATCAAGTCCAACAAGGCCGGCACCGGCACCTCCAAGGGCGCCTCTGTGAAGCGCGGCAACGATCTGCGCAACAAGGGCAGCGAGAACAAGAAATAAGAGGAGAGTAACGTATGGACACCGAAAGCAGCGCGATCTATGAGGCGTTCGGAATCTCCGAACCCTCTGCCGAGGCCGAAGCCGAGGCTCCGGGAGCCGTCCCCGAGGACAGCAATACGGCAGAGACCCCCGCAGAAGCTGAAGAACCCGTGACCGAAACCGCAGAGGAGACTACGGCCGAGGAACCCGCAGAGGAAACAGCCCCCTCCGGCGATGAGGAAAGCACGGGCACCGAAGAGGAGCAGCCGGAATCACCCGGTATGGGAGCGGTAGATGAGTCCACCCAACGCGCCATTCTGGACGCTCACTACGCGGCAGCTTTCGCGGGGAAGAAAAACCCCTATACGGGGAAGGAAATCCGCTCCCGTGCGGATTACGATGAGTATATCGCGGCACGGGAAAGGCAGGAGCAGGAGGAGTCCCGTGCGGCTGCGCTGGAAAAGGTGAAGGCCGCAGGTCTGGACGCGGATACAATTTCGGCTCTGTTCGCGCAGACCCCCCTCGGACAGGATATGCAGAGGGCGGCGCAGTTCTCCCGCAAAATGGAGCAGCAGAGATACAACGATCTGCTGCAGGAGGCCGTCTCCCGCGATATCCGGGAGATTGCCAAGTATGACCCCTCCGTGAAGGACGTGGACAGTCTGGTGAAGACGGCGAAGGGAAAGCAGATCGCAGAACGCGTCAAGTCCGGCAAGGCTACATGGCTTGAGGCGTGGAAGATCGAGAACTTCGACAAAATCTCCGGCGCACGCACCGACGCGGCAAGACAGGCTGCGGTCAACGCAGCCAACTCCAAGGATCATCTCCAGAGCACCGCGCAGCGAGGCTCCGGCGAGATCGAAATCCCGGCAGACACGAAGCGGATGTTTGACGGCTTCGGCATTACCGATCCCGAAAAGCAGCGCGAGGCGTATGCCAAATATCTCAATTCCATCAGGAAAGGAAGTAAATAACTATGGAAGGCTTCATCCCCTACAAGATCGGCCGTGAAGAGCAGACCGCGTTTGTCTATTCTATGGACGCGGCGGCCGGCACCTATAAGGTCGGAGAGCTTCTCGCCCTGGACGGCGGCGTTCTGAAGCTGTGCTCCGGCACTACCGCTCCCCAGTTCATCTCCATGAAGGAGACCACCCTTGACGCGGCGGGCAAGCTGTGCGTGACGCCCGTGCGTGATGACATCATCTATGAGACCCATGCTGCTGCGGCGTTTACCTCCGTGAAGGTCGGAGACAAGGTGACCGTTCATACCGACGGTATGCAGGTTACCGCGACCACTTCCGGCGGCACCGCGACCGTGAGAGGCATTGAGGGAACCGCCATCGGCTCCGCGATCCTCGTCACCTTCGACACCGCGGCGAACGTCTGAACCGGCAGGTCAGTGAAAAAGGAGGCAGTTACTTATGGCTAATATCATTTTCTCCATGGAGCCCGGTCTGAATGACTCCATCTACGGCAAGTCCCAGGCTCCCATCCGTACGTTTATTGAGCAGCGCGCTGAGGCCTTTGACCAGGCTTCCGTTTGGAAGAAGCTGTTCAAGATTCAGAAATCCTCCCGCTGGGCTGAGAAGGTCACCGGCATGACCGCTATGGCTGGCCCGAAGCCCGTGGGCGAGAACGGTCTCGCTCCTGTTGACGGCTTCCAGGAGGGCTTCTCCAAGGAAATCCACCATGTCGCGTGGAGAGATCAGTTCGCGGTTACCCGTGAGATGATCGATGACGCGCAGATGATGGATCTGAAGAAGCAGCCTGCGGCGTTCATCGCGGCGTACTACAGAAAGATGGAGGTCTTCGCGGCTTCCATGTTCGGCCATGCCTTCGGCGGCGCGGACAAGATGACGTTCGACGGCTGGGATTTTTCCCTTGCGACCGCCGACAACGTCGCCCTGTTCTCCGACGAGCATAAGTCCAAGACCCGCTCCGGCTATACGCAGGCCAACCAGTTCGCGGGAGAGCTGACCGCCGACAATCTCGGCCTTCTGGAGACCGCGCATCAGATGTTCACCGACGATGACGGCAACATTCTGAACCTTGCCCCCGACACCATCGTCATCCCGAACATCCAGTCCATCAAGAAGGCGGCCTTCGTGGCTGTCGGTTCCGAGAAGTCCCCGGTCGATTCGACCAACGCCATGAACTATCAGTTCGGCCGCTGGAACATCATCGTGTGGCCGTATCTGAACCAGTTTGTCGAGGCGGGCGATACCCCGTGGATGCTGGTCGATTCCCGTTACCTGGAGGATTTCGACGCGGCTCTGTGGTTCGACCGCACCGGGCTGGAGGTCAATTCGTATCTTGACCACAGCACCCTGGCGAACGTTTGGCAGATGTACTTCCGCTTCGGCGCGGGCTTCGCTGATTGGCGTGCCTTCTCCGTCGGCGGCATCTCCGGCGCGAAGGCTCTGAGCTGACGGCAGCTCCCCTTTCGGGCAAGGGGGATGTGACAAACCCTAAGCAACCGCATCCCCCGCCCGAAAAGGGGAGATAACGTTCAGTTTGGAGGAGGAACAAAGCAATGGTATTGAATTCTCTTTTGACCTTTGTGAACACAACCAGACCCGGACACGCATTCGATACGGCAACGATGGTCGAATGGGTGAACGAGATCGAGGGACGTGTACAGACCGACATCTATTTTCTGGAGCCGGAGGACGCGGTTCGCTATGACGAACAGAATCTGGCGGTTGATCTCTTAGTCCCGGAACCGTTTTCAAAGCTGTACAGGTATTTCCTGTACATGATGATCGATCTTGCGAACGCGGAAATCAAGCGGTACGCGAATTCGTATGAGCTGTTCAACGAGGCGTATGAGGAATACTCCGGCTGGTACGGTTCCAGAGTGGCGCCGTCGAACGGGCAGGCCGAGAGGCACGGGTATTATCTGTCGGCGTATGCGCTGGCGATCCGACACGGCTACTCCGGCACGGAGGAGGAGTGGCTGGCTTCTCTCAAGGGTGAACAGGGCATTCAAGGAAGACCGGGAGACGGCTTCAAGATTCTCGACAAATACGATACGCTGGCGGCGCTGACGGCGGCCGTGCCGGATCCCGGCGTGGGAGACTGCTATGCCGTAGGCACGGACAGCGTACACGGATACGTCTGGAACGGGGAAGCATGGCGCGACCTGGGCACGGTACAGGGCGAGAAGGGCAGCACGGGAGAGACCGGCACGGGCATCTCCGGCGTGAGCTATACCCGCACGGATGCAGCTGGCGGCAACGTCTATACCGTCACCATGACGGACGGCACGGCGTATGAGTTCACGGCTCCGAGGGGCGCGAAGGGTGACACGGGAGCTGCGGGACGTGACGGCACCAACGGCACGGACGGCACGGATGGAAAGCCCGGACAGGACGGCACGAACGGCACGGACGGAGAAGACGGCACGGGCATTGCCTCAATCGTATTCTCCCACACGGATTCGGACGGAAACCGCGTCTATACCGTCAATCTGACGGACAAGACTTCATATGAAATCACGGCGCCGAAGGGTGCTACAGGCGCTGCGGGTGCCACAGGCGCGCCCGGAGCCCCGGGTACGAACGGCACCAACGGAGAAGACGGCGAGGACGGGCGCGGCATCGTGAGCATCGTCCGCACGTCCGGCACGGGGAAGGCCGGTTCGACCGATACCTATACGATTACCTATACCGACAGCACGGCTTCAACGTTCTCCGTGTACAACGGCGCGGACGGAACGGACGGAACGAACGGAACGGACGGAACGAACGGAACGAGCATCACGGGCGCGTCCATTGATGCGCAGTACCATCTGATTCTGACGCTGTCTGACGGCACAACGCGGGACGCGGGGTATTGCCGAGGCGCGGCAGGAGCGGGTTCGGGCGATATGTCGGCCGCCGATTATGACGTGGGGAACACAGTCCTTGCGGCGGGAGGCATCGCGGCGTATGTCGCGACGAAGACGGACGGCAAGCAGGATGCGCTGACGTTTGATTCCACGCCTACTGCGGGAAGTGCGAACCCGGTCACAAGCGGAGGAGTGAAGACGGAGCTTGACAAGAAGGCCAACGCTTCAAGCCTCAGCGCACACACGGGGAACACGAGCAATCCGCACAAGGTGACGGCGGCACAGGCGGGCGCAGACCCGGCGGGCACCGGCAAGTCGGAAGCGGCAAGTGCGGTTTCGACACATAACACTTCGGATTCCGCGCATTCCGATATCCGCGAGGCAATCGCGGGGAAGGAAGCCGCGGGAGCGGCGGCGGCGGTACAGGCGAATCTGGACAGCCATACGTCTGCATCAAATCCGCACGGGATTACGGCGGCGGG
>CAVHXA010000015.1:0-46875 GCA_963639765.1 Oscillospiraceae bacterium | reverse complement strand
GGTCTGGACTGCGGGCTGCTCGGTCTGGGCCGCGGGCTGTTCGGTCTGGGCCGCGGGCTGTTCGGTCTGGACTGCGGGCTGTTCCTTTTCGTCGGCAGGCTGCTCCTCCGGCTGTTCGGATACTTCCTCGGGCTGTGCCTCTGCCGGAGCCTCAGGCTGCTTTGCTTCTGCCGCAGGCTGTTCGGTCTGCGCGGCGGCCGTACTCTCCGAAGAGGTGTCCGCACAGGCACACAGGGCTGCAATCAGCAGCAGGCAAAGAATGGCGGCATAGATTCTTTTCATGGTGCATTCCTCTTGTCCGGATTTATTTCGTATTACAGGCGGTGAAAATACCGCCAACGGTTGCAATGATCTGTGTGGGACGGCTGTTCTGCGGCAGATACACGCAAAAGCCTCCGTTGGCGCACAGAAACGCCTCGTAGGTGCCTGTATCCGTCACCACATAAACCGGCGAATCGTCGTCGATCTCCTCAGGCGCCGTGCCGCTGAGGCAGATACAACCCTCGGGTGCCCGGTCCTGCTGTGTCAGAGAAAGGGACGCGGACATATGGGCCTCTGCCTGCACCGCACGAAGCGGTGAGGGCATCACCGGAGCATTCTGCAGATACGACAGGTTGCGTTCTACCAGTTCGATTATAACGCAGTCGGCGCCCAGCGCCTCGGCCTGTGTGAGGTCATAGGCTGTCGAGCGCGAAAACCGCGCCTGTGCAAATGCATCGGCCAGATAGGGGTACAGCAGATTGCCAAACGAGTCGCGGTAGGCCAGAAGGACGTCTTCTCCTCCCGCACTGCGGGTATTGAGGGTAATACTGTCCGGTCGGGCATTCTGGCCTTCGTGTGTAAAGCTGAGCGTCTGCGAGCAGACCGGATTCCGTTCGCTGTCGGCAAAGGCCGGATACAGCATCTCATACAGATCGCCCGTGTGCGCTTCGGTCTGCGAAAAGTCGGCCGAAAAATACGAGCTGCTTTTTCCGAGACTGTGCAGAATCTCGTCTGCCGCCAGAGCAGCGCCCCGGCTGTTCCAGTGTGAGTCGTGGGCAAAATACAGAACCTGCTCCTGCTCGCGAAAGGCGGTGTAGAGGTCAACGCTGCACACGCCCATTTCGTCCAGCAGCTCCAGCAGCCGCTGCGCGTCGCGCTTTTGGGCCTTTGTGCCAAAGTCGGGCATATTTTCGTCATACAGGGCGTTTTTGTCCGGCGCAATGACAAAGCGCAGTGCAATCTGTCTTTCTTCGCAATACTCCTGCATCAGGGACAGATTTTTCGCCGCACAGAAAAGCTCCCGTTTGGTCATCGGAAGGGTGCCCGTGTAGTCGTCGAGAGTGGAGGCGTAATACAGCCAGCCGCTGCTGCCCAGAATAACGCTCTGCTCACCGGAGGAGGCAAACACCGCGGCCTTTATGCGGTTGCCAATACTGATGAGCTCGTTTCTGGCAAAGAAATGGTCGTTTATGTATTCGGTCAGCTCAGACAGCCAGCTTGTGTTCCAGCCGCCTTCTTCGGTTTTCACGGCGGGCATTGCCGCCAGAATCTCGTTTGCGCCGGCCTGTGCGGGACCGAAAATCAGCATTCCGACCAGCAGGCTGAGACAGATCAGCAGGCAGATCACGCAAAACCCGGCGGCAAGATATTTTTCGTTCATGTGCAGGCCCTCAGAATTGATAATAGATAAACGGAGAAAAGTCTCCCGCCGCGATGGCCGCAAGGCTCAGCAGCAGCAGCATCGCACAGCCCAGATACGAAAGCAGCTGCCAGCCGGGTTTTTCGGCACAGTGCCGTTTCAGCGCCGGCAGCAGCGGCAGGCAGGCAGCCGCGGATATCGCCAGCATGGCCATATGATAGCCGCTGCACGTGCTGCGCAGCAGCACGCCGGCCGAAGCCGGACTTCCGCATCCGCCGATCATTGCGCCCAGCATTGCAATCGCGTCACCGGGTGTATCGGCCCGGAACAGCACAAAGCCCGCGCAGACGGCCAGCATGGTCAGCACATGGCCCAAAGCGCGGCGCAGCGGTGCCTGCGGCGCCTCTGTCCGGGGCAGCAGACTTTCAAGGGCCGAGAGCATGCCGTGCCAGAGCCCCCACGCAAGAAAGGTCCAGCCGGCTCCGTGCCAGAGTCCGCACAGGACAAATACGATCAGCTTGTTTGCGGCTGTGCGCAGACGACCCCGGCGGCTGCCGCCCAGAGGGATGTAGAGATAGTCGCGAAACCACAGGGAAAGTGAGATGTGCCACCGCCGCCAGAAGTCGGTAATGCTCCGCGCCGTATAGGGGTAGAGAAAGTTTTCGCCGGTTTCGAAGCCGAACATCCGGCCCAGGCCGATGGCCATATCGGAATAACCGGAAAAATCGAGATAGATCTGCAGGGTGTAGCAGACGGCCGACAGCCAGGCCAGTGTCGGACTCAGCTGTGATGCGTCAAGGCCAAAGCCGGCATCCGCCATCCGGCCCATTGCCTCGGCCAGAAGGACCTTTTTTGCAAGGCCGATGACAAAGCGGCGAAGGCCCCGCCCGGTCTGTGCAAGGTCTGTTTCACGCTGCGCGAGGGCAGGAGAAAAATCGGCAAAGCGGGTAATGGGCCCCGCCATAAGCTGCGGGAAAAAGGATGTATAGAGAAGAACCGGAGTAAATCTCCGGCTGGCCTGCTGCGGATTTTTTGCCGCGTCGATTACATAGCTGAGGCATTTGAAGGTGAAAAAGGACAGTCCGGCCGGAGCTGCCAGACCCAGGCCGCTCCATTGACCGCCGGCAGGCGCCCATACCGCGCTCAGAAGGAAATCAAGATATTTGAACACGACCAGCACGCCCAGGCAGAGCACCGCGGCAGCGGCCACCACAGGCCCCTTGCGTCTGGCGCGAGCCGCCAGAAGTCCGAAAAGATAGGCCGCCAGGCTCAGCAGCAGCAGCGTAAGCAGGCCCGTCAGGCTGCCGCAGGCATAAAAAATCAGACCTGCGGCCAGCAGCAGCGCATTTCTGATACGCAGGCTTCTGCATATGCTGTGCAGGAAAACTGCGGCGGGCAGAAAGCAGCTCAGAAACGATATGCTGTATAGTTCCACCGCGCTGCCTCCTTTTCGCAATCTGTGTGTCTTTTCCATTATAAAGCATATTCCGGCACAATACAAGCACCGGAATCCGGAAAGCAGCAGTTTTCGCCGGATCAGAGAGCCGGGTCGAGTCCGTCGAAAAGGCCGACCGCTTCAAAGCCGTGGGCCGTACGAAGCAGGCGGTGCCGGAATCCGGCGGCCTGTGCCAGCTGTGCAGCCTGCCAAAAGCCATAGCACAGCTGCTCCGCCGCATGGGCGTCCGAACAGAAAACTACCTCGCCGCCCAGCTCGCACAGACGGCGCAGCAGTGTCGGCTCCGGATAGGGGACTCCGCGAAGGCCCCGGGCCATCGCACCGGTATTGATTTCAAAACAGACGCCCCGACGAACCAGATATTCCATAACCTCCAGCGCGCGGCTCAGATAGCGCGGACTCTGCTCGTCAAAGGCCGGAACAAGCCGGTTGAATTTTGTCACCAGATCAAAATGTCCGATCCAGTCGCAGCCGGTCTGCTCCGGAAGTCTTGCCACATGATCATAATACGCATCCGTATACCGATACCAGTCGCCGCCAAAAAGCTGTTCAACGGTCCGTGCACTTGCGGCAGCACTCTCGTCCACACTGCAGAACACGCCGTTCCGGCAGATGCTGTGTACCGAGCCGATCACATAATCCAGCCCCTGCGGCCTGCTCCCGAACAGATCCAGCTCCATACCGACCAGAATCTCCGGCTGACCGGCATATCTGCGCTGCACTCTGCGGGCTTGTTCCATATAGTCGGCAACGCGGTCGGAGGCAAGGCAGAAATCCGTCTGCTCCGGACAGTAGCTGTGGCCCGAAAGGCCGAGCCGGCTCAGCCCAAGCCGCCGGGCAGCGGCGGCCATTTCGTCCAGTGTGGCCGTTCCGTCATCCAGGACACTGTGGGTGTGAAAATCCCCGGTCATTGCGTCACCGCGTCGGAGGCCATTTTTTCCTGCTTTACCTTGCGGTCAATCACATGGCGGCCCGCCAGCTCTTCTGCGATTTCTTCCGGTGTGATGCCGGCCTGCACCATCAGTACCAGCACATGATAGGCAAGATCCGCGATTTCATACACCGTTTCGCGATGATCCTGCGCCTTGGCGGCAATAATTACCTCGGTACACTCCTCCCCGACCTTCTTCAGGATTTTATCCAGACCCTTTTCAAACAGGTAGGTGGTATAGGAGCCCTCGGGCCGTTGCTCGCTGCGTGCAAGCAGCAGATCATACAATTGCCGATAGCTAAACTGTTCGTTCATATTCTGTGTCTCCTTGCATGATCGGCTCGGTATCAAAGCAGGAATCCGTGCCAAGATGGCAGGCCGGGCCGTCTTTCCTTACCTGCACCAGCAGTGCGTCGCCGTCGCAGTCGGCCTGTATGGAAACGATATGCTGATAATTTCCGCTCGTTTCGCCCTTTAGCCAGAGGGTCTGACGCGAACGCGACCAGAAGCAGGTCAGCCGCCGCTGCAGGGAAATTTCGAGGGACTGCCGGTTCATATACGCCAGCGTGAGCACCCGTCCTGTTCGGACGTCCTGAACAATCGCCGGGATCAGACCGCGGCTGTCAAATCGCAGATTCTTCGGCTCTGTCATTGCCGCACACACACTCCCTTCTGTGCAAGCTCCTTTTTCAGTACCGGGATCGCTACCCGGCCAAAGTGGAAAATGCTGGCCGCCAGACCGGCGCTGACATCCGGCACCTGTGAAAACAGGCGGATAAAGTCCTGTATGCTGCCCGCCCCGCCAGAGGCCACCACCGGCACGGAAACCCGGCTGCACACCTCGTGCAGCAGCGGCAGATCAAAGCCGCTCTGTACACCGTCGGTATCGATGGAATTCACCACAACCTCACCCGCTCCGCGGTCCACGCCCTGGCAGATCCACTCCAGGGCATCCAGACCGGTGTCTATGCGGCCTCCGTTGGCAAAAACGCGATACTGTCCGTCCACACGCCGCACATCCGCCGAAAGCACCACACACTGGCTGCCGTAGCGTCTGGCAGCACGGTCAATCAGGTCCGGATCCTTCAGAGCGCCGGAGTTGACCGAAACCTTGTCTGCCCCGCAGGCGAGCACCCGTTCAAAATCCTGCGTGCTGCGAATTCCGCCGCCCACCGTGAGCGGGATGAAAAGGACTGAGGCCACCGCAGTCAGCACGTCCGTGAACAGGCTTCGGTTTTCGTGCGAGGCCGTGATGTCGTAAAACACAAGCTCGTCCGCGCCGCCGCTGCAATAGGCCTGTGCCAATGAAACAGGGTCTGATACGTCCTGCAGGCCCTGAAAGTTTGTGCCCTTGACCACGCGCCCGTTGCGGATGTCCAGACAGGGTATGATTCGTTTTGCAAGCATCAGCCCACCTCCGAAAGAGCCTGTGTAAGACTGAGTGTGCCTGTATACAGGGCCTTGCCAAGAATCGCGCCATACAGGCCCATGTCTCTGAGCTGCCGCAGCTCGTCCATGCCGGAAATTCCACCCGAGGCGATCAGCTGCAGCGAAAACCGCGCGGACAGATTGCGATAGAGCTCCACATTCGCTCCGCCCAGCATTCCGTCACGCGAAATATCCGTGCAGACAACCGTCTGCACACCCAGTTCGCACAGCCGCGAAAAGAATACGTCTGCGGGCTCGGATGCTGTCTGCTTCCAGCCGTGAATGGCCACGGCCGCGTCCTTCAGGTCCACGCCAACGGCAATCCTCGGGCCAAAGCGGTCGAGGGCTCTTTGCAGAAGCTCCGGCTGCGTAATTGCCGCCGTGCCCAGAATCACCCGCTGTACCCCGGCATTGAAATATTCCGCCATGGTCTGCATGCTTCGAATTCCCCCGCCCGCCTCAAGGCAGAGATCCGTCTGTGCGCAGATATCGGCAATCACGGAAAAATTGGGTGTGGTTCCGTCGCGGGCGCCCTCCAGATCCACGATATGCAGCCATTCGGCCCCCTGTGCCTGAAATTCCCGTGCTCTGGCGACGGGATCGTCCGAATAAACGGTCATGCTGTCATAGTCCCCCCTGGACAGGCGGACAACCTTTGCCGCATACAGATCAATCGCGGGCAGCAAAATCATCGTTGTTCACTCCAATCGACTAAATGCCTTTAATATTTTCAGACCGACCGCACCGCTTTTTTCCGGATGAAACTGGGTCCCATATACATTGCCGCGCTGCACCGCCGCCGTCAGCGGCACGCCATAGTCCGTCACCGCCGTACAGGCCGCATCGCAGTCAAATCCGGCATAGGAATGTACGAAATATACGCAGTCGCCCTCGCTGAGCTCGGAAAAAATCGGGCTGCGCGGACGGTCATCCGGAAAATGCAGGCTGTTCCAGCCCATGTGCGGCACGGCAAGCCCCGGTCCAATCGCATCGCGGATATCCCGAACCTGTCCACCAATCAGGCCCAGCCCCGGATGCCTTCCGAATTCGGCGGATTCGTCAAACAGAAGCTGCATGCCGAGGCAGATGCCCAGCAGAGGCTTTCCGGCTGCCGCCTGATCGAGCACGGCCTGAAACATCCCGGATTTGCGCAGTCTCTCTGCCGCATCTCCAAAGGCTCCCACTCCGGGCAGGATGATATGGTCCGCCTGCTCCAGCTGTGCGCGGTCATGCGTCACCACAGCGCTGCATCCAAGAGCCTGCAGAGAGCTTTTGAGCGAAAACAGGTTGCCCACGCCATAGTCGATGATGGCAATCATTTGCCTTCCTCCTTCGGGTCAAAGCGGATTTCCACGGCCCGGGCATGGGCGGTGAGCCCTTCGCTGCGCGCAAACAGACCGATCTTCTGAGAATCCCGTTCAAGAGCCCGGCGGGTATAATAGCTGAACTGCGATTTTTTGACAAAATCATCCACGCCCAGCGGGCTGTAAAACCGGGCGGTGCCCATCGTGGGCAGCGTGTGATTCGGCCCTGCAAAATAATCGCCCACCGGCTCGGGATTGTATCTGCCCAAAAATACAGACCCTGCGTTGCGCACCAGCCCCAGCAGTGAAAACGGATCGTCCACGCACAGCTCGAGATGCTCGGGCGCAATGCGGTTTGCAAGCGCAATACCCGCGCGCAGGTTGTCCGCCACAAGAATCCTTCCGTTTTGCTCAATCGAGGCACGGGCTATTTCTTCGCGCTCCAGCAGAGGCAGCTGCGTCTCGATCTCGTCGGCCACGCGGCGGGCCAGCTCGGCACTGTCGGTAATCAGAACTGCCGTTGCCATTTTGTCGTGCTCTGCCTGACTGAGCATATCCGCCGCAACATAGGCGGCATTGGACGAGCCGTCGGCCACCACCAGCACCTCGGACGGACCGGCAATCATGTCGATATCCACCTGCCCGTATACCTGTCTTTTGGCCTGTGCCACATAGGCATTGCCCGGGCCAACGATCTTGTCCACCCTCGGGATGGTTTCGGTCCCATAGGCCAGAGCGGCAATGGCCTGCGCTCCGCCGACCTTGTAGATTGTGTGCACGCCGGCTGTCCGCGCCGCCGCCAGAATCACCGGTGCCACACTGCCGTCGGGGGCCGGCGGCGTTGTCATAACGATCTCATCCACTCCGGCAATCTGCGCGGGAATGGCGTTCATCAGCACGGTGGAGGGATAGGCGGCCGTTCCGCCGGGCACATAGATGCCCACGCGCTGCAGCGGCAGCACCCGCCAGCCCAGCACCACACCGTCTTTTTCGGTCATCACGCAGTCCTGCTGCCTCTGCCGGCTGTGATAGTCGCGAATATTTCCGGCTGCCTCTTTCAGTACCTCCAGAAAGGCCGGATCAACCTGATCCATGGCACGGCTGATTTCGTCCTCGGTTACAGCCAGTCCGGTCAGCCGGGCACGGTCAAAGCGAAGGGTATACTCCAGCAGGGCGGTGTCGCCCCGCATACGCACCTCGCGGATGATTTCGGCAGCGGCTTCGGACACATCCGTCCCGCCGGCCTGCCGCTCGAAAATATCCCGTTCCTGTATTTCACACATATAGCAGATCCGAATCATGGTCACCCTCCCAGTCTGCTCTGCAGCGCGCTCTGCATCTGAAGAATCTCCTGATATCGAAACTTGTAGCTTACGGTATTGCAGATAAAGCGCGCACTGATTTCCGCCACAGTCTGCAGGGCCGCCAGATGGTTTTCCTGCAGCGTCTTTCCCGTTTCGACAATGTCCACAATCACATCGGAAAGCCCCAGAAGGGGTGCCAGCTCAATGGAGCCGTTCAGTCGGATGATATCGATATCCCGGCAGCGCGATTCATAATACTGCGCGGTAATATGCGCAAATTTGGTTGCAACGCGCAGCGTGCGGTCGGGGTTGTCATAAAAATCGGCAGGTCCTGCCACACAGATGCGGCAGGCGCCCATTTTCAGGTCCAGCAGCTCGTAGACGTCCGGATTGTATTCCATCAGGATATCCTTGCCCACGATGCCCACATCGGCGGCCCCGCGTTCCACATAGATGCTCACATCCGAGGGCTTGACCCAGAAATACCGTACGCCCTTCTGCGGATTTTCAAAGGTCAGCCTGCGGTTTTTTTCGAGGATCGCGGGGCAGTCGTATCCCGCAGCCGCCAGCATGTCATAGGCTTTTTCGCCCAGACGTCCCTTTGGCAGTGCAACATTGATCATCCCAATACCTCCTGTGCCGTAAGCCCCGGGGTATACCGAACGGCTCTGCGGCAGCGCGCCCCGTCTCCACCGGACCCGGGCTCTCCCGTGCAGCGGACGCTGCAGCCCCGGCTGCGCAGCTCCTCGGCCAGTGCGGCCAGCTGTGTGAGGTCCGCATCCGGACCATAGCTGAGCAGAAGCTCGGCGTCATAGGGCCTTTCTGTCTGGAAATACTGCTCCAGCCGTCCCATATACAGTGCAAAGCCGATGGCCCCAACCTGCTTTCCCATCTTCCTCGGCAGGTTATCATATCGTCCGCCGGAAAGAACGGCAAACGGAATCTGCGGAAGAAAGCCCTGAAAAATTACGCCGTTATAATAATCCATGCTGTTGACCAGAGAAAAGTCCAGACGAAACCGGTCATCCTGCAGGCCAAAGGCATCCAGAATCCGTGTCATGGCAGCAAGCTGCCGCAGAGCCTGCCGGTTTGCGCTGTCGCCTGCCAGCTCACCGACCCGTGCTATGCCTTCCTTCAGCGGAGCATAGATGCGCACCAGTCCGCAAATGGCCTCGGCCTCGGCTCCGGTCAGCCGCCCCTGCTCGGCCAGCAATACAATACCCGGCTCGTTTTTGTGCGCGATCAGCGGAAGAACCTGCGTTTTCTGCTCCTGCGTCAGACCCAGCCCGCACAGCAGGCAGTCGAGCAGACCCACATCCGATACATCCAGAACATAGTCTTCGGAAAGGCTCTGCAGCGATCTTGCAGCAAGTGCAATCACCTCCGCCTCGGCATAAGGGTCAATCTGTCCAACAGACTCCACACCCACCTGCAGAATTTCCTGAAAGGCTCCGCCGATTTCGCGATAGACGTTTTCGTTGTAATAGAGCTTTTCCGCAGCTCCGGTGCTGTTTTTGATAATCGAAAGCGTGATGTCCGGACGAAGTGCCTTCAGCGAGCCGTTTGCGTCCGTAAAGGTGACAATGCTCCCGTCTTTCAGAAAATCCCGGTTCCGGGCATACAGGTCGTAATCCTCAAAGCGGGACATGCGGAATTTGCAGTATCCGTATTGCTCATACAGTGCGTTGAGCTGTTCCTTTCGCAACGCCTGTTCCATCACAGCACTCCCTTGGTAGAAGGAATCCCGGCCTGCCCGTCAACCGCTGCCGCCATGTGCAGGGCACGGCCCAGTGCCTTAAACGAGGCCTCTGCCAGATGATGTGCGTTCCTTCCGGCCAGACGGCGCAGATGCAGGGTCAGCCGCGCGTTTTGGGCAAAGGCTGTCATAAACTCGCTGACAAGCTGTGTGTCAAAGGTACCGATCTTTTCGGTCTCAAACGGCAGGTCTTCAAAATAGCCGCCGCGGCCGGACAGATCCACCGCGCACAGCACCAGTGCCTCGTCCATCGGCACACACAGCGAGGCATAGCGCTGCACGCCGAGCCGCTGACCCAGCGCCCTGTCAAAAGCCTGACCCAGAGCAATGCCGATGTCTTCAACGCTGTGGTGGTCATCCACCTGCGTATCTCCCCGGCATGTCAGCTCCAGATCCATCTGACCGTGTTTTGCCAGAAGCGTAAGCATGTGGTCAAAAAAGCCTACTCCCGAGCAGATGCTGCTGCTGCCCCGGCCATCGATCACAAGACGCAGAAGAATGTCTGTTTCCGTGGTTTTCCGTTCTGTCCGGGCCTGTCTCATAAAATCTCCTCCAGTCGGGTAATCAGAGCCTGCATCTGCTCGGGTGTGCCGATGGTAATGCGCACAAAATCCCGGATGCGGTCCTGATCGAAATGACGCACCAGCACGCCGCGCTGCCGAAGCTCGCGATAGATTCGTTCTCCGCTTATCCCCGGCTTTTTTGCAAAAACAAAGTTTGCCTGCGAAGGGAGTACGAAAAATCCCAGTTCTTGCAGTGCCGCGGTGGTCTCGCTGCGCGTCTGCACGATGCGGCGGCAGTTGGCGTTAAAATATTCCTGCTCGGCCAGAGCCCGTGTGCCTGCCAGCAGCGTCAGCCGGTTTATGTTGTAGGGATTGACGGAGCAGCGGATGGTTTCGAGATCCGCAATCAGTGCCGGACTGCCGATGGCATAGCCCAGTCTTGCTCCCGCCATTGCACGCGATTTGGAAAAGGTCTGGACAACCAGAAGATTTTCGTATTTTTCGATAAGCCCCACACAGCTTTTTCCGCCAAAATCGATATAGGCCTCGTCGATAATCACAACACTGTCCGCATTGGCCCGCACAATCCGTTCGATTTCGCCGCAGTCCAGCAGCAGTCCGGTCGGTGCGTTGGGATTGGCAATCACAATGGTCCTGTGCAGGCCGATATAGTCCTGCGGACAAAGCGAAAAATCGTCGCGCAGAGCAATGCGGCACACGGGAATCTGATACAGCTGCGCAAGAACCTGATAAAATCCGTAGGTTATGTCCGCAAAGGCTGCACCGCGTCCGTCGGCGGCGTAGGCCAGAAGCGCGAAATGCAGCGCTTCGTCGGAGCCGTTGCAGACAAGGACGTTCTGCGGCCGGACACCATATTGCGCTGCCAGAGCCCGTTTCAGATCTGTGGCCTGCGGATCCGGATACAGACAAAGCTCCTGTGCGGCCTGCCGTTCGCCAAGCGCCGCAACCACGCCCGGAGCCGGCGGATAGGGAGATTCGTTGGTATTCAGCTTGATATACTGCCTGTCCCGGGGCTGTTCGCCCGGCGTATACGGCACAAGCTGCCGGAGCCGGCTGTTCAGAAACTCAGACATGGTGCTCCTCCTTTTATGCTCTAACCTGTTAGTTCGCTAAATTGCTAGCGCAATAATACAGCAATCCGTTTTTTCTGTCAAGCCCCGCTTTTCACAAACGCGGAAATAACACCCGCGCAGAGACTGACGCAAATAAAAAATCCCGAAACCAGTACGGTTTCGGGAGTGTCTGGAGCTGCTGGCCAGATTCGAACTGGCGACCTCATCCTTACCAAGGATGCGCTCTACCTACTGAGCTACAGCAGCATTCACAAGCATGGCTAATTATACATGCACATTGCCTTTGTGTCAAGAACTTTTTTCAGGGTGCCGCATCCGCCGGCCGAAGCCGGCCCTCCCGGTATTGCGCCGGGAGGGTTGTTTTGTGGCTTTATACCAGTTCAATAATTGCCATTTCCGCGGCATCGCCCTTGCGGGGGCCAATGCGGGTAATGCGGGTATAGCCGCCGTTGCGGCCGGCATAGCCGGGGGCAGTTTCTTTGAACAGTTTTGTGACAACGTCTTCCTTTGTCAGGAACGCAAGCGCCTGTCTGCGGGAGGCCAAGGTGTTGGCCTTGCCCAGCGTGATCATCTTTTCGGCCAGAGGCTGAACCTCTTTGGCGCGATAGACGGTCGTGGTGACGGAGCCGTTCTCCAGCAGGTAGGTTGTCATCGCCCGGAGCATCGCTCTACGCTGATCCGTGGGCTTGCCAAGCTTTCTGGTACCAGGCATCTGGCATTTACCTCACTTTCGTTTCATCGCCATTGCGGCGCGTAAACATGCATTTTCGAGGATGGGGTTTCCTCCTCGGTTGCTCCGGTCAGTCGCTGCTGCCGGAGTTGGAATCGTCGCTGGCCAGGGACAGCCCCATCATTGCCAGCTTGTTTTGTACTTCTTCCAGAGACTTTCTGCCCAGGTTGCGGACCTTCATCATGTCGTCGCCGGTTCTGGAGATCAGATCCTCAACGTTGTTGATGTTGGCGCGCTTGAGGCAGTTGAAGCTTCGCACCGAAAGATCCAGCTCTTCGATGGTCATCTCCAGTACCTTGTCGCGGTGCGACTCGGGCTTTTCGACCACCGTGGACTGTGCCGCCACGTTCTCGCTCAGGTCGGTGAACAGGGTCAGGTGATCGCTGAGGATCTTTGCGCCCAGAGACACCGCGTCGCGTGCCGAGATGGTGGAGTCGGTCCAGACCTCAAGGGTCAGCTTGTCGTAGTCGGTCATGTTGCCAACGCGGGTGTTTTCCACGCTGTAGTTGACCTTGTTTACAGGCGTATAGATGGAGTCGATGGGTATCACGCCAATGGACATCTGTGCGGTTTTGTTTTTGTCTGCCGACACATAGCCGCGGCCGCGACCCAGCACGATTTCCATGTTCAGCGTCGCTTCGGGACCCAAGGTGCAGATTTCCAGGTCCTGGTTGAGAATCTCAACCTCGCCGTCGGCCTTGATGTCGCCGGCATGCACCACACACTCGCCCATCGCCTCGATGTATACGGTCTTCGGTCCCTGGCTGTGGAGCTTGGCAATGATCTTTTTTACGTTCAGCACGATCTCGGTTACGTCTTCTTTTACACCGGGAATCGTGGAAAACTCATGCTGGATGCCGGCAATCTTGATGCTGGTTGCCGCCGTTCCGGGCAGAGACGAAAGCAGTATCCGTCTTAGAGAGTTGCCAAGCGTGGTTCCGTAGCCCCGCTCCAAGGGCTCTACGACATATTTGCCGTAGGAAGGATCCTCTGTGGAGTCGTAACATTCAATCCGGGGTTTTTCTATTCCAATTTCAACCATTAAATACCCTCCTTGCGTCAACAGCACGGGCCATTGTGCTGTATTGGTGCTTACCTGTAATGAGGGTGTTGCTTTCGCCCGCCTGTTCGCGCCCGCCGTGCCGCCGGCACAGAACCGGACGGCAGACGAAATCGCAGGCGGTTCGCAAAACGGACCCGCCGATTACTTGGAGTACAACTCGACGATCAGCAGCTCGTCGATCTCGAAGTCGATGTCTTCCTTGGCAGGCATCGCAACTACCGTGCCGGTGAGGGTGTTTTTGTCCCGGTCCAGCCACTTGGGAGCCGCGACAAATACGTCGTCTTCCTTGAGCTTTTTAAAGAAGGCGTTTGAGGCACTCTTTTCGCTCACGGCTACAACATCGCCGGGCTTTACGAGGTAGGAGGGAATGTTTACGCGCTTGCCATTTACGGTGAAATGGCCATGATTGACCAGCTGGCGGGCCGCACGGCGGGTGCCGGCAAAGCCCAGACGATAGATCACATTGTCCAGACGGCGCTCGCAGTACTGCAGAAGTGTTTCACCGGTGTTGCCGGCGGAACGGGTGGCCTTTTCGTAGTACATGCGGAACTGCTTTTCGAGAATGCCATAGACAAACTTGACCTTCTGCTTCTCTGTCAGCTGGGTTGCGTATTCGGATTTTTTTGAGCGGCGCTGGGCGCCGGGGTTTTTGTTAGACGTCCTGTTGTAGCCCATCACGGTGGGAGAAACGCCCAGGGTTCTGCAACGCTTGAGCACAGGCTGCGTATTTCTGGCCATAGTGTTATTTCTCCTTTCTCGCGATCAGACGCGGCGTCTTTTCGGAGGACGGCATCCGTTGTGCGGGATGGGGGTGACGTCCTTGATCATGTTGACCTCAAGGCCGGCGGACTGCAGTGCGCGAATGGCGGACTCACGGCCCTGGCCGGGACCCTTTACGTATACCTCAACCGTCTTCAGGCCATGCTCCATCGCAGCCTTGGCAGCGGTCTCGGCGACCATCTGCGCAGCATAGGGTGTGGACTTTCTGGACCCGCGGAAGCCGAGGCCGCCGGAGGACGCCCAGGAAATGGCGTTGCCGTTCAGGTCGGTGATGGTCACCATGGTGTTGTTGAAGGAGCTGCGGATATGCGCGGCACCCTTTTCGATGTTTTTGCGTTCGCGACGTCTTTTAATGACTTTCTTGCCCTTGGTTGCCATAACATATCCCTCCTTTACTTCTTCTTGTTGGCAATGGTCTTCTTGGGACCCTTACGCGTGCGGGCGTTGGTCTTGGTGCGCTGACCGCGTACCGGCAGGCCTCTTCTGTGGCGTACGCCGCGGTAGCAGCCGATCTCGGTCAGGTTTTTGATGTTCAGTGCAACTTCGCGGCGGAGGTCACCCTCGATGACGTAGTGCTTGTCGATTACGTCACGAAGTCTGGCTTCCTGATCTTCCGTCAGGTCCTTTACCCGGATGTCGGGGTCGACGCCGGCCTGCGCCAGAATGTCCTGTGCGCTCTTCTTGCCAATACCGTAGATATAGGTTAGGCCGATTTCGATTCTCTTTTCTCTCGGCAGGTCTACACCGGAAATACGTGCCATTTGTTTTCCTCCTTAGCCTTGTCTCTGCTTATGCCGCGGATTTTCGCAGATCACCATTACTCTGCCCTTGCGGCGGATGATCTTGCATTTATCACACATCGGCTTCACAGACGGTCTGACCTTCATGCTTCATGCCTCCATTTTCTAAATAGCATACTCGAAAATTTACTTGCTTCTCCAGGTGATCCGGCCCCGCGTAAGGTCGTAGGGTGACATCTGCACCGTAACCTTGTCGCCGGGTAGAATCTTGATGAAATTCATACGGAGCTTGCCGGAAATATGCGCCAGAATGGTGTGTCCGTTCCCGATGTCTACGGTGAACATCGCATTCGGCAGTGCATCGGTCACGATGCCCTCAAGCTCGATTACGTCGTCTTTTGCCAAGTAATTAAAACCTCCTTGGTTTTTGACCTGATCGGATCTGCGCAAAAACGCAGCACCTGTTCGTAACTCGCTGTCCGAACCGCCCTTCGGTTGACTCCGGCGGTTTTTGTATCCGGCCTGGCGACAGGCAGGACGCGGAACTGTTTTTCCATTTTGCCGACCGGACACGAACCCTTTTCACCGCTGTCTTCTTCGGACGCAGCAAAGCCTGCCCGTGTGCCGGTTCCGGCTGTGGATAAAACGATTTGAAAACTCCTGACGTCCGTGTCAGTCGTCTGTCGTGACGGTGAGAATTTCCGGATCGCCGTCTGTAATAAGCACAGTATTTTCGTAATGGGCGGACAGAGTGCCGTCTTTGGTGATAACGGTCCAGCCGTCTTTGAGTACTTCTACCTCGTACCCGCCGGCGTTGACCATCGGTTCCACAGCAATGGTCATGCCCCTGATCAGGCGAGGACCTCTGCCGGGTCGTCCAAAGTTCGGTATCTCCGGTTCTTCGTGCATTTGTGCGCCTACGCCGTGACCCACATAGCTGCGCACAACGGAAAAACCGTTTTTCTCAACGTGCTCCTGCACGGCATGAGAAATATCCGAGACGCGATTCCCCTGACGCGCGTTTGCGATGCCCCGGAAGAAGCTCTCGCGGGTTACGTCGATAAGCCTCTGAGCCTCGCTGCTGATTGTGCCGCAGGGATAGGTCGCAGCACAGTCGCCAGTAAATCCGTCGATAGCCGCACCCACATCCACACTGACAATGTCGCCCTCTTTGAGAACCCGCTTTCCGGGTATCCCGTGGATGACTACGTTGTTGACCGATATGCATATGCTGGCCGGATAGCCGCCGTAGCCCAGGAATGTGGGGGTCGCGCCTTGTGAAAGGATAAAGTCGTGTACTTCGCGGTCGATCTGAGCGGTGGTGATGCCGGGCCGGACCAGTCGGCCGGCCAGCGCGCGCGCCTCGGCGGTAATCCGGCAGGCCCGGCGCATCGCTTCGATCTCGCGGGGAATTTTTACAGGTATCATCTTATTCGAGGAAGCCCTTGTAGTTGCGCATCAGCATCTGCGCCTCCATAGCCTTTACGGTTTCAAGAGCAACACCGACAACGATGATGATGGATGTGCCGCCAATGGCCAGACCGCTGACGTTGACAACGTTGCCGATAACGATGGGCAACAGCGCAACAACGCTCAGATACAGGGCACCGAAGAGCGTAAGGCGGTTGATGACCTTCTGGATGAAGTCGGACGTGGGCTTGCCCTGACGGAAGCCGGGGATGCTGCCGCCGTTTTTCTTCAGGTTGTTTGCGATCTCAACGGGGTTGTATTGAATTGCGGCATAGAAATATGCAAACGCGATGATCAGCAGGAAGTAGAGAATCGCATAGACCACGCCGGTGGAGTCGAATACGTTCTTGACCCAGGCCCAGAAGCCGGTTTCCTTTGTGGTGACAAAGGTCAGAATGGTTGCAGGCAGGGAAACGATCGACTGTGCGAAAATGATCGGCATGACGCCGGACATGTTGATCTTGATGGGCAGATGCGTGGACTGTCCGCCATACATCTTGCGTCCGACAACCCGCTTTGCATACACAACGGGGATCCGCCGCTCGGCATTGTCGAAGAAGATGATGAACATCACCAGAACCACGGTGCCGATCAGCAGCAGAACAAAGGTATACCACTTGAGCGCACCGGATGCCAGACTGCTTACCGAGGTGGAAATCATCGACGGAATACGTGAGATGATGCTGGCAAACAGAATGATGGAAATGCCGTTGCCGATGCCGAATTGGGTTACCTGCTCGCCCAGCCACATCAGCAGGGCCGAACCGGCGGTAAAGGACAGGACAATGACCAGTCCGTAGAGGAAGCCGGTTTCAGAAAGCAGGCTGTAGTTTTTGAGCATGACGTAGTAGGCAAAGCCCATGATCAGGCCCAGCGCAACCGTGATGTAGCGCGTGAGGCTTGCAATCTTTTTCTGTCCCTCTTCGCCGCCCTCCTTGCTCAGCCGTTCCAGTGCGGGGATGGCCACGCACAGCAGCTGCAGGATGATCGAAGAGTTGATATAGGGCTGAATGGACAGTGCAAAGATGGTCGCCTGTGAAAAGGCGTTTCCGGACAGCGCGTTGTAGAGGCCCAGAACCGTTCCGGAAAGACTTGCGTTGAAATAGGCGCTCAGAGCGTTTACGTCGACAAAGGGAACCGGAATCGCGTTGCCTATGCGGTAGAGAAGGATGATGAAAACAGTGAAAAGAAGCTTTTTGCGGAGTTCCGGGATCTTCCACGCATTGCGAAGCGTCTGAATCACGTTACACCACCTCGGCCTTTCCGCCCGCCGCCTCGATCTTTGCCTTGGCCCCTTCGGAGAAGGCCTTTGCCTGGACAGTCAGGCTCCGGGAAAGGGTCCCGTTGCCGATAAGCTTGATGCCATAGGGGCATTTTTTGATAACGCCCGCGTCGAGCAGGGCCTGAGCCGTTACGGTGTCGCCGTCGTTGAAGCGGTTGAGCGCACCGACATTGACCTCGGTCATGGGCTCAGCAAAGATATTGACAAAGCCGCGCTTGGGCAGCCGGCGTGCCAGAGGCATCTGACCGCCTTCGAAGCCGCGACGGACCTTGCCGCCGCTGCGGGCCTTCTGGCCCTTGTGTCCGCGCCCGGCAGTCTTGCCGTTGCCGGTTCCGTGACCGCGGCCCTTGCGCTTGCCCACATGGGTGGAGCCGAATACGGGAGACAGTTCATTCAGATTCATTCTCCACGCCTCCTTATTGTTCCTCGGTGACCTGCAGAAGATAACCGATCTTGGCAATCTTGCCGCGGGTCTGGGGGTTGTCGGGCTGGACCGTTTCGTTGCCGATTTTGGTCAGGCCCAGGGACTGGGCTGTTGCAATGTGCTTGTCAAGGCGCCCGTTGAGGCTCTTGACCAGCTTGATTCTCAGATTTGCCATCGTTGCACCCTCCTCAGCCGATAATGTCTTCTGCACGCTTGCCCCGGATGGCAGCTACCTGCTCAGGACCGCGCAGAGACATCAGGCCCTGCATTGTTGCCTTCACAACGTTCTGGGGGTTGTTGGAACGAAGGCACTTTGTACGGATGTTGGTAACGCCAACGGCCTCCATTACGCTGCGGACCGTGCCGCCGGCGATGATGCCGGTACCTTTGGAGGCGGGCTTGAGCAGAACGCGGCCTGCGCCGTATTCGCCGATCACCTCATGGGGAATGGTCTGACCGGACAGTGTGACCTTGACCATGTTTTTCTTGGCGTTGGCAATTCCCTTCAGGATGGCCTCGGAAACCTCGGACGCCTTGCCCAGACCATAGCCTACGGTGCCCTTGCCGTCGCCCACCACGACCAGCGCGGAGAACTTCATGACACGGCCGCCCTTTACGGTCTTGGAGACACGGTTCAGAGAGACAACCTTTTCGATGTATTCGGATTCTGTGTTTGCCGCAGCCGTTTTCGCATTGTTATAAGCCATTCTTCATATCCTCCACTTAGAATACGAGTCCGCCTTCACGGGCGCCCTCGGCCAGAGCCTGGACACGGCCGTGATAGACATAACCGCCGCGGTCGAAAACGACAGTCTCGATGCCCTTTTCCTTTGCCCGCCCGGCAAGAACCTTGCCGACCTCCTTGGCTGCGTCGCAGTTGCCGCCATAGGCCGTAAAGCTCTTTTCAAGGGTGGAGGCAGAGACAAGAGTCATGTGGTTGACGTCGTCGATAATCTGTGCATAGATGTTTTCGTTGCTGCGAAATACGTTCAGGCGAGGCCGCTCAGGGGTGCCGCTGACCTTGCTGCGTACTCTAGTCTGGCGCCGTTTACGCTGCGCGTTCGTATCAGGTCTTTTAACCATTTAAGGCACACCTCTTTCTTATTTCTTACCGGACTTGCCTTCCTTGCGGCGGATGGTCTCGGTGCTGTATTTGATGCCTTTGCCCTTATAGGGTTCGGGCGGCCTCTTACCACGGACCTCAGCGGCAAACTGCCCGACCTTCTGCTTGTCGATGCCGCTGATGGTGATTTTGTTCTGTGCGGGAACGTCGATCTCGATGCCTGCGGGCGGATCCATCACAACCTGATGGGAATAGCCCAGGTTCATCACAAGCTTGCTGCCGTCTTTCTGGGCACGGTAGCCGACGCCGTTGATTTCGAGTTCTTTCTTGAAGCCCTCGGTCACGCCCACAACCATGTTGTGGATCAGTGCGCGGGTCAGCCCGTGCAGTGCGCGGTTTTCTTTTTCGTCGTTGGGCCGCTTTACGTGCAGTACGCCGTCTTCTACGGAGATCTGCATGGCCGTGGGCAGGGCCTGCTCAAGGGTGCCCTTCGGCCCCTTTACGGTGATGTGGTTGTTTTCGCCAAGGGTGATTTCAACACCGGCGGGCAGGGTAACGGGAGCTCTACCAATTCTAGACATGTCTTATTCCTCCCCTTACCATACAAAGGCCAGCACTTCGCCGCCGATGTGTGCGGCTCTGGCCTTGCGGTCGGTCATAACGCCCTGAGAGGTGGACACAATGGCAATACCCATGCCGCGCAGCACCTGGGGCAGCTCGTCGGCGCCGGCATAAACGCGCAGGCCCGGCTTGGATACGCGGCGCAGGCCGCTGATGACCTTTTCCTTGCCGCCGTTGAGATACTTCAGGTTGACCTTGATCTTGCCCTGAGGTCCCTCGTTGATCATCTGAAAGGACTTGATGTAGCCCTCTTCATACAGAATCTCGGCGATGGCTTTTTTCAGCTTGGACGCGGGAATTTCCACAGAGTCGTGCTTCGCCGCGTTTGCATTGCGGATTCTGGTGAGCATGTCCGCAATAGGATCGGTGATTTGCATGATAAACCTCCTCATGAAAGGTTACAGACGGTTTGCGTCTGTTACGACAGCGGGGTATCAGAACGAAGCCCCTGACCTCCGCCGCCTTTGTCATTTATTTGCAGGTGTCTTACCAGGACGCCTTGCGAACGCCGGGAATCTGGCCCTTGTAGGCCAGCTCGCGGAAGCAGATACGGCAGATGCCGTAGTCACGCAGATAGGCGTGGGGACGGCCGCAGATCTTGCAGCGGTTATAACGCCGGCTGGAGAACTTCGGCTCCTGCTTCTGCTGAAGAACCAATGCTTTTCTCGCCATGTTCGTTCCTCCAATTAAGACGCATAGAAGGGGGCGCCAACCAGCCTGAGCAGCTCCTTGGCTTCCTCGTCGGTGTGTGCGGTGGTGGTGATGCAGATGTCCATGCCGCGAATCGCGTCTACCTTGTCATACTCGATCTCGGGGAAGATCAGCTGCTCCTTGATGCCAAAGGCATAGTTGCCGCGCCCGTCGAAGGAGTTGGGGTTGATGCCGCGGAAGTCACGGACACGGGGAAGCGCCACATTGAACAGACGGTCGAGGAACTCCCACATGCGATCGCTGCGGAGCGTGACCTTTACGCCGACGTTCTGGCCCTCACGGACCTTGAAGTTGGCAACGCTCTTGCGGGCCTTGGTTACAACCGGCTTCTGGCCGGTGATGGCCGCAACGTCCTTGACAACCGCTTCGATAATCTTGGCGTTGTCCTTGCCGTCGCCGCAGCCGACGTTGACAACAACCTTTTCAATTTTGGGGATCTGCATGACGCTCTTGTAGCCGAATTTGGTCATCAGAGCGGGTGCGATCTCCTCATCGTATTTTACTTTCAGTCTGGCCATGGTTGATCCCCCTTAAATGGTCTCGCCGCACTTTTTGCAGACGCGGCTCTTTTCGCCATTCTCCTGCACCTTCCAGGCGGTCCGGGTGGGCTTGCCGCACTTGGGGCAAACACGCATGACCTTGCTGGCGTAGACAGGGGTCTCGGACTTGATCAGGCCGCCCTGCTGGTCCTGCCGGGTGGGCTTTACGGCCTTGGTGGCCACGTTTACACCCTCGACAATGACCTTTTCGGGCTTGCCGGCTTCGCGCACTACGGACAAAACCTTGCCCTTCCTGCCCTTGTCCTTGCCGGACAGGACAATCACGGTGTCGTCTCTTTTAATATGCATCCTCGTGACCTCCTTAAATGACTTCGGGAGCCAGTGACAGGATCTTCATGTAGTCCTTGTCGCGCAGCTCTCTGGCCACGGGCCCGAAAATACGCGTGCCGCGGGGAGTTTTGTCTTCCTTGATCAGAACTGCCGCGTTTTCGTCGAAGCGGACATAGGTGCCGTCGGCGCGATGCACGCCCTTTGCGCTGCGGACAATCACGGCCTTGACAACCTCACCTTTTTTTACGGTGCCGCCGGGAGCAGCCTTGCGGACAGAGGCAACAACCACGTCGCCAATGTTGCCGAACTTGCGCTTTGAGCCGCCCAGAACACGGATGCACTTGATCTCTTTGGCGCCGGTATTGTCGGCTACCTTCAGATACGTTTCCTGTTGAATCATTCTCAGGCGCCTCCTTACTCAGCTTTTCTGGTGATCTCCACCAGGCGCCAGCGCTTGTCCTTGGACAAGGGCCTGCATTCCATAACCTTTACGATGTCGCCCACGTTGCACTCGTTGTTTTCGTCGTGTGCCTTGAGCTTATAGGTTCTTTTGATGATCTTTTTATACAGCGGATGCTTTACGCTGTCTTCAATCGCAACCACAATCGTCTTGTCCATCTTGTTGGATACGACCTTGCCGACTCTGGTCTTGCGGAAAGCTCTTTCTTCGCTCATTTGGCGCTTACCTCCCCGGTCTTGGGCTGCCTTTCACGTAAGATTGTCTTGACCCTGGCAATATCCTTCTTGGTGTCCTGGATCTGAAGGGGATTGTCCAGCTGCTTTGTTGCATGCTTCATTCTCAGATAGAACAGCTCTTCTTTCAGGGAGACCAGCTTGGTCTCCAGCTGATCGTTGGACATCTCGCGAATTTCTTCTGCCTTCATCTTACTCACCACCATTTCCGGAATCGATGTCCTCGCGCTTGACAAACTTGCACTTGATGGGAAGCTTGTGCATGGCGAGACGGATGGCTTCGCGGGCGACATCTTCGGTGACACCGCCGACTTCGAACATGACCTTGCCGGTCTTTACAACGGCGACCCAGTATTCGGGCGCGCCTTTACCGGAACCCATACGAACGCCAAGAGCCTTCTTGGAAACCGGCTTGTCGGGGAAAATCTTGATCCATACCTGGCCGCCGCGCTTCATGTAGCGGTTCATGGCTACACGGGCCGCCTCGATCTGGTTGGCGGTAATCCATGCGGGCTCACAGGCCTGAATGCCGTATTCACCGTAGGAAACCTTGTTGCCGCGGCTGACGGTGCCCCGCATGCGGCCTCTTTGTACCCTGCGGTATTTGGTTCTTTTGGGCATCAGCATTAGCGGTTGCCTCCTTCTCTGGTGCGGGCCTGGCCGCCGTTGTTGCCGTATTGACCGCGGCTGCGGTTGCCGTAGCCGCCGCGATTCTGGCCGCGACGATCGTTGTTGTTGCGGCGCTCACGCTTTACGGGCTCGGGATTGCTTGCACGCAGGGTGGTGTTGAGCACCTCTCCCTTGTAGATCCATACCTTTACGCCTACACGGCCATAGGTGGTGTCGGCCTCGGCAAAGCCGTAGTCGATGTCTGCACGGATGGTCTGCAGCGGAATGGTTCCTTCGTGGTAGGTCTCGCTGCGGGCGATTTCCGCACCGCCCAGACGGCCGCCGCACGATACCTTGATGCCCTTGGCACCCAGGCGGGTGGCGCGCTGCATGGCCTGCTTCATCGCACGGCGATAGCCGATGCGCTTTTCAAGCTGTGCGGCAATGTTTTCGGCAACCAGCTGCGCGTTGAGGTCGGGGCTTTTGACCTCGATGATGTTGATGGAAACACTCTTGCCGAGCATGGCTTCCATTTTCAGACGCAGACGCTCGATCTCGGTGCCGCCCTTGCCGATCACAACACCGGGGCGCGAGCACTGGATGTTGATCTTGACGCGTCCGGCGCTTCTTTCGATTTCGATGGCGGGAATGCCGGCGGAATAGAGGGTCTTCTTGAGGTATTTGCGGATGTTGTAGTCTTCCACAATCAGATCGCCGACCTTATCGGCTCTGGCATACCAGCGGGAGTCCCAGTCTTTGATTACGCCGACACGCAGGCCATGCGGATGAACTTTCTGTCCCATAATAACCTCCTGCTTAGTCCATTTCCCTGAGGACAATGGAAATGTGAGACGTCCGCTTGTTGATGCGGTAGCTGCGGCCCTGTGCCCGAGGCATGGCCCGCTTCATGATGGGGCCGGGGTTTGCGAAAACCTCTGCCACATACAGCCGGTCGACGTCCATTTCGTGATTGTTCTCGGCGTTGGCCCTGGCGCTCCTGAGCAGCTTGAGAAGCAGCTCGGAGGCCGCCTTCGGCGTGGCCATCAGAATGGCCTCGGCGGCAGCAACGCTCTTGCCCCGGATCAGGTCGCAGACAATCTGAACCTTGCGGGGAGAAATCCGCACAAAACGCAGGTGGGCCCGGGCTTCGCGCGCAACGGTCTCTTCGCGGACAAAGCTGTCCTGAACCAGTTCTTTATCTTTTGCCATTTTTCAGCTTCCTCCTTACTTTGCGTTGGAGGTCTTGCTGCCGGAGTGACCTCTGAAGGTTCTGGTGGGAGCAAACTCACCGAGCTTGTGACCGACCATGTCCTCGGTAATGTAGACGGGAACATGCTTGCGGCCATCATGCACTGCGATGGTGTGTCCGACGAATGCAGGGAAAATCGTGGATGCTCTGGACCAGGTCTTGAGCACCTTTTTCTCGCCGGTCTCGTTCATTTCGGTCACGCGCCTGTACAGCTCGGGAGCGACGAACGGGCCCTTTTTGATGCTTCTGCTCATTTCTGTTCCTCCTTATTTGCTGCCGCGGCGCTTGACGATGAACTTGTCGGTGCGGTTCTTCGTCCGGCGTGTCTTCAGGCCCATAGCAGGCTTGCCCCAGGGCGTAACGGGACCGGGACGGCCAACCGGGCTCTTGCCTTCGCCGCCGCCGTGGGGGTGATCGTTGGGGTTCATGACGGAACCGCGAACGGTGGGACGAATGCCCATGTGGCGCTTGCGGCCGGCCTTGCCCAGATGGATGTTTTCGTGGTCGAGGTTGCCGACCTGGCCGATGGTGGCCTTGCAGTTCTGGCGCACATAGCGCGTTTCGCCCGAGGGCAGACGCACGATTGCCAGCTCACCGTCTTTGGCCATCAGCTGTGCGGAGGTGCCTGCGCTGCGGACCAGCTGGCCGCCGCGGCCCGGATTGAGCTCGATGTTGTGAATGACGGTGCCGACGGGAATCGCGGAGATGGGCAGCGTGTTGCCGGCCTTGATGTCGGCCGCTGCGGAGGAGATGACCTTGTCGCCGGCCTTCAGACCGACCGGGGCCAGAATATAGCGGCGTTCGCCGTCTTCGTATTCGGTCAGCGCGATAAAGGCGCTGCGGTTGGGGTCGTATTCGAGGCGCAGAACCGTGGCTGTCATGTCCAGCTTGTCGCGCTTGAAGTCGATGATGCGGTATTTGCGCTTGTTGCCGCCGCCGCGGTGGCGGACGGTGATGCGGCCGTAGCTGTTGCGGCCCGCGTTCTTTTTGATGGTGGTGACCAGGCTGCGTTCGGGCCTGGCCTTTTTGTCCACGCCGTCAAAACCGGAAACGGTCATATTTCTGCGAGACGGCGTAGTGGGCTTGAATGTTTTAATGGACATGTCTTACACTCCTTATACGCCTTCGAAATACTCGATGGTCTTCGAATTCTCGCTGAGCTTTACAACGGCCTTTTTCCAGGCGGCGGTTGTGCCCTCCGGATAGGAGCCGGTGCGCTTTTTCTTGCCGTGGACGGTCGTGGTGGTGACCTTGACCACTTCTACACCGAAGATCTGCTCTACGGCATTTTTGATCTCGATCTTGTT
Organism: Oscillospiraceae bacterium; assembly: GCA_963639765.1. Lineage (GTDB taxonomy): Bacteria > Bacillota > Clostridia > Oscillospirales > Oscillospiraceae > CAVHXA01. The sequence continues at coordinate 21,906 of CAVHXA010000015.1, read as the reverse complement.
GGCGTCGCGGGCGACCTTGAATACGTATTTCTTCAGCTCCACGCCTTCCATGGACTGCTCGGTGATGACCGGCTGAAGGATGATATCATATGCGGTTTTCATTACGCGAACACCTCCTCGATCACGGCCAGGGCGGCCTTGTCCAGAACAAGCTTTTTGGCGTTGACCACGTCGTAGACGTTGATCAGGCTGGCAAAGGTGGCGTTGCAGCCGGGAATGTTGCGGGCACTCTTGACTACAACGGGATCGTTTTTGGCGGTGACCACCATGGGCTTGCCCAGTGCGTTTACGTCGGCCAGGAATCTGGCAAAGGTCTTGGTTTTGATGGTGTCCATCTCGATGGCATCGATGACGATGATGTCGCCCGAGGCGGCCTTGGCGCTCAGCGCGCTCTTGAGGGCGAGCCGGCGGACCTTTTTGTTGAGGGTGTAGCTGTAGTCACGGGGCTTGGGTGCAAAAACCACGCCGCCGTGCGTCCACTGCGGTGCGCGGGTGGAACCCTGACGGGCCCGGCCTGTGCCCTTTTGTCTCCAGGGCTTGATGCCGCCGCCCGATACCTCTGCACGGGTCAGTGTGCTCTGTGTGCCCTGGCGGCAGTTGGCCAGGTGATTTTTTACAACGTCGTGAACGACGGATTCGTTGGGCTCGATGCCGAAAATCCCTTCGGAGAGCTCGATCTCGCCGACCTGCTTGCCGGCCATATTATAAACAGCAGCTTTTGGCATTTGTTCTCTCTCCTTTCGTTCAGCCGTTCTTGACCGTGTTCTTGATGACGACCACGCCGCCCTTGGGGCCGGGGATCGCACCGCGGATCACGATCATGTTCATGGAAGCATCTACCTTTATTACGTCGAGGTTCTGCACGGTGACCTGCTCTACGCCCCATTGGCCGGCGCCGATCTTGCCCTTGTAGATGCGCGACGGGGTGGAGGTGGATCCCATGGAACCGGCATGACGATGAACAGGACCGCCGCCGTGGGTGGTGGGTGTGCGCTGCGCGTTCCAGCGGCGGACAACGCCCTGGTAGCCGTGGCCCTTGGATGTGCCGGTTACGTCGACCCTGTCGCCAGCCGCGAATACGTCGGCCTTGATCTCGTCGCCCACGTTCAGGGTGGAGCAGTCGTCGAAGCGGAACTCTTTCAGGTGCTTTTTCGCCGAAACGCCGGCCTTTTTCAGGTGGCCGTTTTCGGGACGGGTGAGCTTGGATTCCTTGATGTCTTCAAAGCCAAGCTGTATGGCCTCGTAGCCGTCTTTTTCGGTCGTCTTCTTCTGGGTGACGACGCACGGACCGGCCTCGATGACTGTGACGGGAATCACATGGCCGTTGTCATCGAAAATCTGGGTCATGCCCACTTTTTTGCCGATGATTGCTTTTTGCATTTTGCTTGTGTTCCTCCTAACAGGTTATTGGTTGACGTACGCGGCCCGCAGGCCGGAGGTCCGGCAACATGACCCGGAAGCGCCCGGCTCGGCCTGCAACCCTGGCCCTGCCCGGAGCGTGGGTTCGCTCCTGCGCTTCTGGCTGCGCCTGCGCGCAGATGGGTGGATTGCGGATCAGAGCTTTATCTCAATCTCAACTCCGGCCGGCAGATCGAGGCTCATCAGGGATTCGACCGTTTTCTGGTTGGGGTTGAGGATATCGATCAGACGCTTGTGGGTGCGGCGCTCGAACTGTTCGCGGCTGTCTTTGTATTTGTGAACAGCGCGAAGGATGGTGACGACCTCTTTCTTTGTGGGCAGGGGGATGGGGCCCGAAACCTGGGCGCCGTTGCGCTTGGCGGTTTCTACGATCTTTTCTGCGCTCTGGTCGATGAGCTGGTGATCATAGGCCTTGAGACGGATGCGGATCATGTCTTTGTTTGCAGTTGCCATGTGTGTGAGTCCTCCTAACGTACTCAGTGAAGCTGTGTACGGTGAGTGATTACCACTGTTCCGTGTGTGTCATTTTCAGCGGATGAAAAACGCCGGCTTTGATACCGGCTGACAGCACTCGCAGCCACAGCGGCACTTCCCGTGGGGTTTCCGCATGGCAATGGTCTTCACTCAGCCGCCCGATCAACGGACATACTCCCCGAAAGTTACCGCCGAGGCACGGCGCAATCTCCCGGTTCATCGCATATGGGCGCGCAGGGGCATACTACCCCCAAGCGCACTTGACAAGCATAACATACAGCCCCCCGAATGTCAAGGGGGGCTGCAAAAAAATCCTGTTTTCGGTTGCTGCGCAGGCAGCTGCACGGTGCTGCCTTAATAGGCAACGCCCCAGAGAATGGTCTTTTTGGCCGGGCGGCCGCAGCACACGCAGGTATCGCCGACAGGCTCCTGTACAAGCGGCATGCAGCGTGAGGAAACGCCGGCTTCTTCTTTCATCTTCAGCTCACAGGCAAGGTCGCCGCACCACATGGTTTTGGCGAAGCCGCCCTCGGTCCGGATGAAATCGCGTACCTCCTGCAGTGTATGGCAGACTCTGGTGTGGGTTTCGAGGTTGGTTCTGGCCTTTTCGAAGAGCCCGTTCTGTACCTGCTCGAGCACGGCCTTTGTGCCGGACACAAGATCGTCCAGCCGCAGGGGAAGCTTTTCGCCGTTGTCGCGGCGGGCCGCCACACACTGACCGTTTTCGATGTCGCGCGGACCGAGCTCAAGCCGCAGGGGAACGCCCTTCATCTCCCACTGGGCGCACTTCCAGCCCATGGACTGGTCGGAATCGTCGAGCCTTGCGCGGATACCGGCAGCCTTGAGCGCTTCGTATACCTCGCCGGCCTTTTCGAGTACGCCGGGCTTGTGCTGGGCAACGGGAACCACGATCACCTGAATCGGAGCTACCCGCGGGGGCAGTACGAGACCGTTGTTGTCGCCGTGTGTCATGATCAGGCCGCCGATGGCCCGTGTGGACAGGCCCCAGGAGGTTTCGTGCGGGGTGCTGAGCCCGTTTTCCCTGTCGGCAAAGGAGATGTCAAACGCCTTTGCAAAGCCCGTGCCGAAATAGTGGCTGGTGCCGGACTGCAGAGCCTTGCGGTCGTGCATCATGCATTCAACCGTATAGGTGCGCTCGGCGCCGGCAAACTTTTCCTTGTCGGTTTTCAGGCCGCGGACAACGGGCATGGCCAGAAGATTCTCGAGACAGTCGGCATAGACCTCAAGCATCTGCTCGGTTTCCTCGATGGCCTCTTCGGCCGTGGCGTGGAGTGTGTGCCCCTCCTGCCAGAGAAATTCACGTCCGCGCAGAAAGGGCCGCGTGGTCTTTTCCCAGCGCAGTACCGAACACCACTGGTTGTATTTCATCGGAAGATCGCGCCAGGAATGCACAACATGGCTCCAGTGCTCGCAGAACAGCGTTTCGGAGGTCGGACGGATGCACAGCCGTTCCTCGAGCGGTTCGCTGCCGCCCGTGGTGACCCACGCGCACTCGGGTGCAAAGCCGGCGACATGGTCTTTTTCCTTTTGCAGCAGGGATTCCGGGATCAGCAGCGGCATGGCAACGTTTTCGTGACCAAGATCCTTAAAGCGGCGATCGAGGAAGTTCATGATGTTTTCCCAGATGGCATAGCCATAGGGACGCATGATAAACAGTCCCTTCACGCCGGAATAGTCCACAAGCTCCGCCTTGATGCATACGTCGGTAAACCACTGGGCAAAATCAACCTCCATGTCGGTGATCTGCTCAACCTTTTTCTCTTTTGCCATTGTTGTATCTTCCTTTCGACGGCCTTTGGCCGAAAACGCGGTCCGCGCCGATATTACCCGTTTATTTTATCATGGCTGTCAATACATAAGGCAGCACCGCACAACGAGGCAGGTGCGTCCGGCGGGAAATTCCGCCCCACTGCGCGGTGCCGCCATAAAAAAACCGGCGCCCCGAAGGACGCCGGCACTTGGCGGAATTATTCCTCGATGCCGATAACAACACCGGAACCGACGGTACGGCCGCCCTCGCGGATGGCGAAGCGCAGGCCCTTTTCGATTGCGATGGGGGTGATCAGCTCAACATGCATATCCACGTGGTCGCCGGGCATGCACATCTCAACGCCTTCGGGAAGGGTGATGATGCCGGTAACGTCGGTGGTACGGAAATAGAACTGGGGACGATAGTTTGTGAAGAACGGAGTATGACGGCCGCCTTCTTCCTTGGACAGGACGTAAACCTGGCCCAGGAACTTTTTGTGGGGATGAATGGATCCGGGCTTTGCCAGAACCTGTCCGCGCTCAACGTCTTTCTTGGACATGCCGCGCAGCAGTGCGCCGATGTTGTCGCCGGCTTCGGCGTAGTCGAGCAGCTTGCGGAACATTTCGATGTCGGTAACGACGGACTTTTTGATCTCTTCCTCGAGGCCGACGATCTCAACGGGCTCGTTGCGCTTGATCTGTCCGCGCTCAACACGACCGGTGGCAACGGTGCCGCGGCCGGAAATGGTGAATACGTCTTCGACGGGCATCAGGAAGGGCTGGTCGGCCTTGCGGTCGGGTGTGGGGATGTAGGAGTCAACAGCCTCCATGAGCTCCTTGATGCAGGCATACTCGGGAGCGTTGGGGTCGGTGTTGGTGGACTCAAGCGCGTTGCGGGCGGAACCCTTGATGATGGGGATCTCGTCGCCCGGGAATTCGTAGTAGGACAGGGTCTCACGGATTTCCATCTCAACGAGCTCGATGAGCTCCTCGTCGTCGACCTGGTCGATCTTGTTCATGAAGACGACAATGGCGGGCACGCCAACCTGACGGGCCAGCAGCAGGTGCTCTTTGGTCTGAGCCATGGGGCCGTCGGATGCGGCGATAACCAGGATGCCGCCGTCCATCTGCGCGGCGCCGGTGATCATGTTTTTGATGTAGTCGGCGTGTCCCGGGCAGTCAACGTGCGCATAGTGGCGGTTTGCGGTTTCGTATTCTACGTGTGCGGTGTTGATGGTGATGCCGCGTTCGCGCTCTTCGGGAGCCTTGTCGATGTTGGCATAGCTGGTGAACTCGGCTCTGCCGTCTACGCCGTCCATGGCCAGATACTTGGTGATGGCAGCGGTCAGGGTGGTCTTGCCATGGTCGATGTGACCAATGGTGCCGATGTTTACGTGGGGCTTGTTGCGTTCAAAATGCGCTTTTCCCATGGTAGTTCCTCCTTAATGTATATAGCGGAATGTATTTCGTATTGTGAGGCTATCATACACGATGCCTCCCACAATATCAAGCTGTTGCCGGGAAATTTAGTGATAACGCCGGATGAGCTCTTCCTGCAGGCTCTTGGGGAGCTCTACGTAGTGGCTGGGCTCCATGGAGTATTGCCCGCGGCCCTGTGTGGAAGAACGAAGATCGGTGGCGTATCCGAACATGGCACTGAGCGGCACGGAAGCGTCGATCTGCTGGATGCCGTTGTCCATGGTGATGCCCTGAATGCTGCCGCGGCGGGAGCTGATGTCGCCGATGACGTCGCCGACATATTCCTCCGGGACGGTAACCGCAACCTTCATGATGGGCTCGAGGATGACGGGCCCCGCCTTGCGGCAGGCGTCTTTGAAGGCCATGGAGCCGGCAATCTTGAAGGCCAGCTCGGAGGAGTCCACCTCGTGGTAGGAACCGTCGAGCAGCGTGACCTTTACGTCTACCATCGGATAGCCGCCCAGCACGCCCGCCTCCATGGCTCCCTGCACGCCCATGTCGACTGCGGGGATGAATTCCTTGGGGATCGCGCCGCCGACGACCGCGTTGACAAACTCATAACCCTTGCCGGATTCGTTGGGCTCAACCAGCAGCTTGACGTGACCATACTGGCCGCGGCCGCCGGACTGACGGGCGTATTTGTTTTCTACGGTGGCAGACTGCGTAATGGTTTCCTTGTAGGCAACCTGCGGCGCACCGACATTGGCCTCGACCTTGAATTCGCGCAGCAGACGATCCACGATGATCTCGAGGTGCAGCTCGCCCATGCCGGCGATGATGGTCTGACCGGTCTCGGTGTCGGTGTAGGTTTTGAAGGTTGGGTCTTCTTCGGCCAGCTTGGCCAGTGCAATGGACATCTTTTCCTGTCCGGCCTTGGTCTTGGGCTCGATGGCAATGCGGATCACGGGCTCGGGGAAGGTCATGGACTCGAGCACCAGCGGGTGCTTTTCGTCGCACAGCGTGTCACCGGTGGTGGTGTTTTTCACACTGACCACAGCCGCGATGTCGCCGGTGTATACCGCGTCGATGTCTTCGCGGTGGTTGGCATGCATCCGCAGAATGCGGCCCATACGCTCGCGCTTGCCCTTTGTGGCGTTGTATACGGTCATGCCGGTTTCGAGGTGCCCGGAATAGACACGGAAGAAACACAGCTTGCCCACATAGGGATCGGTCGCGATTTTGAAGGCCAGAGCCGAAAACGGCTCGTCGTCGCTGGCATTTCGAATCTCCACAGCCTCGGGATCGTTTGGCTGATGGCCCTCAACCGGCCTGACGTCCAGAGGGGACGGCAGATAGTAGACGATCGCGTCGAGCAGCTCCTGCACGCCCTTGTTGCGATAGCTTGAGCCGCAGGTTACGGGGACCATGTGCACGTTGACGGTTGCCTTGCGGATGGCCCGACGGATCATCTCCTCGGTGATCTCCTCACCATCGAGATAGAGCATCATCAGGTCTTCGTCTTCCTCGGCAATGGCGTCGAGCATCTTTTCGCGGTATTCGTCGGCCAGCTCACGCATGTCGGCGGGGATTTCCTCCTCGCGCATGTCCTTGCCCAGCTCGTCGTAGAAGAGGAAGGCCTTCATTTTGATCAGGTCGATAACGCCCCTGAAGTCGGCCTCGGCCCCGATGGGGAGCTGGATCGGCACGGCATTGCATTTGAGCCGGTCGTGAATCATCCGCAGCACATGAAAGAAGTCTGCGCCCGTGATGTCCATTTTGTTGATGTAGATCATTCTGGGGACGTTGTATTTGTCGGCCTGTCTCCAGACGGTCTCGGTCTGAGGTTCTACACCGCCCTTTGCGCACAGCACTGTGACGCTTCCGTCGAGCACGCGCAGCGACCGTTCTACTTCGACGGTAAAGTCTACGTGGCCCGGCGTGTCGATGATGTTGATCCGGTGCCCCTTCCAGAAGCACGTGGTGGCCGCGGACGTGATCGTGATGCCGCGCTCCTGCTCCTGCTCCATCCAGTCCATGGTGGCCGCGCCCTCGTGGACCTCGCCGAGCTTGTAGGTTCGGCCGGTATAGAACAGAATACGTTCGGTCGTGGTGGTCTTGCCCGCGTCGATGTGCGCCATAATGCCGATATTTCGTGTGACCTCAAGGGAATATTCTCTGGGCATGTATATTTCCTTTCATTGATGCGCGCCGGACAGATACCGGCATCGGCAGTGGACTTACCAGCGGTAGTGGGAGAAGGCCTTGTTGGCCTCGGCCATCTTGTGCATGTCTTCACGCCGCTTGACGGAAGAACCGGTGTTGTTGCATGCATCCATGATTTCGCCGGCCAGCCGCTCCTTCATGGTTTTTTCGCTGCGGCTGCGCGAATACATGGTAATCCAGCGCAGAGCCAGAGTCTGGCGCCGCTCGGGACGAACCTCGATGGGAACCTGGTAGGTGGCGCCGCCTACACGACGGGCCTTTACCTCCAGAGAAGGCATGATGTTTTCCATGGCCTGCTGGAAGGATTCGAGCCCGCTCTTGCCGGTTTTGGCCTCGATGATCTCGAATGCGCCGTATACAACCTTTTGAGCGGTACCCTTCTTGCCGTCCAGCATTATGCTGTTGATCAGCTTGGTTACCAGAACAGAATTGTAAATGGGGTCCGGAAGAATCTCTCTCTTCGGGACGTTACCTCTTCTGGGCACTTCGCTTCCCTCCTTCATAATCTGATTTCATAGGTACTCGGAAGTCTGATTCCGTGGTGCCTGCCAAGAGGTTTATAATCTATATATATAAACGTCCGGGCATGGCTTGCCTCGTGCGATTTGTCTGATTGCGGTGCAGCAGGCTTATTTCTTGTTGGCCTTTGGGCGCTTGGCGCCGTATTTGCTGCGGCCCTGCATACGTCCGGAAACGCCCTGGGTGTCGAGCGTGCCGCGGATGATGTGGTAACGTACACCGGGAAGGTCTTTTACACGGCCGCCGCGGATAAGCACAACGGAGTGCTCCTGCAGGTTGTGGCCGATACCGGGAATGTAGGCAGATACCTCATAGCCGTTGGTCAAACGCACACGGGCGATCTTCCGCAGAGCGGAGTTCGGCTTTTTCGGGGTGGACGTTCTGACTGCGGTGCACACGCCGCGCTTCTGCGGAGAAGACAGATCGGTGGACCGGTTTTTCAGAGTGTTCATACCCTTTTGCAGAGCGGGAGCGGTGGATTTGTAGGTGACCTGCTCTCTGCCCTTTCTGACCAGCTGATTGAATGTTGGCATGGATGTTCCTCCTTTCGTGTCGGGATGCTCCTTGTCCGGAGCTGCGGTACGCGGCAGACTGCCGGAGCCTTCGGGCTGTTTTGAATTTGGGCATGTGTGCCCCTGCAAATCGGCCGAAGACACGGGCGGACCGGGCGGACCGTCTTTTTTATGGCCTCGCTCGGGCAAAGGCCCGGGCGCATGGCAGCATAGCCGGACCGGCTATCTGAGGATGCCGGCAACGGCCGCACCCACCTCGATGCCGAAATCATGACCAAGACCGGCCATGGTGGGGACCATGGTCACGTGCACGCCGTTTCGGCGGCACAGCTCGATCACGGGGTCGACAATCCGGGGCTCGGCATCCTGTGCGGCAAAGGCCTCGGCAACCTGCCCGTTTTGCAGTGCCCTGCGAAGCTGCTTGAGCCCGATGACTTTTCTTGCGCCGTGCAGTTCGGTGTTCATGGTGAGCCCCCTCGGGTGCGGATTTGGGCATGGCTATAGCCCACGCGAATTTTGATTATAGCAGGTCTTTTCCCGTTCGTCAACGCCTGCGGCACAGATTCTGCGGCACAGATTCTGCGGCGGCACCGCAGCCTTCGGCAGCCTGTCCGACGGATCGGAAAGCCGCAGCCCTGCGGTGCCGCACTGTGCTTACATGCGTTCGTTTTCGATCATCTCGTCGGTGACGGGTGATTCGGGGGTGATGCCGGGGGCGTAGTCGCGATAGGCCTGCAGTCCCGCGCCGGCGGGAATCAGCTTGCCGATGATGACGTTTTCCTTCAGGCCGACAAGGTGGTCGACCTTGCCCTTGATCGCGGCATCGGTAAGGACCTTGGTGGTTTCCTGGAAGGAGGCCGCCGACAGGAAGGATTCGGTTGCAAGACTGGCCTTTGTGATGCCCATCAGAATCAGGCTGCTGGCAGCCTCGCGCAGGTCTTCTTCGCCGGCCTCGATGCGACGGCGGACGGCCTCGTTGGCGTCCTCGAATTCAAACTGGTCTATGGTGGCACCCGTGAGCAGATCGGTGTCGCCCGCATCCTCTACCTTGACCTTGCGCATCATCTGCCGGACAATGACCTCGATGTGCTTGTCGTTGATGTCAACGCCCTGAGAGCGGTATACGGCCTGTACCTCCTGGATTAGGTAGTTCTGCACGGCCTCAACACCCGAGATGCGGAGGATGTCGTGCGGGCTGAGCGAGCCGCCGGTAATCTGGTCGCCCCGGTTTACGTGCTGGCCGTTTTCCACCCGCAGTGTGACGCTGTAGGGGACCTGATACTGTCTGATTTCGCCGTCCTCGGGATTGATGATGGTAACCAGGCGGGTCGCCGTGCGGATGGTTGTCTCTTCGATGGAGACGTCGCCCGAAATCTCTGCCAGCTGCGCCGTTTTCTTGGGCTTGCGCGCCTCAAAGAGCTCTTCTACGCGGGGAAGACCCTGCGTGATGTCGTCGCCGGCAACGCCGCCGGTATGGAAGGTACGCATTGTGAGCTGCGTGCCGGGCTCGCCGATGGACTGCGCCGCGATAATGCCGACAGCCTCACCCAGATTGACCTCGCCGGAGGTGGCCAGGTTCATGCCGTAGCAGGTGGCGCACACGCCGCTTCTCGCGCGGCAGCCCAGTACGGTGCGGATGCGGACCTCGTGGATGCCGTGGGCCTCGAGGACGGCGGCGTCGTCTTCTGTGAGGAGGTGTGTTTTCGCAAACAGCAGCTCGCCGGTGGACGGGTCAACCAGATCCTCGATGGGATAGCGGCCGCGGATGCGGTTTCCGAAGGTGTCGATAACCTGACCCTTTTCCACAATCTCGCCCACGGTAATGCCCTGGGTCGTGCCGCAGTCGTGCTCGCGGATGATGACGTCCTGACTTACGTCAACCAGACGGCGGGTCAGATAGCCGGAGTCGGCGGTACGCAGAGCCGTATCGGCGAGACCCTTTCGTGCGCCTCGCGAGGAGATGAAGTATTCGAGAACGGACAGGCCCTCGCGGAAGTTGGACTTGATGGGGATTTCGATGGTCTTGCCTGCGGTGTTGGCCATCAGACCGCGCATACCGGCCAGCTGCCGGATCTGGCTCATGGAGCCGCGGGCGCCGGAGTCTGCCATCATGAAGATGGGGTTGAAGCGGTCGAGATTTTCCTGCAGGGCCTTTGTGACGTTGTTGGTGGTGTCTTCCCAGGCACTTACGGTCAGGCGGTAGCGTTCGTCGTTGGTGATGAAGCCGCGCTTATACTGGCGGTCGATGCGCACGACCTCTTTTTCGGTGTCGCTGATGAGGGTGTATTTGGCGTCGGGGATGGCCATGTCCGCGATGGAGACGGTAATCGAGCCGCGTGTGGAGTATTTGTAGCCCAGCGCCTTGATGGCGTCGAGCATTTCAGTGGCGATGGTAAAGCCGTGCTTGCGGATGCACTTGTCGATAATCACGCCCAGCAGCTTTTTGCCGATGGTCTGCTGAATTTCGAGCTCAAAGAGACTATCGTCGGTGTCGCGGTCCACAAAGCCCAGATCCTGCGGAATGGGCGCGTTGAAGATCAGTCTGCCGACCGTGGCGTGGATCAGACGGGGTTTGTCCTCGCCGTTGATCCGCAGGGTTTTCCTGACGCGGATCGGACGGTGGATTTCCAGCCGCTTTTCGGCATAGGCCATCATGGCCTCGTTTTCGTCGGCAAAGGTGGGATAGACGCTGTCCTCGCGCAGGGCCTCGCGCACCTGCGGAGCCTCGGCACTGCCGCACGCCTCTGCCTCCTGCCCGGCCAGCAGCGCATAGCCCGCGGCAGTCTGTATATAGTTGTGTGCCTCTTCCTGGATGAGCTCCCGGCTGTCCCACACGTTGCGGATCCATACGTGGGTGTCGAAATCCAAACCGCGCTCGCGGATGTCGGCTGTGGCCTCGGAAAGCGTTTCGTAGATGGGCGGCTTTGCTTCCTCGGGACGAACGCCCCCGATCAGGGCGCGCCGGGCCAGCTCGACCGTGGTTGCCAGATATTCGTCTCCGTTGTCCCACGTGTTGCGGATCCACACAGGCCTGCTGTCCGCATAGCCGGCGTTGTTGGCTGCGCTGTCGCAGGCTGCGAGCGTGTCGAAGCGATACTGCGGGGACGTCGGGTCGTCGAATTTCTGATAGGTCAGGTAGTAGGTGCCCAGGATCATGTCCTGCGTGGGCACGGTAACGGGCTGCCCGTCCTGCGGACGCAGCAGGTTGTTGGCCGAAAGCATCAGCACGCGGGCCTCGGCCTGCGCCTCGGCGGACAGGGGCACGTGCACGGCCATCTGGTCGCCGTCGAAGTCGGCATTGAAGGCGGTACACACCAGCGGATGCAGCTTGATCGCCCGGCCCTCAACCAGCACGGGCTCAAAGGCCTGAATGCCCAGACGGTGCAGCGTGGGCGCGCGGTTGAGCATCACGGGACGCTCGGCGATGATGTCTTCCAGTGCGTCCCAGACCTCGGTCTTGCCCTTGTCGATCATCTTTTTGGCGGATTTGATGTTGTTTGCCAGCCCGTCTTCTACCAGCTTTTTCATCACAAACGGGCGGAAAAGCTCGATGGCCATTTCCTTTGGCAGGCCGCACTGATAGAGCTTGAGCTCGGGCCCGACCACGATAACCGAACGGCCGGAATAGTCCACGCGCTTGCCGAGAAGGTTCTGGCGGAAGCGGCCCTGCTTGCCCTTGAGCATGTCGGACAGGCTCTTGAGGTTGCGGTTGTTCGCACCGGTTACGGCCCGGCCGCGGCGGCCGTTGTCGATGAGCGCGTCAACTGCTTCCTGCAGCATACGCTTTTCGTTGCGGACGATGATGTCGGGCGCGTTGAGCTGGATCAGCCGCTTGAGACGGTTGTTGCGGTTGATGACGCGGCGATACAGGTCGTTGAGGTCACTTGTGGCAAAGCGGCCGCCGTCGAGCTGTACCATGGGGCGGATTTCTGGCGGAATCACGGGCAGGACGTCCAGCACCATCCAGGAGGGATCGTTCCCGCTCAGACGGAAGGATTCCACAACCTCAAGACGCTTGATGATGCGCAGCTTTTTCTGGCCCGAGGCAGTCCGGAGGTCGGCGCGAAGCGTGGACGAAAGCTCCTCGAGGTCCAGCTGCGACAAAAGCTTCTTCACAGCCTCGGCACCCATGCCGGCGTCGAAATCGTCCTCGTATTTTTCGCGCATGTCGCGGTATTCCTTTTCGGTCAGGACCTGGTTGAGAACCAGCGGGGTGGAGCCCGGGTCCGTGACGATGTAGGCCGCAAAATACAGAACCTTTTCGAGGATGCGCGGAGACAGGTCGAGAATCAGACCCATGCGCGAGGGGATGCCCTTGAAATACCAGATATGACTCACGGGAGCGGCCAGCTCGATGTGGCCCATACGCTCGCGGCGGACCTTGGATTTTGTGACCTCCACGCCGCAGCGGTCGCAGATCTTGCCCTTGTAGCGGATCTTTTTGTACTTGCCGCAGTGGCATTCCCAGTCTTTGGTGGGCCCGAAGATCTTTTCGCAGAACAGGCCGTCTTTTTCGGGCTTCAGGGTGCGGTAGTTGATGGTTTCGGGCTTTTTGACCTCACCGTAGGACCAGTCCAGGATCATCTGCGGAGAGGCAATGCCAATGCGTATGGCTTCAAACGTGGCGTAGCTCATTGTGCATCTCCCTCCTCGTCTTCGTCGTCAAAGGTAAAGTCGTCGTCGGAAACATCGTAGTCTTCGTCTGCAATGTCGTCGTCCGAATCCGAAAGCTGGCTGAACAGCTCGTTTACGATTACGACGCCTCTGTCGGGAGCATCGGCATGCTCCACGCTGTAGCCGCCCTCGTTGAAGTCGGACTCGCTGTCGGTGATGAAGGGACCCGCCTGCGGCAGCTCGACTGCGGGCTGCAGATCCTCGTCGTCCTCGCGCAGCTCGATTTCTTCGCCGTTGCCGTCGAGCACGCGCACGTCGAGGCACAGCGACTGCAGCTCCTTGACCAGAACCTTGAAGGATTCGGGTACGCCGGGCTTGGGCACGTTGTGGCCCTTTACGATGGCCTCATAGGTCTTTACGCGGCCGTTGACGTCGTCGGATTTGACGGTGAGGATCTCCTGCAGGGTGTAGGCCGCGCCATAGGCCTCCAGCGCCCATACCTCCATTTCACCGAAGCGCTGCCCGCCGAACTGGGCCTTGCCGCCCAGCGGCTGCTGCGTAACGAGCGAATACGGGCCGGTGGAGCGGGCATGGATCTTGTCGTCGACAAGGTGGTGCAGCTTGAGGAAGTAGACATAGCCGACCGTAACGGGGTTGTCGAACTGCTCGCCGGTGCGGCCGTCGTAAAGGATGGACTTGCCGTCTTCGCGCACGCCGGCCAGCTTCAGGGCCTGGCGGATGTCTTTTTCGTCGGCCCCGTCGAAGACGGGGGTTACGACCTTCCAGCCCAGCGCGTGTGCCGCATAGCCCAGATGGACCTCCAGCACCTGCCCGATGTTCATGCGCGAGGGCACGCCCAGCGGGTTGAGGACGATATCCAGCGGTGTTCCGTCGGGCAGGAACGGCATGTCCTCCTGCGGCAGAACCCGCGAAACCACGCCCTTGTTGCCGTGACGGCCGGCCATCTTGTCGCCAACCGAAATCTTGCGCTTCTGGGCGATATATACGCGCACAACCGTATTTACGCCGGCACTGAGCTCATCGCCGTTGATCCCGCGGCGGAAGACCTTTACGTCGACAACAATACCGGATTCGCCATGCGGGACCTTGAGTGAGGTGTCGCGGACCTCGCGGGCCTTTTCGCCGAAAATGGCACGCAGCAGACGCTCTTCGGCAGTCAGCTCGGTTTCGCCCTTGGGCGTGACCTTGCCGACGAGATAGTCGCCCGCCGAAACCTCGGCACCCACGCGGATGATGCCGTTTTCGTCGAGGTCCTTGAGCATTTCGTCGGATACGTTGGGAATGTCGCGGGTAATCTCCTCGGGACCCAGCTTGGTCTCGCGCGCGTCGGTCTCGTGCTCCTCGATGTGGATGGAGGTAAAGACGTCCTCACGCACCAGACGCTCGTTGAGCAGGATGGCGTCTTCGTAGTTGTAGCCCTCCCAGGTCATAAAGCCGATGAGTACGTTTTTGCCCAGAGCAATCTCGCCCTGTGCGCAGCTCGGACCGTCGGCAATCACGTCGCCGGCCGCCAGCCGGTCGCCCGCGCTGACAATGGGGCGCTGGTTCACGCAGGTGCCCTGGTTGGACCGCACGAATTTCTGCAGATGGTGCGTTCTGGTTTCGCCGTCGTCATAGCGGACCGTAACGTCGGTCGCGCACACGCGGGTCACGATGCCGGGCTTGCGGGCAATGATGCAGACCTCGGAGTCTACCGCGCACTTGTGCTCTACGCCGGTGGCCACAATGGGCGCCTCGGTGACCAGCAGAGGCACGGCCTGACGCTGCATGTTTGCGCCCATCAGCGCACGGTTGGCGTCGTCGTTTTCGAGGAAGGGAATAAAGGCCGTTGCCACGGAAACCATCATCTTGGGCGATACGTCGACATAGTCGATCATGTGCCGGTCTACCTCGATGATCTCGTCCTGGTGGCGGCAGGTAATACGCTCCTTTGCAAGACAGCCGTTTTCGTCGAGTGCCTCGCTGGCCTGCGCAACATAGAATTCGTCTTCGACGTCGGCGGACATGTAGGTTACCTCGTCGGTAACCCGGAAGGTCTGCTTGTCCACCCGGCGATAGGGCGCCTCGATAAAGCCGTATTCGTTGATCTTGGCATAGGTGGCCAGATAGTTGATCAGGCCGATGTTGGGACCTTCGGGGGTTTCGATCGGGCACATGCGGCCATAGTGGCTGTAGTGGACGTCGCGGACCTCAAAGGAGGCACGTTCGCGGCTCAGACCGCCGGGACCCAGAGCCGAAAGACGGCGCTTGTGCGTCAGCTCGGCCAGCGGGTTGTTCTGGTCCATGAACTGGCTCAGCGGCGAGGATCCGAAGAATTCCTTGATGACCGCCGTGACCGGGCGGATGTTGATCAGGGTCTGCGGCGTAACGAGATCCGCGTCCTGGATGGTCATGCGTTCCTTGACCACGCGCTCGAGACGGGTAAAGCCCACGCGGAACTGGTTCTGCAGCAGCTCGCCCACACAGCGCAGACGGCGGTTGCCCAGATGGTCGATGTCGTCGGCTGTGCCCAGACCGTGGGCCAGACAGTTGAGGTAGTTTATGGAGGCCAGAATGTCGTCGTTGGTGATGTGCCTGGGAATCAGCCGGTCGCGGTATTCGGGCAGACGCTCGATCATTTCTTCCTCGGACATCGTTTCGAGCATCTCATGCAGAACGGCAAAGCAGACCTTTTCGCGGATGTCGTGCTCGGCCGGGTCGAACGAGACAAAGTTGGCCATGTTGACCATGCCGTTGGAAAATACCTTGACCTGCTCGCCCTCGATGTCGACCACGGCGCTGTTTACGCCCCTGTCGGAAAGCTCCTGCGCGCGCTCTCGCGTGAGCAGCTCGCCCGCCTCGGCCAGAACCTCGCCCGTGAGCGGGTCTGAAACGACCTCGGCCAGCCTGCGCCCCGTAAGCCTCGTGCGGATTTCCATCTTTTTGTTGACCTTGTAGCGGCCGACCTTGGACAGGTCGTAGCGGCGGGGATCGAAAAAGAGCTGTGTCATATATGCGTCGGCGCTTTCCACGGTGGGCGGCTCGCCCGGACGCAGACGACGGTAGATTTCGAGCAGACTCTCGTCGCGGTTGTGTGTGGTGTCCTTTTCAAGGGTGGCCCGGATGCGCTCGTCGTCGCCGAAAAGATCGATGATGGCCTCGTCGCTCTCAATGCCCACGGCACGGATCAGGCAGGTTATCGGCAGCTTGCGGTTTTTGTCGATGCGCACATAAAATACGTTGGACGCGTCGGTTTCGTATTCGAGCCAGGCCCCGCGATAGGGGTTGATGGTGGTGGTGTAGGTGTGTACGTCGGCCTTGTCTGTCGCCGCCCCGTAAAACATGCCCGGGCTGCGGACAATCTGCGAAACCACCACGCGCTCGGCTCCGTTGATCACAAAGGTGCCGCCCTCGGTCATCAGCGGGAAATCGCCCATGAAAACCTCGGATTCCTTTACGTCGCCGGTTTCCTTGTTGCGCAGACGAACCCGCACCTTGATGGGGCGGGAATAGGTGGTGTCGCGTTCCTTGCATTCTTCAACGGTGTATTTCGGCTTTTCGTCCATGGAATAGTCCAGAAAGGTAAGCTCAAGGTTGCCGGAATAGTCGACAATCGCGTCGACATCGCGGAATACCTCGCGCATTCCCTCGCGCAGGAACCATTCGTAGGAGTCTTTCTGGATCTTCAGCAGGTTCGGCAGCTCAAGAATCTCATCGTGCTTGCCAAAGCTCTTTCGAAGTGTCTTGCCGTAGTAAATGTCTTTAACCAGATCCATATCCCTGTTTCACACGACCTTTCCGGGCGGCTCCTTCGAGCGCCAGCAAATGACACACGCGGGTGTGTTGCCAGTTTGTTGCGTAGTGCCCTTGATTTCGTTGGTGGATGGTGGTATTATAGTGGTGGTACTCTGCCCCCGTTTTCAGGGCAGGCATTGTTCCATTATATTCGCCGTTTCCCCTTTTGTCAAGGCAAATCCGCACAATGCGGCAGGGGAATCCGGCGATTCTTTTTTTGTCGAAAAAGGCGGCAGGGCGCAGAAGGCCTCCGTGTATTGCAGGGCTTTCGTCTCCTATCGGATACGCCTGCCGTTGAGCACGGCAGAGGCCAGCCGATCGCCCCGATAGCACAGCTTCAGCAGAAAGAACGGCGCATCGGCGGCCAGAAGCTCCAGAAACAGGTGATCCCCCTCCCACAGCGGCAGGCTGCGAAGCTGCTCCTGCGGAACCCACTGCAGATCGCCCTCGCTGCACGTGTGAAGGGCTCCGCAAAAGGCGTCGGCGGTAAACAGATACATCAGCTCTCCCGGGGCCTCGTCGCTGACAAAGGTTACCACTCCGCGGCAGCGATACTCGGTGAGGGTGAGTCCCGTTTCCTCCAGCACCTCGCGCAGCAGGCACTCGTCCGGGCTTTCGTTTTCCAGAAATTTTCCGCCCACGCCGATCCACTTGTCGTGATTTGCGTCGTTTTTCTTTTTTACCCGGTGCAGCATCAGATAGCTTCCGTTCTGCCGGATATAGCATAGAGTCGTATTCTGCATTTTCATGACCATTCCTTTCGTGCGGTCCGGCTTCGTCCCGAAGCGGATTTAACGCGGATTTAATAAAAAACGGCCGCGGGATTTAACGTTGCCGTGCTATGATCGGAAAAAGCGCAGGCTCCGGGCCCTGTTTTTCCCGGAAAGGCACAATTCCGCAGGAGGTGAGATACGCTGGATATCTCAAACATTATCGCGCTGCTCAGCGGCGTGGCGCTGTTTCTGTTCGGCATGGGCCTGATGGGCGACGGTCTGAAAAGGGTTGCCGGCAACCGGCTGGAGCTGATTCTCTACCGTCTGACCAGCACGCCGCTGAAGGGTGTTCTTCTGGGCACGGGCGTTACGGCGATCATTCAGTCGTCCTCGGCCACCTCTGTGATGGTTGTGGGCTTTGTCAACTCCGGCATGATGAAGGTCCGTCAGGCCATCGGCATTGTTCTGGGCGCCATTCTCGGCACCAGCATCACCGGCTGGATCATCTGCCTGAGCTACATCGAGGGCGGCTCCGGTCTGGCCAGCCTGCTTTCAACCGACACGCTCACCGGTGTGATTGCCGTGATCGGCATTATCCTGCGGATGTTCAGCAAGGACACCGCAAAAAAGCATCTGGGCGATATTCTTCTCGGCTTTGCCGTGCTGATGTTCGGCATGAAGGCCATGAGCACCGCCGTGTCCCCGCTGCGCGACAGCGCCTGGTTTATCAGCTTTCTGACCACACTGACCAATCCGCTGGTGGGCATTCTGGCGGGTACCGTCTTCACAAGCGTTCTGCAGTCCGCCTCTGCGGCTGTGGGTGTGGTGCAGGCCCTGTCGGTTACGGGCGCCATCACCTTTGAAACGGCGCTGCCCTTTATCATGGGCGTGGGCATCGGTGCCGCGGTGCCGGTGCTGCTGTCTGCGCTGGGTGCCGGGGTCGACGGTCGGCGTACGGCGCTGGCCTATCTGCTGATCGACGTTCTGGGCGTTGTGATCTGGGCTCCGATTTTCTACATTGCCAACGCGATCATCGGCTTTTCGTTCATGGGCCTTGTGATGAATCCCATATCCGTGGCTCTGATGAATACCCTGCTTCGTCTGGCCACGCTGCTGGTGCTGGCTCCGTTTCTCGGGCAGCTCGAGCGGCTTACGTGCTGGCTGATCCGCAGCAAAGACGGCCGGGAGCAGGGTGAGCTCGAAATCGACCGTCTCGAGGAACGCTTTCTCGACCATCCCGCGCTGGCAGTAGAACAGAGCCGCATTGCGGTAAACGCCATGGCCATACGGGCGCAGGACAATCTTGCCGAGTCCTTTGAGCTGCTCAAGGGCTTTACCGAAAAGCTCTATCAGCAGGTTCTCGAGCAGGAGGACACGGTAGACCGCTACGAAGACAAGCTCGGCACCTATCTTGTAAAAATCACGGGCAAGGAGCTGACCGCCCGTCAGAGCGGGGACGTGTCCAAGTTTCTGCACACCATCGGCGACTTTGAGCGCATCAGCGACCACGCCGTAAACATCGCGCAGGGTGCGCGCGAAATCCACCAGAAGCACATCGCCTTTTCCTCCGGTGCCCGGCGTGAGCTTGAAATCATCTGTGCTTCAGTGGGCGAAATCGTCTCGCTTGTGACCGGTGCCTTCATCCACAACGATCTGGCGCAGGCTGTGCAGGTCGAGCCGCTCGAGGAGCTCATCGACAACCTGTGCGACGAAATGAAGCTGCACCATATCGACCGGCTGCGCTCCGGCGAATGCACGCTCGACCACGGCTTTGTGTTCAACGACCTGCTCAACAACCTCGAGCGCGTGGCGGACCACTGCTCCAACATCGCCGTGGCCATGATCGAGCTCGAATCCGACTCCTTCGACACGCACGAATACCTCAACAGCGTAAAAAAGCTCCGCTCCGGCAATTTTGACCTCTACTACGACGAATACAGCCGGAAATTCCACCTCTGAGGCTCCGCGGAGGGCAGCAGTGCCCGGAGAGCCGCTTGCATGCCGGACAGCCACGAAACAAAGCGGCGGGAGAGATCACGTTTTCTGTGACTCCCCCCGCTTTTTCTGTATGAAGGCGAGCTTCCAGCCGCCGCGCCTATTCGCTCAGCAGCGCACCCGAGATCCAGTCGGTCTCAATGCCAAGCCCGCCGAGAATCTGGGCAATCCGGCCGCGGACGAAATTGTTGATGAACAGGCCCTTCATGGCCATGTCGTATACGGGCACGCCTCCGCCGGCGCAGACCTCCTCGTCGGTCATGCGTTCAAAGGCCTCCAGATGCGCGGCATCCGCCTGACGGATGGTCTGCCTGATCTCGGCATAGGTTTTTGTGCTCTCGCCCTGTGCACCTCCGGGACCACCGGGACCACCGGGACCACCGGGACCACCGGGACCACCGGGACCTCCGGGACCACCGGGACCTCCGGGACCTCCGGGACCACCGGGACCTCCGGGACCACCGGGACCTCCGGGTCCTCCGGCTCCGCTGCCGAACATGCCCGTGGCCATGCCGAGTGTTCCGCCGACCTGATCGAGCATGGAAAGGATTCCCTTCTGACGCAGAACGGCCTCGTCGATACCGTCGAGCACGGCAAACATTTTGTTGTTCTGGTTGCGGTTGAACGTGCAGATTACAAGCATTGCATCCTTCATGTGCAGGCTCCTCCTTATCGGTTCGTTCTCTGACAATACAATAGCACAGATTGCGTCGTACGGCAAGAGCAAATACCGCCCCACCCCCTGACCCCCTCCCGGCGGGAGGGGGAACGGAAGGGGGACTGTGGGTTTTTCACCTCCGACCGGAGAGGCAGGAGGGGGAACGGAAGGGGGAGGGTGTCCCCCTTCCATGGGGACTATGGGTTTTTATCCTCCGACCGGAGAGGCAGGAGGGCTGGTTTTCCGACCATCAGGAGCAGCCGCCGAACCCATATTACCGGACATTCAACGAAAGCGAAGCGGTTCGGGCCCGGGCAAGGGAGGGGGTGGGCATCTGCCCGGCGGAGTCGGGCCTCCTTTGAAAGCACGGCCTTCCGGCAAAAGTTGAATCCGTGCCTTGACAGGCGAGGCTTGTAATGTTATACTCGTTCTCAGCTAATATGCTGCATTACATCTAAGGAGGCTTCTGCCATGTACCGGACCGTTTCCATCTATGGAGACTCCGTGATGAAGGCCACCGTGCCGGACGAGGAGTTTCACTATCGCTTTACCGTTGGCGGGTACCTGCAGCAGCTCCAGCAGGAGTTTGGCGTGCAGATCCGCAACCGTGCCCTGTTTGGCAGCGGCATTGCGCGCGGCCTGCAGCGGCTTGAGACAGATGCCGCACAGGCTGCGGTCGGCAGCGCGGCACTGATTGAGTTTGGCGGAAACGACTGCAACTTCCGGTGGGCGGAAATCGCCGCAGAGCCTCTGCGGGAGCACCAGCCGCTCACGCCGCTTGCGGATTTCTGCCGTATGCTGCGGGAGATGATCCGGCGTGTGCGCGAGGCGCAGAGCCGTCCTGTTCTGATGAGTCTTCCGCCCATTCACCCGGAGCGCTATCTGCGTTTTATCACGCGCGACGGGCTGGACCGCGAGGCGATCCTGCAATGGCTCGGCGACGTGGGGATGATCTATCGCTTTCACGAGCGGTATTCTCAGGCCGTGTGCCGGATCGCCGCAGAGCAGGGCTGCGAGCTTCTTCCCGTACGCGAAGCTTTCCTCACGCGCCACGACTTTTCGTCTCTGCTCTCTGCCGACGGCATCCACCCCTCCGCCGCAGGATACGATCTCATCTTTTCGCTGATGCGCGACGCAATGGCCGGCCATGCGCTGACCTGCTCCGCCTGAGCGCTCTTCCCCCCCAACCGGGGGGATTTTTTCTTTTCGCCAGGACCGAGGGTCCCCGCAGGGCTTGCTAAAAAAACTACCGGGCTGTCGCGATCGGTCCTTCGAGGACAGTCTCTGCCGCCCCACCCCCTGACCCCCTCCCGGGGGAGGGGGAACGGAAGGGGGAGGGTGTCTCCATTCCATGGGGACTATGGGTTTTTATCCTCCGACCGGAGTGGAAAGGGCAGGGCCTGCGGCCCTGCACCCGCTCAGGACGGAGCGCGGCCGTAAAGACGCATACAGACTTTTTCGGTTGTTGCACGTTTCCGTGCTGTGAAGGCCCTTTTGCGCCCTATGGGTGAGGGGAGGTTTTCGGAGCAGGCCCGCGCCCTGTGCGGGAGGCTTTTACCGCCCCTCCCCCATTCCATGGGGACTATGGGTTTTTATCCTCCGACCGGAGTGAAAAGGGCAGGGCCTGCGGCCCTGCACCCGCTCAGGACGGAGCGCAACTGCCCGGAAGTTTTTTTGGAAAGCCCTGCGGGGCTTTGCCTCCCTCCGGGAGGCGCGGGGTTGTTCTCCGGACGGAGAGGGAAAACCCTCTGCCCTCTGAAAGAGGGACGGAACAGCCTGCCTCACCGGTCGAAGA
>CAVHXA010000014.1:0-56426 GCA_963639765.1 Oscillospiraceae bacterium | reverse complement strand
GACGCTCGAGGCAAAGGCGAGCGATCCTGCGGCGGTCGGCTCCACTCTCGCGGCGACGGAGTATTTTGCGCCGTAGTCCGCCGTGCCGGAGACGGTCTGCGTCTTGTCGCCAATCTGCTCCAGCCAGTATACGTAAACATTCCTTGTGGCCTTGTAACCCTCGGGCGTTTTCCAGGAGAGCTTTCCCCATTCCGCAAAGGGCTTTCCCGCCTCGGGAGCCGCGACCGTAAGCGTTACCTCCTTCACGCGGGTCAGCTCGCTTGATGTAAAGCTGACATCGTGGGCGGGCATGGTAAAAGTCAGCACGGACGCATAGCGATCGGTGATGAGCTTTTCGTCGGCGGAGAGAACGCCGTCCCAGGCCTTGAAGGCCTTATCACTGTCTGCGGGCGTACCGTTCAGCGTGACCGTATCGCTCTCCTTGTAGACGCCGACCTTCTGGCCGTTCACGGACACATAGTACCGCGCACCGGGCTTCAGGTACATCTCCTTATTCTCCGCATCCACCTCAATGTGGTAGTTGGGGTCATCGGAGAAGAAGGAAAGCTCGTTAAATATGTCATCCGTACCGATCTGACGCGTCTCTTGGCCCGAAACATCCGTCCGGATGCCGATCTCGGAGCCGTCGGACGGGGAGGAGTCGATATAGGCCGTCGTCCCGATGCCGTCGCTCAGAAAGAGATCGTCCGCCTCTCCGCCGTATCGGGTATTGCCCTTGATGGTGATCTTGCCGGTGTAGAACGTAAGGTCATCCATGGACGAGACGAACACGCCGCCGCCCGATTGTGCGGCATAGTTATCCGTGATCGTTGTCCCAGCTTCGCGGTCGCTGAAGAAATTCGCGTGGTCGTAATTGATATACACGCCGCCGCCCGACTTCGCAACTGAGTTTTCCCGGATTGTGCAGTCGCGGATGGAGACACTGCGGGCGTTGACATACACGCCGCCGCCGTTGCCGGTCGTGGCATGGTTGTCGATGATCTGACAATCCGAAATCTGGCTCTGGAACTGATTGACATACACGCCGCCGCCGTCATCGCCGGCTGTGTTGTCTTTGATCACCATGCCGAAGACCGAATCCGAATACGCTTCGAACTCGCTGTTCAGATAGATGCCGCCGCCGTTATCACCGGCGTGGTTATCCACCATCAGGCCGTCGCCGTGGCGAAAGATGCTTCTGCCGTAACCAATATCGATATCGCCGCTGATATTGGACTCGGCATAGTTGAAATAGACGCCGCCGCCGCTTTCGCCGGCCCGGTTATGGCTGATGCTGGATTTGTCGGATTCGTCGCTGCCGAATTTGCTCCAAAGCTCGATGTGGGTGTTCGGGCGGTTGGAATAGATGCCGCCGCCGTCCTCGTCTGCATAGTTGTATTCGATGTGGCTTGAATCCAGCTGGATTGTGGTGTGGTCATCGGAATACAGATAGAAAAACAGTGCTTCCTTTTCGATATAGATGCCGCCGCCGTCCTCGTCCGCATAGTTGTGCGTAACCCAGGAATTGTCGAGCAGCTGGATATAAACATGGGTATCGCCATAGATGCCGCCGCCGCATTCGGTGGACGCATTGCCCGCGATGGCCACGTTCCGGGTCACCAGCGCGGAGCCCTCCTTCATGTGGATACCGCCGGCGCCGTTGTCGCTGTAGCCGCCGGTAATAAGACCGCCGGTCGTGATGACGCCGTCATAACGGTCACCGTCCGCGTCGAAGGGACGGTATGAAATCGTTTTGGTGATTTCGGTATCCTTTGCAGACCAGCCGAAAAGGTTCAGCGTCGAGCCGTCTTCGAGGCAGAAAACCTCGCCGTTGCCATAGACGCTCAAGAAGCTTTCCTGATCGCGCCAGATCTTGTGCCCGTTCATGTAAATGGTGGCCGTCTGGCCATCGTCCAGAACCAGCCGGCTCGAGCATTCCCAGTCGCGCTGCATGATGACGGTCCTGCCCATTTCAGAGGCCGCCTCCCAGGCATCATCGATGTCGGTGTACTCCTGTCCTTCCGTGTCGGTTGCATATAGCGTAGCAGCCCGCGCCTCGGTCGGAAGGGATATTCCGACAAGGACAAGAACCGCACACAGTGCAAGAAACGCGGAAAAACGCGGCAGAAAGCCGCGCAGATCCGAATGCTTGTTTTTCATACGAAAACATCTCTTTTCGGCATGGATTTTTGAAGGGAATGGGATACCGCTCGTTTCGGAGCAGAACCCTACGGAGAATGTGATACCACAGGATACGAAAAAAAGCAAAGGAAAATTAGCCGGGAGCACGGCTTTTCGTACAAAATCCGCCGGACAGACAGAAAAAAGCCCGAAGAATGCTTCGGGCTTGATCCGGCATATTTAATCCAGATACGGCGAGTCGGTGCTGACCAGAACGATGCGGTCGCGCCGGGTGTAGTTGCTGTAGGATTCCGGAGTTGTAGAGATCAGACTGCCGTTTTTGTTGTAGATGCTGCGATAGGATCGGGCCGTGTAGCCGTTGCTGCCGCCCTGGTACACCGCGGCTTCGTTCAGAGAAAGGGAGCTGTCGGCCCGGTAAACGGTCTGGTAGTAGTCGATGGCACTGATGATTTCGGTGGTCATTACTACATAGTTGTCGGTTTCGCTTGTTCCCATGATCCGCACGTTTACGTAGCCGCCGGAAACGGACGCCTCGATATAGATCGGATTGGAGAGGGAGTTTGTAAACTTGAAGTCGGGGTTGGGCCAGCTTACGGTGGCGTCGAGTCCGGCCTCGACGTAGTGCGATTCATAGATGTGGGCATAGCGTTCGTCGATCTGCAGATTCGCCAGCAGGGCCGCATTGTAGATGGTGGTGGAAACCTGGCAGACACCGCCGCCCAGCTCGTCGACATTTTCGCCGCCCACATAGGCCACGGCTTCTTTGAAGCCCTTTTCCGCCGTGCGCTCTCCGACTACGCCGTTGAACGAAAACTGCTCGCCGGGCTGCAGTATGGTGCCGTTGACGATCTCGCAGGCGCGGATGAGGTTGTTTGTGCGGTTGGGGTTGTTGGAATATTCGGTAGAGAATTTGCCCAGCTCATCTGGATAGTCTTCGTAGGTGGCGGGCTCCGGCGCCGACTGGCCCATGGCCTCGCGGGAATAGGAGGCAAGCTCCGACATGCTGCCGAGGCTGGCAAGAAAAGAATAGGTAATCGGCGGGTTGGTCTCCACGAGCTGAATGGTGCAGGTCTGTCCGGCCGGGGTTGCATCCACCTGAGCCTGCGCAGTTTCCACATCGAACTGATAGCCTACCTGTCCGCGGACTATTTCGCCGGTGGTTTCGTCATAAAAGGCGTTTACGGGCGTGGTGCAGTACTGGTCGTGCAGAGCCTGCATGTCCACGCTCCCGGCATGGACCGTGGAATATGTGAGAGTGACTCCGGACAGGTCACACACGGCAAGCGCCTGCATGATTGCCTGTCGGGCAGCATCCGTGTCCAGCTTGATTCCGTCCTGCCCTACGGTGATGAACAGCCAGTTGTCGGAAAAAACCACGTCCGGAGCAGCGGCCGGAGCATAGACATCGTCGGCAACAGCCTGAAGCTGCTCCAGAAGATATTCTTCGTTTACGCTTACGCTGCCGGGCAGAATCAGTGTCTGGGATTCGTCGCCCTCCCAGGCCTGGGCCTGAACCACGGCCGCCGTTGCGTCGATTGAGGCCTGCAGCTCGGCAGCCTGCAGCACAAGCGTCCGGTCCGGCAGTGTGACGGTCAGGTCCTGCTGAAAAGCTTCTGCTGCCGTGGCTTCGATCAGTGCCGCCGCATCGCTGCCCCGTTTTCCGCCAACGTCCACGCCCGCGATAATCAGGTTTTCCCGAAGACGGTCGTTTGTTACCTCACCGGAGGTCAGGGTCGGGTCCAGCTCTGTTATCGGCGTGCTGCCCTGATCGGCCGGGTCGCGGAGCACAGCGATAAGGATGCACATGAGCACCGTCAGCAGGAACATTGCAAGACAAAGCCGGGTAAGGGTGCGGCGGGCCCGGGCTTTTTTTGAGAGTCTGCGTCCGCCGGAAGCACCTGCCGACGTGCGGCCTGCGGTCCGCCCGGACAAAGAGCTTCGCGCTGCGGTCGGCCTTGCGGCAGCGCCGGCTGCCTTTTCGGACACGGCAGATCTTTTTGCGGCAGAAGCCCTGCTCGGTGCCTGCCGTCTGCCGGCAGACGATTTGGCCTGCCTTGCGGAGCCGGAGCGCGCAGAGGATTGTGCCTGCTGCCGGGTTTCGACCATGGCTTCACCTGCTTTCTGCCTGTGTCGGCGGAATTGCCGTGCCGTAGGAGCTGCTGCAGCCGGAAACGGCACCGCTATGGGAAATTATATCGGTCTGTCGGGGGAAAAGCAATTACATTTCGACATTTTCCGCTGCAAACCGGGCATAGCCTTCTACAAGCAGATTTGCCTGACGCAGCGGCTTTTCTCCGGACCGAAGTCTGAGAACCAGGGCTGGCTTTTCTCCCATCTCAAGCACGAGCCGCCCTTTATAGCCCGGCTCGGAGCAGACGCCCGAGGCTGCGGCCAGATTTACCTGCGCAAGAGAAAAGCGCAGTTTGTTTTCGGTCTGACTGATCTCGCCGATGCCGCAGGCAGAGGCCCGACCCTGCAGCAGCGCAACCGAAATCAGATTCATCACGGAGTCGGGCAGGGTACCGAAGCGGTCTTCCAGCTCATCGCAGAGATCGTCTGCCTGCGCCTCGGTCCGGATTGCCGCCATGCGCCGGTAGAGATCCATGCGCTGTTCTCCCGAGCTGACATAGTCTTTTGGAATGTTGGCTGCAACCGTCAGATCCACGGTGCATGCAATTTCGGGCTGCGGCGTCTGCCCCTGGGCCTCCAGAACCGCCTCCTGCAGCAGCTTGAGGTAGAGGTCGTAGCCCACACTCATCATATGGCCGGACTGCTCTGCGCCCAGAAGACTTCCTGCGCCGCGGATTTCCAGGTCTCGCATGGCGATTTTGATGCCGGAGCCGAACTCTGCAAACTGGCTGATTGCCAGAAGCCGCTTTTCCGCGTCTTCGTTCAGGACACGGCCCTTGCGATAGGTCAGATAGGCAAAGGCATGGCGGCCGGAACGGCCGACCCGTCCGCGAAGCTGGTGAAGCTGGGCCAGGCCGAGACGGTCGGCATCTTCGACAATCAGGGTGTTTACGTTGGGAATATCCACGCCGGCTTCGATGATGGTGGTGCATACCAGCACCTGAAGCTCACCGTCGGTCATCTGCTGCATCACATCGGACAGCGTATTTTCGTCCATCTGTCCGTGCGCAATGCCGATGGATACCTGGTCTCCCAGCCGTTGACGCAGCTTATAGGCCGCAGACTCAATGCTGTCTATGCGGTTGTGCAGATAATATACCTGCCCGCCCCGGTTCAGCTCGCGCAGGATGGCGTCGTCTATCACATCGGCTGCATATTCCAGTACATAGGTCTGCACGGGATATCGGTCCTGCGGCGGCTCGTCGAGCGTGGACATGTCCCGGATTCCGGAAAGTGCCATGTTCAGGGTTCGCGGGATGGGTGTGGCCGAGAGCGTGAGCACATCCACGCCGCGGCTCATCGCCTTCAGCTTTTCCTTGTCGGCCACACCAAAGCGCTGCTCCTCGTCTACGATCAGAAGACCGAGGTTTTTGAACCGAACGGATTTCTGCAGCAGCTTGTGCGTACCGATCACGAGGTCTACGGTGCCGGTCTCGATGGCGTGGAGCGTTTTTTTCTGCTGCGCTGCCGACCGAAACCGGCTGAGCACATCGATTGAGACGGGAAAGTCACGGAAGCGGCTCATCGCCGTGGCATAGTGCTGCTGCGCAAGCACCGTGGTCGGCACAAGGATTGCGACCTGCTTGCTGTCGAGCATGGCTTTCATGGCCGCGCGCAGCGCAACCTCTGTTTTGCCATAGCCTACGTCTCCGCAAAGCAGACGATCCATTGGGACCGGCTTTTCCATGTCGTTTTTGATTTCCTGTGTGCAGCGCAGCTGATCGTCCGTTTCCTGGTATGCGAAGCTGTCTTCAAACTCCCGCTGCCAGGGAGTGTCGGGAGCAAAGGCATAGCCCGGCAGTCTGGCCCGCTGCGCATACAGCTGCACAAGGTCGATGGCAAGCTCCTTCACGGCCGCACGGGTTTTTGCCTTGGTTCTGGCCCAGGCACTGCCGCCGAGCCTGTTCAGCGGAGTGGTTCCCTCGCCTCCGCCGATATATTTGGATACCTGATCCAGACTGGTTGCCGGCAAAAACAGCGTATCGCTGCCGGCATAGGCAATGCGCACATAGTCCTTGATCACACCGTCCAGCTTCAGCTGCTCCATACCCACATACCGGCCGATGCCATAGGTCACGTGCACAACCAGATCTCCCGGAGACAGGTCCGTAAAGGCACTCAGCCGGTCTTTGGCGGCTGCGGTTTTTCGCCGTGGCTGTTTTTTTCTTCCCGCCTGCAGCTGCCCGTCGCTCAGAACGGCCAGACCGACTTCTGGAAATTCCGTGCCGCCGGTCAGGGCCATGCGGCATACCAGAATGCTTCCCGGCTGCGGAAGCTCGGAGGGCGAGAGATCAAGCAGCGACGGAAGTCCGCGCTGCGCGAGGGATTCGTGCAGAACCGTGGCCCTGTGCTCGCTGGCACAGCAGACCACACAGCGATAGCCGAGAGAGGAGTAGTGCCGCAGATCCTGCACGGCCGCATCCAGACTTCCGCCATAGGACGGGAGGCTCTTGGCTGTGATTGTCAGAAGGCGCTGCGGCTGCGGCTGCGGAAAGGCCGCAGACAGAAATGTCGGCAGATAGATTGTCAGCCTGCCTGCAAGCTTTTCGGTCAGCTCCTGCCAGGGGGCAAGAAACGCACAAAGCTCGCCGGCTACCCGACCGGCCTGCGCGGCGCTGTCAAGCTCGAGTCCGAGCGTATCCTGACGGATCTTCAGCTGCCGCTCGGCTGCACCGTGCTCACAATAAACAACGATGGTCTTTTCCGTAAGGTAGTCGGCGGCTGTCTCTTCCTGCGGATAAATCAGGCTCATATAGCGATCCGCAGCCAGAAAGCGGGCCTCGCCGCGCAGAAGATCGATATCCTCGCAGAGGGTGTCCAGCAGAGGCTGATAGGGGACTTTGCGCCGTTTCAGGCGTGCAAGGAGCTTTTCAAGGTCCCGGATCAGCCCGGCGCGGCCCTGCGGATGCAGCTGAACCTGCGTTTCCGCCACGGGAAGAATCAACGCCTCGGCTGTGTTTTCGGTGCGGCGCTGGGTCTGTATGTCGAACCAGCCCAGCGCATCAACCTCGTCGCCAAAGAATTCCGCCCGTACCGGCGCACTTTCCGCAGGGGAATACAGGTCCAGAATTCCGCCGCGCAGCGCGTATTGCCCCGGCCCCTCTACCAGATCGCAGCGCGTATAGCCGGCTGCTTCCAGCCGGGCCAGCAGAGCATCGCGTTCGTAGGCTCCGCCCATACGCAGCAGAAAGCCTGCCTGCCGCAAAATCTGCTTCGGCATGGTGTGCAGAGCAAGCGCCTCGGCGCCGGATACAAAAACAGGCGTCCGGCCCTGCGAAATGTTCCACAGAAGAGCCAGCCGCTTTTGCTCCCACTCGCGGGAAACACCGGAGGCTTCTGCCAGAGACAGCTCCCTCGACGGAAGCACGGGAGGGCGAGAGTCCAGAAAGCATGCAAGATCATCGGCCATGCGCGCCGCGGCGGCATCGTCTGCGCAGACCACACACACCGGACGGCAGAGCGTACGCCGGAGGGCGGCAATTACAAGAGCCCTGTTCGGGCTGCCAAGGCCGGACAGGCATACGGAATTTCCCTGCTTTGCACAGTCCAGCAGGGTTCTGTATTCCGGGATATCGGCAAGTGCTTGGTATAAAAGCTCCATGGTCAGCTCCTGCTGCGCAGAATTTGCCGCCTTTGCGGCCGCAGGCACGGGCAGCTTACTGCCTGCGATGACGGATATTCCGACCTGCGTCGGCTGGTATAATCGGAAACGGCAGGGACGCGGACGCGCCCCTGCTATGGAGTGTATTTAAGGCAGCACCGCACAGCCTGTCTGCGGGCTCAGGCTTTGCCCATGCCGTTAAAACGGGCCATGGCTGCCTGACAGCCTTCTTGTATGATTGTCTGCGCTGCGTCGGCGGCCAGCAGGACAGCTTCGCCCAGAAGCTTATTTTCTGCAGCGGACGGGCCGGAAAGAACCCAGTCGGCAAGGTCGAAGTCCGGGTGCGGCTTGCTTCCGACGCCGACCTTAACACGGGGAAAATCCTGGGTGCCGAGATGTGCAATGATGCTTTTGATGCCGTTGTGTCCGCCGGCTGAGCCTGTGGGCCGCACGCGAATGCGCCCAGGGTCGAGTGAAATGTCGTCGTAGAGAATCAGCACCCGCCCGGCCGGGATTTTGTAGAATGCGGCTGCCTGTCCGACGGCCTGCCCGGAGAGGTTCATATAGGTCTGCGGCTTCAGAAGGAGAACCTTCTGCCCGCCAAGCAGAGCCAGATCCGTAAGAGCCTGAAATCTGGACCGCGTGACCTTGACGCCGGATCTGCGGGCCAGCTCGTCCAGCACCAGAAAGCCGGTGTTGTGGCGGCTTTGCGCATATGCACGGCCGGGATTTCCGAGTCCGGCCACAATCCATGTCGGCGCGCTTTCGAGGGACATGGCTCAGAACAGCGTGGAGATGGAGACCTCTTCGTAGATGCGGCGGATGGCTTCGGCAAAGAGGTAGGCTACGTCAAGCTGCTTGATTTTTTCGCCGTGGTAGTGGGCGGGAAGGGGAATGGTGTTGAGCACGCGCAGTTCTTTGATTACGCTGTTTTCGATTTTGTCGGTTGCGTCGCGGGACAGAACACCGTGACTGGCACAGGCATAGACCTCTTTGGCCCCGCCGACCTCAACAAGAGCGTTGGCTGCGTTTACCAGACTGCCGCCGGTGTCGACCATGTCGTCGAACAGAATGCAGGTGCGGCCTTTTACGTCTCCGATGATGTTCATTACCTCACAGAAGTTGGCCTTTTCGCGGCGCTTGTCTACGATGGCAAGGCCCATATGCAGCTGCTGGGCAAAGGCACGTGCGCGGGCTACGCTTCCGACATCGGGAGAAACGACAACCACATCCTCGTGCTGGTCGCCGGGGATCAGTCTGCTGTAGTAGTTTACAAATACGGGCTTGCCGGCCAGATTATCTACCGGAATATCAAAAAAGCCCTGAATCTGAGAGGCGTGCAGGTCCATGGTCAGAACGCGGTCGGCACCGGCCGCCGTGATCAGGTTGGCCATCAGCTTTGCGGAAATGGGGTCGCGCGCCTTGGCCTTGCGGTCTTGCCGGGCATAGCCAAAATAGGGAATTACGGCTGTAATGCGGCTGGCCGAGGCCCGCTTCAGGGCATCAATCAAGACCAGCATTTCCATGACGTTGTCGTTCACCGGCTTGCAGGTGGACTGGATAACAAATACATCGCTGCCGCGGACGGTTTCGTTTACGGATACGGAGACCTCTCCGTCGGCAAATTCGGTAACAACGCAGTCGCCCAGTTTTTTTGACAGCTTGTCGCATACGGTCTGTGCAAAGGGCAGGTTGGAATTGCCGGCAAAGACCTTTACTTCTTTCGGCATGGCGTTTATCCTCGCTTTCTGATGTTTCACTTTTTGAGCGGAACCGCCGGCAGGAGCCGCAGCACCGCCTGTATACAGATGCGCGAAATCCCATCGCGCAGGATCTACCGTTTTTTCTGCCGCCGCAGAGATTCCTTCTGCGTAACCTGGCGGCCGCAGGCTGTGCTTATAGCCTGCGCAGGAACGTTTTCGGTGATGGCCGAGCCCGGAGCAATGCAGCTCTCGGAGCCGAGCTCCACGGGAGCACGCAGGGTGACGTTGGCACCCACCCGGACTTTGTCGCCGAGGGAGATTTTGGCGGACTGCGTTTCGTCGGGAATGGCCGTGACGGTTCCGTGGCCCAAAAATGCGCCCTGACCTACGACAGCCTCTGCCAGATAGCCGCCGCCCTCCATGCGGGCATTTTCGCCCAGAGCAGCGTTTCTGGTTTCGGAAAAAGGACCGACGGAGGCTCCGTCTTTCAGCACCGTGCCGGGATGCAGACAGGCAAAGGGCCCTACAACGGCCCGCGCTCCGACAACGGAATCGTATACATGACTGGCATTGATCACGGCTCCGCAGCCCACTGCGGCATTCTGCAGCAGGGAGTTTGGCCCGATGGTGCAGTCGGAATCGATGGTGGTGCTTCCACGCAGAATGGTGCCGGGCAGCAGGGCCGTTCCTCCGGCCACGACTGCCTCCGGCCCGACCCAGACGGAGGTATCGTCCCAGATGAGAACGCCCCGACTTCGGAGCTCTGCCGCCCTGGCCCGCTGAAGAACGGGCTGCCACGCAAAGAGGTCCTGCGCCGAGGTAACGGGATAAACACCGTCCCGGTCGGTATAGGCGGCGCCGGAGCTGCGCAGAAAGTCGGTGAAATCAAAGGAGTCGGGCTGACGGGCGCGGGCATCCTTCAGAGCTTCAAGGCTCACGTCCCAGACGCCGCAGGCGGCACCCGGAGGGCCCTGCGGCTCCTGCGAGGGCAAAAAGGCGGTCCATCGGGTAAACAGAACCGGGGCCGAAAACACGGTGATGATTTCTTCCTGCGCCTGCGCCTGCTGCAGAAATGTATCAAGCAGCTGCTGTGCGTTGTCTCCGGACGAGGCCGTGATCGCGCGGATGCTTTTCGGGCATGCCTGCAGCGCCTGAGCGGCCCGGGAATCCTGACACACCAGCAAAAGCCGGCGGGTCCCGCTCCGGTATAGAGCTCCGCAGATCCAGCTGAGCAGAGGACTGCCCATAACGTCGTGCAGCCACAGCGGCCGATCCAGGCCCGTGCGGGCCGAGTCGTCCGGAAGGAAAACAATTGCAGAGGCTCCCGCCATACAGACACTTCCTTTCTGCCGGACCCTGCACATTCCGTGCAGAGCATACGCCTGCATTATATCAGACCAAGCCGGATTTGTACAGATATACCGGATAATTCGGCCTGAATACCGGCACGGAAGGCAATATTGTGCGGGTTGAAATTCTATGTCGAATTGCTTATAATGAGGCGGAAGTATCCGCCTTTGGCCGGGGGAGGGCAGAATTTGAAAAAAGTTCTTTACGCAGCTTCCACCGCGGGACATTTGCAGGCCTTTCATCTTTTCTGGCTGCACTGGCTTCGGCAGGCAGGCTGGACGGTTCACGCTGCCGCTGCCGGTGCGTTTTCCTGCGAGGATGTGACAGAATATTTTGACCTCCCCTTCACAAAATCCATGTTCAGCCTCAGAAATCTGTCCGTTTCCCGGCAGATTCAAAAGCTGCAGCGCCGTGAACACTATGACCTGATCTGCGTACACACGTCTCTGGCCGCCTTTTTTGTACGGCTGGGACTGTTCGGATGCAAAAAAAATACCCGCGTAATCAATGTGGTCCACGGGTATCTGTTCGACAGCAGAACCGCCCTTCTTCGCCGCACGATACTTTTATGTGCCGAGCGTCTGACGGCACCGCTGACCGACGAGATTGCCGTGATGAACCGGCAGGATCTGCAGATTGCCCGCAGATACCGCCTGTGTCGGGGGCAGATAACCATGCTTCCGGGCATCGGGGTGGATTTCAGCCGCTTTGCGCTCCCGTCTGCCGAAGACCGCCGCGCAGCCCGTGATGCCCTGGGTTTGCCGCCCGAGGCATTTCTGCTGATCTATGCAGCGGAGTTTTCCGCGCGAAAGAACCAGAGCTTTCTTGTGCGGGCACTGGCCCGGGCTCCGGAGCACATTGTACTGCTGCTTCCGGGACAGGGAGCAGAGCAGCAGCGCGTCCGGGAGCTTGCCGAAGAGCTGGGGCTGAAAGGCCGCGTACTGATGCCGGGCTTTGTCTCAAATATGCCGGAGCTTTATCACGCTGCCGATCTGTGCGTGTCTGCCAGCCGCTCCGAGGGTCTGCCTTTCAATCTGATGGAAGCCATGGCCTGCGGCCTCTGCTGTCTGGCCAGCTGCGTCAAGGGCCACGAAGATCTGATTGAGCCCGGAAAAACGGGGATGCTGTATACCTTTGACGACCGGTCCGCGTTTTTGCAGAGCCTTTCACATCTTATGAACACGCCCGAAGAGACCCGGCGTATGGGCCTTGCCGCCCGCAGCCGGGTTCTGACACATTATGGGCTGGAGCAGGCGGCACCCGTGTATACGGCCCTGCTGGATCCGCGGCGGCCCGAACCTGCGCAGGAGGCGGAAACATGAATCAGGAAAACCGACGGATCCTGCGGGCACTTGGCGTGGCGGCAGACGGAGCCATGCTGCTGCTGGCGCTTGTTCTGGCCTATTTTATCCGCTTCGGGCTGTTCCGCGGGGAGCCGGGTCACGCGCCTCTTGGAGATTATTTCAGAGTAAGCGTGGTTATTGTGCCCCTGCTTCTGATTCTCTACGGCCAACGCGGGCTGTATGGAGAGGCCCGGAACCGCAGCTTTCAGAAGGTAGTCGAAACGCTGATCGTATGCAATCTGTTCGCAACGCTGGCACTGGCCGCGGCCTTTTTTCTGATTCGAAATGTAGACATTTCCCGTTGGGTACTGGCCATCTTCTTTGTGCTGGGCACATTTTTTGTGGGGCTGCGGCGCTTTTTGTCCCTCTGCCTGCGCCGAAGCCGGCATCGGCGGGGCATCGGTGTTCGCCGGGTTCTGTTGATCGGCTCCGGTGAGGCCGCACAGCTCTATGCCGAGGCCATTGCCGCCGACAGCACGCTGGGATACAGCATCCTGGGCTGTGTTACCGACGGAACACCGCCGCCGGGGCTGCCGCTGCTCGGAAGCCTGTGGGACCTTGCCGCACTGCTGGAGCAAACCGCTCCCGACGAGGCAGTGGCTGCCTTGAGCGTGCAGGAGACCTCGGCTGTTTCCGATGTGATCGACGAATGCGAAAAGGCCGGCATCAAGCTTTCTCTGATTCCGTTTTACGCCAGGCATCTGCCGTCCCAGCCCCAGATCGATGCCGTTGGCGGGGTTCCGCTGATCAATCTGCGGCGCATTCCGCTGGACAATGTCGTCAACGCCTTTTTCAAGCGGGCTATGGACATTGCAGGAGCGGGTCTGCTTCTTCTTCTACTTTCGCCGCTTATGGCCTTTGCCGCTGTCGGCACAAGGCTCAGCTCCCCCGGACCGATCATCTTTCGACAGGTTCGGGTCGGCCTGGGCAATCGGCCCTTTACCATGCTGAAATTCCGGTCGATGCGCGTCAATGCCCGGCAGGATACCGGCTGGACCACCGAGGACGACCCGCGCAAAACGCGTTTCGGCTCGTTTCTTCGCAAGTTCTCCATCGACGAGCTGCCGCAGCTGATTAATGTGCTTCGCGGCGAAATGAGTCTTGTCGGGCCCAGACCGGAGCTGCCGCATTTTGTCGAGCAGTTCAGGCAGACCGTTCCGCTGTATATGGTCAAGCACCAGGTCCGCCCGGGCATCACCGGCTGGGCACAGGTAAACGGCCTGCGGGGAGATACATCTATCCCGGACCGCATCCGCCATGATATCTGGTATATCGAAAACTGGTCCCCCCTGCTGGACTGCAAAATTCTGCTGATGACCGTTACCCGGGCCTTTATCAACCCCGAAAAGCTTACAAGATAAACGCGCATCTGCGGGCTTCTGCCTTCTGCCCGGAGCACCGCAGGGCATGCAGCACACAACTGCGCACCCGGTCCGGTGCGGCAGGACTCCGGCTGCTTTCGCCGCTTCGCCCGGAACGGTACGAACGCAGCCGCAACCCGGAGGTTTCACATGTCTTCTGAAAAACAAAAAGGGCCGGATCGACGGCTCCGCGCCGCTGTATTGGCACCGGTGGTTCTGATCTGCTGCTATTTGAATCTCATGGTTTATGCCGAGACCTACAAGGGCGTTGCCCTTGTCTGCCTGCTCGGCTGCGCGGCAATCCTGGCTCTTCCGCGCTTTGGCCGTGCTCTGGCAGGGCGTATGAGTCTGCCCTGGCTGCCGCTGCTGGCCTATCTTATCCTCTGCGGAATCAGTGTTCTCTGGGCGCAGAGCGGCAAGTTCTTCCTGAAAGAATACGCCCGTCTGCTGATCGCCTTTTTTGTTTTTCTGATTCCCGCGCTGTGCCTGCCGCGCACAAAATCCGCGCTGTGGATCTTTGAGGCCTGCCTGGCCGGGGCCGCAGCCGTCTATTCCGCTGCAAGCATCGATCTGGCAGGCCTTCGGCTCTCCGCCTGGTTCTGGGAGAGTATTTCCTCATACAGGGGCATGGCCAACGGCTTTGAATCCGGCACACGCCTGACCGGCATTTTCGGCAACGGCAACATCCTGGCCGGCGTGCTGGGCATCGGTATTTTTCTGGCGCTGGCCTGCCGGCAGGGCGCCGACAGCCGCGGCCGCAGACTCTATGCATCGGCAGTACTCAGCCTTTGCGCCTTTGGCTTTCTGCTGGCCTTTTCCATGGGCGCATCCGCCTTTTTTGCACTGGGCGTTGTGGTTTATCTGCTGGCCGCAGGCAGACATCGCGGCAGCCTGCTGCTGCATATGCTGCTTTGCGCTCTGCCCACGGCAGCGTTTGTGTTCCTTGCCTTTCCGTTTTTCGAAAAAACCGGTGCCGCGCTGGCGGTGCCCGGCTTGTGCATGCTTGCCGATGCGGGCGTCTGCATGGCTCTGGACGAGCTGGTTTATCCCCGCCTGAACCGCTGCATCGAGGGCCGCGGCCGCCTTACCATACTGTTCACCGCGGCGGTGTTTCTTCTGCTGATTGCCTATGTCGGGCTGGCCGTGTGCATTACAGGGCCGATTGCGCTCGAAGCCGGTCAGACGCTGCGCCGCTCTGTGTATCCGCAACCGGGCCGGACCGGGCTCGTGCTTGCGTGCGACGGAGAGCTTACGGTTACCGTAGTGAGCCAGAACCGCCGCGAGGTGATGATGCACACGCAGACGGAGCTGTATTCCGGACCGGCAGAGCAGGCGGAGTTCACGGTTCCCGAAGACAGCTGCGTGGTTTATCTCAACTTCAGGGCCGCTTCCGACGCCGAGATCCGGAGCGCCTGCCTGTCCACGGGCGAGACGGTCGCCCTGCGCTATATGCTTCTGCCCGGCTTTATTGCCAACCGCCTGCAGGGCCTGCTTGCCAACGAAAATGCCATCCAGCGCACGGTTTTCTTTGCCGACGGCATGAAGCTCTTTCGGGAGCATCCTCTCCTCGGCATGGGACCCGGTGCCTTCGAAAGTGCCTCCTGGGGCGTACAGGAATTCGACTACGAAACCAAATACGTCCACAACCACTATATTCAGCTGCTGCTCGACAACGGAATTCTGGGACTGCTTCTGTTTTTGGCCTTTGTGCTGAGCCTGGCCCGGGGGCTGCTTTGCAGACATACCGGGGATTCGGCCCCCGATGGACTGCGGCCTGCCTGCCTTGCGCTGCTGGTGTTTATTCTGGGACACGCGGCGATGGAGGTTACGCTGTCTGCCGGATGCTATCTTCCGTTTGCCTTTGGGGTCTTTGGCCTGATGGCTGCCTTCGGCAGTCCGTTTGAAAAAGACCGGCCCGAAGCAGCCGGAAGCGGGACAAAGCCCGAAAAGCTCCGCCTTCCGCGATGGGTGCAGGCCGTTCGATTTGCCGCGCTGACTCTTGTGGGCGCATATATTGTTCTGCTGGGGCTGAATATGATTGCCGTCAAAAACATGCATGGCAGTCATGACAATTATGATGATTTCTATTCCGCACTCGAGGCCGATATTGCTCTGGACGCCTTTGAACACAACGATGCGCTTCTGAGCTATGTCATCAATGCCCCGGCCCGCGGCGATGCCGATACTCTGGCGCAGGCGGACGAATATGCGCAGCGCCTTTGCCGGGTGCGCTCCAACGCCATTCAGAACAATCTCATATCCTATTATCTCAAGCGAGGCAACGTTGCCGGCGCGGAGCTGGCTGCGCAGAACGGCGCGGATTTCAACCGTGCCAGTCAGGCGGTGTGGAACAGTCTGTTTACGACCTTCTATGACTTTTTACTGGGCGATGAGGCCGGCAGCTGTTCCTTCAGCACCGACGACGCGATTCAGGCTGTTCTGAATCTTTATGCGCGCATGCAGGAATACAACACCGAGGTTCTCTGGGAACCCATTGTTCTGGACGAAAATCCGCAGGCTCTTGTCGACTGGTGTCTGACACAGCAATAAATCAGTGCGGCGCCGCAACGGCGCCGCACAGCTGCATCAGCGATAAATGCGGAACAATGCAAACTCGATTTCCTGCGCGGTGTCGTTGCAGTAGGTTGTGGCAACCATCATCTGAGAAAAACCGTCTTCGAGCTTCACCCGCCAGGTATAGCCGACGTTTTCCCACACCTGCTCCTCCGTGTTGGTCAGCCCAAGCGCGTCCGCGTCCAGAATATCCTGTTCGGCCTCGCCGTACAGACGCTCCAGCTCGGCCACAAGCGTGTCTGCCTTCTGCCCCAGCTCTTCTGCGGTACACTGCCGCGTGCTCATATAGAGGTGACAGCTCGGCTGCTTTTCGTTAAAGCCGAAAACGGGAGTCATGCAGTAATCCGTTTCGCCGATCGAGAAGGTAAACCAGAGCTCCGGATCGTAGATCGGATATTCGGACAGGACCGATACGCCATAATAATCCAGCAGCGTCTGCTTGTCTGTTCCCCACTGCACGCCGGGCACAACAAACAGATTCTGATCAGAGCTCCAAAGCTGCTCCAGATCAAGAGGAACAGGCACATCCGTCGGGTCAACGTCCCAATGAAATTCGGGCGCGGCAGCCGACCCGGCTTCACCATCCGTCTGATCTGCGGAGGGCTCGCTTGCCTGCCCGGCATCGCCTTCCGGGTTGGCAGCCTCTTCGTTTGATGGCGCAGGAGGTGCCGGGTCTGTTTGCGCGTCAGCGGCTTCAACCGCTTCTGTGCCGGCAGTTTCCTGCATTTCTTCCTGCGATGCGTTTTCGGAGGCAGTCTGTGTGTCTGAATTCTGCGCCGGCTCGTTCTGCGAGCAGCCGACCGCCGGGACCAGGACCAGAACCAGCATTATGATCAGCGGTAAAAGCCGCTTTATTTTAAAATGTTTCATTCTTTCCCCCACCCGTTATGATAAAGTTCCGGCAGAAAACCGGATGCCCGATTGATTTTCTGTGCGAGTTTAAGGGTTTACCTCAACGCTCAGGTCACAGGCAGCAACATCACTGCAAATTGAGTGGATGATTGTGCAGTAGTGCCTGGCCAGTGGCTCGGATGCGGAGAACAGGCCGAG
The DNA here is from genome assembly GCA_963639765.1 of Oscillospiraceae bacterium. GTDB lineage: Bacteria > Bacillota > Clostridia > Oscillospirales > Oscillospiraceae > CAVHXA01. The sequence continues at coordinate 39,193 of CAVHXA010000014.1, read as the reverse complement.
AACCGGAACGGGGACAATGATAAATCAGCCCAAGGGAATCATCCTTTCTTTTATAGAGGGAAGGTTCTTCTTGCTGAAAAACCAGACTCCAATATAACTATAGCATAGCATGAAAACGCTGTCAAGACAAAAAACCGGCAGAGGAAACGCAAAGGTTGATAGAAAGTTCACAAAATCTGCTTGAAATTTGTCGGCCAAGCCCGGATAATGGACCGGAAATTGCACGTTTTTGTCAAGAAAGAAGGAACTCTATGCTCCAGCTCAGCCATATCCGCAAAGACTACGACGCCGGAGACAGCCTGGTCCATGCCCTGCAGGATGTAAGCATCAGCTTTCGGGAAAACGAATTTGTCTCCATTCTCGGGCCCTCCGGCTGCGGCAAAACAACCCTTTTGAACATCATCGGCGGCCTTGACCACTATACCGAGGGAGATCTGATTATCGGAGGAGCCTCTACCAAATCCTTTCACGATGCCGACTGGGACACCTACCGCAACCACTCCATCGGCTTTGTGTTCCAGAGCTACAACCTCATTCCGCACCAGACGGTGCTTGCAAACGTCGAGCTGGCTCTGACTCTGTCCGGCGTTGGAAAGGCCGAGCGGCGCAGGCGGGCAGTGGCGGCGCTGCAGCGCGTCGGGCTGGGCGATCAGCTCAGGAAGCGGCCCAACCAGATGTCCGGAGGCCAGATGCAGCGCGTGGCCATTGCCCGTGCGCTTGTAAACGATCCGGAGATTCTTCTGGCAGACGAGCCTACCGGCGCACTCGACTCCGAAACGTCCACGCAGGTGATGGATCTGCTGCGCGAGGTGGCACAGGACCGACTGGTAATCATGGTTACCCACAATCAGGAACTGGCAGAGCAGTATTCCACCCGTATTGTCCGCCTGCTGGACGGCCGGATTATCGGAGACACCAATCCCTATGACCCGGAGACGGAGCTGCAGGCAAAAAAGACCCGAGAAAAAACCGGAAAGAAACACCCCGGGATGTCGTTTATCACGGCACTGAATCTTTCGACCAACAACCTGCTGACAAAAAAAGGCCGCACCCTGCTGACGGCCTTTGCCGGATCGATCGGCATTATCGGCATTGCGCTGATTTTGTCGCTGTCACACGGAGTGCAGAAGTATATCGATCAGGTACAGGAGGATACGCTCACAAGCTATCCCATCACAATTCAGGCCGAAGAGACGGATATGACCAGTCTCGTATCGTCCATGATGGGGCTGGGAGCCGATGCGGAAAACGCGCACGAAAAAGACGCGGTGTATTCCAACGCGGTGATGTATCAGCTTATGGACACCATGATGAATGCAGAAACGCGCACAAACGACCTCAGGAGCTTTAAGCAGTTTCTGGACGACACGGAAAACAACGGGCTGGCCGAATATGTTACAAACATCCAGTATTCCTATGATGTGAACCTGAACATCTATGCCAGGGATATAAACGGAGACTGGTCCAAGAGCGATATTCTGGCTCTGTGGGAAAACATGATGGGTGACAATTCCGTTTATTCCGGAATTTCGGACATGACGTCCGTCTATTCCCAGTTTTCCACATTGGGCTCGTGGCAGGAACTGCAAAGCGGCGCCGACGGTGCGCTGATTGCTCAGAATGTGGTCGATGACTACGAACTGCTGTATGGACGCTGGCCCGAAAGCTATGACGAGGTTGTACTGATTGTCAGCGACAACAACGAGGTTTCGGATATCATCCTGTATTGCCTGGGCCTGGTTACGCAGGAGGACATGACCGGAATCATGACCTCAGCCATTCAGGAGCAGACGGTGGATGTGACCCAGCAGCACTGGAGCTATGAGGATATCTGCGGCATCGACCTGCGGCTTTTGCTGAGCACGGATTTTTTTGTACAGCAGGATGACGGCGTGTGGCAGAGCATTGCCGACAACGACGCACTGCTGAACATGGCCATCGAGAACGGAGTTCCGCTCAGAATTACCGGCATCCTGCGCTCCACCGAGGAGAATCAGCAGCAGACCGGCACACTGGGCTATACCGCAGCCTTGACCGAGTACATCATCGACGAAACCGAGGGCAGCGCCATTGTGCAGGATCAGCTGGACCCGGCAAACGAAAATGTGGATGTATTTACCGGTCTGCCCTTTGAGGCAGATGGAGAAGAACCCACCAATGCACAAAAGGCAGAGCAGATCAGTGCCTGGCTGACCGAGCAGCCCGAGCAGACGCGCGCGGAAATCTATCTGGACATGATGAGCCGGCCGGACGAGGCACTTGTTGAACAGACGGTGGAGGCGGCCATGCAGCAGCTGACCGATCGCGAATCGCTGGATCAGGCTGTTTTAAACAACTACGCTCAGCAGACAGGAGTGAGTGAGGACACCATCCGGACGTATCTGGAGGGCCTCTCCGATGACGAGCTGCGTACCATGGTGCGGCAGGCCGTTGCCGAGCAGACACGTGAAAGTATGACGCAGGCCGGCCGCCAGGCCCTGCTGGATCAGGCACAGGAGCAGTCGCAATCTCAGGATCTTCAGCAGGCCGCTGCGCTGATTGCGCAGCAGGTCCTTGCGCAAACCACAAAACTGGAGTATATTTGTGGCGTGTATCTGCAGCAGACGGCACTGGATGCCCAGACCATCTATCAGTGGCTCTCCGGATTGGACCAGGCACAGACAGACAGCATTTTCGACGATATGATGCTGGATCTGGCCCGCGAATACACTGATGAGACAGCAGGCGAAGCAGCCCTGGCCCCGCAGCTGTCTGCGAGCCTGACAGACTGGCTGCAGACGGCCGAAGAGGACGATCTGGCAGCGCTCTACGACTGCTATATGCCGGCAAGCGTATCCGACAGCACCCTCAGCGACAATCTCCGCACGCTCGGCGTATTGGATCTCGACAATCCGAGCACAGTAAACATCTATGTGGATACATTTGCCGCAAAAGACAGGGTCGCCGATATCATCCAGACCTACAACGAGGGCAAAAGCGAGGAGGAACAGATCACCTACACCGATTATGTTGCGCTGCTGATGAGCTCGGTGACCACGGTGATCAACGCGATCTCCTATGTGCTGGTGGCATTTGTGTCCATATCGCTGGTTGTCTCAAGCATTATGATCGGCATCATCACCTATATTTCCGTGCTCGAACGCACCAAGGAAATCGGTATTCTGCGCGCCATCGGTGCGGCCAAGCGGGATGTAGCCCGGGTATTCAATGCCGAGACCATGATTATCGGATTTTCAGCCGGCGCCATCGGCATTGGCGTGACGCTGCTGCTGATTATTCCCATCAATCTGATTGTCTACTCACTGACCGACATTGCAAACCTCAAGGCGATTCTGCCGTGGCAGGGAGCTGTGGCACTGGTGGTCATATCCGTGCTGCTCACACTGCTGGCAGGGCTGATTCCGGCGCGGATCGCGGCAAAAAAGGATCCGGTTGAGGCACTGCGCACCGAGTAGACAAAACCATGCGGGCGATTTTGCATCACCGCCTGCGCGACCGTAAAATTCTGAATTACAACAAAAGGAGTTTTTATTATGAAAAAGACAAAAAAGAACCTCCTGGCCATCCTGACCGGAACTGCCGTACTGGCTGCGGCTGCAGTGGGGACAGTCACAATTGTGAAAAATATCCGGAAGAAAAAGGCCGGGGCAGAAGCAGAAGAGACCGGCGCTCCTGCCGGAGACGAGCGGATTATCTGGATCAAGCAGCCCGAGTCCGCCGAGGACGGGCAGCAGCCCGAGACTGCGGCGGCATCCGAGCCCGCCGAAGCTTCCGAGGCTCCCGAGGCCGAAGAAGCCCCTGTGTCTGAAACCCCGGAAGAACAGGAATAAGCAGGCTGCCCTGAAGAAGCACAGGGAGCACAGCAGAAATACAGCCCGGAACCCCAGCGGGAGAAAGCATGGATTTTCGTGTTTTCTTCCGCTGCTTTTTTATGACGGCACCGCAAGCATTCGGCAAGTGGGCCCGGCACGGAAGAAGGTGGCACTCACCCGTGCGAGTGCCACGACTTTTGCCCGGTTTTGCGGCAAATTTGCAAAAAGCGATGCCGGAATGAAATTCAAAAATTATTTGCAAATGGCTATTGACAAGCCGGAACGGGGGTGGTATCCTAGCTTTAGCACTCAGGAGCAATGAGTGCTAAAACCGCAGACAGGAGGACGGCCGGGATGGAGCTGACCCAACGGCAAAAGAAAATACTCCGCGCCATCGTGGAGTGCTATATCAACACGGCTGAGCCGGTTGGCTCGAAGACCATCGCCGGGATGGAGGGAATGGATTTTTCCTCCGCCACCATCCGCAACGAGATGTCGGCCCTGACAGATCAGGGCCTGCTCGAGCAGCCCCACACATCCGCCGGACGTGTCCCGTCTGCCGAAGGCTATCGGGTGTACGTCAGCGAGCTGATGAATGAATATCAGCTCTCAAGCGACGAGACAAGCAACCTCAACAAGGCTATGGAGCTGCGCATCCAGGAATTCGATCAGGTTTTCAACCAGGTCAGCAGGATGGTCAGCCAGCTGACAGATCTGCCCGCGTATGCTGCGCTGACACGATCGGGCGAGGCCACGATCAAGCGGTTTGATCTGATCCTTGCCGAGGCGCACAGCTTTATTCTGGTTGTGATGACCAACACACAAACCATAAAAAACAAGCTTATCAAGCTTCCGCTGGATATCGGCGAGCAGGACCTTCGCCTGCTTGGCGCGGTACTGAACGCGAGTCTCACGGATTTGCCGGCCGAACGCTTTACAGCCGAGCTGCTCGAAAAGATCCAGCGCGCAGCCGGTCCGGCGGCTTCACTGGTGGGCGTAATAGTAGATTTTGCTTCCCATGTTCTGGCCGAACAGCAGCAGAGCGACATTTACCTGGCAGGCAGGACAAAGCTGCTGAGTCAGCCGGAATATCGCGATATAGACAAGGCACAGCAGTTGCTGACGGCTTTGGATGAGGATATGATTTCCAACCTCCCTGCTCCCACAGGCGGTCAGAGCACACAGATTCTGGTTGGGCCCGAAAACGTCTCTCAGGCACTGCGTGACACCAGTGTTGTGATGACCAGGTTTGACATCGGGGGCGGTATGGAGGGCATGATCGGCGTGGTTGGGCCAACCCGCATGGATTATGCGCAGGTAACAGCCCGTTTAAGCTATTTTGCAGAAGGGCTTGGAAGAATGTTCGGAAAAACCGAGCTGCCTCCGGCTGCCGATGCCGGGCATGGCGAAGAGGATCGGCCCGAACCAAAAACCATAACAACCGAACCCCGGAGGGATTGAGATATGCAAGACGAAAAAACCACTGCGCCTCAGGCTGAGACGCAGGCAGATCAGGAAGCCGCGGCAGAAGTCCGGCAGGCGACACAGCCCGAAACGGCCCCGGCCGAAAATCCGGAGACCAGGCAAGGCAGGAAGGCAAAAAAAGAATCCAAAAAAGCACAGGACGAAGAGATGGAAAAGCTGAAAGCCGAGCTGGCAGAGCAGAAAAATGCATATCTGCGGCTGGCTGCGGAATATGATAACTTCCGCAAACGAACACAAAAGGAAAAAGACCGCATCTATGCCGATGCGCAGGCCGATACCACTGCACGGTTTCTTGGAGTTTTCGACAACCTCGAACGGGCGGTTGCCCAGCAGACGGCGGATGAGGCCTATAAAAAGGGTGTGGTTATGATCATGACCAGCTACCTGGATATTCTTCAGAAGCTGGGCGTAGCCCAGTTTGGCGAAAAGGGCGAGCACTTTGACCCGAACCGCCACAACGCCGTGATGCACGAGCAGAATGATGAGCTGGATGAGAGCGTCCTTACGGAGGTATTCCAAAAGGGCTTTGCGCTCGGGGACCGGATCATTCGCCCGGCAATGGTCAAAGTGGCGAACTGACCTTGTAAACCATTATTATTTCACATAAATCGGGAGGAAATTATTATGTCTAAGATTATCGGTATTGACCTTGGTACAACCAATTCCTGTGTTGCCGTAATGGAAGGCGGCGAGCCTGTTGTAATCGCCAACGCCGAGGGCAACCGCACCACTCCGTCTGTTGTAGCGTTTTCCAAAACAGGTGAACGCATGGTTGGTCAGGTGGCCAAGCGTCAGGCTGTAACCAACCACGAACGTACCGTGGCTTCGATCAAGCGCGAGATGGGCACAAATTATAAAGTCGACATCGACGGCAAGAAATACACTCCGCAGGAAATCTCCGCAATGATCCTGCAGAAGCTCAAGGCAGACGCCGAGGCCTATTTGGGTGAGTCTGTCACCGAAGCAGTTATCACGGTGCCGGCCTATTTTTCCGACGCACAGCGTCAGGCCACCAAGGATGCCGGCAAGATTGCCGGTCTTGAAGTAAAGCGTATCATCAATGAGCCGACCGCAGCGGCTGTTGCTTATGGACTGGACAAAGAAGAAGACCAGAAAATTATGGTATACGACCTGGGCGGCGGTACGTTTGATGTTTCCATTCTGGACATCGGCGATGGCGTAATTGAGGTTCTGGCAACCAACGGCAATACACGGCTGGGCGGCGATGATTTCGACCAGTGCGTAATGGACTATCTGGTTGCCGAGTTCAAAAAGACCGAAGGGATCGACCTGTCCGGAGACAAGGTCGCCATGCAGCGGCTGAAAGAGGCTGCCGAAAAAGCAAAGATTGAGCTTTCCGGTGTGACATCCACCAACGTCAATCTGCCGTATATTACCGCAGATGCATCCGGCCCGAAGCATCTGGATGTAACCGTCACCCGTGCAAAGTTCAACGAGCTGACGGCCCATCTGGTAGAAAAAACCATGGGACCTGTGCGTCAGGCTCTGTCCGATGCCGGGCTGAAGGCCGGGGATCTGAGCAAGGTTCTGCTTGTGGGCGGTTCAACCCGTATCCCTGCCGTGCAGGACGCTGTAAAGAGCATTACCGGAAAAGAAGGCTTTAAGGGCATCAACCCCGATGAATGCGTGGCGGTTGGCGCAGCCATTCAGGCCGGCGTATTGGGCGGTGACGTAAAGGGACTGCTTCTGCTGGACGTTACCCCGCTGAGCCTTGGTATCGAGACACTGGGCGGTGTGTTCACCAAACTGATCGAGCGCAACACCACCATCCCCACAAAAAAGAGTCAGGTTTTCTCCACGGCGGCAGACAACCAGACCTCTGTAGAGGTCCATGTGCTGCAGGGTGAGCGTGAGATGGCGGCATACAACAAGACACTGGGCAAGTTCCAGCTTACGGGGATTGCACCGGCCCGCCGCGGCGTGCCGCAGATTGAGGTTACCTTTGATATCGATGCCAACGGCATTGTCAACGTTTCGGCCAAGGACCTCGGCACCGGCAAGGAGCAGGCCATCACAATTACCGCGTCGACCAACCTCAGCAAGGAAGACATCGACAAGGCGGTAAAGGAGGCCGAGCAGTACGCCAGCGAGGACAAGGCCCGCAAGGAAGAGGTTGACATACGCAACAACGCTGACCAGATAATCTATCAGTCCGAAAAAGCGCTGGAAGATATGGGCGACAAGGTAACAGCCGAAGAGAAGGCACCCGTTGAGGCAGCGATCAGCACCCTGAAGGAAAAGCTCAAGGGAACAGACGTAGAGGCCATCAAAACTGCAACCGAGGCTGTGACGCAGGCGCTTTACCCCATCTCCGAAAAGCTGTATCAGAATGCAGCACCCGCAGACGGCGGCGATGCACAGACAGCTGCAGGCGGCACAGCCGGCAGTGACGACAAAGACGGCTATGTAGATGCCGACTACGAAGAAGTAAACTAAGGCATACCGCTCGGGCGCGGCTGCAGATTTCGGCGGAATCTGCAGCCGCGGCAGCCTGTGCATCGACACGAAGTCCGGTGAACCGGATCGCGGACAAGGCGATAGAACGGCCCGTTTTCGAGGTGAATCATAGATGGCAGATACAAACAAACGAGATTATTATGAGGTCCTGGGTGTCAGCAAAAGCGCCACGGACGATGAGATAAAAAAAGCATACCGCAAGCTGGCAAAGGAAAATCATCCGGATATGAACCCCGGAGACAAGGCGGCAGAGGCTCGCTTCAAAGAAGTCGGAGAGGCGTATGAGATTCTGTCGGACAAGGAAAAACGCCAGCTGTATGACCAGTATGGCTTCGCGGGGGTTGACCCGAATTTTGCGGCGCAGGGCGGTGGCTTTGGCGGCGGGTTCGGCGGGTTCGGCGGCGTGGATTTCGATTTGGGCAGTATTTTTTCGGACTTTTTCGGCGGAGCTGCGGGAAGCGGCGGAAGCACCAGGCGCAATGGACCCCAAAAGGGAGAAAATCTGGCTGCACAGGTGCGGATCACCTTTGAAGAGGCTGCCTTTGGCACAGAAAAAGAGGTTTCCGTCTCGCGTATCGAGGAATGCACAAAGTGCCACGGCACCGGCTGCGCCGAGGGAACGACCGCCGATACCTGTCCGGATTGCCACGGATCCGGCGTAGTTCGTACGGTCCGTCAGACGATGTTTGGCACCATGCAGCAGGAATCCGCCTGCCCTCGGTGCGGCGGCAAGGGAAAGGTTATCAAGGATCCGTGCCCGACCTGCCGGGGAAAGGGCAGGGTTCGCAGAAACAAGACAATCAGAGTAAAGATCCCGGCAGGCATCGATGACGGGCAGTCCGTGCGGATACGCGGCGAGGGACACGCCGGAACTGCGGGCGGTCCGGGCGGCGACCTTCTGGTTGCCGTTAGTGTGCAGAAGCACAACCTTTTTCAGCGCGAAGGCGCAGATGTGCTCTGCGAAATTCCGATTACGTTTGCGCAGGCGGCTCTGGGCGCGGAGCTGGAGGTCCCCACACTGGACGGCAAGGTGAAATATACTGTGCCGGAGGGAACGCAGACGGGCACCACTTTCCGTCTGAAGGGAAAGGGCATTCCGCTGCTCAACAACGCAAAAAGCCGCGGCGACCAATATGTTACGGTTGTTGTGGAAACTCCACGGGGCCTGAACAACAGCCAGAAGGAGCTTCTGCGCAAGTTTGCCGAATCTGTCGGCGACGAGGGCTGCACCAAGCGCAAGCGTTTTCTCGACTGGCTGTAAAGCCGGTGACGCGGCTTATAAAAAGAAATCAAAGGCAGGGCCAAAGACCCTGCCTTTTGCTGTTTGGATATGGAATAACTGCAGAGGGATGCCTCAGTGTCCGCGGGACATGAAGTGTCCGCCGATGGGCATGGGGTTGTCACCGCCAACGTCGGATTCTTCCGCGCCAAAGGAAACGGTCACCCAGCCGCCGGGAGCGCTGGGGTTGCGTCCGGCAGCACGCATGCCGTATTTTACGGCTTCGCCGCCCTTGAGGTAGTTGAGCCCGGCATCGTCGGTATTGATGATCTTTGAGCCGTTTTCAAAGGTGATTCCGCAGCCGTCTACCTTGCCGACAATTACGGTGTTGTCCAGCACCAGGTGCAGTACACTGCCCATTGCAGCGGAGATGCTGCCCAGGATGCGGCAATTGCGCAGAGTAATCGTGGTTTCGCCGATGTCGTTTGGACGCTCTTCGCCTGTGCATACAGCAATCACAAGCTGGTCGTTGGGAGCAATGAGGTTGCAGTGGTCCAGCTCAATGTCGCCATAGCCGCCGTCTACAATTACAGCGCTTCCGCGTGTGGCAATAATGGTGGTGTCCTTGGCATAGAAGTGGGCCTTGTTGGCTACGCGGAAGCGTATGCGCAGGCCGTTTTCGCCTTTGACCACACAGTCGTCCAGACGGATCTCGCCGTCGTTGCAGATGATGGCGCCGTCGTCGTTTACGGCTTCAAAGTAGCTGCGCTGCATCACCACATGGCTGCCGCCGTCGCAGTAGATACCGGCAGAGGCCGGGCCAAAGGACAGAGCAAAGTCGTTTTGACCGAAAATGTCCGCACCGGGGTTGTCGGTTGCAACAACAGAGCCGTTGTTGCCCGAGGTGGTGAGATAGGAGTCGTTTACGGTGATGGTGCCAAAGCTGGTGTTGTATACGCCATGGCCAAAGCTGGCATCGGAACGCAGAATGCAGTCGTCGATTTGTGCATTGCCCTTGAATACGGTAAATACCGCATGAGCGGCGTCCAGAGCTTTGTCTCCGGCCGTGCAGTTTGCAAAGATACCGCAGCCTGAAAGCCGGACCTCGGAGCCTTCGCCGGAAGCCAGAACCACGGAGTTCAGTCCGTTGGACATACCGGGCCCCTGCAGATTGGCGGGCTTCTGGTAGGCACCGGAGATTTTGTCGAGCAGTGCACCTTCGACCTCGATCTTGCAGCCATCGGCTGCATAGACTACATTTTCGTTTTGGCCGAGAGACTGTATGTAGGCGTCTTTGATTTTGCCGTTGGCAGCCGACCCGCCGTATACGGTGTCGGATTTGACGGAAAAGCCGCTGCTGTCGGAGCGGACTACGGCCTGCAGCTCCTGCAGATATGCCTCGGGCATGGTTGTGGGAAGGGGAGGCATTTCCATGGGCATGCCGCCTTCGCCCGGACCGCCGGGACCGCCTGCGGCCGCCTGAGCCTCCTGCCGGGCTTTCTGGGCAGCACGGTAGGTTTCTACAAGGCCTTCAACCGGCCCGCAGGGAAGCTTGGCCTCGGGTGCTTCGGGGTAGCCGTTGATGTTTGGGATTCCCTCGGGCTTCATCATTCCGCCGCCGGGACCACCCGGACCACCCGGACCACCCGGACCGCCGGGACCACCCGGACCACCCGGACCGCCGGGACCACCCGGACCGCCGGGACCGCCGGGGCCAAAGCCCTCGGGCATTTTTGTATGGTTTTTCAGTTCTGCAAGTGTCATGATCGAATACTCCTGACGCAATGAATTTATCCCTGTTTTATGGTGGGTGACCACAGGCACGGGACAGCTTATTTCCCCGGATGCTGCGAAGAGAACAGAGAAAGATCTGCGGCAGCTGCCGGATAATTGGATTCCTAACTATTTTATCACATGGACCTGCGCTTGTCGATGACCAATTTTCGCAAATTTATGCTCCTGTCCGGAGGCGGATCAATAAGAATTTCCGCGCCAATGCCGCGCGCAGGGCGCAAATTCTGCGGCGTTGGCCTTGTAAAAAGCAAAAAAAAGAAGTAAGATAGGCCAGACGATAATAAAACTGGAGGTTCGTTCCTATGAAGCTGATCCTTTTGGGCGCACCCGGCGCGGGCAAGGGCACCCAGGCTGAGATTTTCAGCAAGCAGTGCGGCATTCCCACCATTTCAACGGGCAATATTCTGCGGGCGGCTGTAAAGGCCGGTACGCCCATTGGCCTGAAGGCCAAATCCTATATGGAGTCCGGAGGGCTTGTTCCCGATGAGGTAATCATGGGCATCATGAAAGAACGTCTGGCAGAGCCGGACTGTGCCAACGGCTATATTCTGGATGGTGTACCCCGTACCATAGCGCAGGCCGAGGCCATGGAGGCCTTTGGCATTGACATCGACACGGCTCTGTCGATCGAGGTATCCGACGACACCATCATTCGCCGCATGAGCGGAAGGCGTACCTGCCCGGATTGCGGTGCCAGCTTCCACATCGAAAGCGCGCCGCCGAAGACCGAAAACAAATGTGACAGCTGCGGTGCACAGCTGATCATCCGTCCGGATGATGCGCCCGAGACCGTAAAGGCGCGGCTTGAAACCTATCATCAGCAGACCGAACCTCTGAAGGAATTCTATGCCCGGCGCGGAAAACTGCGCAGTGTGGACAATCAGCCAACCATCGAACAGACCACAGCCGTGATCAAAGCCGCGCTGAAGGACCTGCTGTAAGGCACTGTCCGCCGCACGGAAAACCGCTACGGCAGCGGCAGCAGGCAGACGGCGTTGTTCGGGCCTGTGCGAAGACGGACTGCAGCAGAACCAGACGACAAAAGGGATGTTACCGCAAGGCAGCATCCTTTTTCATATAAACCGACGCGGGACCTGTGAAAAAGGGCACGAAAAAGGCTGCTGCACGAATCCCTTCTGCGGTGCGGACATTCAGACAGCGGCTCAGCAGGTGCTGAGGAAACGGGGCCTTTCGGATACATGAAGGTGGTACGGAAATGATCGAATCAAAAATCTATATTGGGCTGAATGATTTAACCACAAACACACAGCTCTTTGAAAACGAAAAATACATCAGAATACTTCGCAATGTATGCTATTCATACAGGGTGCCGTTTTCCTTCAATGTACAGGAGGGCGGTTACATTTATGAAAACGGAGAATACGCCAGAGAGACGAGTCTGGTTCTTACATTGATTCAGGTTGAAAAAGCAGTCGTAAACGATATTGCAAGGGATCTGTGTGCGTTTTTCCATCAGGAGTCCGTCCTGGTTGCCGAAAATCAGATACAGACGTATTTTGTTCGTGAATCATTGGAATACGACAGAGGATCCGGGCAGGAAAACGCGAAGAAAGGCTGAGAGCCGCCATTTTGTCGAATGGGGCATTTCTGCTGTCTGCGGCATCCGGCGCCGACCAGAAGTCACGAAATATGCACAGATTGTGAACAACCTTCGCATTTTCTGTAAACTTTAGCACTCCCGGCTTGACAGTGCTAAAATTCGTGATAGAATAAAGACAATCGATGAGCGGAGGACGAAAATCCACCGTCTTCGATCGAAAAAGGTAACAGAGGTTGGCGCCGGGCCCGCAGCCTGTGCGCGGTATGTAAATTTGAATGGAGGTATGACTTATGTTGCCCAGCATTTTTGGTGAAAACCTGTTTGATGATTTCTTTTCCGATCCCTTCACTTCCATGATGATGCCGCAGGGCCGCAATCCGCTGTACGGCAAGCATGCCAAGAACCTGATGAAGACCGATGTTCGTGAAACCGAAAATACCTACGAATTGGATGTTGACCTGCCCGGATTCAAAAAGGACGAGGTAAACATTGAACTGAAGAACGGTTATCTGACCATTCAGGCGTCCAAAGGCCTTAACAAGGATGAGGCCGACAAGAAGGGCCGGCTGATCCGTCAGGAGCGTTATACCGGCTCGTGCAGCCGCAGCTTCTATGTCGGAGAGGATATACTGCCCACGCAGGTATCCGCAAGGTTCGAAGACGGCATTCTGCGTCTGTCCATCCCCAAGGAAGCTCCCAAGCAGCTGCCAAAGGTAACAACCATTGCTATAGAATAACAGGCTTTTTTCGGGGCAGCCTTCAGGAGCCTGCCCGACGGAAGAACGGCCGCATAGCGTAAAAAATGCCCTCGCAGCATCCGATAAGACACTCGCTGCGAGGGTGTTTGCTGTGATATCATGCGCATAAAACATGGAATATGCAGGAGGTTATTTAAATGAACAAGGCCACAATCTATGCGGGAACGCAGACCGAGAAAAATCTGTGGGAAGCCTTTGCGGGCGAGTCGCAGGCCCGCAACAAATACACCTATTTCGCATCCGTTGCCAAAAAACAGGGCTTTGAGCAGATTGCCGAGCTTTTTCTGAAGACGGCGGAAAACGAAAAGGAGCATGCAAAGCTCTGGTTCAAGGAGCTGAACGGTATCGGCGACACCGCCGAGAATCTGACCGCTGCTGCAGAGGGCGAAAACTACGAATGGACCGACATGTACGAGAATTTTGCAAAAACCGCAGAAGAAGAAGGCTTTTCAGATCTTGCAAAGCGCTTTCGTCTTGTGGCCGCCGTGGAAAAGCACCACGAAGAACGCTACCGCGCGCTGCTGCACAACATTGAGATGGCCGAGGTCTTTGCAAAGAGCGAGGTAAAGGTCTGGGAGTGCCGCAACTGCGGGCACATTGTTATCGGAGAAAAGGCTCCCGAGGTTTGCCCAACCTGCAGCCACCCCCAAAGCTATTTTGAGCTCCGCGCGGAGAACTATTAAGAGAAGGCAGCGCCGCATCATTGCACTTGCAGCTCCGCTGGCCCGGCTGGCCGGATGAAGGGCTGCCGAATGGCAATACTGCCGAAAAGTGCTTGCAATCCTGGGACAAGCAGGTATAATGAAGCATGCGCGCATTTTTGGCGCAGACAGCGAAATCAGGCCTCCGGGCCGGAAAGAGGTATAAGCATGGCATACTCCTACGACGACTACAAGCGCATGTATGAAGAGCGCAAGGGCACCGTACAGGACGCTCTGGACCTGATCCAGTCCGGCGACGTGATCTGGTGCTCAAACAACTACAACGAGCCCGCTACCCTGTTTGGTCAGCTGCACACCATCGCCGACCGTGTGGAGAACGTGATTGTCTACAAAAGCCGCATCGGTGAATATCCCTTCCTGATAACTCCGGGTATGGACGGGCACATCAACTGCGCCAACTATTTCTATGGACCTTCCTACCGCAAGGCTCACAAGCTGCGCAACGCCATGTTTATCCCCGTTGACCTGCCCAACTATTATCGCTCGGTCAATATGCATCGTCCGTGCAACATTTTCACTGCCCAGGTTTCTCCCATGGACGAGCACGGCAATATGTACATCGGCATGAACCAGACCATTGAGCGTTATGCCGTACGCGATGCAATCGAGCAGCACAAAAAGATCATCTGCGAGGTTAACCCCAACCTGACCTATATGAACGGCTCTGTAGCCATTCCGATCGAGGCAGTTACCGTTCTCTATGAAGTCGACACCCCCGAATACTGCATCGGCGGCATCAAAACAACCGAGCTCGAGGATAAAATCGGCAGAACGGTTGCCGGCCTGATCGAAGACGGCGACACCATCCAGATGGGCATCGGCGGCATTCCCGATACGGTCGGCCGCTATCTGATGGACAAGAAAGACCTTGGTCTGCACACCGAACAGTTCACATCCTCCATGGCTACACTGATCGAGGCCGGCGTTATCACCGGTGCACGCAAGGCCTATGACGTCGGTGAGCACGTTGGCGTTTTCGCAGACGGCACGCACGAGCTGTATCAATACCTGCACAACAACCCGAAGTGCATCATGAAGCCCGGTATCGAGGTTGTAAATCCCTTTAATATTGCCCGTCAGGACCACATGGTTTCCATCAATACCTGTGTTGAGATCGATCTGACCGGCCAGGTCTGCGCCGAATCTATCGGCCCCACCCAGTATTCCGGCTCCGGAGGCGGCTTCTGCTTTACTCTTGGTACCTATTATGCCGAGCACGGCAAGGGCATACTTGCTTTTACCAGCCGCACGAACAAGGGCCTGCCCAAAATCAAGACTCTGCTGACTCCCGGCGCGGTTGTAACCCATCAGCGCAACTATGTGCAGTATGTTGTTACCGAATACGGCTGCGTAAATCTGCGCGGCATGGATGTGCGTGAACGCGCAAAGGCACTGATCTCCATTGCCCATCCCGATGACCGTGAGCAGCTCGAAAAAGACGCCCGTGAGCTGTGCTATTTCTGAGTTTTAACCGATCGTGATCCGAAAAAGACCCTGCTCTTTGGAGCGGGGTCTTTGGTTTGATGCAGCACCCCCGTTTTCAATCTGCGAAAACGGGGGCACTGTGCATAAGCTCGCAAAACGGAAAAAAATAGTGTGGTACCGCCTTAACGATTCAGGAAATTATAAATCATGATGGCAGCGTCCTGACGCGAGCAGCTGCCATAGGCGTTGAAGTAGCCGCTTGTGTCACCCTGCACAACACCCAGAGCCTGACCGATGGAGGCATAGCCGTAGTCGCTGGGTTTTATGCCGCTCTCGTCGCTGAAGCTGCACAGATATGCGCCGGACAGGGCAGCTGCCTTTCCGTATTCGCTGGCGTTCAGAATGCATCTGAGAACCTGCATTCGGCTGAGCTTCGCGTCGGGGTTCCAATCGGCGGAAGAGATCAGTCCCAGATATATGGCCTCGGATTTCAGGGAGCTGTCGTCCTGGTTGATGATGCTGCCGCTGTTGGCACTCAGAACCAGACTGATCAGCTCACGCTGGGTAATAGTGTCGTTGGGACGGAAGCTTTCGTCGGCAAAGCCGATGCCAACCTGCGCCAGGGCCTCAATTGCGGCTTTTCCGTAGCAGCCGTCCAGGTCGGTATAAACGGGGATGCTGGCTGAGGAGGGTTCACTGCGCAGGACCTCTCCGGTTATGGCATTGACAGAAGAGACCTCCGCCTGACCAAAGCTCTGAACGTATACCAGAGCCAGCCGTTCGATATAGCTGAAGCCATACTCGGCATAGGCGGCCAGCTCTTCGTCGGCGGCATCGACGGCAATCGGCCAGGCCACATAGCACAGCTCGGTTTCGCCGGCCTGCATATAGGCGTCGATGGCTGAGTCCATTGAAATCGGATCCTCGCTGGAACCGAAGCGCACATCAGTCTTCGGTGTCTGATACGACAGATTCATGATGGTCCCGGTTACGGGGTTGAGGGTGATACAGGCGGCATTTTCGGGGAAGAAATACCCATCCTGCAGCTGGGCAAAGGTAAAGGAATCATCCGCCTGTTCATACAGCTGCATGGCTGCGACCTGTTCCTTTCCGTACTGTGAGAGAAAATCCTGTGCAATGGTGCAAAGCGCAGCGGAGTCCTGCAGAGAGGCTTCGTCAAAACCATCGATATAGCTCCAGGCGTTTATGCGCTGCAGCTCGCCGGTTTTGGCATCTACCGTGACATTGACGACATAGAACGGAGAAGAGCCGGTATCGGCATATGCCGCAATCTCGTCCGGGTTTGCACCAAAGGTGTTGTCCGCGGTGATTGGGCAGGTATAACGCAGCCGGCAGGTGACCTGACCGGTTTGCTGGTTTGTGGAATAGTGCGAGGTCATGCTGAAGCCGTCTGTCAGCCCAAGAGCGGAAATGGACCTGAGCATGGCATCCAGATCTGCTGCAGTACGCACATCCTTCAGATTGGCTATATTCTGCTGTTCCGCTTTGGTGAGACCGCTTTCTCCTTCGGCTGGGGCCTCTTCCGTGGCTCCTGCCATATCGGCCGCGAAGTTATAATTCCATGTATCAAGATTTTCGTACAATGCATCGAGATCAACCAGATCACCGGTTTTGGCGTCCACGGCAAAGTTGCCGGTCCGGGGAATATATTGCAGCTCGGCCAGTCCCGTATCGTCGTTCAGAACCCAGATAAGCTCCATGCTTACGGAGCTGCGCAGCGTTTGCCGGGCACTGCTCGAATCGACGACCGCGGCTGAAGGAGAATCCGGCTCACCGAGATAGCCGGAGGAATCGTCCGTTCGGCTGAAGCGGGTTACGGAAAGATCGTCTGCGTTGACACGCATGGAAAAGGTGACGGGAGTATCAAGGCCGTTTTTCCGGATCACGCCGTTAAAGCGGAAATAGGATTCCAGACTGTTGAACTGCAGACGCTCCGAGGTGAATCGTGCATCCTCTTCTTCCCGCAGGATTTTTGCAAGAAAATCTTCTGCTGCGGCCTTGCCCTCGGCAAGCGTGTGGTTGGGAAAGACGGTGGAGAAGCCGTAGAACAGGCTGTTTGTTTCGGAATCCGCATACTGATAATAGCCGGTAACCGTGTCGTTGGTGAGGGAGATATTCAGACTGCTGCTGTCGCCGTACCAGTCGAGATTCCACATGGTGCCGTTTGGCAGGGTATAGCTGTCGCTGTAGAACTGGGTATATGCGTCGGTATTCAGGGAAAGACGATCCTTGACCATCTGTGTGATTTGAGCGGCCTGGTTGTCCAGAGACTCGGCAGACGGCTCAACAGCTGCTTCGGATTCAGCCAGAGCACAGACGCTCAGAGCCAGACATACGGCAAGAATCAGGGCCAGCATACGCTGAAAATGATGTTTCATGGCAACCTCCTGTGTGCAGGCGTTTTGACGGCGCCGCCTCTGTGCGGACGCCCTGTTGTGTATGGGGAGAAAAAGCGGTTCATTACAGACAGACGTTGACAGGAGAAAAAAGTTCCGAAAAAAAGAGCCCATGCCCTGATAAAACAGCATGAGCCCGAATTTTGGCGGATTCATTTCGATGAATCCGCGCTTTGGAAAGTTTTTTTATATGACAGAGCCTGAAGAAAATGCATCGGCAGAAAGGATTCGCAAGGTGCCGCAGGCGCAATGATGCGGTGATGCCTCAGGGCTTTGCAGCGGATTTGTGGGGGAGGGCAAAGGAGCCGTCAAGCCTTGCAGATAGAATTGGCTCAAATATCGGCAGTCTCTTCGGGCTTGCTGCTGCGGGGCAGGGGCGCAAGCAACACATCGGTATCCAGCTGCTTCAGGACAGGTGGAGCTTCGTCGGCGGATACAAGCGACCATATGTGACGGTCGAACACACCGCTGTGCCAGCACCATACGTTATGTGCAAGACTGGCGGTTTTTGCATCGGGTTGAAGAACGATTGCACGACCGGGCAGAAGGAGCCCCTGCCCGGTGTATTTCATAACGCTTTCCTTGCCTGTCCAGAGAAGGAGCAGACGCAGGGGATCGTTTTCAGCCCAGGCAAGCTCGGCAGCGGAAAACAGCCTGTTGGCTGCCGCGTGAGAAACGGATCGCGGATGCTCCAGGTCTGCACCCAGAGGAAGATCTCCCACCGCAAGCATGGCATAGTCCCCGCTGTGAGACAGGCTGAAGAAGGGAAACCCGGATGCAGACACCGGCTTGCCGTTCGCCTCGCAGACCAGGTCGCTGTCCTGTGTTATGCCCAACACCGCACGAAGCAGCAGACCGGCGGCCAGACTGCGAAGCCGATCCTCCGGACGGGAAAGGCGGGACAGGCGGTCTCGCCGCTGGGGGGGAATACAGTCCAGAGCCTGCGGAAAAACCGGCTCGAGCGGCTGAATCCGCGCAAAATACAGGGACGTCATCAGACGGGCTGCGGACGGTTCCCTGCCGGATCGGCATGGGCTTCAAGCGTTCGCCGGTATTTTGCGATGAGATGAAAGAAGATGACAAGCTGGGCTGCAAGCGTGATTATCCACGAGATGGGGTAGGAAATGAGCAGACAGGGCATGGTGTGGTATTCGGGGACACGAAAGATGGTGAAAATCCAGGCGAGACGCATACCGCAGATGCCCAGAATCGACACGATCATCGGTGCTACGGAGGTGCCGAGCCCCCGGATGAGTCCGGTAGTCACGTCCATGAGACCACACAGGAAATAGGGGGCACAGACATACAGAAGCCTGGTCATTCCCGCAGAAATGGCCTCGGGCGAGTCGGTGATGTAGATTTCCAGAAGCGGACGACCAAAGAGATAGGTAAGGTTGCCCAGAACGAGACCGGAAACGGTAACGCAGGCCAGACAGATAAAGGCGATGCGTCGGACACGGTCAAACCTGCCGGCGCCGGCATTCTGGCCGGTAAAGTTCATGCCCGTCTGATAAAAAGCCTCCATAGCGGTCAGGACAAAGCCCTCGACGTTTGATGCGGCTGCGTTGCCGGACACGGTGGCGGAGCCAAAGGAGTTGATGGATGATTGAATGACAACATTTGAAATGGAAAACAGGGCGCCCTGAATCCCGGCGGGGAGACCGATCCGCGCCATCTTGATCAGCGGGCGGCTGTGCAGCCGCATTTTTTTCAGCTCCAGCCGGCAGGCGTCGGTGCGTTTTAACAGGGCACGCAGGGTCAACAGAGCAGAAACACCCTGAGAAATGGAGGTTGCCAGCGCTACACCGGCTACGTCAAGATTCAGCGAGACCACAAAGAATACATTCAGGATGATATTCAGAACACCGGCTATGGACAGATAGATCAGCGGGCCGCGTGAATCGCCGACAGCCCGGAGAATGGCGGCACCGAAGTTATACAGCATGCTGAAGGTGATACCGCAGAAATAAATCTTCATGTAGACAACGGAAAGATCGATTACGTCATCGGGAGTGGCCATCAGCCGCAGAAGCGGACGGGCAAGAACTAGCCCCACAACGGTCAGAAGCAGACCACTGAGAATCGAGGCGGGAACAGCGGCGTGTACCGTACGGCTGACATCCTCGTCGTGGTGTGCGCCAAGCCCCTGCGCTACAACTACGCCTGCACCGACCGAAAGCCCGATAAACAGATTGACAATCAGGTTGATAATTGAGCCCGTGGCACCGACGGCAGCCACAGATACACTTCCGCAGAACTGACCGACGACTACCAGATCTGCCGCATTGAACAAGAGCTGCAGCAGACCCGTGAGCATCACGGGAATGGAATACAGAATGATGCTTTTAACCAGCGGACCGTTGACCATATCTATTGCGGAGCCTTTGCGGTGCATGCGGGTCGCTTCCTTTCTGCTGCGTTGAGCGAAGAATTGACAGTATCACATGCCCTCCGATCCTGCCCGGGCCGGAGAAGGCCGACGCGCGGGGGAGAACAATGTGAAACCGCAAGGTGAAGCCACATTCTAGCACAGCCCGGACAGAAAAGCAATCGCGGCAAAAAAACAATTTATGAACAGTGTGTCGGTTGCTCTGTAAACGCAGGTGTGCTATACTTCGCATGAAGTTCCGGCCGGGGATGCGTGACCCCGGCTCTGCGGTTCGGCGCGCGTCCGCATTATCATTACAGCATTATGAATGAGGAGTATTCGGCATGAAAGCGATAGTTTCTGTTTTGGGTCGGGACAGAGTCGGCATCATTTCCGGTGTAACGGCGATTCTGGCGGAATTTGGCGTGAATGTTCTGGACATAAATCAGACCGTTCTGCAGGGCTATTTCACAATGGTCATGCTGGTTGATCTGGCGGGCTGCAAAAAATCCTTTGCCGAGATCAATCAGGCCCTGACGGACCATGGTCGGGAACAGGCCCTGTCGATCCGCATTCAGCGTGAGGATATCTTCAACGCCATGCACCGCATCTGACTGGAGGGACAGCCATGCTTAATTCCAACGAGATTTTGCAGACTCTTGAAATGATCGGCCGGCAGCACCTGGACATCCGGACCATTACCATGGGTATTTCCATCCGTGACTGCGCGCATCCCGATGCGGCACAGTGCTGCCGAAACATTTATGATAAAATCACCCGTCGGGCAGAAAACCTGGTAAAAACCGGCGAAGAAATCGAGGAAGAATTTGGAATTCCCATTGTAAATAAACGCATTTCCGTTACGCCTGTGGCCATTGCCTGCGAGAGCTGCCGGACCGAGGACTATGTCCCCTTTGCGCTGGCAATGGACAAGGCGGCAAAGGAGGTAGGCGTCAACTTTATCGGCGGCTTTTCCGCACTGGTGCAAAAGGGATCCACACTGGGCGACCAGCGCCTGATTCGCTCTGTCCCGCAGGCACTGGCCCAAACCGAGCGGGTCTGCTCAAGCATAAACGTTGGCGCCACCCGGGCGGGGATCAACATGGATGCCGTTGCCCAGATGGGGAGGATTATCAAGCAGACGGCAGAGCTGACGGCGGATCGCGGCGGCTTTGGCTGTGCCAAGCTGGTAGTATTCTGCAACGCGGTGGAGGACAATCCGTTTATGGCCGGGGCCTTTCACGGAGTGGGTGAGGCAGAATGTATAATCAATGTTGGCGTATCCGGCCCGGGTGTGGTGCACCATGCGCTGCAGAGCTGTCGGGGAGCCAGCTTTGACGAGGTGGCGGAGACCATCAAAAAAACGGCCTTTCGCATCACCCGTATGGGTCAGCTTGTAGCACAGGAGGCCTCGCGTCGACTGGATACGCCGTTTGGCATTGTGGATTTGTCGCTTGCACCAACGCCGGCCGTGGGCGACAGCGTGGCGGACATCCTGGAAGAGATGGGGCTGGAACGCGTAGGCACGCACGGAACCACTGCCGCTCTGGCTCTGCTGAACGATGCCGTAAAAAAGGGCGGCGTAATGGCTTCGTCGCACGTGGGCGGTCTGTCGGGAGCCTTTATCCCTGTTTCTGAGGATGCGGGCATGATCCGTGCCGCGCAGGAGGGCAGGCTGACCATCGACAAGCTTGAGGCAATGACCTGCGTGTGTTCTGTTGGGCTGGATATGATTGCCGTGCCCGGTGACACCACAGCTGAAACCATCTCGGCAATTATTGCCGACGAGGCAGCCATTGGCATGATCAACAACAAAACCACGGCTGTACGAATTATTCCGGCTCCGGGCAAGACCGTGGGCGAGCGGGTGGATTTTGGCGGCCTTTTGGGCTCGGCACCGATCATGCCGGTAAACCCCTGCTCAAGCCGTGCGTTTATCGCCCGCGGAGGCAAGATTCCCGCTCCGCTTAACAGCCTGCGCAACTGAGGCCTGCCGTACTCCGGCCGGGGGTATCGTGGCACAGGCGCGTTTTCACTGTTTTTATCTTGCGCCGACACGGCTTTTCTGATATAATCGAAAAGCTGTGTGTATCCCGGACACAGAAAACGAGGTGATAGGGTGAGCCGTTTCTTTATAAGCAGCCAGGAGCTGCAGGCAGGCTGCGTCAGCGAGCAGACAGCCCGACACATGACGGTTCTGCGTCTGCGCCCCGGAGACATTGTCACCCTTACTGCCGGAGACGGATGGGATTACCGATGCCGCATCACAGAGCTCAATGCGGGGCAGGTCTGCTTCTGCACGGAAGACATCGTCGAAAACCATACCGAGCCCATGCTGCGAGTCTCGATTTTTGCAGCCTATGCAAAGGCGGACAAGTTTGAACACATCATCCAAAAGGCGACCGAGCTTGGGGCTGCAGCTGTTGTGGCGTTCGCGTCGCAGCGATGTGTTGCCAGGCCGGACGAGGCGTCTCTGCGCAAAAAGCTTACGCGGTGGCGCACCATAGCACTGGCTGCGTCTGAGCAGTCCGGCCGCGGCCGGATTCCGGAAATCAGCGCGGCATCAAGCTGGCAGGAGGCACTCAGGCTTGCTTCCCGGGCAGAACTGGGCCTTTTTTTCTACGAAAACGAACAGACAAATCACATCAGCAGCCTGATTACGCCAACACCAAAAACCATATCCATCATCACGGGGCCCGAGGGCGGATTTTCTCCGCAGGAAGTCAGCCAGGCACAGGCAGCGGGGCTACATCCCTGCTCGCTGGGGCCGCGGATTCTGAGATGCGAAACTGCACCCTTGTGTGCGCTCACGGCAGTGATGTATGCTGCCGGCGAGCTATGATTCACAGGACGACTCCGGAAACATACGGATTCGTCTGCCGCGACGACAGCACATAGAAAGCGAAGGAAACAACTATGCCAAAAAAGTCTGCATTCAGTCTGAATAACCGCAAATACCAGGCGCCCACGCCCGACGCCGGAAAAATCGTTACCTGCGTATTGGTTGGGATTGCGGCAGAGCTGATTCTCACCATCATCGGCAAATACTACGGCAGGGCCGGAAGCTTTGGCTTTATGTATGGCGCAATGCTTGTTCTGGCTGTACTGACAGGAGGAGCGGCGGTCTATTTTGGTGTGCTTCTGGCTAAGGCATCAAAAAAATCCCATAAAGACGTTCCCCTGTTTGCCGCACTGACAGCCGGTGCGGCAGCTGCCTGCCTGAGCTTTGTTGTTCTGCGCCTGTGGTGGGTCGACGGACTCAGACTTCTTTATGTTCTGTGGGCAGGAATTGCCGTGCTGGGCGTTCTCAGCCAGATCTATTATCCGGAGTTTATTTATCTTGCAGGGCTGTCCGGCCTGGGTGCTGTTGGAGCCTTTGCTTCCTATCGTTCCATGGCCTACAGCGTAGTTTCTTCCGCTACCATCACCATCACTGCGGTAGTGGTGATTGGCGCGGTGCTGGTGACTGTCCTTACCGCAGCAGCCGGCAGAAATGACGGAGGTGTGCCTCTGCTGGGATGTACGCTCAGGGTCTACACGATTGCCGGGTCCAAGGTGCTTTTGTATGTCACGGCTCTGGTGGCGGCACTGTGTGCGGTATTGGCGCTGTTTCTGGGCGCGGCGTTCTGCTATTATTGCTTTTTCGTTGCAGTGGCCTGGCTGCTCCTCAGCGCAGCCTACTACACCATTCGCCTGATGTAATCAGCCAATTATTTCCGACCCGGTGGACGTGCGTCCGTCGGGTCGATTGCATAAAAAAGGACGTTATTTTCTATGGCTCTTCAAATTGGTATTGACGTAGGCTCCACCACGGTTAAGGTGGTGGTGCTGTCGCCGCAGGGCGAGCTGCTTTTCCGCAGCTATGAGCGGCATTTTTCTCAGGTACGGGAAAAAACATGCGAGCTGCTGCAAAGGGCCCGGACAGTTGTGGCCGGGCAGCAGGTTCGGGCTGTGATCACGGGGTCTGCCGGACTTGGAATGGCAAAAGCGGCAGGAATAGATTTTGTGCAGGAGGTTTTTGCCACGGCCCAGGCAGTGGACCGTTTTCTGCCGGGGACCGATGCAGTGGTTGAGCTGGGCGGCGAGGATGCCAAGATCATTTTTTTTGGCGGGGCGCTGGAGGAACGGATGAACGGCTCATGTGCCGGAGGGACCGGTGCCTTTATCGACCAGATGGCCACGCTGATGAATGTTACCGCAGATGAGCTTGATGATCTGGCCGGCAGATATGAAAAGATCTATCCGATTGCTTCGCGCTGTGGCGTCTTTGCAAAATCCGACATCCAGCCCATCCTGAACCAGGGCGGTCGAAAAGAGGACGTAGCGGCATCGATCTTTCAGGCAGTAGTGGATCAGACCATCGCAGGGCTGGCGCAGGGCCGGCCTATTGCCGGGCAGGTTGTCTTTCTGGGCGGGCCGCTGCACTTTTTAACCCAGCTTCGCGTTCGCTTTCAGAAGACGCTCGGGCTGGATGACGACCACGCCGTTTTTCCGGAGAACGGGGACTGCTACGCCGCAATCGGTGCAGCGCTTTGTGCCGACGGCTATTGCGAAAGAAGCTTTGACGCACTGTATGCGGCTCTTGCGCACAGTGTGGACAGTCGCGGACTGACCGATACCTTGCCGCCTCTGTTTGCTTCGCCGGAAGAATACAGCGCGTTTTGTTCGCGGCATAATGCAAGGTCCGTTCCGAGCTGCAGCCTAGAAACATATGTTGGCCGGGCTTATCTGGGTATTGACGCCGGCTCTACCACGACAAAGCTGACTCTGATCGGCGAGGATTGCAGCCTGCTTTATTCCTATTATGCATCAAACCGGGCGGATCCGGTGGCGGTAGTATTGGATCAGTTGAAAACGCTCTATTCCCGAATGAACGAAAAAACCGTGATCGGCGGCTGTGCCGTAACCGGCTACGGAGAAGACCTGATTCGAGCGGCCTTTGGCTGTGACGCCGGGCTGGTAGAGACTATGGCACACTACAGAGCTGCCAGCCATTTTAACCCAAAGGTTGACTTTATCATCGACATTGGCGGGCAGGATATGAAATGCTTTAAAATCCGCAACGGAGCCGTGGACTCCATCCTGCTCAACGAGGCCTGTTCGTCGGGATGCGGTTCCTTTATCGAGACCTTTGCCCGGGCACTGGGCTATGAAATCGCGGATTTTGCCAGGCTGGGCCTGTATGCGGAGCATCCGGTCAATCTGGGATCACGATGCACGGTATTTATGAATTCCTCGGTCAAGCAGGCTCAGAAAGACGGAGCTACGGTAGAGGACATATCGGCAGGACTGTCGATCTCGATTGTCAAAAACGCCGTATACAAGGTTATTCGTGCCGCATCGGCCGCAGACCTGGGCCAAAATGTGGTTGTTCAGGGAGGAACCTTCCACAACGATGCGGTTTTGCGCGCCTTTGAGCTGGAGCTGGGCCGGGAGGTGACCCGACCGGTGATTGCGGGACTGATGGGGGCCTATGGGGCGGCTCTATACGCCAAAAGCCTGCATCTCGAGAAGTCGACACTTCTGGACGCACAGGCACTTGAGGGCTTTGTGCACACATCCAACCCGATTACCTGCCAGGGCTGCACCAATCATTGTGCGCTGACCATCAACAGGTTCAACGACGGAAGACGGTTTGTTTCCGGAAATCGCTGCCAGAAGCCGCTGGGAAAGGGCGCAGAAGAACGGCTGCCCAATCTGGCAAAATACAAATACGAAAAGCTCCGCAGCCTGAACGGCGGACCGGGGACGCGCGGACGTATCGGTATTCCGTTTGGGCTGAACATGTATGAAAATCTCCCGTTCTGGCATGCTCTTTTCACAAATCTCGGATTTGAGGTGGTTCTGAGCGAACCAAGCTGCCGCAGCCTGTACAGTCGTGGTCAGGCGACGATTCCTTCTGACACGGTGTGCTACCCCGCCAAGCTGATGCACGGTCACATCCAGAGTCTGCTGGACATGGGAATAGACACCATTTTCTATCCCTGCCTGCCCTATAACTTCAACGAAAAATCCGGAGACAACCACTATAATTGCCCGGTTGTAGCGTATTATCCCGAGCTTTTGGGCGCCAATATACCAAAGCTGGCCGAAATTCGATATTTGAACCCCTATTTTGGACTGCATCGCCCAAAGGATTTTGCAAAGCATGCCGAGGAGTATTTTCAGCAGCAGTTTCAGATTCCAAAGCACGAGACCGGTGCTGCAGTCCGGGCGGCCTATGCGGCCTACGAGGCATACAAACAGGACATTCGCAGCAAGGGCCGGGCGATTATCGATCAGGCACGGACTATGGGTCGTCAGATCCTGGTGATGGCCGGCCGGCCGTATCACATCGATCCCGAAATAGGGCACGGCATCGACGAGCTGGCCACGTCCTATGGCTTTTGCCTGATTACCGAGGATGCGGTTGCCTACCACATGGGCTATGAACCCAGAACGGTCCTGAATCAGTGGACCTATCAATCGAGACTGTATGCGGCAGCCAGATATGTGTGTACACAGCCGGACATGCAGCTGGTACAGCTTGTCAGCTTTGGCTGCGGTATTGACGCCATCACATCAGACGAGACAAGGCAGATTCTGGAGCAGGGCGGAAGATTGTATACGCAGCTGAAAATCGACGAGATTTCCAATCTGGGGGCGGTAAAGATCCGACTGCGCAGCCTGATGGCTGCTATCGAAGAGCGAAAGTGAGGGCGGCGCCGCGGAAACGCAGTTGCTTTCCGGCAATTTGTTCGGCTTTGCCAAACCAAAGGTGATTAAAAGGGGATTCTTATGACGACGGGTATGAACTTCTGGGATGGAGAGGTATGGTCTTTTGTACTGATCATGACGCTGCTGTTTGGCGCAATGATGATAGCCAATATTCTCCGCAACGTAATACGGCCTTTGCGAAGGATGATGATTCCAAGCTCTGTGCTGGGTGGTTTTCTTCTGCTGGCCGTGCAGGGGCTGTGGCGGTTGGCGTTTGACAGACCTCTGTTTGAAACCGGGATGCTGGAGATTATTACATATCACGGCCTGGGCCTGGGTTTCGTTGCCATGAGTCTGCGCAGAAGCGAAAACACGCGCGCGCATGGTGAGCGGCCGGGAGGCTTTGATACCGGTGTTACCGTGGTAGCCACATATCTGCTGCAGGGCATATTGGGGCTTGTGGTGACCATCGCACTGAGCTTTGTAATGGACAGCTTCTTTGCATCGGGAATTCTTTTGCCCATGGGATATGGGCAGGGACCCGGACAGGCGTATAACTGGGGCCGTACCTTTGAGAACACCTATGGATTTACCGGAGGAACCAGCTTTGGCCTTACGGTAGCGGCAATGGGTTTTGTGGCGGCCAGTGTGGGCGGCGTAATATATCTCAATGTTCTGCGCCGCAGGGGAGTATTCACCGGTGATACCGGCCGAAACGTTGAGGATGAAAAGCTGACAGCCGATATGATCACGGCTCCGGGCGAGATTCCGCTGTCGGAATCCATGGATAAATTCACAATTCAGCTTTCGCTGGTTTTTATCACATATGCGATGGCGTATGGCTTTATGCTGGCTGTCAATGCTCTGATCAACACCGGAGTGCTTGGTCAGTTTGGCTACAACACCGTGCAGCCGCTGATCTGGGGATTTAACTTTCTGTTTGGGACGATTTTTGCTTTGCTGGTCCGCTCTGCACTTCGATTTCTGAAAAAAAAGAATATCATCCAAAGAGAATACACCAACAACTTTTTGCAGAATCGCATCTCGGGCTTTATGTTTGATGTAATGGTGGTGGCCTCTATCGCGGCTATTGATCTGTCCGCCTTTAAGCATCACGAATTTGTGATACCACTGGCGATTATCTGCCTTTTGGGTGGGGTTATAACCTACTGGTATCTGAACGTTGTCTGCCGCAGAGTGTTTGCACAATACCGCAATGAGGCTTTTCTGTCGCTGTATGGCATGCTCACCGGGACAGCCTCTACCGGTGTGATTCTGCTGCGGGAGGTAGATCCCGGATTTCAGTCTCCGGCAGCAGCAAACCTGGTATATCACCAGCCGTGGGCCATCCTGTTCGGCTTTCCGATGCTGCTGCTGATGAGTCTTGCTCCGCAAAGCGTCGGAAAGTCACTCATAACACTGGGAATCCTTACAGTCCTGTTTGCGGTAATGAACGTGATCTGTTTTCGAAAAGATCTGTTTGCACGGCGCCGCGACCGATAACCCGCAGATATAAAGCATCCCCGAAGCGGGAATAAAAAGCCCCCAACACCGAACAAGGGTATTGGGGGTATTAAAATATGCGAATGCATGCAGGAAGGGTTCAGCCGCACAGAGTCGTCGGGTGATGCCGCCTAGCTGTCGAGCGGACTGAGCACAGCATGTACGATGAAGCGTGTGTCCTTTGCGGTATAGTCACAGGTGGACAGAGTAATAATCCGGTCGGCTGGTCCTACGGATGCTTCAAAAGCACAGCAGCTTCGTGCAATGGCATCGCTGCAGTAGGACATAAAGTCATCGTCATCGACGAATGTCGTGCTATACAGCCGCCAGTCGCTGGGATAAATGGTATAGCACGAAAAGATTTTGGCCTGATATGCCTGGTATGGCGTGGAAAAATAAAAAATCTGATTGGCGGTTGCATAATCCTGGTCTTTATACTGCGTCAGTTCGCCGAACATACGGTCTTCAAACTGATCTGCCAGATGGTGGCCATACAGAATGGTGTTTCGGCTCAGCGGGTTAAGCTCGTTCTGACAGTCCATGAAGATGGCTCCGCCCCATGCGGATTGGCCGTCAAAGTCGTGGTCGAGATAAAATTCGTTGTCGGTGCCGCGGACAACAGGCGTGTCGATAACATCATCCTGACCGATGGTCAGCCAGCCGGCAAAGTCCGCATACTGCTCGGCCAGAGCCGCGTATTGCGGAAGTATGGAGTCGCGCTGGACCTGCTCGGCAGGTTCGGCTGCCGGTACGGCGGATTCGGCTGTGTCTTCGGCCGCATCTTCGCAGATTGCTGATGCAGGCTGTGACGAAGCGGCCTGCGCGGGATCGCTGTCTGCCGCCGGATGCTGTTCGGCCGCATCTGAAGAACGATTCCCGGCCTGATCTGCGGTCTGAACCTGCTGACGTATATTGCTCAGCTTGTCCTGCGTCCGATTCTGCGTAACGGAACGCCAGACAAGAATACCGCCGGTGACCATGGCACCCAGAGCAAATATAAGACCAAGGATACGAAGAAGTTTCTTTTTCAAGGACAATGCCTCCTTAAAAACACAGGGGCTGCTTTTGGCAGCCCCCATATTTTATCAGGCTTTTGCGGATTTGCATAGGGTCAGGCGCGCTTTTTGGAAGTGAAGCACACAACGGCCAGACCTGCAAGACAGACAACGCAGATAACCAGGACCATGTTGCCGGAGCCGGTGGCAGGACCAACAGGCCCGTTTCCGGCAGGAGCTGCAGGAGCACCGGAGATGAGCATGGGCCCAGCGGCAGCACCCGGAGCGCCTTCGGGCATGGGGTTGTTGGCACGTTCGGCAGACATCTGGGCGTTGAGAGCAACGGCGTCGGCAATCGCGTCTGCGTCGAAGGTGACGGAAGGAGCAATGTCGGCTACGGAGTTGTCGTAGGAGATGGTTACGGAGCAGTCTTCGTCGATCCCGGAGATGGTGACAAGCTCAGCCGTGGGATAGCTGTAGGGTCCGCCCAGGGTGACCTCGGAATAGGAGATCACTGCATGGCTGCAGGTGCAGGAGACGGCATCATTGGGACCCAGATCAACGGGAGCTTCGCAGCCGATATAGAACACCAGGTCTTCTCCGACAGGCAGGGTCTGCGCGTCGGCAATGTTGAAGCTTACGGTAACGGTCTCTGCTGCGGGAGCACCGGCTTCTTCGGCAACGGGAGCAGGCTCGGCAGGAGCTTCGGGAGCTGCGTCTTCAGCAGGAGCCTCGCCCTCAGCGGGAGCGTCGGTCATTTCCTGCGGAGCAATATCAAGCGCAGTGCCGCCATTGCCGCCGGCAGCAACGAAGTCGTCCCAGGTCATAACCTGACCAAAGAAGCTGCTGCCTTCTTTGAAGAACATGTCCCAGGGGCTGGCGGTTACGTCGATGTCGCTCCAGCTGCCAAGAGCATCGATCTGAGCCTGAAGCTCGGCTTTGTCGGGTGCACCGGCACCGATGGTGTTAAGCAGATAGGCCTGGTAGTCTGCCCAGGAGACTTCTCCGGCAGGCTCTCCGTCAGGAGGAGTCATGGGAGCTCCGTCAGGAGGAGTCATGGGAGCTCCTGCGGGCGGATCTCCGGCAGGGGGCTCGGGAGGAGCGGCCAGTACGGAAACCATGCAAACAGCGCAAAGAAGAGACAGAATCATGAGCAATGAAAGAATGCGGTTTTTCATGTGAAACCCTCCAATTCTGATTTATGTGCTTATCATACACAGAATCTTCACAATTTTCAAGAGGGTCTGAAAGAAATTTTAACAGAAAGGGATCGGCAGGGAAATACAATCTCCGTTGACCGGTATCTTTTCTGCGCCCGAAAACACACTGCGAAACCGCACAATTCGATAAATACCTTCGGAAACAATGCTTTCCCGGCGTACTGTTTCAAACAGGGAGTGAACCAGAAATAAATCTTTTATAAACAAATTGTAAGGCTTGCTGCATTGACTTTCAGATAGTGAACAGGTATATTTTCAACAGATGTTTCGATAATATTAAGGAACCACTGCGCAATTCGCATACATTTTTGCCGGAATCATTATATAAAAGCATCTGATGTATCGCACAGTGGTACCTGAAAAGCAACCGGAAAGGAAGAACGTCCATGAAAAAAAGAATCCTTGCGCTGCTTCTGGTTTTGGCGCTGTGCCTGATTGCAGGCTGCGGAAAAACCGAAACCGCTCCGGCAGCCGAAGAAACAGCAGCTTCTGCAGCTTCTGCAGAAGCTGCAGAGACTGCACCGACCGAGACTGCTGCGCCGGCCGAGACTGCGCAGAGCAACAATGCCGCCGAGGGCGAGAGCTCCGAGGCTGCGGCGATCTCCTATCCGCTGTCCGGCGACGACGAGATCACCATGTGGGCCACCATTATGGGCCTGTATGCAGGCTATGTGGATGTATGGAACGACGCATCGATGGTCGCCGCTGCCGATGCAGCCACAGGTGTCCATCTGCAGGTTGATACAGTCAACGACCAGACTGCCACAGAGCAGTTTCAGCTGATGATCGCGGCCGGCGACTGGGACGACCTGATCAATGTCGGTTCGATGTATTCCGGCGGACAGGCACAGGCCTATGAAGATGAAGTCATCATCGAAATGACCGAGGAGGCCATGCAGGTCAACATGCCCGACTATTGGGGCTATCTCAGTGCACTGGACTACGCCACGCTCGAGGTTGTCAAAGAGTCCGATATGTTCCTTGGCATGACGGCAATTTCCAACACCACCTTTACCGATCGCGGCATGGTATGCCGCGGAGACTGGCTTGACGCGCTGGGGTTGGATATTCCTCGCACACGCGACGACCTGACAGAAGTCCTCTATGCCGTAAAAGAAGCATACAATCCAACCTATACCTACAAAACCGACGATGGCTCGATGCAGTATACCTACGCAGCCTTCAATACCCACACACTGGGATACTCCGCTTCGAGCCTGGATCTTTATCTGCTCGACGGGAAGGTCACCACACCTTATGCCACCGAGGAATACTACGAATACGTCAAATGGTTTGCCCAGCTGTATGCCGACGGCATTATCTATCCGGACTTCTACAACGAATCCGGTGTGAGCAACACCACGCGCTTTACCAATCTGGTCAACGACGAGGTCTTTATGTTTGAGGATCGCGCCGACGGCATCAACGATTACCGCACCTTTATGACTGCCGATTCCGATCCGGACATGCGCATGCAGGCGGTAGGTCCCCTGGTAGATGATGAGGGAAACAACACCTGGGGTGACGAGGCTACACTGGCTCAGGGGAACGGAATCTCCATCACGGCCGACTGTGAGAATCCCGAGTTTGTAATGCAATACCTGAACTATTTCTGGACAGAGCCCGGTATTCTGCTGGCCAACTATGGCGAAGAGGGCGTGTCCTGGGTGCGCGGCGATGACGGTGAGCCTGAATGGACGGATGTCATTCTCAACAACCCCAACGGTCTGAACCTCAACAATGCCGGCACAATTTACTGTATGGGTTCGTTGGTCCCCTCGCTGACCTATGCCGACAAATTCTTCAGTGCCTATGAGCCCGAGGTTGTAGAAGCCATAAGTCTGTATTCCGACGAGAGCATTACTTCCGAGCATGCGGTGCCCAATGGTGCGGGCCTGACCACAGAGGAGCAGGATTCCATTACCAATTCCGTCAGCGATATTTGCACCCATGTAGAAGAAAACCTTCTCAAGTTTATGACCTGTGCAGTTGAACTGACCGACGAATCCTGGGGCGGCTTTGTCGACGAGCTCTATAACCTGGGACTGCAGGAATGCCTGGATGTCTATCAAAACGCTTATGACGAATATCTGGCAGGTGAGCGCTTTATCACGTCCTCTGCCGGCGCAGGTGGCCCCGGAGGCCCCGGAGGTCCCGGAGGTCCCGGAGGTCCCGGCGGTGACATGGGCGGAGGTCCCGGCGGAGATATGGGCGGCGCCCCCGCCGATATGCCTGCCTGACAGCAGCCGATAACCATCAGAAATCATTTGGGGGCCGTGCGTAGCTGCACGGCCCCGATTTTTACCGCAGAAAAGACCCTGAGACCGAAACGCCGTCCATACGCTTCGGTCTCAGAGCCCCAGATAAGAACATGCACGCCAAAAAGGCAAAGGAAGCATCGTGTCGAATAATGTGCGGCCGACTTGAAGCAGACCGCCTCGACCCGGATTCATAATAACATGCAGCAGAATATGCGTCAAATACTTTTACAAACAATTACAAATATTTTATGTGTGCATTACAGCAAAGTAAACTTTAACAAGAAGCAGCGCGGCACTTGTAAGGAACGTACCGGTGTGCTATAAAGACTCCGGGATATTTTGAGAGCTTGCGGGAGAACACGAAGTTCTCTGAACAGAGCAAACGGCGCGGCCGGGACTGCAATGCAGCCTGAAGCATGGGAAATATATCGCTTTGATGTTTTACAAAACTCCGGCATAAGAATGGAGCCTGGTGGTATTGTCCGGAGCGGATAAAAAGTTTTGCCGAATGGAGAGCATATGAAAAAAAGGATTATGCGCATCACGCTTTGCGGTGTATTGGCCGCAGCCTATACGGGGATAACGCTGCTCACCACGGGCCTTTCGTTTGGACCGATCCAGATTCGCCTTGCCGAGGCACTTTGCCTGCTGCCAATGCTGTATCCGCAGGCAGTCTGGGGTGTGGTACTGGGCTGCGCTGTAAGCAACCTCTTTTCGCCTGTTTCCGGTCTGGATGTGGTGGTGGGGACAGCAGCCACGCTTTTTGCGGCCCTGTGGACCACACATATTCGTCGGACATGGCTGGCACCGCTGCCTATGACTGTCTGCAATGCGGTATTGGTTGGAGGCATGCTGGCTGCAGTTTATACACCCGAGAACTTTTGGGCCGGGTTCTGGCTTATGGCGGCTCAGGTGGCTCTGGGTGAGCTGGTTGCAGGCTATGGGCTGGGAGTGCCGCTGGTGCTTGCGCTGAAGCGGGCAGCGTCGGGCAACAGGCTCGACTGATTCGAAGCTGAGAACTGCGCCGGCAGCAAACAAAAACGGGAACGACCGGAACGGTGATCTGGTTGGATATGCGCAATTCGTTGCTGTTGAAGATACACAGAGGCAGCGAGGGCCTTTCGTGAAGCAAAAAAGGAACGCCTGTCCTTTGCCCGGAGCAGGCGTTTTCTGATTGTGCATTATAGTGCGATGGCACGCTGCAGCAGGAGATCGCAGGTGGCTTCGACAGCAGTAAAGGGGATATATTCGTCTACAGGCAGACCCTTGCCCTTGATACCGCGGCCTTCGGCCGCGGATTTTCTTTTACTCATGGGCCAGGTAATGGCAAAATCTGAGTCACACAGGACGGTTACCGGGTTGGTGTAGTCGAGTGTACCCATGGTTGGACGCCCAAGGGTATAGCCGCCGAGAGCCTGGGCCACCTCGGCCAGATGT
The DNA here is from genome assembly GCA_963639765.1 of Oscillospiraceae bacterium. GTDB lineage: Bacteria > Bacillota > Clostridia > Oscillospirales > Oscillospiraceae > CAVHXA01. Next base: position 5,042 of record CAVHXA010000014.1, on the reverse strand, counting down.
TCACCGGCGTTTTCACACCAGGTATCGGTTAAAAGGATCAGCTTTCCGCCGAAAAGCCCCTGCAGCTCGAGATCGGGATCATCCCAGAAGCTCAGAACTTCTTCGGTCAGGCCCTCGCCGGCGCGCTGGCGCAGGCGATCCGGCCAGCCGCTTTCGTCTCCGGCACATTCCAGAGCCCAGGCCTTCCATTCGCAATTGCGCTGGGTGTAGTTGGTCAGAAGAATTTCGTCAGGCAGCACGTCTCCGGCCCGACGTTTACCGGAAAACAGATACGGAAGAAGAGGGATCATGGCTGACGGGTCTGGTCCGGAAGAGCTGCGCAGATCCAAGATCAGCTTCCGGCAGCCGGAAAGGAGACCGCTGTTGGCGTACAGGAGCTCCTGCAGAGCCGGACTGCCGTCGAGAATATCGGGGTTCAGGTAAACGGTGTGCGCATCGATCTGCTCGAGCCGGGGATGGCTCTGACGTTCCTGACGGGGATAGCTGCGAAGGTCCAGCTTTTTGAGAGTGCCGTCGTCCAAACGCAGGGAGATTGTTTCCGCCATTTTCAGCAGACCGTTCCATTGCTCACGCTCAGGCTCAAGAGCATAGAAAAAGTTTTTTTGCACATCACGTCGAATCTGGTCCGGCGGGGCATCGTTTATGCAAACAATTGCGTCACCCGGCTTGAGTCGGGCCTCTTCGAATACGTGTGTAACGATCAGCGCATCGTTGATCCGTCTGGCATAAAACCCGCGTGTGCCGGGGGTATAGGCATCACCGGGACAGAGGTCAAAATGAAGGCTTGTATCGAAGGTGGTGGCCAGCATCTGCGAGCAATAACGCAGCAGCAGAAGGTCGTCCATGCGGTCGCTGTGGTGGGCGGCGCCGCAGGCGTTTATGTAGAATCGGGAATCGTATTCACTGCCAAGCTCCTGCGCACCGACGTAGTCGTTTTGAAGAGCACGGATAATGTCTTTTAGGATGTAGTCATATCGGCGGGTGTAGCGGTCAGCCATAGCGAAATCTCCTTTTGCACGGATGGTTTATCGGCGCAGGCCGACGATCAGAGCTGCAGCCCGAACAAGCTGCGCGTGACGGATGGCGGATTGATCTTCAAGAACCTGCCATAGAGCGGAGCCGGTCTGGTGTCTGGCAAAGAGCGCGTACCAGGATAGCCAGGCCACATGCGCACGCAAAAACGGACCTTGCTCGAGCAAGGTTTCTTCGGCTGCGGTAATCACCGAAAGACGCCGGCTGTCTGCCACGGCACCGGCCCAGCTGAAGTCTTCGTCTTCTGTGTATCCCAGGGCGCGCAGCAGAAAGGTGAGGTAGTCACGGGCGGTAATGGCCGTATTACAGCCAAATTCATCCGCACTGATGCCGCGGGTGTATCCCATGGCATAGGCATAGCCGACATAGCACTGCCCCCAGGCGGGGACATCGGAAAAGGGCTGTTGTCCGGACCAGCTCTGTGCTGCCTGCTCTGCGCCAAGCAGGCGCAGAAACATTACAAGCCCCTCCAGCCGGGTGGCAGTGCGTTCGAGCTCATAGCCATAATCGGTGCCGCGAAACAGGCCCAGGGCAGCGAGCGCATCGGCACAGGAGTTATAATCCATGGCCGTGCTGCCGATAAGGTTTGCCGCACCGACGATGCCAAAGCAGGCTGTGAGCGATGTAACCGTTATTCGACAGCTGCTGCCGGCCATACAGGTGTGGTATTCCGGCAAGGGCGAATCGTCGGACATTGCCAGGCCGGCAGTTATATCGATCAGACCTGAGCCGACCATATCCGCGGAGCCGGAAATCAGTGTCAGCTTTGTGCCGGGCTGCAGTGTGAGGACATCATTCTGCTTGAGACGGACGGTCCCCGATTGGGGACTGCCGGTGCCTGCACAGACGCGGGCCTGGTTGGCCTTTGCGACAGCCTGCGTCAGGTCCAGAAAGATATCGGCAGAGACGGTCTGCCCGGCGGCATCCACCGCTTTGCGCAGCTGTTCGGAAAGCTCAGGACCATAAACGTCGGAAAGATAGCTCCCGGATACGACAGGGTCCTGCGTGGTTCCGGCGGCAAGACAGGAAAGGCAAAGAAGCATGCAGACCAGAAAAACAGTCGGTATAAAAGACAGATGTTTCGTCATGCAATCCTCCAAAGCGACCGCATGGCATACGGCCTCACATAAGAAGCGGAAACGGAAAACACGCAGCATCCGGCAGGAGTGTTTATGGCCGAAGACAGCTGCGTATGACAGGGCTTGATAACGACGCACAGGCGCGAAGGATCCGCAAAGCGACACAGACGCAATCGTGCAGTGCTGCCTTCAGACCGAGCGGACGCACAGACTAGGAAACTGCTTCGTGAAAACGGTAGCTGAGCGTCAGCAGGCTGTCGAGCAGAGAGGTATTCTCTACGTGTATGGTCGGGTCGGCAAAAAAAAGCTCCTTGCCGGCCAGATTCCAGAAGGTTCGAATCCCCCAGCTGACCAGATTATTGGCTGTTTGCTGCACAAATTCGCCCGGAAGTGTAAGCACGGCGATATCCGGCTGGTGGTTGCGTACAAATTGCTCCATCTGATCAGCAGGACGGATGACCAGATCACCAACCTTAACGCCGATCAGATTGGGGCTGACGTCAAAGGCACCCATCAGAGAAATTCCACAAGCCTGAAAATCCAGATGGGCTGTAATGGCACGGCCAAGATTGCCGCAGCCGACAAGAATTGCACTTTTTGGACGGTTGATGCCCAAAATTTCTGAAATTTCTGCCAGAAGGGTAGAGACGTTGTAGCCATAGCCCTGTTGGCCGAATTCACCAAAGCAGGAGAAGTCCTGACGAATCTGGGAGGCGGTGAGACCCAGACGATCTGCAAGGGTGCTTGAGGACACCCGTACGCAGCCCATGGCGTTCATTTCCTGGAGACAGCGGAAATAACGGGGCAGTCGACCGACGACCGGGCTGGATACCATGGTTTTTCTCATATACGACGCTCCCTGTGATAATTCATACTTTGACATCTATTGTACATCATTCCGTGACCAACGTCAAACAAAACCGAAAGGAGAGGAGCCATTGAAAAAACAACGGAAGAGCCTGAGCCCTTCCGTTGGAATTGTTATTTGGCATATTCTACGGCTTTGGTTTCACGCAGGACGTTAACCTTGATCTGTCCGGGATATTCGAGTTCGTTTTCGATCTTTTTGGCAAGCTCGCGGGCCAGCAGAATCATTTCGTCTTCGCTGACTTCTTCGGGCTTGACCATTACGCGGACCTCGCGGCCTGCCTGAATAGCATAGGCCTTTTCTACGCCGGGATAGGTTCCGGTAATTTCTTCGAGCTTTTCAAGGCGCTTGATGTAGTTTTCGACGTTCTCACGCCGCGCACCGGGACGGGCGGCAGAAATGGCGTCGGCCGCCTGCACCAGACAGGCTACAATGGTTTTGGCTTCCACGTCGCCGTGGTGTGCCTCGATGGCGTGGATAACCTGAGGACTTTCCTTGTATTTTCTTGCAAGCTCTACACCGAGCTGAACGTGGGAGCCCTCCATCTCGTGGTCGACAGACTTGCCAAGGTCGTGCAGCAGACCGGCACGTTTTGCAATGGCCGGATCGATGCCGAGCTCGCTTGCCAGAAGTCCGGCAATGTGAGATACCTCGATGGAGTGATTCAGAACGTTTTGACCATAGCTTGTGCGATAGTGCTGACGTCCGAGAAGCTTGATCAGCTCCGGATGCAGACCGTGAATACCGGTTTCGAAGGTGGCACGTTCGCCCTCCTGCTTGATGGTCTGGTCAACCTCCCGCCGGGCTTTTTCTACCATGTCTTCGATGCGGGTTGGGTGGATACGACCGTCGGCAATCAGCTTTTCAAGGGCGATTCTTGCAACCTCGCGTCGCACCGGGTCGAAGCTCGAAAGGGTTATGGCTTCGGGCGTGTCGTCAATGATGAGATCAACACCGGTGATGGTTTCGAGAGTACGGATGTTGCGGCCCTCGCGGCCAATGATGCGGCCCTTCATATCGTCGTTGGGCAGGGGAACCACTGAGACGGTAGCTTCGGCAGCATGATCGGCTGCGCAGCGCTGAATGGCAATGGAAATAATTTCGCGGGCCTTTTCATCGGCCTCTTCCTTGAGCTGAGTTTCGACCTCTTTGATTTTCATGGCGGTCTCGTGGCGTACCTCAGACTCAACATTGCTCAGCAGATAGGCCTTGGCCTCTTCGACAGTAAGACCGGAGATCTTTTCGAGCACCTCAAGCTGACTGCGCTTGATGCGTTCGGCTTCTTCCTGCGTGGCCTTTATGTTTTCAATTTTTCTGGCCAGCTCTTCTTCTTTGCGTTCATAAGCATCGGCTTTTTTGTCGAGAGATTCTTCTTTTTGCTGAATACGACGTTCCTGCTTTTGCAGTTCGTTGCGGCGGTCTTTTACTTCTTTTTCGTGTTCGGCACGGGATTTATGGATTTCCTCTTTGGCTTCGAGCATGGCTTCGCGCTTTTTGTTTTCGGAGCTCTTGATGGCTTCGTTGATAATGCGGCGTGCTTCTTCTTCGGCACTGCCAATTTCCTGTTCGGCCTGCTTTTTGCGGTAGCGGATGCCCAAAAAGAAAAATATGGCCGCACCTATGATAAATCCTGCAGCAAGCAGGAGAATGATCTTTAAAGCGCCCATAATCCTATGAAAACACCTCCTGTTTTTTGAAATAACGCCGACAATTGTTCTTGTCTGCCGGCAAGACAGGGGCGATTGACACTGTATACGCCCAAAGCCGCCAGTTGTGCCCGGCGGCGGAGAATAGCAGATGTAAGGCCGGAAAAACAGCCTTTGCAACGGCTTTAGGTTCCCCAAACACCTGAAAGCCATACATATCCTAGTTTGATTGTAACGCGCCAGCTTCCTGCTGTCAAGAAAAACTACCCGAGGCGAAACCGGCGTGGTCCGGCGTTGACAGGCTCCGGATTCACGTGATACAATAGATCCATGCGGGTATGATGGAATTGGCAGACATGCGGGATTTAGGTTCCCGTGCCGCAAGGCGTTGGGGTTCAAGTCCCCATACCCGCACCA
>CAVHXA010000013.1:0-56454 GCA_963639765.1 Oscillospiraceae bacterium | reverse complement strand
ACCGCAAAATTCCGGAGCCCGAACGAAAGCGAAGCGGTTCGGGCCCGGGCACGGGAAGGGGGTGGCGTCTGCCCGACAGATGTCGGGCCGCATCAATCGTCGAGGATATCTCCGCCGTATTGACGGTTCTGCGGAAGAATCACGTCGAATTTGTTGTAGCCGGGAGAATAGGTGTTCTCCTCGTCCAGATGGGCATAGGGCTTTGGCGGGTCCACAGTGTGCTGCACGGTCTGCCACAGACTCCATTCGTAGTGACGAGTCTGCTTGTCCGTGCGCGGGGGACCGTGGTCCGCGTTTTTCGGGGCGCTCTGGGCGGGGCCCAGATTGCCGCTCTTGCAGCGGGCATACATGGTACGGGCCCAGTTTTCGCGGTCAAGAGAGCCGGCAATATCCGGGCAGACCTGCTCATGCGCCCACCACCATTTTCCGCCCTGGAATACAAAGTCGGAGCCATAGCGTTCCCACAGCCAGCCGCCGGAGCGGGTTTTGCCGTCGCGGCCAAAGCGGTTCATCATGGTGCCCGGGGTCAGGTACCAGCTGCGCGCCGTCAGACCGTCGTCGGCAACCTCGATGACCGGCGAGGCCAGCACATGGCTCGCGCCCCAGTTGGTGGAGCGGCGGTCGTGACCGTTGAGCTCGTCGCCGAACCATTTCGTAAATCTGGCAGAGCCGAACATGTCGTCGGCGGCAGCGCCGCAGTGGGCCTTGAACATTTCGTCATAGCCGATCAGACGGCCCCAGCCGTGCCCCCAGGTGGTATCGGTGGAGCGCAGCCAGAATACGCCGTATTCCTCGCGGCCAAAGTTTACACCGTGCAGATAGGCGTGTCTGCCCTTGAGCTCTTCGACCATCTGACCCGCAGCCACATTGTGGATGCGCTGCTCTCTTGTGAGGTTGGTATTCATACAACGGCTCCTTTCTCAGATGATGCGGTCATAGTATTTTTTGCCGACCTTGCCGTGTGGACCGTAGCCCTCTTCTTCCTCGTAGGTTTTGTATGGAGCCGGCATGTCCCAGTAGATGTATTCCCAGCCGTACATGTCGTCGTATACGTCAAAGGGTCGGGTTGGGTTGCCGTGGTGCCGCGTGAAAACGGCGTTGTCCTGCGGGGAGAGGATCCGGGGCATCTCTTCATAGGCCTTGCCGGCCTCGATGGAAAAGTCGTGCTGCCAGATCACGTGCCAGATTTTCCAGTCGTCACCCTCGCGGATGAACTCGATAAAGCACAGGGCAATTTCGAAATACGAGCTGCTGGTGCCGTCGGGCCGGCCGGTGGCATCCATGCCCACGTCGTAGCACAGATAGCGGGCCGTCTGCCCGTCGTCTGCAATATACAAAAGCGGCGTGGTGCAGTCGTGCAGCGTGGTTTTGCCAAGACCGAGGTCCGCTGCCGTATACCCCTTTTCGGGCATCGCGTCCTGAAAGAGCTTCAGGTCGTTTTTGCACTCGTCTTCGTATTGCGCGACAAAATGGCGGACTACCTCGTCGATGCCAACATAAAAGCCGTTGTTTACGCCAAACGAGGCGTCGCGCCGGTTGTGCGTCTTCTGGACCCAGTAGCGGTCTATGGCTTCACGCCGCTGCCCGTTGGACCAGGCATACATGAACCGGGCCGCCAGATCCTGCAGGACCTCTTTCTCCCACATGCGCACGATGTATTCGTCGTCGGTATAGACCTTTCTGTTTTCCTGAAACATGCTTCTCCTTTCACAGCCCGTAGCTGAAGGTGTCGGCAAAGGTTTCGTAGGGCTCGGGGACCTTTGGCGACCGGGTAAAGGGACGGTCGGTACGGTAGTTTTCCATCAGAACCGCAGGCCTTGTGGGCTGCGGCATCCGGAACTCGGCCATGGGGGCATAGGCTTCGATCTCGGCAAACTGCTCGGGCTCCTGACCAAAGGCCGTCCCGCACTGCACGTCTACGTTGCGCAGCCACTGCATATGCCAGATTCTGAACTCCCCTTCTTCCAGAATGAAGTCCACGGCGGCCCAGCCGAAAAGCCAGTAGGCAATGGGACCGGCGGTGGTGATTCTGCTGTAGGAGCCGCGGATGTTAAACAGTCCCTTGGCGGTTTTGCCGTCGTCGGCAATTTCGATGACCGGCGAGTCGACGGGAATGTAGCTGATGGCGCCGACACCGTGCAGCTGCTCGTCGCTCAGGTCCGCGAGCTTTTCGGGAAAGTCCTGCTTTACGCACTGCGCGGCCAGCCGGATTTCGTCGTCCAGAGCGCTATAGTAGCCCGCCACGGCCTCGGGCCCGATATACCAGCCCTCGTTGATGCCCAGACAGACGTCGCTGCGGCGGCTCCAGTAGCGGCTGTAGATCTGTCCCTCTTCGCGTACGGAATAGTCTGCGGAAATCCGACCCATCAGGTTTTTGATGTCGCGCCGCCATTCCAGCCGCTCAAGCAGGGCATCGGGATGAAGCTTTTTCATTCGCATATTCCTCCTTTTTCGATGATGAAAATGAAAAGCAGCAACTAATTCGTATACATCATAACCCAAAACGGCAAAAAAGTAAAGCCTTATTTCGTACACAAAGCAAAAAACCGGCCCGTTCCGGTCCGCCGGGCGGAGCTCTTTTCCTTGCAGGGGACTGCGGCTGCGCACAAAAAGAGCGGCCCCCGAAAGGGCCGCCCCTGTGTCTGTATTCCGGCCTATGCGGCCCACAGGAAAATCCGAACACCGAACGAAAACCCTGCGGTTTTCGAAACGATGCCCGGACGAGAGTGCCGGTGACGGGGGTCGAACCCGTACATCCTTTTGGGATACGGGATTTTAAGTCCCGGGTGTCTGCCTGTTCCACCACACCGGCGTCCACACTATCCTAGCACGGTCCGCAGGCCCTGTCAAGCTCCCTTCCCACCCCCTGCAAGGGGGCAAGCCCCGCAGGGACCTCCATCAGGTTCCCCCTCCCGCCGGGAGGGGGTCAGGGGGTGGGGAGCCTCGCAGAGTTTGCGCCGTCCGGCGCAAAGAAATTCGAATCATTTTTGACTGCGGCGTGTACGTCGGCAAAAATCCTGCCCGGGCGGCAAACGTGCGAGCGCAGCGAGTGCGCTGCAGCCGACCGCAAAAATCCGGAGCCCGAACGAAAGCGAAGCGGTTCGGGCCCGGGCATGGCAAGCCCGGATCAGTAGATCACAACAGTGGTATAGAGGGGCAGGTTCTCCCACATCCACTGCACGTCCTCGGTATACATACGCACGCAGCCGTGGGAGCAGGGATAGCCGATGGCCGGGTCCGAGATGGTGTCGGTACCGGGATAATAGAGCCGGCTGTGAAAGGCATAGCCCGTATTGGGATAGAAGTTGACCACATAGAGCACGGTATACCCGGAGGTAAACCAGCCGTCCTGCTTGCCGAAGATATAGGTCACGCCCTCCGGGGTGCCCGAAAGCCCCGTGCCGCAGAGACAGCTGCGGTCGAGCTGCCAGAGGCCCTGCTCCGTGCGGGTAAAGATGTTGACCATCTGGGCAGACCGGCTGACCCACACAAGATAGTCTGTCTGACTGGTATAGCCGCAGCTGTTGATAAAGGCCTCCTTGGTGAGGGTGTCATAGTCTCCGCTCCCCTGCCCGGTATAGGTCCCGGACACGGTTTTCGCAAGCTCTGCCGCCTCTGCCGCCGTCAGACGCAGGATTTCCGGAAGCTCGGGCTCCGGCTCTGCCGGGACGAGGCTGTTCAGGGTACCGCAGTGCAGCAGCAGCACGGACTTCGCGCTGCGGAGGTTTGCCGTTTCCACAACACCGGCGCCGTCGACCTGGTTGGTCTGTCCGTCCAGCTCCAGCGTCTGCAGCTGTCCGGCGGCATGCACCACATTGCCGCTGCTTCCGGCGGTAAAGGCCAGTGTCTGCACGGACACGTCGGCACCGAGGGTAACGGTGTTGCCGCTTCCGCTGATGATGAGCAGCCCGACGGTGCTGTCGGAGAAGGTAAAGCTGCCGCCGCTGCCCACAAGCTGCACCGAATCGAGCGTTCCGCCCGAAAAGCTGCCCCCGCCGCCGCCCAGAACCAGCGTTTTGATGTCGCCGCACTCCATGCGTACCGACCCGCTCTGCTGCAGCAGTGCCAGTGTGTCGGCACAGACTCCGTCCATCGCAAGCGAGGTCAGATGGCTGCAGCGGACGGTGATGGTGTCGGCGGTGACCTGATAGAGATTCACGCGGTCTGTCCCGCCGGCAAACAGAAGCTCACCTGCATCGGTCAGGTCACGAAGCGCGGTGGCCTCCTGTGAAAAGGTCTGCACGCCCCCGCGCTGCATCAGCCGCTGCAGCAGAACGGCCAGCTGTGCGCGTGTGACCGTGCCGGTCGGGTCCAGCCTGCCGTTATAGCCCGAAAGCACACCGCAGGCAAGCAGTGCCGAGGCCGCCCGGGCCTCGTCCTGCGTGAGCAGGTCGGCGTCCGCGCAGAGGGAAAGCCGGGCCTCGTCGGTCTGCGCCCGCTGCAGGCCAAAGGCAGACTCCAGCAACAGCCAGGTCTGCGCACGGGTCAGCGGAGCGGTGAGGTCGAGCCCGTCGGGCAGATAGCCCGCGGCCAGTGCCTTTCCGGCGGCGTCTGCATACCAGCTTCCCGCCGCGCCCGTATAGGGCTGCGATTCGGAAAGTGCAAACAGCCGGGAGAGTATGACTGCGGCCTGCGCGCCCGTAACGGTGCCGTCGGGGTCGAGACTGCCGGATGCGTCGGTGCTGAGCAGGCCGTTTTCTGCCGCCCAGGAAAGGGCCTCTGCCGCCCAGTGCTCCGTTTCGTTCGCCAGAGCCGGCAGAGTCAGCAGAGCAAACGCAAGCAAAAGACAGACAAAACGTCGGAAAACGGATACATGCATGGTCATCGCCTCATATGCCCGGCAGAATTCGAACAGAAGGCAAAAGCACCCGCGTGCTCCGGGTCTGTGTCTGCCGATGCCTCCGGACTGCCGAAAAAATATCCGGCAGGCTTGCCCTGCCGGACGGACTACTCCATGAAAAGTATAACAGCTTCCGCGCGGATTGTCAATTCAAACCCAGCCGGGCCAGAAAATAGCCGGCCAGTGCTGCAATCAGCGTGCCGAGTCCCTTTTCCAGCAAAAGCTCCCAGCGCTTTGCGGGCCGTTCGGCCAGAGTCTTTACCGTCTGACGGATCTCCTGCACGTCGGTTTTGATATGCTCCTGCTCCGAGGCCAGAATCGCCAGCGTATTGGCCAGCTTTTCCAGACTGTCCTGCCGTGCGGACAGTGCCTCGAGGCGGCGCGCGTTTGCAAGGGCGGTCTGCTCGGTTTCCCGAAGCCGCTCCCGGATCCCTGCTCTCATGCAATCCCTCCTTCCTGTACATCCTCTCACCCCTGCGCCGAAAAGGCGCCTTTGTTGCACGTTTGCGGCACACAGAAAAGAAAAAACCCGCCGCTTCTTGCAGAAGGGCGGGAGAAGAAAGGCGTTAGTGCCGCCGATGGTCCATACGTCTGGAAACCACCATGCCCAGACCCTGCAGGATCTGAACCAGCACCACAAGCAGGATCACCGTGACCCACATGACGTCGGATTCGTAGCGATAGTAGCCGTAGCGGATGGCAATGTCACCCAGACCGCCGGCTCCCAAAACACCGGCCATGGCGGAATAGCCCAGAATGGTGCCCAGCGCAATGGTCACGCCCACCAGCAGCGAGGTGCGGGCCTCGCCAACCAGAACCTTGAAGATAATGGTGGCGTTGCCGGCGCCCATGCTTTTGGCGGCCTCGATCACGCCCTGATCCACCTCGTTGAGAGAGGACTCAACCATACGCGCGATAAAGGGGGCTGCCGCAATCACCAGTGAGACGATGGTGGCGGTGGGACCGTAGCTTTTGCCGATCAGCAGCTTTGTGAACGGAGAGACGAGTATGAGCAGAATCAGAAACGGCACGCTGCGGACAAGGTTTACGGCAATGTCGAGGATACGGTAGATTACACGGTTTTTCATGATGCCGTTCTCGCCGGTAACGGCCAGCCAGATGCCCAGCGGCAGACCCAGCACATAGCCGAAAAGCGTGGAAAACAGGACCATGTATAGCGTGTCCCAGATGCCGTCGATCAGGGTGGAAAGCATAGCCTCAGTGAACATCGCCGTTTTCCTCCAGTATGGTCAGATTGTGCGCGCGCACATAGTCGCGCAGGGCCTCGCGCTCGGCAGGATCCTCGGGCAGGGCGATGGTCAGCGCGTCGGCCGTCTGCTGCGTCCGTGTGACAAGCAGCCGCCGGGCCGCGTCGGTTTTGGGGTTTGTAAAGATGTCTTCCACCGTGCCGATTTCGCGAATCACGCCCTGATCGAGCACCGCCACGCGGTTGCAGATCTGCTGCACAACCTTCATTTCGTGCGTGATGACCACAATGGTGATGTGCTTTTCGCGGTTGATTTTCTGCAGAAGCGAGAGAATGGATTCGGTGGTCATCGGGTCCAGCGCACTGGTGGCCTCGTCGCACAGGATGATTTCGGGGTTGTTTGCCAGCACTCTGGCAATGGCAACGCGCTGCTTCTGTCCGCCCGAAAGCTGGGCCGGATAGGCGTCGGCCTTGTCGGCAATGCCCACAAGCTCAAGCAGTGCCATGGCGCGGCTGCGGGCCTCTTTCTTTTTTACACCGACAATCTGCATGGGAAAGCAGACGTTGCCGAGCACCGTACGCTGCATAAGAAGGTTGAAGTGCTGAAAAATCATCCCGATCTTCTGCCTGGCCCTGCGGATTTCGGCCGGCGAGAGCTCCATGAGGTCCTGCCCCTGCACATAGACCCTGCCCGCCGTGGGCCGCTCGAGAAGGTTCAGGCAGCGTACAAGTGTGCTTTTGCCTGCGCCGGACAGGCCGATAATGCCGAAGATGTCGTCCTGCATGATGTCAAAGCTCACATCGTTGAGGGCGTGAATCGAATCGCGCTCGCCCGCAAAGGTTTTTTCCACATGCCGGACCTGAATGACTGGTTTCATATAATCCATCTCTCCTGATGTAGGCACAGCGGCAGAGCGTATGCGAAAAGCCCGATACGCTCTGCCTCAGCTTGATTAGTTGAAGGGAACCACGGCACCGTCGTAGGTGTCGAGGATGAACTGACGCACGGTGTCGCCGGTGAGGGCTGCTACCAGAGCCTGAATGCCCTCGGAATTTTCGTTGCCCTCTTTTACGGCAATGACGTTTACATAGGTCTGGGCTGCGGCGGAGTCGGCACTTTCGTAGGCAAGAGAGTCACGGCCGACGGAGAAGCCGGCGTCGAGCGCGTAGTTGCCGTTGAGGACCATGTATGCGACCTCGTCCTTTACGCGGGGAACCTGCGCGGCCTCGAGCTCGAGAATTTCAACGTTGTAGGGGTTGTCAACGATGTCGAGAATCGTGGCGGTAAGACCGGCGTCTTTCTTGAGGGTGATGATGCCGTTGTCCTGCAGCAGAAGCAGAGCGCGGGCTTCGTTGGTGGTGTCGTTGGGCACGGCGATGATGTCGCCGTCGGCAATGTCGTCGAGGCTGGACTTCGTGCCCGGATAGATGCCGAAAGGCTCGTAGTGGATGCCGCCGGCATTGACCAGGTGGGTGCCGTTTTCGGCGTTGAAGTTGTCAAGATAGGGAATGTGCTGGAAGTAGTTGGCGTCGAAATCGCCGCTTTCTACAACGAGGTTGGGCTGTACATAGTCCTGAAACTCGGTGACCTCAAGTGTCCAGCCCTGCTCGGCCAGAACCTTTGCGGCCTCGGCAAGAATTTCGGCATGGGGGGTGGGGCTGGCGGCTACGGTGATGGTGCCCTTTGCTTCTGTTGTCCCGGCAGAGGCGGTTTCGGCAGCTTCGGTGGTTTCGACAGCTTCGGCAGCTTCGGTGGTTTCGGTGGTCTTTTCGCCGCAGGCGGCCAGAGAAAATACGACGGCTGCAATCAGCAGCAGTGCAAGAACACGGGCAAGATGCTTCATGGTAAAGACTCCTTTGTTTTTATTGGGGCGGCCGGAAGGCGCAGGGCCGGACCGGCGGCCGGATTTGGGCGATTCATCGCCTGCCCCGAAGAAGGCGGAGGGTTTTGCGCATAAAAAGAGCCGGGGCTTTTTGGGCACCCGGGCAAATGGCACACGACGTCAGGCCGCGTTATACAGGTGCACAGCAACCCATGCCGAAGCACCCGGCCATATAATATGCCCGGGGAAATCGCATTCGACAGCACATGATCCGGCTGACCGTGCAGACAGTTGCCATTGCCTGTTCCTCCTTTGCGGATTCGGAAAATTCCGTCACAGACATACTACACGCAATTTCCGCCCGTGTCAACAGCAATTTCAGCCACGCTCCCTTCCCCCGGCCGAGCTTATCGACCTTGGTTTGCTCTCGATGGCAATCATCTCGTTTGTTTATCAGGTCCGCAAGGATCGACACAACAAGCACTAACAGATGAATTTGAGGCGCCTTCAGCAGAAGGCGCCCCATGTCCCATTACAAAGGACTGAGTCGCCCGGCTAAAAGCGACAGGGTCCTGATCTGTCTTTATTATACCACCCGGCTTCCGGGCCTGTCAAAGCCCGGGCCTTTCTTTTTATGCGGCCTGCCTGCAGGGAGCAGCCTTTTTTGATAATCTGATATTCTTCTGCTTGACAAATCACGGAATCGGTATATACTGTGAACAGTTGAACAATTGTTCAATCGTTCAAATTTTATCCGGGAGCAGGAATCGAGGCGCAAAAATGGAAAACGGACAACTTCACGGGCAGACCGGCTGCCGCACACAGAACCATCCGGCGCACGAACAGAAACATACGCACAGCCATGAACACAGCCATGAGCAGACACACTGCTGCGGCTGCGGGCACGATCACACACACGGACAGGACACCCACGCCCACGGGCACGGGTGCTGCTCGCACGAACACGAACACGGAGCAGGCCGCTGGGTCCGCATTGCGCTGGCCGCTGCCGCGCTGCTCACGGTATGGATTCTCTGTCGCCTGGTCGAGCTGCCGGTATGGGCCCAGCTTCTTTTGTATCTGGTTCCCTATCTGACTGTCGGCTGCGACGTGCTGCTGCACGCCGGCAAAAATCTGCTGCACGGTGCTCTTCTGGACGAAGACTTTCTGATGGTGCTGGCTACCGTCGGCGCTCTTGCAATCGGCTTTCTTCCGGGGGCGGAGCCCGAGTTTGCCGAGGCCGTGTTTGTGATGCTGTTCTTTCAGGTTGGCGAAGGCTTTGAGGGCCTTGCCGAAGACCGCAGCCGCAGATCGATCGCGCAGCTCATGGATATTCGGCCGGACAGTGCCACGGTACTGCGCGGCGGACAGGCCGAGGCTGTTGCCCCCGAGGCTGTTTCGGTGGGTGAGGTCATACTCGTAAAGCCCGGCGAACGGGTTCCTCTCGACGGGATTGTGCTTGCGGGCAGCTCCGCGCTGAACACCGTTGCTCTCACAGGTGAAAGCGCACCCCGGGATATCGGTCCCGGGCAGAGCATTGCCTCCGGCTGCGTAAACCTGACCGGCACGCTGCAGATTGAGGTCAGCCGCCCCTATGGCGAGTCCACGGTTGCCAGAATTCTGGACCTGGTTGAAAACGCGGGCGCGCAGAAATCCAGAAGCGAAAGCCTGATCACGTCCTTTGCCAGAATCTATACCCCGGCTGTTGTGGCGGCGGCGGTTCTTCTGGCTCTTGTTCCGCCCATGCTGTCCGGCGCGTTTTTCGCAAATTTCGCGCTCTGGCTGCGGCGGGCACTGACCTTTCTGGTGGTTTCGTGTCCGTGCGCTCTGGTCGTATCGGTTCCGCTTACCTTCTTTGCCGGCATCGGCGGAGCCTCTGCCCGTGGAATTCTGATCAAGGGCTCGTCGTATGTTGAGGCGCTGGACCGTGCGGATGTGGTTGTATTTGACAAAACGGGCACGCTCACGCAGGGCATATTTGCGGTTTCGGCCATTCACTCCGCGGGTCCGGACGAAAAACGCCTTTTGTCGCTTGCCGCAAGGGCAGAATGTCAGTCCACCCATCCGATTGCCGAATCGCTGCGCAGTGCGCTGTCGGAGGAGATCCCAACCGATGCCGCCGATCAGGTCCGCGAGCTTGCCGGTCTGGGCATAACTGCCCGGGTAGACGGGCACACGGTTGCCTGCGGCAGTGAAAAGCTCATGCGTCAGCTGGGCGCCGAATGTCGGCCCTGCACACACGACGGCACCATCATTCATGTGGCGATAGACGGCGTATACGCGGGGCATATCGTCATCTCCGACACGCTCAAGGAAGACGCCGCCGCCGCCGTTTCGGGCATAAGGGCTGCCGGTGTCCGGAAGACCGTTCTGCTGACCGGCGACCGCAGAGCTGTGGGTGAGGCTGTCGGCGCGGCCCTTGGTATCGATGAGGTACACGCGGAGCTGATGCCCGCAGACAAGGTACGGCTTGTTGAACAGCTGATTGCCTCGCAGAGCAGTGGCCGAAAGGTTGTGTTTGTCGGCGACGGCATCAACGACGCGCCCGTACTGGCCCGTGCGGATGTGGGCGTTGCCATGGGGGCGCTGGGCTCCGACGCGGCCATCGAAGCCGCAGACATCGTATTGATGGACGACCGTCCCTCCAGGCTGGCTCTGGCAAAGCGCATCTGCCGCAGAACGCGGAAAATCGCCCGTCAGAACATTGTCTTTGCCCTTGCCGTAAAATTTGCGGTACTGATTTTCACAGCCCTCGGCTACGCGCCCATGGCCCTTTCCGTGTTTGCCGACGTGGGCGTGATGGTACTGGCTGTTCTCAACGCCATGCGTGCGCTGCGGGTGCGGGCCGCATAAGCAGACGGTCTGCCTGCGCTGCGGTTGGCTCAGTCCCCGTCTTCGTTGTCAAGCACGACGATCTCAAAGTCATCGATCTGCCCGGTCGGCGCGTCGGTCTGTGCCGGCGTATCGGTCGGAACGCCCTTGAGCTCTGCGAGCTGTGCGCGCAGCTGCGCCGTTTTTTTCTCGGCCTCGTCGATTCTGTTTACCCACAGGCGGTATTCCGCGCCCTCGGGCGCGATTTCGGTCCTGCTGTCGTGATAATACAGTCTGCCGAGCTCACAGCAGGCCCTTTTGATGATTTCCTGCTGCGCGGATATGTCCATGTTCAGCTTTGCCGCACGTGCCGTCACACGGGCTCTGTCGGCAGCGGTGCGGGTAAGCTCCCCGGCCTTTGTGCGAATGTCTGTAAATTTCATAAAAACTTCCTTTCCACTTTCCACCATGCCCGGAAACCCTGACTGCCCCGGTGTGCAGCTGTATCATACGCGGTGCGCCGAAATCCGTGCTTCGAAAAGAGTGCCGTATACACGGCACTTTTTATTTTGTCTTCCGGTCCGGGCCTGCGTTGACATACAGGCTGTCGGGGCTGTTGTCGCGAAAGATCAGGCAGTATGCCAGGCACAGCACCGCCGCCAGACACGAGCCGAATGCCAGCAGCTGGCTGACCCGCAGGCCGGTTCCGGCGATATACAGGCTGTCGGCGCGCAGGCCCTCAATCAGGCCGCGGCCCAGGCCGTACCATGCCACATAGCTCAGAAAAACCTGCCCGTCGAATTTGCGATGCCCGGAAAGAATGTGCAGCAGCACAAAGCCGATTGCGTTCCACACGGATTCATACAGAAAGGTTGGGTGGACATACAGAATGCTTCCGGCCGCATCGGTAAGACCCATCTTGAAAAACGGGTCCGTGCCGTCGCTGATCAGGCCAAAGGCCTCGCGGTTGAAAAAGTTGCCCCATCGTCCGATTGCCTGTCCGATCGGAAAGCCCAGCCCGCCCAGATCAAACATGGCCCGCCAGCTGATTTTTTTCACCCTGCACACCACGATTGCAGCCGCAAATCCGCCGATCACACCGCCGTAGATGGCCAACCCGCCGTTCCAGATGTACAGGCATGAAATCGGGTTGTCGCGGTACGCGCTCCAGTTGAAGATGCAGTAGTATGCCCGGGCGCACACAACCGCAGTCGGCACGGCCGCGATGAGCATGTCGATTACGTCCTCCGACCGGATACCGAAGGCAGCGCTGCGCCGCAGACAGTAGCATACCGCCAGCGCAAAGCCCAGTGCGATGACAACCCCATACCAGTAGATCGGCTTGCCGAGAATGGTGACCGCCACGCGCGACGGGTTGAACGTCAGGCCAAGATGCGGAAAGGTGATTTCGTAGTACACGCCCGTTCACTCCTTTGGTACGATCACGCTCAAGGCACAGTGCCGCGCATCGATGCTCGTCCGGATAAAGTCCAGGACCTCGTCTTCGGTCACGGTTTTGTAGAATTCGGGAAAGGTCAGGTATTCCGAGCCGTCGAGACAGCAGTCGAGCATATTGTAGCAGACGGATTCAAAGCTGTCGAGGTTCCGCAGACGCTGCCCATAGGCCGAACGCTTTGCGCGTTCGAGCTGCTGCGAGTCCAGACCCCGGCTGCAAAGCCGTTCCGCCTGCCGCAAAAGCTCCTCGAGCACAAGATCCGGAGACGCGCTGTCGCCCGAAACGGTAACCATCGCTGCCTGCGGCAGCGCACTGAACCCAGCCGAAAAGCTCGAGTCGATCAGACCCCGGCGATAGAGTCTGGTATAGAGCTCGGAGGATTCTCCCGCCAGAATATCACAGCTCAGCTCGGCAAGCAGGCTGCGGCGAAGCATCTGCGGTCCTCTTTCGCCGACAGCGCACTTGAAGCCGGCCGCAAACATGGGCATGGCGACCTCGCGCTGCTGCTCCACGCGAGACTCTGCCGGCAGAAGCTCCTCCTGCGGACCATGGTCCTTTTGGATTTGCAGCCCGCGGGAAGCCGGCAGAACACGCTCGGCCGTTTCGCGGACCCGAACGGGATCGATGTCGCCGGCGGCAAACAGCAGCATGTTGGCCGTATCATAAAAGGCTTCGTGAAAGTCGTATAATGTTTCGGGCGTGATGCGGGCAATGCTCTCGTGGCTGCCCAGAATGGGCACGCGCAGGGGGTGGCTTCGATACAGGGCACGGTAGAGGTTTTCTCCCAGGCAGGCACCGGGACTGTCTTCATACATCCGGATTTCCTGACCGATGATGCCGCGTTCCTTTTCAACGCTCTGCTGCGTGAAATACGGTGTGGAGACAAAGCGCAGCAAAAGCTCGAGATTTTCGTAAAAGCTGTCTGTTCCGTCGAAATAATAGGCTGTGACACCATAGCTTGTAAAGGCGTTGGGACTTGCGCCCGTGCGGGTAAAGGCGTCCATCACGTGCACATCCGGCATGTCAAACATCTTATGTTCCAGATAGTGCGCGGTGCCGGCCGGCACCGTCTTTCGCACGCCGCCGCAGAGCCAGGTGGTGTCGATCGAGCCGCAGTCGGCCGCAAATACGGCAAAGGTACGCGCAAAGCCGGGCTTTTCCACCACCCGCAGCCGCAGTCCGCACGGCAGCCGCTCCTGCCGGAAGCGTTCACCCAGATCCGGATATTCACAAAGCTGCATCTGTGGTTTCTCCCTTCATGAAATAAATGGTGTCGAGGCTGAGATTCCGGGCCGCACGCTGCACGTCCCCGAGGTCCGCTGCCCGCAGCGCGTCGATCTGCTGCTGAAAATCCGGAACCGAGGCATCCAGCGCCAGACCAAGCGAAAGCTCCATCTGCCGGCTCATGGAATCGTCGGCCATCTGCAGCGTGGAGATCAGATAGCTTCGGGCGCCCTCGAGCTCGCTTTCCGTAATGCTTCCGCGTCGGCAGTCCTCGATCTGTTCAAGGATGGCCGCCTTTGCCGTTTCGTAGTTTTCAAAGGAGATCCCGCTTGTGATAGCCATGATGCCCTTGGTCTTGTCCAGACTGGAGCTTGCGTAATAGCACAGCGATCGTTTTTCGCGGACATTTTCAAACAGCTTGGACGACACCGTGCCCCCCAGTACGCCGTTGAGCAGAAGCAGAGCGGGGTAGTCGGGATCCGAGGCGGTGCAGCCGGTGCGCAGGCCCATCACAAGCTTGCCCTGCGTTACGTCCATCGTTTCCGAAATCTCCCGCACCTGTGCCGCCCGGCGGATCACCTGCGTACCCACCGCGGTCGTCTGACTGCGGGGCAAATCCTGCAGAGCCTGCCGCAGCGACGAAAGAATCTGATCCTCTTCGGCTGCGCCCATATAGAATATCTCCATCCGCGAGGTGCTCAGCACCTGCCGATAGTGCGCATACAGACTCTGCGGCGTAATGGCCGCAACCTCCTGCTCCGTGCCGCGGCGGTCCACGCCATAGGCCTCGCCGGCAAACATCAGTTCAAGCAGCCGACGCATGGCATAGCTGCGCTTGTCGTTGATCTGTGCCTGAATGGCACGGATGAGGTTTGTCTTTTCGATTTCAACATACTGCGTGCAAAACGCCCCATCCTGCAGGACGGGACAGAGCAGCAGCTCGCCCATTGTGGAAATCAGCCGGGGCAGAACATCCTCGCCCGCGGCATATCGCCCGGAGATGCAGTCGCCCGCAAGCCCCAGAATGTGTACCTCGCCGCGCCGCAGGTTGATGCTTTCGATCCCCGCGCCATATAAATTGTCGAGATGGTCGCTGATGGTACGCATGTCCGGCAGGCTGCGGCAGCCCTGCAGCAACACCTCGGGCAGCAGGCTGTTTTTCGCGGCCTCCTGCGTGCACAGCGGCCGCAGCAGCGCAAGACTGATATAGTCTGTTTTGAATTTTTCCGTTTTTACATAGGTCAACGTCACGTCCGGCATGATCCGGCTGCGCTTGTGTGTCTGCATACCCTTCTCCTCGTTTTTCTGCATCGGTACCGCCCAGTATAGCATATCCCCCGCAAAAAGAAAAGCCGCACAATTGCGGCAGGTAAATCCCCACCCCTCCCGTCCGGAGGGGTGCAAAAAGGGCGAGCGCAAGGCGCCCGCCCGGAAAAACAGGGCTTGAACGGATTATTCGCGCGTATCCCTGTCGCTGTCTTCGATCAGACCGTAGCCGCCGTTTTTGCGCTTGTATACCACGGCAAAGCCCTCGCGGTCGTCGGCATTGCGGAATACAAAGAACTGGTGGCCCAGCAGCTCCATCTGCATGCAGGCGTCTTCAACCGTCATGGGCTTGAGGGTGAATTTTTTGGTGCGCACGATGGGGAATTCGTCCTGCGCCTGTGCCTGTGCCTGGGTGTATCCCTCCGGCACGGATATGTCATCGAGCGAACCGCTGCGCAGACGCTTTTCGAGCCGGGTTTTGTTGCGGCGGATCTGCCGCTCGATGCCGGCCTCGGCCGCGTCGATGGAAGCATACATATCGCTGGTGTTTTCGCTGATGCGAAAATAGGTGTCGTTGCTTTTGACAGTTACTTCTACACAGCTGCGGCCGCGCTCCATGCTGAAGGTTACCCACGCATCGGCCTCATCGCGGAAAAACTTGTCGAGCTTGCCAAGCTTTTTTTCGGCATAGCCGCGCATTGCGTCGGTGACATCCATCTTTTTGCCTGTAAAGGTGATCTTCATGGGAACAACACTCCTTTTTGTCGGATTCGAACGGCTGTGTGCCGCAGGCAGACGGCAAGACCGCTTGCCCTATACACAGTTTAGCACAGCTCCCTTCACAAATCAAGCGGAATTTTACACTCCGCGGGCAGCGCACAGGCAGGCTGTTTTTTCGGCTGCTGCCTCTTGCCACACACCTTGGAATATTGTAAACTGGTCGGTATGCGGGCTGGTGCGGGGCACCGGTCTGCTCCGCGCGGCGCGCAGCACGCGCCCGAAAATTCATTTTCCGGAGGCTTGCCATGCAGTGGCTGGAACTGACCATAAAAACACGCTCCGACGGACTCTCCCTTCTTGAGGATCATCTCACCGCCCTGGGCTACGACAGCTTTCAGGTAGACGACGAGAGAGAATTCCATGATTTTCTCGAGGAAACCCGCCCCTTCTGGAACTATGTAGACGACGGACTCATGCAGAGCATGTCCGGGAAATCACAGGTCCGTCTGTATCTTGCAAACGATCCCTCCGCACCCGAAGCCATCAACCGTCTGCGCAGCGCGCTGGCAGAGCTTCGTGCCGCATTTCCCGATGCGCCGCTGGGCTCGCTCGACATCGACGTAAGCACCCTCGAGGAGGCCGACTGGGAAACCGGCTGGAAGCAATACTATCAGCCCATCGCCATCGGCAGCCGCCTGCTTGTTGTTCCGCAGTGGCTCAATCCGCCGAACCCCGAAAACCGTCTGTGCATCCGTCTGGACCCGGGCATGATGTTCGGCACCGGCGACCACGCCTCCACGCGGCTGTGCCTGCAGGCACTCGAGCAGATCATCCGCGGCGGCGAACGTGTTCTGGACCTTGGAACCGGCAGCGGGATTTTGTCCATTGCGGCTCTGCAGCTGGGTGCCGGCAGCGCGCTGGGCGTGGATATCGATCCGAAGGGTGCGGATATTGCCCGTGAAAACGCCGGGTACAACGGCTTTGCCGCTCCGCGCTTTGCGGCCGCAACCGCAAACGTTCTCGAGCTCAGCCCCGAGCAGCCGTATGATGTGGTTCTGGCCAATATCGTTGCAGACGTCATCCTGCCGCTGGCTCCGAGGCTGGTTCGCTATCTCAGGCCGGGCGGAGCTTTTCTGTGCTCCGGCATTCTGCACGAACGCGTACCCGAGATCATACAGGCCCTGCGGCAGGCCGGCATCGGCCGCATCCGCACCGAAGAAGCCGACGGCTGGGCCGCCTGTCTGGGTGTGATGGAGGCAAAGGATTGAGGCTCTTTACCTACCGCGGCCGCCGGCGCCTTAAAAAGCTGGGCATCATTCTTGCCGCCGCTCTGGCTGCGGTCGCTCTTCTCGTTGCGGTGCTCTTTCTGTATCTCGAGCGCTATATGGTCTATGGCACCGACGGAGCCGTGCTGGTGCTCCCGGAGGACAGGGTCTCTGCCGTCGACGCGTCCGCGGACACACAATACCGCATAGCAGAGATTCCGGACGGAACGCTGGAGATCATGGACCACGTTGCGCGGCCGCAGCAGACCGACGCCGGGTCTGCAGACGACAGCACCGCGCAGGTGCAGGCCATGAGCGGTTATTATATAACCGCCGAGGATCTGGCCGACCCGGGCGGCATTCTGCGCGCCGTGCAGGCCGACGAAGACTGCAACACCGTTTTTATCGAGCTTAAAAGCCGCTATGGAACCACCTATTATTCCAGCGAGTATGCCGAGGCCTCGGGCTCGGTAGACGTAGAGGCCGTTGACCGCCTGCTTGCCGATCTTGCTGCCGGAGGCTATCACATAACGGCCCTGCTGCCGGCCTATTGCGACAGTCTGTTCGCTCTGGCGCACCAGAGTGAGGGCCTGCCGATTTCGGGCGGTGCCCTGTGGCTGGACTGGGACTCATATTATTGGCTCGACCCGGCCGGCGAGGCTGTGCAGTCGCATCTGATCGACCTGTGCACGGAGCTGCGCGCGCTTGGTGTCGCGGAGGTCGCCTTTTCGTATTTTACCTTTCCCGACAGCGCCAATATCGTATACGGCGGAAACCGCAGCGAGGTACTCACGCAGGCGGCGGAGCTGCTGGTAAAGACCGCGCAGCTGCTTGATGTGGAGATTTCGTTCTGCGACCCGAATATGGAGCTTCCCGTTCTGTCTGTTTCCGAGCAGGGCCGGTTCTATTTTCTGGATGCGCAGGCCTCGGACGTTTCCGACATCCTCAGCTGGATTTCGTCCGGAGCAGAAGAGGGTCTTTCGCAGACCCCCGTATTCTGCACGGCTTCGCACGACACCAGATTTGAGGCCTGCTCCGTCCTGCGTCCTCTGCACTTTGATCAATAGACCCGAATCCGGGCAGCACCGCATAATGCGTCGGGGGCATCCGGCGAGGACCGCAGACGGATTGCGCGGGTTCGCCCTTATCGGCCGGGAATTTTCTGCTCCAGAGCCGCAATCTTGTCGACGCGGCGCTGATGGCGGCCGCCCTCAAAGGCCGTGTTCAGCCACACGTCCACAATTTCGAGAGCCAGCTTTTCGCCGACCACTCCGGCTCCAAGAGCCAGAACGTTTGTGTCGTTGTGCTGACGCGTCAGCCGCGCAGACATCAGATCCCCTGCCAGAGCGCAGCGGACACCGGGGATTTTGTTGGCCACAATGCACATGCCGATGCCTGTGGTACAGATCAGAATGCCTTTTTCGCACACCCCGTCGGCAACGGCCTGCGCGGCCGGAGCGCCAAAATCAGGATAGTCGCAGCTTTCGGAGGTGTCGGTGCCAAAGTCCCTTATTTCAAGGCCGGCGGCCTCAAGATGTGCACGAACGGCCAGCTTGAGCTTCAGTCCGCCGTGATCACACGCCAATGCTATCATGTTGCTTCCTCCAATCGGTCGGCTGCCGCCTTTCTGCGGCGGGCCGGAATCTCTGCTGCCGTGCCCCGGACCGGCCCGGTCCGCACACAGCGCCGCAGTCAGTATACCATGTCGGTTTTTCTGCCGCAAGGTGCAAAGGCAGCGCTGCGTCCCCGCGGCACACTCGCGGCAGAGGACGGCTTCCTGCGCGAAATTTGCATGGTAAGCCGTTTTACCATGTCTTTTCGTTCATGGTCCATTGTGCAATCATATATTTTACACGGTGTTTTTCCTGTGCTAGGATAAGAAAAACAAAGGAGGCATGAAAAATGCAATCATATCCTCACCTTTTCAAGCCCCTGCAGGTTGGCACGCTGACCTTCCGCAACCGCCTGCTTTCGGGTCCCAATATGATGTGCCAGATTCGCGCCGACGGCAGCCCGGACGACGCCCTGATTGCCTACTACGAAGCCAAGGCCAGAGGCGGTGCCGCTCAGGTCACGGTCGGCGACACGCCGGTCGACGAAAAGCATGGTGTGACCATCCCGCGGCATCTGGTTCTTGTTTCCTCCAACCTTCCCCGCCTTTCGGAGCTTGCAGGGGCCATCCGTTCCCACGGTGCAGTTGCCTCGATTGAGCTCAACCACGGCGGGCGCATCAACAACACCGACCCCTGGGGTCCCGTTGGCTATACAAAGCCCAACGGCGTTACCGTACAGGAAATGACCGAGGACATGATGCGCGAAACCGCCGACCGTTTTGCCGAGGCTGCGGCCCTTGTCCGTCAGGCCGGCTTTGACATGTGCCTGCTGCACGGCGCGCACGGCTGGCTGCTCGACCAGTTTCTCTCCCCGCTGTTCAATACCCGCACCGACGAATACGGCGGCAGTCTCGAAAACCGGGCACGCTTTCCGCTGATGGTCATTGAGCGGGTTCGTGCCGCTGTCGGTCCGAAATTCCCGATCGAATACCGCATCGGGCCGGAGCTGATCGAGGGCGGACTGGGCATCGAAGACGTTATCGCCTTTTTGCAGCTTGCGCAGGACAAAATCGACCTGGCGCACGTTTCTGCCGGTCTCGACACCGATCCGCGCTATGCCGTTCGCACCCATCCGACCATGTTCCTGCCGCATATGCCAAACGTGCAGTATGCCGAGGCCGTGAAAAAGGCCGGTCTGAAGATCCCCGTGGTCACGATCGGCTCCATAACCTCCGCCGAAGAGGCCGAGGAGATTCTGGCGCAGGGCCGTGCGGATGCCGTTGCCATGGTACGTTCCCTGATTGCGGACCCGGACCTGCCCAACAAGGCGCGGCAGGGCCGCAGCGACGAAACCATCCCCTGCATGCGCTGTCTCGACTGTCTCGCGCTGATGCAGCGCAACACGCAGTTTTCCTGTGCCGCAAACCCCCGCACGGGCCACGAATTCCGTCTCGATGCGCAGG
The DNA here is from genome assembly GCA_963639765.1 of Oscillospiraceae bacterium. GTDB lineage: Bacteria > Bacillota > Clostridia > Oscillospirales > Oscillospiraceae > CAVHXA01. The sequence continues at coordinate 36,826 of CAVHXA010000013.1, read as the reverse complement.
AAAAGCCCATTGAACGGGTCAAAAAGGTTCTGGTTGTCGGCGGCGGCCCCGCGGGCATGAAGGCTGCCATTACAGCCGCGCAGCGCGGCCACAGCGTTACGCTCTGGGAAAAGACCGATCATCTCGGCGGCATTCTCCGCTTCTCAGACTACGACGACCTGAAAATCGATCTGCGCCGCTACAAAAACTATCTGCTTACCATGATGCAAAAGCTGCCCATTCACGTGGAATACAACAAAACAGCCACGCCCGAAACCGTCATGGCCTTTGCGCCCGATGCCATGATCCTTGCCGTGGGCTCCACGCCCACCGTCTTCCCGCTGCCGGGCATCGACGGTCCAAACGTGCAGCACGCCACCGTGGCGTATACAAATCTTGCAAGCCTTGCCGACACGGTCGCGGTCATCGGCGGCGGCCTGGTAGGCTGCGAAACCGGCCTGTATCTGGCAGAGCTCGGCAAGCACGTGACCATCATCGAAATGCAGGACACCATCGCCCCCGAGGCCAACCACATGCACCGCGAGGGAATGCTGCAGGCCTTTGCAAAAACCGACATACAGATCGCAGCCGGCCTGCGCTGCACAAAAATCACTGCCGAAGGCGTGTATGCTGTCGACAAAGAGGGTACCGAGCACTTTATCGCCGCACCCAGTGTGGTCTATGCGCTCGGTCAGCGGGCCGTTGCCTGTCAGGACCTTATGGAGCTGCCCATTGCACAGATCTATCTTGCCGGAGACTGCAAAACCGTGCAAAAGGTCTCGGGCGGTGCCTTTGCCGCCTATCACGCGGCCATGGACCTGTAACACGGTTCTGTCGCAGCCTCTGTACAGACCCGTCCGCAAAACCCCTGCCGCCGCAATATTCGAAATCCGGCCGGGAATTTCGCGGTGCCGGCACAGAAAACACCCCCAATACCATGATCCGGTATTGGGGGCATCTTTTATGCTTTCGGGTTTATCCTGCGGACCTCTGCTCAGCGGCCGAACTGGATGTCGTTGTTGCCGGAGTCGGTTGTCCACATCTCAAGCATGTTGATGGGGTCGTTGAAGTCGGCAATCCAGCCGTTGCGGGCGATGTCGTAGTTGCCGGCCTTGCGTTCCTCGAGGAACACGGCCCAGTCGATCTGCTTGATGGTCATGTCCACGCCGATTACAGCCAGGTCCTGCTGCACAGCCTCGGCAATGGCCACGTGACCGGAGGTGTTGTTGGTGAGGTATTCAAAGGTGATGGGGGTTTCGGCAGAAAGCATGCCGTTTTCGTCGAACTTGAAGCCGGCGCCCTCGAGCAGCGTTCTGGCCTCAGCCAGAGTGCCCTCGTAGTCGTTGTTGATGGCGTAGGGATCGAAGTAGCCTTCTTCTGCGGTGGCAGCCGTCTTGAAGATTCCGCCGTTGCCGTCGGCCATGCCGATGGGCAGGAAGGCGTTTGCGGCAACCTGACCGGTCTGGCCGACGGTCTGGCAGATGTAGTCACGGTCGATGAGGATGCTCAGAGCATGACGCATGTCGGCAGCCTGCTGCGCGGTCATGCCGGCAAACATGTCGGACTTGATGTTGAAGCAGATGTAGTAGGTGCCCAGCTCGTCGACAATGTAGAACTCGGGGTTGTCGAGCAGAGAGGCGATTTCGTCGGTGGGAACGGTATCGATGAAGTCGAGGTCGCCGGCGGTGTAGGCGGCATAGATCGCAGTGTCGTCAGCGGAAAGCATGAACTCGATGCGTTCAACCTCAACGTTTTCGGCATCCCAGTAGTAGGGGTTCTTTTCGTAGACCATGGACTCGTCGTGTACCCACTCGGTGCAGACATAGGCACCGCAGGAGACAAAGCCGGCCTCCTGGCACCAGCCGCCGGGGGTGGTTTCCCAGTCGGCATAGGACTCAACCGCGGCCTGCTTTACGGGGAAGAAGGTGGGGAAGGCCATGAGGTCGAGCATATAGGAGCAGGGCGCGTTGAGGGTTACTACCAGTGTGGTGGCATCGGGAGCTTCCCAGCCGGCCAGACCGTCGAACATGTAGGCATAGTCGGCAGCGGTCTTTTCGTCAACAACGCGGTTCCACGAATAGATGAAATCCTCGGCGGTCAGGTCGGAGCCGTCGGACCACTTCAGGCCCTCTTTGAGCTTGAAGGTCCAGGTCAGACCGTCTTCGGAGGTCTCATAGGAGTCTGCAAAGTTGCAGGCAACCTCGCCGTTTTCGTCGTAGCACATCAGGCCGCCAAAGCTGTTGGCTGCCAGGCAGGCGCCGTCGACAGAGCTGTTCAGAGCGGGGTCGAGATAGGCGGGCTCAGAGGACAGGTTGATGCGCAGCGTGTCGGAGCCGTTGGCCATCTTGGCGTACATGAAGTATTTTGTGCCGTAGACGTTGGAATAGATGCCGGACACATAATCCTTCTGCATGTAGATGTCGTTGTAGTAGTAGATGGGGACGATACACCAGGTGTCCATCAGCATGTCTTCGGCATTGTGCATCATCTCCGCGCGGGCGGCAAAGTCGGTGGTGGATTTGATTTCCTGGATGTATTCGTCATACTGGGTCCAGTCAACCGCTGCAACCTCACCGGCTGCGGGTGCTTCGGCGGCATCGGCGGCCTCGGTGGTGGTCTCGGCAGCAGCTGTTTCGGTGCCGGCATCGGCGGCAGCCGTCTCGGTGCCGGTCTCGGCTGCTTCTTTTTTGGCGCAGGCACTCAGCAGAGTCAGGCTCAGAGCCAGAACCAGAAGCAGCGCAAGCAGTCTCTTTTTCATGGTTTGTTCCTCCTTGTTTTTTTGCGATGGGTTTTTGAGTGGGTTTCTTTATTGAACAGGCGGCAGGGCCGCCGTCATAAAGACGGGTTATACGTTCCAGCAGGCCACGCAATGGCCGTCTCCGCGGTCGGTCAGCTCGGGCCGCTCGGCCGCACACCGCTCGGTTGCGTAGCGGCAGCGGGTACGGAAGGCACAGCCGCTCGGCATTTTCAGCGGACTCGGCACGTCGCCCTCCAGAACAATTCTGTGCTTTTGCCGGGCAATCTTCGGATCCGGCACCGGCACGGCGGACAGCAGCGAAAGGGTGTAGGGGTGCTGCGGGTTGTCGTTGAGCTCGTCGGCGTCGGCAATCTCCACGATGCGGCCCAGATACATCACGGCAATGCGGTCGGAAATGTGGTGTACCACGAGAAGATCGTGGGCTATGAACAGATAGGCCACGCCAAGCTGCTGCTTGAGGTCTTCAAACATGTTGATAACCTGTGCCTGAATCGAAACGTCCAGTGCCGAGACCGGCTCGTCGCACACGATAAAGCGCGGATCTACCGCAAGCGCACGGGCGATGCCGATGCGCTGCCGCTGGCCGCCGGAAAATTCGTGGGCATAGCGGGTAGCATGCTCCGCGTTGAGGCCGACCAGCTCCATAAGGTGCAGAATCTTTTCGCGGCGCTCGGCACGGGAGGAATAGAGCCTGTGTACGTCGAGCGGCTCACCGATGATGTCTTCGACCGTCATGCGGGGATTGAGCGAGGAATACGGGTCTTGAAAGACCATCTGCATCTGACGCCGCAGCGCCGTGATGTTTTTTTCGGTTACCTCCTCGCCGTTGAACACAACGCTGCCGTCGGTGGGAGTATACAGGCGAAGAATGCTGCGGCCGACAGTGGTCTTTCCGCAGCCGGACTCGCCCACAAGACCCAGCGTTTCGCCGGGACGGATTGCAAAGGATACGTCGTCTACAGCCTTAAGGCTGGTGGTTTTGATAAAGCCGGTCTTTACCGGAAAGTATTGCTTGAGGTGGCTGACTTCCAGCAGATATTCACTCATGCCCCGGTACCCTCCTTCTGCATCTGATCTCGGATATTCAGCCAGCACGAGGCCCTGTGGTCGGAATTGATCTCGATTTCCTCGGGTACCTGCTCAAGGCAGATCTTCATGGCACTGTCGCAGCGTGCGCAGAAGGCACAGCCGGCCGGCAGGTTCAAAAGGTTGATGGGCGTGCCGGAAATGGGAATCAGCCGTTCCTTGCGGTTGGCCGTGTTTGGGATGCTGTGCAGAAGGCCCTTGGTGTATTCGTGCCGGGGATTATAGAAGATTTCGTCGGCCGTGCCGCGCTCACAGATGCGGCCGCCGTAGAGGACGATGATCTCGTCACACATCTCGGCAATAACGCCCAGGTCGTGTGTTACCATGATGATGGCCATGCCCATCTTTTTCTGCAGGCTCTGCATCAGCTCCAGAATCTGGGCCTGAATGGTAACGTCCAGTGCGGTGGTGGGCTCGTCGGCAATAAGGATGTCGGGCTCGCAGGCCAGTGCCATGGCAATCATCACCCGCTGCCGCATACCGCCGGACAGCTCGTGCGGGTATTGACGGATACGCTTGGCAGGCTCGTTTACGCCGACAAGCTCCAGCAGCTCGATGGCACGCTCACGCGCCTTTGCGCGGTTGGCGTCGGTGTGCAGCAGCACGGCCTCCATCAGCTGGTTTCCGATGGTAAATACCGGATTCAGGCTGGTCATGGGGTCCTGAAAGATAATCGAGCAGCACTTGCCGCGAAAACCCTGCATCTGCTTTTTGCCAAAGGTCAGCAGGTCCTGATCCTTGTAGTAGATGTGCCCGTCGGTGATTTTTCCGTTGTCCGAAAGAATCTGCATGATGGAATACGCCGTGACGGACTTGCCGGATCCGGACTCGCCCACAATGCCCAGAGTCTTTCCCTTTGGCAGGTTGAAGCTCACGCCGTTTACCGCCCGGACCTCGCCGGAGTCGGTTGTAAAGGAGGTATGCAGGTTTTCTACCCGCAGGATGTAGTTGTCTTGCATGTGGTTACCTCCTCAGCTTCGGATCAAAGGCATCCCGCAGCCCGTCGCCCAGAAGGTTCAGGCTCAGCACGATCACGCAGATGATGATGGCAGGGAATACCAGCTTGTATGGATAGCTCTGCAGTCCGCCGCGCGCGGCATTGGCCAGGGACCCCAGCGAGGGCATGGGCGCCCGAACGCCCAGACCGACAAAGCTCAGATAGCTTTCGGTGAAGATGGCAGACGGAATCTGCAGTGCCGTGGAGACAATGATCACGCTAATGCAGTTTGGAAGAATGTGCCTGCGGATAATCCGGCCGGGCCTGGCACCAATGGCTCTGGCCGCAAGAACGTAGTCGTTGGACTTGATGGTGAGAATCTGGCCGCGGATGAGGCGTGCCATGCTTACCCAGTAGAGCAGTCCGAACACCACAAAAATGGCAATCATGTTGCTGCCGAGCGATGCCAGCACACTGCCCGGCTTGAAGACCAGAACCTGATCAAGCACCACGCTCAGCAGGATGATGATCAGCATGTCCGGCAGAGAGTAGATGATGTCTACGATGCGCATCATGATGAGGTCTGTCCGTCCGCCCGCATAGCCGGCGATGCTGCCGTAGATCATGCCGATGATCAGAACAATCAGCGCCGCGAAAAAGCCGACCGCCAGAGAAACGCGGGTTCCGTAGACACAGCGGATGAAATAGTCGCGGCACATTTCGTCGGTGCCGAACAGATGCGGAAAGAGGGTGCCGCCCTCGTCGAGATAGGCCTGCTCCTTTTCGGACCACTGCATGGGAGACAGGTTCTTGGCGCCCTTGTCGCGTACGCCGTTTACGGAGATGATCTCGTCGTAGCCATAGGGTACAAACATGGGTGCAAAAATGATGACAAGCAGAATGGCAAGCACCAGAAACATCGAAATCACAGCCAGCGGGTTGTGCATCAGCTTTCGCATGCCGTCGCGGAAAAAGGTGGTGGACTCGCTCATAATGTCCTGCTGACGCTTTTCGTCTTCTGTGGCGGGTTCGAATTTGCTCAGGTCGATCTGGAGGCTCAGGGGAGATTTTTTCGGCGTACCGTTTTCGTTGTATCGAAGTTCCATGCAGAGCCTCCTTAATCAAAGCTGATCCGCGGGTCGACCAGCTTGTAGACAATGTCTGTGATGAGGTTGGCCACAACCATCAGCACAGCCAGAAAGATAGTGGTTGCCATGATCACGGTATAGTCGCGGTTGGTGATGCCGTTTACGAATTTGCTGCCGAGTCCGCCGATGGTAAAGACGTTTTCAACCACGATGGAGCCGGTGATGATATAGGCCACCATCGGTCCGACATAGGTAACCACCGGGATGAGCGCGTTGCGCAGCGTGTGCTTGAAGATGACGTAGAACTGCTTTACGCCCTTGGCCCGGGCCGTGCGGACATAGTCCTGCCCCAGCGTGTCGAGCATGCTGGATTTTGTAAGACGCGTGATGTAGGCCGTGGGATACATGGCCAGCGCGATCACCGGCAGGACGTAGTTGGTATTGGTGGCGCTCCATACCTCAACCCAGCCGAGCTGAATACAGAACACCAGCAAAAGCAGGGTTGCCAGCACAAAGCTCGGCACGGCGGTGAGCAGAGAGGAAAAGAAAATGATGATCCGGTCCGGCAGACGATTGCGCGTCAGGGCCGCCGTGCAGCCCAGAACCAGCCCCGCTACAATGGCCACCGCCGCCGCCGTAAGACCCAGCCTTGCGGATACGGCAAAGGATTCGGAGATGATGTCCCTGATCTCGCGGCCGTTTTTCAGAGAGACGCCAAACTCGCCATGTGCCAGATTTTTCAGATAGAGGAAAAACTGCGTCAGCAGCGGCTTGTCGAGGTTATAGCGCTCGTTCAGTGCCTTGATGGTGGCCTCGCTCAGTGCCTTTTCCCTGTTGAATGGGCCGCCCGGAATGGCGTGCATGGTAAAAAAGGTAATCGCGCAGATGATGAAAACCGCCGCAATTGCCAGAAGGACGCGCTTGACAATATACTTGCCCAAAAAATCCACTCCTTTTGCCTGATGCTGTGATAAAGTACCGGAGCAGCACTGCACGGATCAGACGACTCCTGCCCCGGCAGAGCCGGTGCAGCCGGGCTGCCGCCGTGCGGACGGGACTGCAGACCAACGGATGCGTGCAATCTTGTCCGAAGAAAGAATATTTCCGAAATTACAGCCGATTATAGCCCGATTTTGTGAAAAGGTCAATAACAAAAAAGCCGGAGCCACGGACGACTGTCATAAGCAGGCCTTGAGAGCAGGCGTTCCGGCAGCGGCCGGATCTCGCTTCGCAGCCGACATGTCCCTTCGTGCTATTCTCTTAATACAATCGTAAATATATTCTTAAAATTTGTTCATATTCTCTTGATTTGCAGGCAAGCATCCTATAGGATGTATGTAACCGCAAATCGAAGAGAGCTCTGAAAACGCACAAGGCGCGTGAAACGGCGCGAAGCCCCTTATCCGAAAAACGCCCGGCCCCTTGCAGGCCCCCGATTTCGGGTCCCTTCAAAAGAATCCGCAGCCTCGTCTCCGCTGCCCTGTTTCTTCAGAGCTTCCAAAACAGGAGGGATTTCCATGAAAAAGTTCTCTGCACTGTTTCTCTGTCTGCTGATTCTGGTCGGCCTTTTTTCCGGCTGCGGAGCAGACACCGCCGACACCTCCGCTTCTTCCGTTCCTGCCGAAGCGCAGCAGCCGGTCGAAGAGGCCGCCGGGCCGGCAGAAGAAGCCCCCGAAAAAGCTCCCGAGGCGGCCCCCGATGCAGCCGGCAACGAGCCGGATGCTCCGCAGGAACCGGAGCAGCACGAGGCTGTACCGGAGCAGACAGCCGCTGAAGCCGGGTCGGCCGAAGCATTGACCATCCAAGACGCCCTGCGCATTGCGGACAGCGGCATCTACACCCTTCCTCTGGCCGAAGACACCGTATTCAGCGTCTATGCCGAAAGTGCTCCTCCCTTTGCCCAGTCCTATCTGGGCGACGACGGAAGCTACAACTCCGCCGCCTCCACCCTGTACATCAAGGAGCTGACCGGCATCACCATAGAATTCCACGAAATCGACATGTTCTCCTACTCTGAAAAGTTCAACCTGATGCTGGCCAGCGGCAGCTACACCGATCTCTTCACCGGTCTCGGGACCTACACGGCCGAGCAGGCCTGGCTCGACGACGTCATCATCGATATGACCGACTATGTGGAAAACAGCATGCCCGTGCGCAGCGCACTGATCGAGGCCTTTGGTCTGGGCGCGGACGACTACAACGAAGACGGCCGGATTCTGGGCATCAAGGGAATTGCGCTCGGTGCGCAGGCGCCCCGCGGTCTGACCATTCGTGCCGACTGGCTCGAGGAGCTGCAGATGGACATGCCGCAGACCTACGACGAGCTGCACGAGGTTGCCCTTGCGATGAAAGACGCGCACAATATGGACCACGTGATGTTCTTTTCCACCACCGTCAACCCCGGCATTGCCATGTCCGCCGGCTACGATCTGCCCGCCTTCGACATGACGGCCTCCGGCAGCAGCCTGTATATAAAAGACCGCCGGGTACACTGTGCCTATACCGAAGAAAACTTCAAAGAATATCTGCGCATGCTGGGCGAATGGTTTGGCGAGGGACTCATCAACCACGATTTCTACAACACCGTCCATTCCGACGGCAAGGACCGCTTCTTAAACAGCGAGTTCGGCTTCTACTGGGACAATGCGAACTTCATCACCGAGGACAACACCATCATCACCCTGCAGGAGCCGGGCTTCCGTGCCGAGGCGGGTCCCTTCATGCTGAAGGAAGAGGGGCAGGTCCTGCACTTCGGCGCAGGTCAGGCGCTGAGCCTCGGCAAGGGCATCTATGTTTCCACCGCCTGTGACGAGACAGATACCCTTGTGCGCTTTGCCGACTTCATGTTCGGTCCCGACGGCATCCTGCTGACCAACTATGGCATGCAGGTCAGCGATCCGGCCGACACCAACGGCACTTATTATCTCGACGCCGACGGTCTGCCCGTGTTCACCGACTATATGGCCCGCAACCCCGAGGGTGTTTCCTTTATGACCATCACCATCCCCTATCTGCAGAACGTAATGCCCACCGTGGTGGACAACCACAAGTTCGACAGCGTTTCCATGGACGCCGACGGCGTGTATGCCACGCAGCTCTGGACAACCGGCTTTGAAACCGATAGCGCCTACGACTTCTACGGCACGCTGTATCTCACCGAGGAAGAAACCACGGCCTTCAACATCGCCATGAGTGACGTGGAAACCGCAGCCTCCGAATTCATCCTCAAGGCCATTGTCAACGAAACGGACATCGACACCGAATGGGACGCCTATGTGGAAAAGCTCTATTCCATGGGCCTGCAGAACGCGCTGGATGCCCGTCAGGCCGCACTGGACCGCTATTACGCGCGCACCGGCGAATAAGACAACACCGAAAACCCGGACAGCGACCTTTTCGGCACACCAGACATTGCAGCGGGAGAAATCCATGATTTCTCCCGCCTCTTTTTGCCGCACCGCAAAAAAGCCCCGCCAACCTGACGGAAGGCGGGACCCTGCTGTGTTTTCTGTTATTCGAATGTGACCTCGTCTTCGCCGTCGGTCGAATCCGTGCCTGTTTCAGATGAGCCGGACGGCTCGGTCGGCTGCTCGGGCTGCGTCGGCTGTTCAGGCTCGGTCGGCTGCCCGGGCTCCGTCGGCTCGGTCGGCTGCTCGGGCTGCGTCGGCTCGGTAGGTTGCGTCGGCTGCTCGGGCTTGGTGGTTTCGGGTACGGTCGGTTTGCCGTCGGCCTCGGTCGGGTTCGGGGTGATGCCGGAATCATCGGGCTCGACGGTTTCGGTGCTCTGGGACGGATCAACGGCTTCTTCGGGCTCCTCGGGTTGAGGAACATAATCCGGGTCGTCTGTCAGCTCGCCGTCTTTCAGCAGCTTGCCCTCGGGCACCTTGCCGATGGTGATGGTTTTGTTGTGCGGCTGATAGGTGCTCACAGCCTCCTGCACCGAAGAGATCAGCGTTCCGTCGGCCGCATATACATTGCGGAACGAAACCACCCTGCAGCCGTTTGACGGAGAGGTTGTCACCTGATTGTAGTCCTCGCCCTTGGAGGTATCGAGCTTGTATACCGTTTTCGGCTCGTAGATGTCGGTGGTGGTGCTGGTCATTTTCACATAGGAGCCGTCGATATTTGTTCCGTAGAGACGAATGTGCACGGTGCCGCCCTCGGCGCTGGCCTCGATGCGAATGGGATAGTCGGTAGAGTTGCGGAACTTCATGTCGAGCGTGCCGTAGTTGACCGTTGCGTCCATGCCCAGCGGCACATAGCCGACCATAAACATATGCATCGTGCGCTCTACGATTTTGAGGTTGGCCTTCAGCGCGGCATAGTAAATGGAGCTGGCCACCTGGCACACACCGCCGCCCACCTCCTGTACGGTCTCGCCGTTGGAATAGGCGCCGGCCTCTTTATAGCCCTTTTCCGTGGTGCGCTTGCCCGTGGCATCGTTGAAGGAAAAGACCTCGTCGGGCATGAGGATGGTTCCGTTGACAGCCTCGCAGGCCCGGGCCAGATTGTTGGCGCGGTTGCTGCTTGAGGACTGCGATGCGTCTACCGAGCTCAGCAGATCCCGGAACAGGAGACTCTTGAGGGCTTCTTCGGTAATCTCCGGAGCTCTGACCTCAACGGCGATGCGGATCGTTTCGCCCGGTTCGGCCTCGTCCAGCAGCTTCTGTGCAGCCTTCGTATCGAAGGAATAGCCGGTGGTTTCCGGGATAATGGTGTTGGTTTCCGGGTCGTATTCGGCATCGCTGGCCTCTGCGTCAAGCCGATCGCACAGCTCCTGCAGGTCAAGCCCGCCGTTGCCGTCTTCTTCGTAGTCCCAGTCAAAGCCCTCGAGGTCGGCGGTTTCGTAGGCATGGGCCACAGCCTCATACAGGGCCTCGGTGTCGAGGGTCCTGCCCGCAGTGCCCACGGTGATGAGCAGCGTGTCGTCTTCGATTTTGTAGGTTGTGGGTTCGGAGTCTCCCAGCACATCCTGCGCGGCCCGGTCGATGATTTCCATGATGGCGTCTTTATCCAGCTCAACGTTCATTTCCGGATCCTCGAGCGGCTCATCGGAGGTGTATACCCGCTCAAGCAGCTCGTCGATGCCCTCCAGCGTCCAGGTGCACACCCCGGAAAAACGGAGCCTGCGATCCGGCAGACGAACCTCCAGCGTGTCGTCTTTTTCGCTCAGGCTCTTGAGGATGGCCTGCTCTGCCTCGGCAAAGGTCATGCCGTCTACGTTTACGCCCAATATGGTTTCGTTCTTCAGCACGGCAGTGGCGTCGATCACGGCTGTTTCGCCGGTCTGCGCGGCCTGTTGGACCTGTTCGTCCGTCTGCTGTGCCGGACCCGTGTCCCCCTGCTGCAGATTGCGGATGATTTTTACAACCAGAACACAGCAGACCGCCAGCAGCACCGCGCACACCGCAAGTCCGATGATGATTGCGGTTTTGCGCTTGCCATAGCCGGCGCTCCGCCTTCCTTTTTTCATGCTATGCATTCCATCCTTTCCGGGGCACAGCCCCCGAGGTGGCGCTATTATAACACACCCTGCCCGCGAATGGAACAAGGACGCAAAAAATTAAAACGGACCCCGCTGTATGCGGGGTCCGCTCGTGTCTGAAGCAGGTTTATACCCGTTGGAGCTCAGCGAAGGCCGGCGTTGGTCTCGTCGAGCGCGGTCTGGTAAACGTCCAGAACATCCTGCAGGCCAAAGCTTTCCATGCCGGCCTTGTATTCTTCCCATGCAGCGTCGTCGCTGACGTCGAGAACACCGGTCATGAACTTGAGCAGGTTCTCCTGACCATAGGCCAGGCAGTCGTTGAGCGCGTTTTTGATGGAGTCGGACTCCTGCGTGGTCAGGCTGATTGTGGTGGGATATACACGGCCCGCGATTTCGGCGTTGGAGGTCCATACGGTGATGGCGTTGCGGGCAGCGTCGGAATAGGCGTCGAAGAGCTTGGACTCAGACTTGAGATAGGGGATCTCGTTGAGACCGTAGTAGCCGGCAGCGCCCATGGGAGGAAGGTCGGGGTTGTTGGTCACAAGCTCGGTAAAGTGGGGCTCGCCCTCTTCGTTGAAGTTGAAGGACACGCCCTCTTCGCCGAAGTTGACCAGAATATAGCCGGGATCGGTGAAGAAGTAGTTGAGGAAGGTCTCAACCATTTCGGGATCCTCGCATTCAACGGAGATGCTGTAGCCCAGGTCGATGCAGGAAACCTCGGCGCCCCAGGTGTTTACGTAGTCTTCGTTGTTTACAATTGCGGGGATGGCTTCGATGTCGGCGTCGGCGTTGTTTTCGTCCATGTACTGCATGGCGCGGTCGATGGTGTCTGCGCCGGAGGCCCAGACCATGGTGTTGCCGGTGCCGATGGTGGTCATGGCCGCATCCTGGTCGGTGTTGGTGTAGAAGTCCTGATCAAACAGGCCGTCGTTGTAGAGCTTGTTGAACCACTTGACGTACTCGCGGTAGTTGTCGCCGACATAGGCCGAAACAACCGTGCCGTCTTCGACGTAGGTGGCGGCGGAGGTGGAGTTGGTCAGGTCAACCAGAGGCGTGTCGAACAGGGGGGCGGCGATGGCAATGCCGATCATGTCGCTGTAGAAGTGGCCCTGTGCGCCTATCGACAGGGTATTTTCCATGCCGTAGGTTTCCTTGGTCTGATACAGGAAATCGGTAAAGGCGTCTACGCTCTTGCAGATGTCCTCGGGTGCGAGACCCATTTCCTCCAGAAGGTCGTAGCGGACAACAAGGCCGCGGTCGGTATAGGAACCGTCCTTGATGCCGTTGACTGTGACAAACAGTCCTTCGACCTTGGTTGCATTCACGGCGGATTCGGGCTGCTGCATCAGCAGATTCCAATAGTCGGGTGCATTTTCGGGAAGCGAGTCGGTCAGGTCGATGATGACCTCGTCTTCGTAGGCCTGGGCTTCACCGCCGGTATAGTAGCCGGAAAGCTTGAGCAGATCGGTGTAGTCGCCGGAGGCAATCATCAGCTGGAACTGCTCGGATGCGGCAGAGGCGCTGACCTCGACGAACTTCAGCAGAACACCGGTGGCCTCTTTGATCATCGGAATGCAGGGGAGGTCGTTGTTGGTGGTCAGCTCGGAGTTCATCGACATGAAGCTGTTCCAGTAGGAGACCTCCAGGTCGCTGCCCTCGAGAGGATAGCTCACGCCGCAGGGCGTGGTGTAGGTGCCGTCCTCGTTGGCGCGCTCATAGCCATCTTTTTCAAAGCCGGCAACCGTCTCGCTGCTGCTCTCTGCAGCAGCCTCGGCAGGCTCGGCGGTCTCGCCGGGCTGTGTCTCGGTGGCTTCGGCAGGAGCCTCGGCGGGAGCCTCGGCGGCTTCGGCAGGAGTCTCGGCAGCTTCGGCGGCCGTTGCTTCTTCGGCAGAAGTCTGGGTCTCGGTTTTGGCGCAGCCTGCAAACAGACATGCGGTCATTACCAGAGCCAGCACAAGAGCCAGAATGCGTTTGCTCATATGGTTTCTCTTCCTTTCTTGTTTTGCCGGCACAACACTGCTCGGCAAGTGTATTCTAACGAAATGCAGGTCGTTTTGCAATACCTATTTCGGCAATTCGTATGGATACGAACAGGCCGGCCGTGCTTCGGGCCACGCCTTCTCCGTGATCAGGGCATAGTCGTTGCTGTGGGCAAGGTATCGGTCGATGTCCATGGTGTTTTCGCTCACCGCGCCGCCGAAATGCGTACGGGCACCCGGACCGAAGGCCAGCTCGTCCGTTCCCGCCCGGCGCAGACAGGCATAGCGGTCCGCATGGCCCGGCCGCGCCCAGCGCAGGGGCAGATACTCAAAAAAGCCCGCCTGCGTCAGGCAGGCACGGTCCCGCGGCGGCAGTCCGGCCTCTCCTGCCGCCGGATGCCGGCGAAGCGTCAGGTGAACCATGGGTCCGCGCAGCAGCTGTACGATGCTGCCGTGCAGGCTCCCCGGGCTCTGCTCCGGATGCCCCAGAAGCAACTCCGCGCCCATGGATCCGTTTTGGTCGGCGTGGGTCATGGCCGCCGCAATACGCAGCTTTTCGCGCAGATCCGGCAGGCCGGTCCACGTATCGTCCGCGCTCAGAGAAAGCAGCTCATAGTCGTATCTTGTGATGGGAATGCGATTAGAAAAGGCCAGCCGCGCCCCGCTGATCTGAAACGGGCTTGCCGAAATGGTCACCGGTGCACCGGGTGCAAGATCATACTGCTCTGCGATGCAGACATACAGGGCCCAGAGATCCTCGCCGGTGAGAGCCGTTGCGTTGCCGCCGCCGATTCGAACAGCCTCGATACGACAGTCGGAGAAATCGTCTGCGTTGGCGCAAAGCTCCCGTTCAATAGCCGACACACAGGCGTGCAGTCTCTTCGGATCCCGTCCGCCGACAACCCGGCGCGGGCAGAAATCACAGCCCGCTTCGCAGAACGGGAGGTTCAGCCGGAGAAGAACAGACCGCTTCTGCTCACCCATTGCGCAGATCCTGCACAATCTGCTCCGCCGCGCAATAGCCGGTGGTGAGCGCCGATCCGCAGGAGTTGCCCGCCGTGGGTGTGTGGTATTGTACGCCATAGCGCTGACCGCAGCAGTTGCCTGCGGCATAAAGCCCGCGGATGGGGTCCTTGTGCGCCGTCAGCACACGATAGGCTCCGTCGGTAATCACGCCGCCGTGCTGGCAGAGTCCTCCGGTCGGGATGGTGTCGCGCAGCTGTGAGACCACGCCGAAAAAGGGTGCCGTACGGATGGGAAAGAGATATTCCGGGTCGCAGCCCCAGTCGTCATCATGTCCTTTTTCGCAGAAATCGTTCCACCGCGCAATCTCCTGCAGAAAGCCCTCCTTGTCGCGGCCCGCATAGCCCAGGATATCCGCCAGCTCCTCAAGCGTATCGGCGGCATAAACCGTATCCACGGCATTGCCGTATACCGAGAAGTTGTGCACGCCAAAGCCGTCGGGCCCGGTTTTGTAGTTTTCCATGTCCCGGCGGACGGTGCGCAGCATGTAATCGTTGCTGCGGTCCATCACCTCGTGGCCATAGCCCTGATGCCGGCAGTATTCGTCCCAGTTTGCGTCTGTCACACAGGTGAGTATCCCCTGCGGTCTGAGCATGTCGATCTGTCCGTTGGCCCCGAACTTGCAGAGCGTTTCGTTCATAAAACGCCGTCCGTCCGGACCGAAGGTCGGCCAGCAGCCGCCAAAGGCAAAGCCCGGCTTTGCGTTGATGCTGCCGCCCTGTCCGGCTCTGGGACCCGGTTCCATTCTTGCACCGGCCCACAGCATCATTCGGATGCCGGAGCCGTCGCGGCCGTTCCCGCCGATGCTGGCCGTGCTGGTGCGGTCGAGGCCGACAGACCAGGCCAGGTTGCGCATGGTGTCGCTCAGGTCCAGCGCCATATCGGGATTGCCGCCAAAATCTCCGCAGGCCACAACCACCGCTTTTGCGCTGATTTTAAAGAATCTCCGGTCGTAGTCGTTGGCAATCGCCCCGACCACGGCGCCGCTGTCGTCCTGCAGCAGACGAATGGCCTGCGCGCCGTATTTGTGGCGGGCACCCAGCTGCTCTGCCGCCCGATGCAGGCTGCGGATGACATAGGGCCACATGTTGTTGTTGGTGTCGCGGTCGCGCCACTGCAGCATGGCGATAAAGCTCTTCTGACCGCAGGTCTCGCCGGAATACAGATCGTTCCCTTTGTAATTGGTCGCGTGCGCGTATCTGTCGATCAGCTCCTGCGGAATAAAGCGCAGCATCCAGTCGAGCATCTCACCCGAGCGGGTGACATAGTCTCTGACAAGCCGGGGATGTGCATGACTCAGCGACTTGCGCATGTATTCATTGTAAACCTCCATGAGGTCATATTCGGGCACGCCAAGATTCAGGAAAAAGCGGGAGTTGTATGTTGCCATGTCGCAGGCGTAGTTGTCATAGGCCTCCCAGGTCTGCACCTCAAGATTCAGCACATCAAGCCCAAGCTCGGCCAGCCGAAGCGTTGCCGTGGTTCCTGCCTGTCCGGCACCCAGAACCAGAACATCGCAGCTTTCTTCGTAGGCAATGTCCGTGATTTCCGGCGCCGTTCCAAGCCATGCGGGAACGTTTTGCATGAACTGCTCGGGGGTGATGCCCAGGCTGTCTGTCCCGCCGGGCATTTTAAAGGAGCCCGGGCCCGGACCGTCCTTGCCGCGGCTTTTGGCCATCATCTCCTGCATGGCCTGATTTGCCGCCTCCTTGCGGGCGACGTATTCCTCTGCGCTGGCGGGTGCCGGGGTGTTTTTGGTGCGTCCCGTCTGACAATAGCCCTTTTTCAGAATTTCCTGCGGGGAAATGGGAGCTGCAGCAGCCTGCTGCAAAAGCTCTCTGCGATCGGTCATGGTTATGCTCCTTATCATTAAATTTGCTCCTGTCCGCAGCCTCCGGCTGCAGGCGCGGGTCAGTCAGGGCTGCCCGGAGCAGTCTGCGCCTTTTTTATGCGAACCAATTTACGCGAAACCAGTATGTATAGTCCTGCACATAGCCCAGCATGCGATACAGGGCCCTTGCGCCCGCATTATCCGCAAGCACCTGCAGATAGGCCGTGCCGCAGCCCATCGCCTTTGCCCGGTTCATAATCCCGGTGCACAGATCCGCGCCCAGGCCCAGACGGCGGCAGTCGTCCCGCACGTAGATGTCGTAAAGGCCCACAAAGCCGCGCTCGCATACACCAAGCCCACAGGCAAGCATCTGTCCTTCCTTCCGGATACTCGCAGCCAGCACGGGCAGACGGATGCTTTTGAGCATGGACATGGCAGCCGCGCGCTGCCGCGGGTCCGCTGTGCCGTTCATGGTCAGAAAATCCTCCAGCCATTCGTCGCGGATCTCGGTCTCGACGGTGACCGGACTGCGGGTGTCACGGCAGAACGTCTCAAGGCCGCACAGAAAGATGTTTCCGCGCCGGTCTTCGTTGTAGCCCCGCGCATCCAGCAGAGCGTCGCAGGCGTCCGCAAGACCGCCCATGCCCTGATGCAGCTTGAAGATGCAGCCCTTCAGGCCGGCACCGCGATAGAGCGACTCGATGCGGTCCAGCTGCTGCCGCGTCGGCGTCTGCGTAACATACAGCGGACTGCAGCAGTTGACCCGATAGGTAAAATTTCCGCCGAAGCGGATTGTCCATCCGTCATAAAGCAGAGTCTGCAGCGGCGGAAAGGCGTTGTATTGCAGTTCTTCGAGAAGTGTGATATCCATGGTTCCTCCTGTTTTGAGCAGCAGCCGCATTTGTATGGGTTTGCCCTTGATTGTACCAGATCTTTGCCGTATAATCAATCCCGTAACTCTGTTCTGCCAAGGAGCGCCTGCCCATGCTCGAGTCCATCGCGCCCGATCTTTTCCGCATTCCGGTTCCCCTCGACGGCAACCCCCTCAGAGAGCTCAACGCCTATCTGATCCGCGGCTCCCGCAATCTGCTCATCGACACCGGCTTTCGTCTGGCAAGCTGCCGCGAGGCTCTGCTGCAGGGCCTGCAGCAGGCCGGTGTCTGCATGGACCGAACGGATATCCTTCTGACACATCTGCACACCGACCACACCGGTCTTGCGCCCGAGATCCGCGCACCGGGCACGCGCATCTTTCTCTCACAGCAGGATCTTTCCCGCATGAACGCCATGCGCAGTGCGCAGACACGTGCCGCAAGCGATGCCTTTTTTCTGAGCAGCGGAATGCCGCGGGAAATTCTCGATGCCGTGCACCGGAGCAGTCCCATGATCCGTCTGGCCCCAAAGCCCTTTTTCGGGTATGAGACCCTGCGCGGCGGCGACACCCTGACCTATGGCGACTTTGTGCTGCGGATTCTGCACACACCGGGCCACACCCCCGGGCATCTGTGCGCGTGGGACGAGCAGCGGCGGATTCTTTTTTCGGGCGATCATCTTCTGTTCGACATCACTCCGAACATCACGCGCTGGAGCTCCGTTCCGGACTCTCTGGGCGACTACCTTTCCTCTCTGCGGCAAATCCGCAGCCTTCCCGCAAAGCTTGTGCTTCCCGGGCACCGGTCCGCCGGCACCGATATCGCCGCGCGCGCAGACGAGCTGATTGCCCATCATGACCGACGCTGCCGGGAGCTTCTCGAGATTCTGTCCGACCCCGGCCCCTGCACCGCCTATACTGCAGCCTCCCGCCTGCACTGGAATATCCGCGGAACGTGGCAGCAGTTTCCCGCCGGCCAGCAATGGTTCGCTCTGGGCGAAACCGTGGCCCACCTCGACCGCCTTCAGGCTCTCGGCCGGGCGGAATGCAGGCAGGTCAACGGTCTGTACCTCTGGTCCGCCGTGCAGCCGGCGGCTGCATCACCGCAATCATCCGAATCATCACAATAACAGGAGCAGGATATGAAAAAACTTACCGACCTGATCGGCGCGGAGGTCTGCGCCGCCTTTGCCGCCTGCGGCTACGACCCTGTCTATGGAGCCGTTACCGTTTCCAACCGTCCGGACCTGTGCGAATTTCAATGCAACGGCAGCCTGAGGGGTGCAAAGCTCTGCGGACGGGCACCCATGGTCATTGCGCAGGATGTGGCCCGTGTGCTTGCCGACAATCCGGATTTCGACAGCGTCAGTGCCGCCGCTCCGGGCTTTCTCAACCTTATCGTTTCCGGCGAGCGGCTTGCCGCATATCTTGAGCAGATGCGCACCGAGACGGATTTCGGTCTGCAGAAGGAGCCCGTTCCCAAAACCATTATTGTAGACTACGGCGGACCGAACGTCGCCAAGCCGCTGCACGTTGGGCATCTTCGCTCCGCCATCATAGGCGAGAGTATCAAGCGCATCTTCCGTGCCTTTGGCAACAACGCCATCGGTGATATCCACATGGGCGACTGGGGCCTGCAGATGGGTCTGATCATCGAGCAGACGCACGACGAGCAGCCGGACCTGCCCTATTTCGACAGCAGCTTTTCCGGAGACTACCCCGACCAGCCTCCCTTTGATATCGGCGAGCTCGAATCCATCTATCCCCGTGCCTCGCAGCGTGCAAAAACCGATACCGAGTTTGCCGAACGGGCGCACCGGGCCACCTATCTGCTGCAAAACGGGCACCGCGGCTATCGGGCCCTGTGGCAGCACATCATGCACATCTCCGTTGCAGACATGCGCCGCAACTACGACCGGCTGGACGTACACTTTGAGCTTTGGCTTGGCGAAAGCAGCGCGCAGCCCTATATCGAGCCCATGCTCGAGGATCTCCGGGCCCGCGGCATCTCGCGTGAAGACGGCGGTGCGTGGATCATCGACGTGCAGGAGCCGGGCGACACCAAAGAGATTCCTCCGTGCATTCTGGTCAAGTCCGACGGAGCCACGCTGTATGCCACAACCGATCTGGCCACACTGATACAGCGTCAGCAGGATTATCACCCCGACGAGGTGTTTTATGTCACCGACAAACGGCAGGCTCTGCACTTTCAGCAGGTCTTCCGCGCGGCAAAAAAGGGCGGCATCGTTCCGCAGAGCACGGCTCTGCGCCATCTGGGCTTCGGCACCATGAACGGCAAGGACGGCAAACCCTTTAAAACCCGCGAGGGCGGCGTCATGCGGCTCGAACAGCTGATCGGTGACATCACCGATTTTGTCGCGGAGAAAATCAACGAAAACCAGATTGTCGGCGAGGCCGACAGGGCCGAAACCGCCGCGCTGGTGGCCATGGCAGCCCTGAAATACGGCGACCTCTCCAACCAGCCCACCAAAGACTATGTGTTTGACCTCGACCGCTTTGCCGCCCTCGAGGGCAATACCGGCCCCTATCTGCTGTATACCATCGTTCGTCTGGGCTCCATTTTGTCCAAATACCCCGGCAGTGTTGAAAACCTGCCCATAGCCGCGCCCGACTCGGCTCAGGCAAAGGATCTGATGCTCGTGCTCTCGCGCCTGCAGGACAATCTCCTGCTGGCCTACCGCGATGCTGCGCCCAACATTGTCTGTGCCTATGCCTATGAGCTCAGCTGTGCGGCAAACCGCTTCTACCACGAAACAAGAATCCTCTCTGAGCCCGACGCGCAAAAGCAGCGCAGCTATCTGGCCCTGATTCACCTCACCCGCCGCGTTCTGGAATACTGCATAGACCTTCTGGGCTTTCACGCTCCCGAAAAAATGTAAGGCGGCTTTCTCATACAAAAAACCCGGATCCCTTCCCGGCCGCAGCGGCTCGAAAAGAGATTCGGGCTTTTTCTGTTTTGCGCATGGATTTCGTGTGTGCCGCGGCATTTTCCGCCTGCACGACAGAGCCGTTATTGCTCCGGTGCCGGTGCCTCCGCTGCAGGCTCGACCGGACGGATGTTCAGATCGTATCGGCTGACGCCGGCCCGGCTGTGCTCGATCTCAACGTCGTAGTCTACCTCAACGTGTCCGCCGTTTTCGGTCAGGTCGGTTTTTACCCTTCTGGCCCGGATTCCAACCAGAACCGTCCGGTTTCCGAATCTGTACAGCGATTCGCTTTTGCTTCCTTCCTGAAAGCAGACATCGGCCGCCACCGTGCCCCTTCGCCGGAGCGTTACCGTGTCGGGCAAAACCTCAAAGGTGGTGATGGTGCCGTCCATGCCGGTCAGCTCGCTTTCGGGATAGGTGATGCTCCAGCCCCTGCTGCTGCCCGACAGCTTGCCGTCGGTGATGAGCTCAAGAGACTGCTCGTCTTTCCCTTCGCTGCACTGTGTGCCCCGAATACGGATCAATACGTCTTTGTTGATGGTGTGCATGGCATTCTCCTCAGTTATTCCTCCATGGCCAGCTCAAGCAGCCGGGTGATCAGCTCACACACGGTCAGCCCTTCGGCGGCAAAAAGCTTTGGATACATGGAGATGGACGTAAAGCCGGGAATGGTGTTGATTTCGTTGAATGTGACCGTATCATCGCTGCCGACGAAAAAATCTGCCCTGGACAGGCCGCGGCAGCCCAGCTCCCGATAGATCCGCACAGCCAGCGCCCGCGCCGTATCGGCAGCCTGCGGGGAAATCCGTGCAGGTATATAGGAGCGGGAGGTATCGGTGATGTATTTCGCGCTGTAGTCGTAGAATTCCACTCCGGAATCGATTTCGCCGCACACCGAGGCCACGGGCTGCCGGTTTCCGAGCACGGCAACCTCGATTTCGCGGCCGGGCACAAACCGCTCGATCAAAATCTTGCTGTCGAATTCCGCCGCGGTTTTCAGCGCCTCCAAAAGCCCGGAGGCATCCTTTGCCTTGCTTACGCCGACCGATGAGCCCGTTCCTGCCGGCTTTACAAAGACGGGATAGCCCCAGCGGGCTTCGATTTCGTCGCGGATTTCGTCGAACCTCTGCGGAAGATCCTCCGTGCGGACCGGAATCCATTCTGCCTGCGGGATGTGCGCACGGTCTGCCACGAGCTTGGTCAGCGTCTTGTCCATCGCCGCCGCCGACGCGCAGACCCCCGGACCCACGCAGGGAATCCCGGCCAGCTGCAAAAGGCCCTGAACCGAGCCGTCTTCGCCGTTTTCGCCGTGCAGCACCGGAAAGACAACATCGAGGTGAACGGCTTCGACTCCCTGCGGACCGAAAACCAGCAGGCCCTGGTCGCGTGAGGGAGATATGCAGGCCGTGCGGTTGTCCGGGCAGCGTTCCCAGCTGCCGTCGGGCAGCGCGTCGTAATTGTCCGATCCGTATAAAACCCATGCACCCGAACGGGTGATCCCGATGGGCCAGGCCTTCCACCGCTGCGTGTCGAGATTGCCGAGCACACACCGGGCCGAGCGGAGAGACACCGCATGCTCCGGGCTGACACCGCCAAAGAGCACGCCGACATTTCTGATCTGCATGATCCTCACCTGCCTTTTCTGAAAGCGGACTTTTCCGACAGGACTCCATCTTATACCATCGTTCCGCAAAATACAAGTACCGCAGCCGGATCCTCCCGCCGAATACCGCCTGCCTCATTCTGCTGTGCTGTCTGAAGTGCCATGCAGCACAGGTCCTTCGGCTGAAGCCTGCCGCAAATTTTGCAGTGGTATTTTTCTTTTGCCTGTTATATAATGCGAGCATCCGTATCGGCCTGTGCTGCCGATCTCCGCAATTCCCGCACCCGCGCACAATTCTCACCTCAGAAAGGGGGGACTGGTCGGCCTTGCAAAAGGCCTGCCGCAGCCATGCAGCTGGACCTCACAAAAAAAGAATTTCGCCGCCTTCTGGATCTTGTCTATATCGGCAACTGGATTCTCAACTCCACCCGGGTAGACGATATCCTCACCGACTACGAAAACCTCGAAAGCAAGCTGTTTTCTCTCTGTGCAGCCAACGGTCTGTCTTCTCTTTCCAGCGAGGAAGACGGTATATTCTATCCCTCAAAGGCCTTCGAAGACGGCGGCATCCACGAAGCCATCTCCGAATACGAAGACACCGTCTTTTTTGAAATCCTGGCCGAGGAGCTCGTTCGCCGCGATATGGACTATACTCCCGTCGACGAAAGCAATTTTCCGGAAATGTCCGAACGGATCGATGCCTATATCAGCGAATTCGAAGAGCACGGTCTCGAAAACGTCCGGGTAGACAGCCCCGACCTCTGAGGCAGCACCGTCCGGCCCGTCCTTTCGAAAGGAGTCCATACATGTCTTCTCATTCCTCTTCTGCCCGCCGTCTGGTTTTTTCGGCCGTCTGTCTTGCTCTGTGCCTGGTTCTTCCCTTCCTTACCGGTCAGCTGCAGCAGCTCGGAAACGCCCTGTGCCCCATGCACCTGCCTGTGCTGCTGTGCGGTTTTCTGTGCGGCTGGCCGTGGGGACTGGCCGTGGGCTTTGTCGCTCCTCTGCTGCGCTCGGTCTGCTTTGGCATGCCCTCGCTGTATCCCGCCGCGATTTCCATGGCCTTTGAGCTGGCAGCCTACGGCGCGGTTACCGGTCTTGCCTATCGCATGCTTCCGAAAACCGTCCCCTGCATCTATCTGTCTCTGATTCTGGCCATGCTGGCCGGGCGTGCGGTATGGGGTGCGGTACGCTTTGTTCTGGCAGGGCTGAGTACCACGGCCTTTCCTCTTTCGGCCTTTCTGGCCGGAGCCTTTACAACTGCCGTTCCCGGCATCATTCTCCAGCTGGCTGTTATTCCTCTGCTTGTTCTGGCACTGCGGCGTGCCGGCCTTTTGTCCCACGTATAGTCCCGGACTGCCGTCCCCGAAGGTCCGGGCCCTTCGGGTGTCGGACACAGCCATTCCATTCTGCAACCAGCAAAGGCGGTGCGTCACTTGGTCTTTTCAAGCCTGTTCTTTCTCTACTGCTTCTTCCCCGTGAGCATCGGGCTGTATCTGATCAGCCCCACCCTGCGCATACGAAACTGGGTCCTTACCATTCTCAGTCTGTTCTTTTATGCCTGGGGCGAGCCGCTCTGTCTGCTGCTTCTGATCGCGCAGGCGCTCATCGGCTATTCCGGTGCGCTCATCATCGACGCTGCCCGCGGCAAAACGGTCAAATGCCTTGCCATGGGGCTGTCGGCGACCTGCATTCTCTCGATGCTGATTGTCTTCAAATATGCGGACTTTCTGATCGAAAACCTCAACGCTCTGACGGGTCTGCAGCTTCCCGCAACCGGTCTGGCCCTGCCGATCGGCATTTCCTTTTTCTCCTTTCAAACGCTCTCCTACGTCATCGACGTCTATCGCGGGCAGACCCGGGCACAGCGCTTCTTTCCGGACCTTCTTCTCTATGTTGCCCTGTTTCCGCAGCTCATCGCCGGTCCCATTCTGCGCTACAGCGACGTAGAAGCCGAGCTGCGCTGCCGCAGCTCCGGCCCCGAAGACATGTTCCGCGGTCTGTTTCGCTTCAGTCTGGGTCTGGGCAAAAAGGTCCTTCTGGCCAACTATGCCGGCAGTGTTGCCTCCGGCCTGCTCGACGGCGGCGTCGCAAGCATGGCGGATGCCTGGCTTGGCATCCTGCTGTTTGCCTTTCAGATCTACTTCGACTTTTCCGGCTACTCCGACATGGCCATCGGTCTCGGACGGATGTTCGGCTTTCACTACCCCGAAAACTTCAACCTCCCCTATGCTGCCGTCTCCATCACAGACTTCTGGCGCAGATGGCACATCTCCATGAGCACGTTTTTCCGCGACTATGTCTACATCCCCATGGGCGGCAACCGCCGGCACAAGTGGTTCAATCTTCTGGTCACCTGGTTCCTTACCGGTTTATGGCACGGTGCCAGCTGGAACTTCATCCTCTGGGGCCTGTACTACTGCATCCTGCTCTGCATGGAAAAGGCTCTGGGCGAACAGCGACTGCAGCGCATCCCTGCCGTAATCCGCCATGCGCTCACACTGCTCCTTGTTCTGTTCGGCTGGATGCTCTTCTACTGCACCGACCTGTCCACGCTTGGCGTCACGCTTCGCTCTGCGCTGGGCCTGCGGCAGCTTGTGGGCGCACAGTCCGGCTATGTCCTGCTCAACAACCTCCCCCTGATTCTTGTATGCGCGCTGGGCTGCACCGCCCTTCCGCGGCTGGTCGGGCAGAAAATCGACAGCGTCGTTCTGGGCAGCGGCACCGCAGGCCGCCGTGCGGCCGAGATCCTGCTTTCGTTCGCCGTAATCGCAGGTCTGGTTGCTCTGTGTACAATCTCTCTGGTCGGAGAAAGCTACAATCCCTTTTTATACTTCCGCTTCTAGGAGATCTTATGAAAAAGCTGTATACCGTTCTGCTGTGTCTGTTTTTCGCCGTTGTGGGCGGGGTTGGAGTCTATTCCCTTCTTGACGGGGATCAGGTCGTATCCGCAGCAGAAAACCGCGCACTGGCCCAGCCTCCGGAGCTGTCTCTCTACTCCGTTCTGTATCAGGACTATACCACCGACTTCGAAACCTATTATGCCGATCAGTTTCCTCTGCGTGAGAGTCTGCGCAGCTGCAACCGTGCCCTGAACCGCTTCTACTACTACTCCGGCTCCGGCTCCGACAACATACTGCTCATCGATTATCAAAGTCAGGCCGAGCAGGGCGGCGAGGCCATCACGTCCTACAAAAGCTCGACCTCCGCTCCTGCCGATGCTCCGTCAGGCGGGCAGGCGGCCTCCGACACATCCCCGTCCGAACCGCAGACAGCCGACGCTCCGGTATACATACTGGATCTTTCCCACCCGCAGGAGCAGGCCGCAGATACAAACGCGGCCGTGCAGACCGAATCGGCCGAATCTGCTGAACAGACCGAACAGGCCGAACAGACCGAACAGGCCGAGGCTTCAGCCGGGCAGACGGACAAAGACCAGCAGGAGGTGTTCCAGAGCGGCTCCATTCTGATCCTCGGCGACAGAGCCATGGACGTGCCCTATGCCACCTACTCTCTGGTGGAGGACTATGCCGGGGTCATAAGCTCCATGGCCCGGACGCTGGGCAGCGATGTCCGGGTATTTTCGCTGCTCACGCCCAACGCGGCGGCCTTTTACGCGCCCGAGAGCTTTCGTCAGGGCAACTACAACCAGCAGTCCATGATCGACTACTGCTACTCGCAGATGCAGGGCGTAACCACGATAGACGCCTATACGGCGCTGAGCGCCCACACAGACGAATACATCTACTTCCGCACCGACCACCACTGGACCGCACTGGGCGCTTATTATGCCTACCGTGCCCTGTGTCAGGCGGCGGGCTTTCCCGTGGTCGAGCTCAGCGCATTCGAAACCGGACGCTACGAGGGCTTTGTCGGCTCGCTCTACGGCTATACCTCCCAGTATCCGCAAAGTCAGGCACTGCTCGACAACCCGGACTATCTCGACTATTACCTTCCGCTGACAGCCTGCACCTGCACCTACTACGACAACGCCGAGATGACCGGCGGCGGCTCGCTGCCCGTGGTAAGCACCAGCCTGAGTGACTCTGTCTCCAACAAATATCTCTGCTTTGTCGGAGGGGACTTTCCGTTGGAGGTCATCCAGACGGGCGCAGAGGGGCCGGTCTGCGTAATGATCAAGGAATCCTACGGCAACGCCATGGTCCCGTTCCTCACCTCGCACTACAGCAGGATCTATCTCATCGACCCGCGTGAATTCAACCGCGGCGAAGGCTATCCCACCCTGAACCTCAGCGAATTTGTCAGCCGTGTCGGCGCAGATGACGTAATCGTGCTCAATTATCCGTTTATGGTCACAAACAAAAGCTATATCACCTGGCTCGACTATCTGATCCACACGCCGCAGACCGCCGAAGATCCGGCATAGGTCCCGCTCCGCGCAGCTGCGGCACAGTGCAGGCGGCTTTCTGCAGTCCGTTCGCTGCACGAATATGCCATGCAAGGCGAACTCCGGCATACGCCGGGGCCGGGCGTGACCGGCCCTCCTTCCGGCTTGTGCGGCGCTGCCCGAAGGGGCCGCCGAGGACCCCCTGAATACAACTTTCGGGAGAAACCACAAAGGCTGTGATTCCTCCCGATTTTTTCGGTTTCCGGTCTTATTTCTTTTTGCAGGAATCCAGGTATTCCCTGCCGGAGAAATGCTCTTTTGTCAGTCGGATGACCACCGGGCTCAGAGCCAGCAGACCAATGAGGTTTGGAATGGCCATAAAGCCGTTCATGGCATCTGCCATATTCCACACAATGTCCAGCGACAGCGTGGCGCCGACGACAATTACGAGAATAAACAGCACCTGATAGGGTCGACGTGATTTTGGCCCGAGAACAAATTCGCAGCAGCGAACTCCATACAGCGACCAGCTGAGAATGGTGGACGTGGCAAACAGGGTGATGCCCACGGCAACGATCACCGCAGCAATTTTGTCGCCCCACACACTGGCAAAGGCAGCCGTGGTCAGCTCGGTTCCGGCACTCACGCCCCAGCTGGTATAGCCGCTGCCCATAAGCACGCAGAAGGCCGTGAGCGAGCAGATTACGATGGTATCCATAAAGACCTCAAAGATGCCGTACAGGCCCTGCTTTACAGGGTTGGTCTCCGAAGAGGCCGCGTGTGCCATGGGCGCGGAGCCGAGACCGGCCTCGTTGGAAAATACGCCGCGGCCGACACCCTTTTGAATGGTGGTCATAACGGTAATGCCAAAGGCGCCGCCAAGCGCGGCATCCGGCGTAAAGGCTCCCTGAAAGATTGCCTTGAGTACTGCGGGCAGGCTGGTGATTTTTGCGAAAAAGACAACCAGCGCCGCAAGGATATACACAACCGCCATAAACGGGACCAGCTTCTCGGTAACAGAGCCGATGCGCTTTACGCCGCCAAGCAGAACAACGGCTGCGAACAGCGCGATGACAATGCCGATGATCAGGCTGCTGAGCGGAACCTCCTGACCGAACATGTGCAGAATATGTGCGCCGGTATTTCCGCCGAACGAATCGATGCAGGTGTTGATCGACGAGGCAATGGTGTTGATCTGCGTCATGTTGCCGATGCCAAAGGCCGCCAGCGCACCCAGAACGGCAAAAATGATGCCCAGCCATTTCCAGTTTTTGCCCAGACCGTTTTTGATGTAATACATGGGCCCGCCGACCCAGTCGCCCTGGTCGTTGCGCTCACGATAACGAATGGCCAGCACTACCTCGGCATATTTGGTGCACATGCCGAACAGGGCCGAGACCCACATCCAGAACACGGCGCCGGGACCGCCCACGGCAATGGCACCCGTTACGCCGGCAATGTTGCCGGTGCCGACCGTGGCCGCAAGTGCGGTGGTTACCGCCTGAAAGGGCGTAATCTCGCCCTCGCCCGCCTCACCCTTGTGAAAAATCTTTCCGAGGGTGTTTTTCATGGCATAGGCAAAATGCCTGAACTGCGGAAAGCCGTTGCGCAGCGACAGATAAATGCCTGTGCCGACCAGCAGAATCAGCAGCCATGGCCCCCACGCAAAGCCGTCGACCTTGGCAACAATTTCGCTGAATGTCATATGTTTTCTCTCTCCTTTGTTTGAAAATGTCAGAGATAGAATACCATATGCCGTTAAGAATTGCAAATATTAAATACAAAGTCGTTAATTTTTTATAAATGAAGCTTCGTAACCCTGCGTCCGCTTTTCCGAAAAGCTCGTCTGTCCCCATGGAATGGGGACTTCCGGCAATCAGACAGCCTGCCTTTGGCAGACGGATGCCCCCGGAGGCCGGAAGCGCGGTTTCTCCCGGCAAGGTTCCTGCTCTTTTATGCGGGTTTGGCAAGAATTTGTGCACAAACGGAATTGTACCGCCGCCGCATGCATGATAGGATAGAGGCAATACTGGAAAAGGAGATGCAAACATGTCTGATCCGCTGCGCTTTGACCCAAACGCCTTTGAACTGCAGCAGCTGCAGGTTTCCGGACGGCAGGTAGAGGTACGCTGCTATAAGAGCCTTTGCTATTGTGCCGACCCCGTGGATGACGATTACCAGAGTCTGGATATTCTGGTTCCCGTTTCGGTGGACGGCCGTACCGTTGACAGTACCCACGCGCCCATTCTGTTTGCCGTAAATGTTGCCGGCTATACGGCCAGTGCAAACAAAGGTGCGCACGCAATGGGCGGCCCCGGTGGTCCCGGTGGTCCCGGAGGTCCCGGTGGTCCCGGAGGTCCCGGTGGACCCGGAGGTCCCGGCGGTATGCCCGGTGGACCCGGTGGACCCGGTGGACCCGGAGGTCCCGGTGGGCCCGGCTGGCCCGGCGGAGAGGGGCCGGATTTTGTTGCCAACCGCGCGCTCTCCATGGGCTTTGTCTGCGTAAAGCCGGGCTGCCGCGGCCGCGACTGCAAATGGCCCGACGGCGATCCGCGCGCAAAGGATGGTCCATATTACGGAAAGGCGCCGGCTGCGATTGTGGACCTGAAGGCTGCGGTTCGGTATCTGCGTCACAACGCCGACAGCATCCCCGGGGATACCGACCGGATTGTCTGCCACGGCGGCAGTGCCGGCGGCGGTCTGAGCTGTCTGCTGGCAGCCTCAGGCGACAGCCCGGTCTTTGAGCCGTATCTGCAGGCCATCGGTGCCGCGTCCGAATCCGATCGTGTGTTTGCCTCGGCCTCATTTAGCCCGGTGCAGAACCTGCACAACGCCGACGGCGCCTATGAGCTGCAGTGGAGCCATGTGCCCTATAGCGGCGGTCCCTTTTCCCGGCAGGAGCCGGCCCTTGTGGATCAGGCCGCGGCAAGGCAGCTGATTGCGGTCTATGCCGACTATCTCACCCGCATTGGGCTGCGCGGCCATGGAGACTGGGGCCTTCTGACCATCGACAACATCGCCGACTATTGCCTGCACGAATACCTCATCCCCGAGGCGGCCCGCTTTATGCAGAAAAAGACCCCGGCCGAGCAGGAGGCCTATCTGCAGGCCAATCCCTGGCTGCACCGCAGCGGCGACGGCTATACCTTTACCTTTGCCGATTTCTCGACCCATGCCGGGCGTGAAAAGAATCTGCCCGCCTTTGACGAAACCGCGCTGAACAACGCCGAAACGCTGGTCTTCGGCAATGCCCGGGTCAACGCCCGTCACTTTACCGAGTTTGGCCTTCGCTATGCCACGGGCGACGACAGTGCCGAAATCGACAGTGACCTGCCCGACATTCTGAATCTGTTCAACCCCATGTGGCACGTGCTGGGCGGCAATCCCGGCTGTGCAGATCACTGGTGGATTCGTCACGGCGGCGCAGACGGCGCCACCTCCGTCCCCACGGTGCTCAATCTGGCCACAGCTCTTGAAAACCGCGGCAAGAACGTAAACGCCCGCATCATCTGGGACGGCGGACACTGCGAGGACGACGATCCCGACGGTCTGCTCGACTGGTACTGCCGCGTGTGCGGCTACACGCCTGTGCAATAAAAGAGAGGCCCGACATCCGTCGGGCCTTTTTATAAGGAGAAGCTTCGACATGACCACAGCTAGAATCTCTGTCTATAATCTGGTTGTAATCAGTCTGTTTTCTGCAATCATTGCCGTTTGCGCCTGGATTACAGTGCCCGGGCCTGTTCCCTTCACATTACAGACCATGGGGGTTTTTCTTGCTGTCGGACTGTTGGGCGGTAAGCGCGGCACTGCTGCAGTGCTTGTATACATTTTGCTGGGGGCCGTTGGCATGCCGGTCTTCTCCGGCTTCACCGGCGGAATCGGGCGACTGCTTGGTGTGACCGGTGGGTATATCGTTGGCTTTGTATTCTCCGCTCTGGTCATGTGGGGCATGGAAGCACTGTTCAAAGACGCGCCGTGGGTACTGCCTGTCTCCATGGTGCTGGGGCTGCTGGTGTGTTACGCTTTCGGTACTGTCTGGTTCATGCTGCTGTACATCCGCTCTGCCGGGCCCATTACCGTTGCGGCGGCACTGTCCAAATGCGTTGCTCCGTTTCTTTTGCCGGATAGCGTCAAGCTGGTACTTGCGTTTGCTCTCACCGCCCGGCTGAAGCGGTTCATTCGATAACCGCATTCTCCGTCTGCAATCCGGAGCAGAACAACAGCTTCGATTATTCCGGGGCGCGGCGGATACCGAGGCCATTGCGAGGATTGCGGACATCACCCCGGTCCCGGCGGAGTCGGTCTTCCGGCCAGAGCCGCGCTTCTGCGCATCGTCTCCCATCTTGCCTTCCTGCAGGCCTGTTTCGAGACAGGAAAAAATGCAACATTGGTAAGGCATCCGGATATTTCGAGGAATTACGGCAGCGGCTCGAATGCAATCTCGGCTGCTTCTTCGATGTATGCGTAATACGCATCGCTGCGAAGCCCGGTTTCCGTCTGGCTGTCCGGATCATAGATGCTGTAGGAAACTTCTCCTGTTTCGTAGTCCTGCTCAAACGACAGCGTAAAGCACACAGACAGGTTCTTCTCTTCTGCCGTCCAATAACCAAGGCTGCCGAACATGATTCCGTTGTTCATCTCTGTGAACACCAGCGCGCGGTATTCCGGAGAATATCTTAATGTGCCGTAGTATTGATTGACGCTGTCGCTCAGGTTCTCGTCAAATACGTCTTCTCTCGCGAAGGAAAAGGCCGAAATCCGACCCGTGGACGCATCGCAGCCGAATACGCAGAACCGATAAAAGCCAGAACCGTCTTCGGACGAAAGAATCAGCTCGTCTGTGCCGTCCGCATTGATGTCCAGAACGGCATATTCCGTGGGCTCCGCACAGTCCCGGTCTGAGAAAAACGACCGATATTCCCCGTTTTCCAAAAAGTCGGTATAAAGATCGGCACCGCTTTGCGCTTCTTCGGCAGACACGGTCTCTTCGGCAGCTGTGTCTTTCTTTTCGGTCTCCTCTGCTGCCGGAGCTGCTTCTTCAGCTTCCTCGACCTTGATCTCTGCTGCCGGAGTGGCCTCTTCGGTTTCGGTCTCTGCCGCTGTAGGTGTGGTCTCTTCGATTTCGGTCTCTGCCGCAGCCGGGGCCGCATCCTCCCGGGCCGGGGTCTCTGTTGTTTTCTGTGCGCATCCGCAGAACAAAAGCGCGCATAGAACTGTGCATACAATAAGCAAGCTGATCTTTTTCCGTTTCATGGGCTGTTCCTTTCTCTGTCGGGCCGACGCGGAAAATACGAAACAGGGCAGATTGTTTGCTGCTGTCGGCTGCAGACAACGTTCGTTTCTTTATTCTAACACATCTGTCAACAACAGGAACACAGCCGCAGAAAACCGCAGGCGGCATTCTGTGCCCTGTATGTCTGCCCTTGAAATGCCTGCGGCTTTTTTCTGCCGCGTCTTGCTATAAGCATACCTGCCCTGTTATAATGGAAAGACATATATTTTTGGGCAGCACCGCATAATTTGCCAGGCAGATCCGCAGAAAACCGTGCGGTGCCGTCCCGGGTTGAACGCATTGAAAAAAGGAATGCAAAATGACATTCACACAGCATTATGACTCCCCGCTGGGCGATATTCTGCTGGCGGCAGACGAAATCGGACTGACCGGATTATGGTTTGATGGCGAAAAATATTTTGCCGATAACCTCCCGGCAGAGCACGCAGAAAAGAAAACGCCTGCTCTTGCAGAAGCCCGGCGCTGGCTGGACCTTTACTTTGCCGGCAGGGAGCCCGACTTTCTGCCGCAGCTGCACCCCATCGGCTCCGCGTTTCGACTGTCCGTATGGGAAATTCTGCTGCGTATCCCCTATGGGAAAACCACAACCTACGGTGAGATTGGTCGGCAGCTTGCGAAAAAGCAGGGGCTTTCCCGGATGTCCGCGCAGGCTGTCGGCGGTGCGGTCGGGCATAACGAAATATCGATCATTATCCCCTGCCACCGCGTGGTCGGCGCAAACGGCAGCCTGATCGGATACGCCGGGGGTATTTACAAAAAGAAAAAGCTGCTGGAATTGGAGCGTGCCGATATGACCGGTCTGTTCGTACCGAAAAAGGGTGCCGCAGCTTCATCGAAAAAAGCAATGCAGCAGGGAGGCATGTTCGCACATGAAGACACAAATAACCGTTGACGTACGTTATCCGGACTGTGACATGATGGGCATTGTCCACCACGCGGTGTATCCGATCTGGCTTGAAATCGCACGTATGGATCTCTTTGATAAAATCGGCTTCTCATTCAGCAGGATGCATGCCCTTGGAATCGATCCGCCCATGGTGGATCTGCACATGCAATACCGCAATCCGATGCGATATCCTGGTCAGGCAACAATCCGGACGCATATCCGATCCTATGCTCCAAAGAAGCTGGAGCTTGTCTATCAGGTATACGATCAGGACGGAGGGCTGGCCGCAGATGCCACGTCCTTTCATATCTGGACCGGCCCGGACGCAAAAAGCATAAGCCTCATGGAAAAGCTGCCTCAGGTTTATGAAAAAATTCAGGAGGCCTGCGAGACAGATGATGTTCCATAATGCTGCAGCACTGATACTTGCCGGCGGAAGATCCAGCCGCATGGGCCGGGATAAGGTTCTGCTTCCGCTGCAGGGACAGACGCTCCTGGAGCGTGCCGTAGACTTCTGGTCGGCACTGTGTCCCGAGGTGCTGATCGCGGCAGGCAGCAGCGAACATCTTGCGGAGCTGCCGGGGTCGGCAGTATACGACAGCTTTCCCGGCTGCGGTCCGCTGGCCGGTCTTGAGGCGGGACTTTCCCGCACCACGCAGCAGCTTCTGTTTGTCTGTGCCGTCGACATGCCGTATCTGTCCGTTCCGGCAGCACAGCTGCTGTATGCATCCATAGCCGATCACGACATAGCGGTATTTCACAAAAACAACCGGAGAGAACCCCTGTTTGGCCTTTACAGACAGCGCTGCCTGCCGGATACACGAGCCCTGCTGACTGCGGGCCTGTATAAAATGGGTATGCTTCTCGACCGGCTGGACACCCTCGTTCTCAACTGGACCGAGCCGAATCTCTTTGAAAACATCAACACGCCGCAGGAATATGCGCAGGTCAGAGAATGCCTGAAGGACGAAACAACGAAATGCCCGGATCGGGTATAGCTTTTTGGTGTCTGCGGAAATAAAAAAAGACCCGGGGAAAACCCGGGTCGAAAGCAGAGGATGAGGGATTCGAACCCCCACAAACGGAGTCAGAGTCCGGTGTGCTACCATTACACAAATCCTCTATATTCTGCACACGAAAACGAACAAGTCTCATTATACACAGGCAATTTCGTTTGTCAAGAACTTTTTCAGCTGCCCGCACAGCTGTACGACCGCTTCAACCGCTTCAATCGCAATACGGTGCTTGACAAAGACATTTTTTTATGCTAGTATGCCCCCGTTGCGATTTCAACCCGGAGAGATGTCCGAGGGGTTTATGGAGCTGGTCTTGAAAACCAGTGACTCGTCAGAGCCGTGGGTTCGAATCCCACTCTCTCCGTTATCTTTTCATTCCGCAACTCATCTGTGGAGAAGTACCCAAGAGGCCGAAGGGGCTCCCCTGCTAAGGGAGTAGGTGTGTAAAAAGCACGCGAGGGTTCAAATCCCTCCTTCTCCGTAAATCAAGCCTGCCGGATTGTTTTCGTCCGGCAGGTTTTTTCGCACAAAACCGCACAACAAACGGCGTATTACACGCCGACACCCGCATTTGCTCCGTCTGCACAAAGCCTGTCGTGTCGAAAAACGTCGTAGTCTGTTTTGCCGATGTGCCGCACGATCTGAGCACCTGCAGGCGGTCTGTTCAGGAGAGAAAGCACGAATATTTAGGTGCCGTTCCTGTCCGTCAAGCAGTTCAAAGTTGCCGTTATCTCCCTTTACCCAATACATAACATTCAAAGGGAATTGCTTTGTAATGGTTCGGATAACTTCGTCACGCTGTTTGTCCTTGTAAATGAATTCACGCTGAAAGGCAGGGCGAATGTTCAGCTTGCCGTCGTACCCTACAACGCCGTTTTCTGCGCTGTCCACGTATCCGGCAACAACGTCCCGGACGGGGACTTCATGCAGATCAATTTTCATTTGTGTTCACCTGCTTTCTGCGAATAATAACGCGCCTATACATTTACTGAGAGCTTTACGACTGAATGTTCTCTTTAAGCTCGTATATATTTTTCTCAATCTGCTTTATGACAGAAACAAATACCTCGTCCGATTTTCCTGTAGGATCTTCCAGACCCCAGTTATCATCAAACGCTCTGCCGATATAAGGACAGCCCACATCACATCCCATTGAAATTGCAATATCCGGAGCTGGTATGTCTGCTATCAGCTTGGAATACTGCGTTTTCTCCATGTCGATCCCGTACAGCTTTTTCATGATGCGAACGGCATCCTGATTGATCCTGGGCTTTGTCTCCGTTCCGGCAGAATAGCTTTCAAACACATCACCTGCAAATAGCCTTCCTAAAGCCTCTGCGATTTGACTGCGGCAGGAATTATGAACGCAGATAAATGCTACCTTCTTCATCTTCCGCATCCGTCCTTCAACAGCTTTTCAATTTCGTCCTTTTTCAGAACCTTGCCGCAGGAAACAACTTTTTCATTGATCACCAAAGCCGGAGTGCTCATAACACCGTATGCGGCAATCACAGAAAAGTCGGTGATCAGATCAACCGATATGCTGATTCCAAGCTCCTTCAGCGCCTCTTCGGTATGTTTCTGCAATTCATGGCATTTTGCACATCCACCGCCGAGGACCTTGATTCTGTCGGCTGCATTGCCGATTTTTACTTTTTCCATTAACTCTGGGGCGCAGTTACCGCCGCAGCCACAAGTGCTCTGCTTCTTTTCTTCCTTCTTACCAAATCCAAACATTGTGCTTCCTCCTCAAATAAAGATGTATTGAAAAATATTAAACAGGTATCCGACCAATATAATGCCCACCGTGCATATGGCAATGAAAATGCCAAGCAGCTTTGGCTTAACCGCCTTTTTCAGCATGATCATAGACGGCAGTGACAGCGTTGTGACGCCCATCATAAAGGAAAGGACAGTCCCCAGCTGTGCACCTTTAACAAGAAGTGATTCTGCAATCGGTATCGTTCCGAAGATATCTGCATACATCGGCATGCCGACTATAGTGGCAAGAATCACGCCAAAGGGATTGCTATTTCCCAGAATCGTGACAACCCAGCTTTCGGGAATCCAGTTGTGAATCACCGCACCTATACCGACGCCAATCAGAATATACGGAAATACCTTCTTGAATGTTCCTGCAACCTGATCTCTGGCATAGACAAGCCTTTCTGCTTGTGATAATGCAGGTGACTCAATATCTGCTGCACTTGTCTTACGGACGAAATCCTCTACCTCATTTTCAAGATGCAGCTTTTCAATCAGCGTCCCGCCAGCCACAGCAACGACAAGCCCAAGAGCCACATATGCAACTGCAATCTTTGTTCCGAAAATGCTCATCAAAAGCACAAGGCTTCCCAAATCCACCATTGGAGATGAAATCAGAAACGAAAATGTCACGCCGAGCGGAAGGCCTGCACTGGTAAAACCGATGAACAGCGGAATGGATGAGCAGGAGCAAAACGGTGTTACTGTTCCAAGCAAAGCGGCAATACAGTTCGCACCAATTCCATGAAACCTTCCCATGATCTTTTTACTGCGTTCCGGCGGAAAGTAGCTCTGGATATACGAGATTATGAAAATCAGTACACAAAGCAGAACCGTGATCTTGATTACGTCGTAGAGAAAAAACTGAATGCTGCCGCCAATGCGTGAGGATGTATCAATTCCCAGCCTCTGCATAAGATTTTCGATCAGGTCATTCAGCCATTTCATCCCTAAAATCTGATTTTGAAGAAATGCGCTCATGTTCTTCCTCCTGTTAAATAGAATATTTTCTATTTGATGGTCTTTTATATAGCCGACAGCATGAAAGCTATCGGCTATATCATGTATATTGATTTGATGTGCATTTGTGGCAGATACAGTCCGGCGTCGGATGGAATATCTTTGACAATGTCTCTGAAAACAGATCGAGAAAAGCTGTGTTCAAAGAGTAATAGGTGTTCTTCCATTCCTTGCGGGCGGTCACAACACCGGCATCCAGCAGAACCTTCATATCATGAGACAGAGTGGGCTGCGTGATATTAAATTCTTCCTGAATGACACAGGCACAAAGCTCTCCGCAGGAAAGCATATCCACGATACGCAGTCTTTTCGGATCGGAGATCGCCTTCAGCACCTTGGCGGTGTCAAGATATATCTGTTCCATAGCGCTCCTCATATAGTATTTTTTCTATTTGATAGTATATCAGGCACTTTGGGGTTTGTCAATATGTCGAGAAACCGTTTTGACGCAGGTGTTTTGACGCATGTAGTGTTGTTGGTGTTGTTTGCCGCAAGTTGCGGCGAAGTCACTTCTTTTCAGGTTAGGGAGAAGTCACTTGTACCTGTCTCGTGACTATGTCGTTATAATTTCATCTGCGTTTTTCAACTAAAAAAGTGCCTCAATAACCTGTCCGATATCAGAATCGATACAGATCGATTGCCGCTCGATTTCACGAGGGCAAACCGCCTGCCCTTGGTTGATACAGGCATAGGTAGCGTTCGGGTTCTTGGCTGTCAACTGCCAGAAGGGGTACTTAATGATGCCAGGCGTATTGTAGCCGACTCCCAGTTCCAGAAAGAGGATTTTCTGCCCGTTGCGGGTACGGAGAAAGTTTTCGTACCGCTCTGCTGCTCTGTGCCAGCCTTCGTCTTCCACAAAGGTATCATCGCAGCGGAGGTTCATCGTCATGGGTTTGCCGCAATGGGGACAG
>CAVHXA010000012.1:0-57563 GCA_963639765.1 Oscillospiraceae bacterium | reverse complement strand
GTCCCGGCGGTCCCGGTGGTCCCGGTGGTCCCGGCGGCCCGGGTGGTCCCGGCGGCAGTTCCGGCCCAAAGGTCAGTCTTGATCCCTCACAGCCGTTTGGCGGTCCAACAGGCGCACCGCAGTTTGCCTTTGCCCGTCAGGATTATGACGACCCCGCCGTGCGCAAGGAAAATATTGATAAAATCGTAAAATCCGCTCTGTTTCACAAAACACTGGGCTTTCAGATGCTTACAACACGTGAAAGTCAGTCCTCAAAGGCACACATCGCGTTCTGCGTAGAGCTGGCCGAGGCTCTGAAGGCAGCCCTTGGCAGCGGATTCCCGCTGGAATTCTACACCGACGGTGTTGAAGCCGGGATCAGTGTTAAGCACAACCTTGAGCTGGCGCGTGCCCTTGAAGGTAAAATTGATATTCTTACCGTTCGCTACGGCGTACAGGACTGGACACACCCGACGGGCTTTACCTCCACGCGCGAACATCCGAGCCCCTGTGTAGAACTGGCAAAAACCCTGTGTCAGGATGCACACAGCCGCAAGGCCCACCTGAAAATCGGTATTTCAGCCGGTCTGCACGACCCCGATTTCTGCGAGAGCCTGCTTGAAAACAACGCTGCGGACGTTATTGTTATGGCCCGCACCTGGATCTGCGAGCCGGACTATATGCAGAAGCTCGTTGAAGGCCGAGGCGAAGATGTTGTCCCGTGCGTCAGATGCAATAAGTGCCATGTTCCAAACGACGGCGACAAATTCCGTTCGTTCTGCACGGTCAACCCCAAGCTGGGTATGGAAGACAAGATCGACCGTATGATCAGGCCCGTAACACGCATAAAACGTGTAGCAGTGGTAGGAGGCGGCCCCGGCGGCATGTATGCAGCCATGACTCTGGCAGACCGCGGCCATAAGGTTACGCTGTATGAAAAAGAACGCGTACTGGGCGGACAGCTGACGCATGCGGATTTCCCGCGGTTTAAATGGCCTCTTGCCGACTTTAAGAACTGGCTCATCACTCAGGTCTATAAAAAGGGTGTTAACG
Source organism: Oscillospiraceae bacterium (assembly GCA_963639765.1). Lineage (GTDB taxonomy): Bacteria > Bacillota > Clostridia > Oscillospirales > Oscillospiraceae > CAVHXA01. Next base: position 56,531 of record CAVHXA010000012.1, on the reverse strand, counting down.
TAAGGCTCAACACCAGAGCTACCCGTGAGCTGCTGGCTGACGGCGGTTTTGACCACGTGATTGTGGCGGTTGGCGCTGTTTTCCCGAAAGCCAATATCCCGGGCGCAGATCTGCCCAACGTAATGGTAACCCCGGAGGTGTATGGTATAGAGCAGTCGCTTCCGCATAAGATCGCCGTGATCGGCGGAAGTGAAACCGGTGTGGAGACAGCGCTCTACCTCGCCGAGAACGGACACGACACAACCGTGATGTGCCGGCAGAGTGCCCTTGCCTCTGATGCCCCTCATGCGCACTATCATGATATGCTTGAGGAATACTGGAACAAGCAGTCTGATTTCCATCAGATTGTCAATGTAAAGAAATATCTGGCCATCGAATCGGACGGTGTGCGCTATATTGATGCGGAAGGCAACGAGCAAAAGCTTTTGGCCGACCTTGTTGTAATGTGCACCGGTGCAAAGCCCAACAACGAAGAGGCTTCTTCCCTCTTTGGCGCAGCACCGCAGACCGACTATATCGGAGACTGCCGCCAGATTGGAAATGTCCACTTTGCCGTGACCAGCGGCTTTGGTGCTGCCAACCAGATCTAAAGCGGCATACAATCATATAAATCATGCAGCCGATTCACGATGAATCGGCTGCATGTGTTTATGGCAGCACCGCATCCTTCGGCAGGAGCGATTTTGCGGGAGATTTCCTGACGGAACAGGGATGCCCTGTTGTCAGCCGCCGGCTGTTGTTTTGGCCGCTGCGGTATGTTTTTTGTTCTTGGTATGTCCGTTGAAAAACAGCCTGTTGACCCGCTTGTATAAGAAGAAGGTGAGGAGCGATACGAGAGAGTATTTGAGAATATTGAAGGGAACAACTGCATAGAGCACCAGAGTGGGCAGGCTCGTGATGCGGGCGTTTACTTCGGTGCCCATGGCAATAATGCCATCGAGGGGAATTCCGAACAGATTGACATAGGTGGGAATGAGATAGTAGGCGTTAAACAGACTGCCAAAAGCAGTTGTGAAGATGGTCGCAACGACCAAGCCAAAAACGGCAGACTTTTTGCTGCGGCGGATATGATAAATGATTGATGCAGGAAGAATATAGGAGCAGCCAAGAATAAAGCTGGCAAACTCGCCGACAAATGCGGTGGATGTCCCTTTGAGGACCAGCTTGATCAGGACCTTGATCAGCTCGGCTGTAACACCGGCCGAAGGCCCAAGGTAAAAGGTGCATATCATAACAGGCAGCTCACCAAAATCAATCTGATAAAACGACGGAGCAAAAAACAGCGGAATCTCGAAAAACATCAGTAAACCGCCAATAGCCGAAAAAACGGCAACATAGGCAATGTGTCTGGCGACCGGGATCCTGGTAAGGTCATTTGCAAGAAAGCGCTGAAACAGCCGCGCCAGAACATATACGACGATAAAAACAGCCAGACAGACACCAAGAAAAATAATGTTTTCCTTTGCTGATTCAAGTAGAGCAACCATGGCAGGCACCTCATAAAAAAAGTAACACCCAAAGCAAGCCTTCAGGTGTTGCCCGAAACAGATCGGGTAAACATCTTCTCCCATCCAGACTATACTGTCGGTATCGGAATTGCACCGATTCGGCGCACCGGGCGGACCGGTGCGTTCGCGGACTCTACCGCCGGTGGGGATTTTCACCCCGCCCTGAAGACATTTATTGAGTTGTCCTCTTTTAGGCTACCACAGCTTTGTGCAAAATGCAAGAGCAATTGCAGCAGACACGGCAGTTTTTATCGTTTTGCCGCTGCAATTTCTTTTTTGTTTTATATTGCGAATCAGAAGACTTTCCGATATAATAGACTCGTTTGGACTGTTTTAACTTTTCAATTTCCCCCTCGCCCGCCCGGGCGTCGGGGCCGCCCCCGCATATCGACAAGGCAGCAACATCGAGAGGAGTTGTAATCATGACACTTGCAAACTACAACGTGACTGGCAAGGTCGCAATCATCACCGGCTCCACACGCGGCATAGGGCATGCCATAGCTCAGACTCTGGCCGCCTATGGTGCCAAGGTCGTCATCACCGGCCGCAAGCAAGACGCCTGCGACAAGGTAGCCGATGAGCTCAAGGCTCTGGGCTATGACGCACTGGGTGTAGCAACCGAGGTAACAAACCCGGAGCACCGGGAAAACCTTATTGCCAAGACAGTTGCGCACTATGGCCGCATCGACATTCTGGTCAACAACGCCGGCATCGGCGGAACCCCTAAGAACATGATCGACGTGGAAGAATCCGCCTTTGACGCCACGCTTGATGCCGATCTGAAAGCGCTTTATTTCCTGTCTCAGCTGGCAGCCCGTCAGATGAAGGCCCAGGGCCGTGAAGGCGACGAAAACCCTTATCGCATCATCAACATGGCATCTGCAGCCGGTATTAAGGCTCCTCGCGGTGACACTCTCTATGGTGCTGCCAAAGCAGCCGTCATTCACCTGACGAAAATCATGGCTAACGAGCTGGCTCGCTATGGCATTACCGTAAACGCCATTGCTCCGGGCTATGTGGTCACTGATATGACCAAGGGCGTTATGGCCGATGAAAAGAACGCCGAAGCCGTAAAAAAGATGATCTCCCTGCGCCGCTATGCGCAGCCGGAAGAAATCGCCGGCGTAGCCAATTTCCTGGCCTCTCCGGCCGGTGGCTATGTCACAGGTGTTCTGATTCCTGTAGACGGCGGCATGACCATCAACTGAGTCCCCACAATTCCGTAATTTTCTAAAAGGAGATATATGCTATGGCAATCGGTACCTACGAACAATACAAGCAGCGTCTGCTGAAGATGAAGCCCAATGTTTACCTCAACGGCAAGAAGGTAGACCGCTCCAACGGCAAACAGGGCGCTGAGCGCGATCTGGCAGACTGGATCGTTGGCGGCACCTATGTTATGAAGCAGTGCTACGACACGGCAAACGACCCCCGCTATGCCGATGTCTGTATTGCAGAGTCCAATATTCCCGGCATGGAAGGCCAGAAAATCAACCGCTGCACCAACATTCACCACACGCAGGAAGACCTTTTGAAAAAGCAGCTGATGACCCGTCTGATCTGCCATCGCGTGGGCGGATGCATGCAGCGCTGCATGGGCACTGATGCCATGAACGCTCTTTATTCCGTCACCTTCGACTGCGATGCCGCCTGCGGGACCGAATACCATCAGCGTCTGCTGAAGTACATCGCCTTCTGCCAGCAGAACGACCTTGTATGCAACTGTGCGCAGACCGATGTAAAGGGTTCGCGCAACCCCAAGTATAAGCGTGCGCATATGCAGCCCGACCCCGATCAGTTCGTTCATGTGGTTGAAACCAACGTCGACGGCACGGGCCTTGACGGCAAGCCCTGCAAGGGCATTATTGTGCGCGGCGCCAAAATCTGCAACTCCTGTGCTCCCTATGTTGACGAAATCATCGTCAACCCCACCAAATTCATGAGTCAGGATGACGCCGACTATGCCGTAGCCTTTGCGCTGCCCGCAGACTGGGAAGGCATCAAGATTATGGCTGTTCCCGGCCAGCACCACAAGCGCACCCACCTCGAGGCTCCCTATGCCAAGATCGGCGACGTTGAGTCCCTTACCGTATTCGACGACGTTTTCGTTCCCTATGAGCGCGTATTCATGTGCGGCCGTGACAACGAGGGTGTCTGCCGCTACGCCGGTTATCTGGCCCTGATGTTTGCTCACTATCATCGTCACTCCTACACCGGCTGCAAAACTGCCGTTTCTGAGGTTATTGCCTCCCAGGCCGCTCTCGTAGCCGAGGTCAACGACATCGCAAAGGAATCCCACGTCCGCAGCAAGCTCTGTGACATCATCCAGACTGCTGAGCTGGTCTTTGCTGCCGGCGAAGCCGCTGCCCACCATGGGGTACAGTTCCCCTCCGGTCAGTGGGTTCCCGATGAGATCCTTACCAACGCCGGCCGCCGTCTCGCCGGTCACAAAATCTACGACGAATACGAAATCATGGCCGACCTTACCGGCGGTGTATGCGCCTCCCTTCCTCTCGAAGACAACTTCTTTATGGAAGAAGACAATGTCGGCGCCCTTTGCAACAAATACATCGTCCGCAATCCCGCCTGGTCTGCCGAGGATACGCACCGCGTGATGCGCATGATGGAAAATCGTCTGTGCGACGGCTTTGAAGCTGCTCAGGCTGTTGCCGGCGTACATGGCGGCGGTTCTCCTCTGATGGAGGAAATCACCCTCATGAGCCGTTATGATCTCGAAGAACTCAAGAAGATCGCCAAATATCTTGCCGGCATCCCCGGCTATGAAGAGTGCCCGCGCTATGAGCGCAGCGCCCACACCGCTACACCTCGTGCCATGCTGGCCAAGTTCGATGCTTCTGTCGCCGCCGCCAAGAAATAACGTCTGATTTTCTCCGCCGGCCGGGCAAATTCTGTCCGGCCCGGAGAACAAAACAGAGATAAGGAGATTAACTGATGTCCAACCATATCGGTACCTACGAACAATACAAGCAGCGTCTGCTGAAGATGAAGCCCAATATTTACCTCAACGGCAAGAAGGTAGACCGCTCCAACGGCAAACAGGGCGCTGAGCGCGATCTGGCAGACTGGATCGTTGGCGGCACCTATGTTATGAAGCAGTGCTACGACACGGCAAACGACCCCCGCTATGCCGATGTCTGTATTGCAGAGTCCAATATTCCCGGCATGGAAGGCCAGAAAATCAACCGCTGCACCAACATTCACCACACGCAGGAAGACCTTTTGAAAAAGCAGCTGATGACCCGTCTGATCTGCCATCGCGTGGGCGGATGCATGCAGCGCTGCATGGGCACTGATGCCATGAACGCTCTTTATTCCGTCACCTTCGACTGCGATGCCGCCTGCGGGACCGAATACCATCAGCGTCTGCTGAAGTACATCGCCTTCTGCCAGCAGAACGACCTTGTATGCAACTGTGCGCAGACCGATGTAAAGGGTTCGCGCAACCCCAAGTATAAGCGTGCGCATATGCAGCCCGACCCCGATCAGTTCGTTCATGTGGTTGAAACCAACGTCGACGGCACGGGCCTTGACGGCAAGCCCTGCAAGGGCATTATTGTGCGCGGCGCCAAAATCTGCAACTCCTGTGCTCCCTATGTTGACGAAATCATCGTCAACCCCACCAAATTCATGAGTCAGGATGACGCCGACTATGCCGTAGCCTTTGCGCTGCCCGCAGACTGGGAAGGCATCAAGATTATGGCTGTTCCCGGCCAGCACCACAAGCGCACCCACCTCGAGGCTCCCTATGCCAAGATCGGCGACGTTGAGTCCCTTACCGTATTCGACGACGTTTTCGTTCCCTATGAGCGCGTATTCATGTGCGGCCGTGACAACGAGGGTGTCTGCCGCTACGCCGGTTATCTGGCCCTGATGTTTGCTCACTATCATCGTCACTCCTACACCGGCTGCAAAACTGCCGTTTCTGAGGTTATTGCCTCCCAGGCCGCTCTCGTAGCCGAGGTCAACGACATCGCAAAGGAATCCCACGTCCGCAGCAAGCTCTGTGACATCATCCAGACTGCTGAGCTGGTCTTTGCTGCCGGCGAAGCCGCTGCCCACCATGGGGTACAGTTCCCCTCCGGTCAGTGGGTTCCCGATGAGATCCTTACCAACGCCGGCCGCCGTCTCGCCGGTCACAAAATCTACGACGAATACGAAATCATGGCCGACCTTACCGGCGGTGTATGCGCCTCCCTTCCTCTCGAAGACAACTTCTTTATGGAAGAAGACAATGTCGGCGCCCTTTGCAACAAATACATCGTCCGCAATCCCGCCTGGTCTGCCGAGGATACGCACCGCGTGATGCGCATGATGGAAAATCGTCTGTGCGACGGCTTTGAAGCTGCTCAGGCTGTTGCCGGCGTACATGGCGGCGGTTCTCCTCTGATGGAGGAAATCACCCTCATGAGCCGTTATGATCTCGAAGAACTCAAGAAGATCGCCAAATATCTTGCCGGCATCCCCGGCTATGAAGAGTGCCCGCGCTATGAGCGCAGCGCCCACACCGCTACACCTCGTGCCATGCTGGCTAGGTTCGATGCCACCGTGGCCAAAAAATAACAAGATACACTGTATATTTAAAAGGAGCATTCGGACATGGAACATCTCAACCGCAAGATGGGCATTCCGTCCTTTGACCTCACAGGCAAAACTGCCATCATTACGGGCGGAACTCAGGGTCTGGGCTTTGGTATGGCCTGTGCACTGGCCGCCTATGGTGCTAACGTGGTTATCACAGCCCGTACCGAGCGCAAGGTCATCGACGCTGTTGCCGACCTGAACGAAAACTACTGCAAGGGAGGCCGCGCTCTGGGCATCCCCGCCGACTCCAGCAAAATGGAAAACATCCAGATGGTCATCGACAAGACCGTTGAGGAATTCGGCGAGCTGAACATTCTCATCAACAACGCAGGCATTGCCGGCCCCACTGCTTTGGTAGTTGAGACTCGTGAAGGGCGTCCGGAATACACGGCGGCCGACTTTGAAAAGGTTATTGCTACCAATCTCACCGGCACATTCATGTTCTGCCAGGCTGCTGCACGGCAGATGATCCGCCAAAACGCAACCAACGGCAAAAAAGGCGGACGCATCATCATCACTGCCTCGGTCGGCGGACTGATTGGTGGCAAAGGCGTGGTAGGTTATGGTGCTTCGAAGGCCGGCTGCCTGAGCCTGGTTCGAACACTGGCCAATAATTTCGGTCGTGAGAATATCACCGTAAACGGGATCTGCCCCGGCTATGTCGTCACCCCCCTGAACGAAGAATTCTTCATTGACAAAGACGGCAATACCACAGACTATTACAAACAGCAATCCAAGTCCACCTCTGTCCGCCGCCTGGGAACCATCGAAGAGATCGCGGGCCCCGTGCTGGCTATGTGTTCTGACAGCTTTGGCTATATGACCGGCACCTACATCCTTTGTGATGGCGGTCAGTCCATCCCGGCAGAATAAGCGAGGCACAGTATGGAATTTGAAAACATCCTCTACAGCACAAACGACGGCATTGCCACCATACGGCTGAACCGCCCCAAAGCACTTAATGCGCTCAACAGCGAGATCAACCGTGATATCATGGCCGCTCTGCAGCTGGTTCAGGCCGACAAAAACGTACGTGTCCTTATCATTACAGGCAGTGAGAAGGCCTTTGCCGCCGGGGCCGACGTAAAAGAGATGGCAAATGCGACCCCGCGCTATGCCAGAGAATTCTGCGGCCTCGCAATTCAGATCAACAATCTGCTTGAATCCATATCCATTCCTGTGATTGCTGCTGTAGGCGGTTATGCCTTTGGCGGCGGCTGCGAGATGACACTGGCATGTGACTTCCGTGTTGGCGGAAGCCGTACAACTCTGAGCTTTCCGGAAGTAGGTCTGGGCATCATCCCCGGTGCAAACGGCTGTGCCCGTGCAACTGCGCTCGTGGGTCCTGCCAAAGCCAAACAGCTGGTGATGCTCACTGAAATGATTCCCGGCAAACAGGCTTATGAGCTGGGCCTTCTCAACTGGTATGTGCAGTCTGGCGAACTTGATGAACTGAATGCGCAGGCAAAGGCTGCAAAAAAGGCCTATAAAGACGCACAAAAGGCAGGTTCTGCCGAGGTTGAGACTCTGAAGGCTGCCCAAAAGGCTGCCGAGGCAAAGGCTGCCCTTGCAGAATACGACGCCATTTATGCCAAAGCCGTTGAAATTGCCCGTCAGCTGATGACCAAACCCGGCTGTGCGCTGGCTTCGGCCAAAGCCGCCATCAACAAGGCTGCCTGTGAATCCGTTGAAGCCGGAAAAACACAGGAAACCATTGAATTTACGCTTCTGTTTGACACGCATGATCAAAAAGAAGGCATGGCTGCCATGATCGACAAGCGCGCCGCCGAATTCACCAACAGCTGATTTCTGTATCTCTGTCTTATGCACGGCAGCTGACCGAAACCCTGTCAAATCCGGCTCGGCTCCGTGCCGCCTAATTCGTATTCCACTGCGGGCTTTTGCCCGCTGATGAAAGAATACGGGCAGCCTTGTGCAAATATATCTGCTGCCTTTGGCTGTATTTCGAAGCACATTTTCCCGAACACGAACAACGGAAACCAGTTTTTTCGAAAATACGAACCGAGGCTTCCGATATATACCGCAATGCTGCCCAGACTATCTAGGAGGAACATCAATGGAAATCAAAAAAGTTGCCATTCTTGGCCAGGGCTCTATGGGCTCAAGCATTACCCAGCACGCCGCTGCCTGTGGTTACGACGTAATCCTTTGGGGCCGCAACGCCGAAAAGGTTGCTGCTGCCGTTGCGAAAATCGGTGCTGCATACGACAAACAGGTCGGTAAGGGCAAAATGGAAGCCGCTGCCGCTGAAGCCGCCAAGGCGCACATTACCGGTACCTCCGACTTTGCTGCAATCGCCGATGCCGACATCGTAATCGAGGCCATTTCCGAAGATCCTGCTCTGAAAAAGGACTACTTTAAGAAAATGGCTGCCACCTGCAAGCCCGATGCCGTTCTCGCAACCAACACCAGTTCTATCTCCATCACCGAGATTGCAACTGCTGTTGACTGCCCCGAGCGCGTAATTGGCATGCACTTCTTCAACCCCGTGCCTCTGATGAAGCTCGTTGAGGTTATCCTGGGCGAAAAAACCGCTGACACCACCTATGATGCCGTCAAGGCCTTCTGCGATGGTCTGGCAAAGATTTCTGTCAAGGTAAAGGATGCTCCCGGCTTTATCGTAAACCGCGTTCTGTTTGCATATTTCCTGGAGTGCATCCACATCTATGAAGACGGCATTGCAAGCAAGGAAGATATCGACAATGCCATCAAGTATGGTCTGAACCATCCCGTTCCTCCCTTCCAGATGATGGATATGGGCGGCCTTGATACCTTCCCCCATGTTTGCGAGTCCCTGCAGACTCTGCCCTCCAAGGGAGCCAAAGAGCGTTTTGAGTGCCCCGAGAGCATGAAGGCTCTCTATGCCGCCGGTAAATTCGGCCGCAAAGCCGGCGAAGGCTGGTACGTTTACAGCAAATAAGTTATTCCTGCAAAACATCGAAGATACGATACAATAAGGAGTTATATTATCATGGAACAAAAAGAAGTTGTCATTGTAGCATATGGCCGCAGCCCTGCCTGCCGTGCCCGCAAGGGTGGCCTTGCCGACATGCATCCCATTGAATACGGCGCTCAGGTTCTCAACGGTGTCCTGGCCCGCGTTCCTCAGGTTAAGCCTGAAATGATCGAAGACGTTATTCTCGGCTGTGCCATGCAGTTCCGTGAAACTGCCATGAATGTTGCTCAGCTGGTTGTAAACCGTGCCGGCTGGCCCGACTGCGTTTCCGGTATGACCATCAACCGCTTCTGCTCCGGCGGTCTGCAGGCCATTGCTCTGGCTCACAACGCCATTGCCTGCGGCCAGGGCGACGTAATGGTAGCCGGCGGCATCGAGAGCATGACCAAGACCTTTTCCGTATGGCCCTCGCTGAACGGCGAAGCCGAGGACAAATGGCTCAACGAAAACTATCCCGGTGCGTATATGTCCATGGGTGAAACTGCTGAAAATGTAGCCAAGGACTACAACATCAGCCGCGTCGAAATGGAAGAGATGGCTCTGGGTTCCCACATCAAGGCCGCTAAGGCCCGTAAGGAAGGCAAGCTTGCTCCTTCTATCATTCCTATCAAAAAGACCGACGTAAACGGCAACCCCATCTGCGATGAAAACGGCAATCAGATTGTTGTAAGTGAAGATGACGGCATTCTGGCCGACCATGACGGCAACCTCAAGACCTCTATGGAAAAGATGGCCGGCATGAAGCCCGCCTTCTCCGAAGACGGCCTGGTTACTGCTGCCACCTCCTCTCAGACCACCGACGCCTGCGCGGTTGTTGTTCTGATGAGCGCTGAAAAAGCTGCCGAGCTGGGTGTTAAGCCTATCTGCAAGCTCAAGAGCTTTGCTGTTGCCGGCTGTGACGCCACCCGTATGGGCCTTGGCCCCATCTTTGCTACCCCGAAGGCCATGGCACGTGCCGGTCTGGAAGTCAAGGATATGAGTGTAATCGAGATCAACGAAGCCTTTGCTTCTCAGTCTCTGGTCTGCAAACGCACACTGGGCTTCCCCGAGGAAATCACGAATCCCTATGGCGGTGCTATGGCTCTTGGTCATCCTCTGGGCTGCACCGGTGCCATTCTGGTGGGTAAGGTCATCGACTACCTGCGTGACACCTATAAAGACAATGTAGCCGGCAAATATGGTCTGGTTACCATGTGCATCGGCGGCGGCATGGGCGCTGCCGGCATCCTGGAAATGCTGTAAATTTAACCCATCTCAGCTTCCCCTGCAGATAGCAGGGGAAGCCTGAGTGCTGCTATTGGGAAAGGAGTCTGTATACATGTTTAACGTGGACGACATCAAAACCATTGCTATGTATGGTGCCGGCACCATTGGCGGCGGCTTTGCTGCATATTTCTCCCTCAAGGGGCTGAATGTCAACGTATACGTTCGCTCTGAAGGCTCGATCGAGCGCGCAAAGCCCAAGGTTCAGGTTGCCATTGATACATATGTAAAATACCTCGGTGCCAACGCCGATGATATCTGGTCCCGCATCCACTTTACCACCGATCCGGCTGAAGCCTTCAGCAATGTTTATTTTGTGCAGGAAAACGGTGCCGAAAACCTTGAGCAAAAGCATCAGATGGTTGCCGTGATGGAACAGTATCTGCCCGAAGACGCAATTATCGCCTCCTCCTCCTCCGGCACACCTGTCACCCAGATTGCCTCCGAGGCCAAGCACCCCGAACGCATCATCGTGGCGCATCCCTTTAACCCTGCATATCTGCTGCCGCTCATCGAGATCTGCGGCGGTGAAAAAACCTCTGCCGATGTCATCGAGGCTGCCCGTGCCTTCTATAAAAAATACGATAAGGCCCCTGTTGTTCTGAACAAGGAAAAGAACGGCTTTATTGCAAACCGTTTGATGCATGCCCTGTGGCGTGAAGAAATTGCCCTTGTAACCGAGGGTGTGTGCTCCATGGCTGACTGTGACGATGCGTGGACCTTTGGTCCCGGCATCCGTCTGGCTGCCTTTGGCCCCTCTCTGCACTATGAGCTCGGCGGCGGCGACCTTGGCCTGAAGGGCTGCGCCATCAAGTTTGGTGCCATGACCGATGCCGTGTTTGCCGATATCTCCGACATGAAAAAGGTTCCCTCGACATGGGCTGACCAGTCCGGCGAAGAGATTGGGCCTCTGATTGCCAATCTGCCCGATGTAATCGGACATGACAAGACACAGATTGCCGACTTCCGCGACAACCTGATTATCAATGTGCTGAAAATGCACCACCGCATGTAATCCAAATATGCAACAAGGAGTACTGAATTATGGCTAAAACCATTATCACCGCTGCTATGACCGGCGCTGTAACCCCCGCCGGCTACAATATCCCGGAAAAGCCTCAGGACATCGCCGATCAGGTATATGAGTGCTGGAAGCTCGGCGCCTCTGTGTGCCATCTGCATATGCGTGACGACGAAGGCAATGGCGTAATGGATCCCGTCAAATTCTATGAGACCATCCGTGCGATCCGCGCCTATAAAGACTGCGACATCATCGTAAACTGCACATCCTCCGGCGACAACCGTGTTTCTGATGACAGTCCCTATGGCAACGCAATGCGTATGCTGCACCACAAGAACGTTCCCGGAATCGAAATGGGCACCTTTGATGCCAGCTCCTTTAACTGGGGCATCCCCGGAGGCGTGTTCCACAACAGCCCCAATATGCTCATGACCCTCGGTACCATGTACCAGGAACGCGACATCAAGCCCGAGTTTGAAATTTTTGACTTTGGCGCTCTGCGTGCGGTTGGCATCTATTGGAAGAAGGGCTACGTAAAGGCTCCTCTGCACTTCCAGTTCTGCCTTGGTGTTGTCGGCGGCATGGACGCAACCCCAAAATCCCTTCAGATTCTGCTGAATGAGATGCATGACCTGCAGGCCTCCGGCGATCTGCCCAAGGAATGCACCTGGTCTGCATTCGGCACCGGTAAGGGCCATCTGCCCGTAATGTTTGCCGCTCTGGCCAACGGCGGCTCCGTGCGTGTCGGCATGGAAGACAACGTTGTCTACGGCGTAGACAAAGAGGGCAAGAAAATCCGCGCTACCAACATGATGCTCGTGGAACGTGCCGCCAATGCAATTCGTGCCTTTGGCAACGACATTGCTACTCCCGCAGAAGCCCGTGAGATTCTGGGTCTCAAGCCACTGGATCATGGTGCTGTCTGTGCCGCTCTTGATGCAGTAAAGATCGAAGATCTCGAATCTGCCAAAGCTGCGGTAAAAGACGAATTTGGCGGTCCCTATTTCGCCGCGAAGGGCATGGGCGGCAAATAAAATCTGCTGCACACCCAGGCAACAAACTCGGCCCCATGGTTCAGACCATGGGGCCTTTTGTGTCCGGTTGGCCGAACAAATCTGAAAAAACACTTGCCAACCTGAACATATCGTGTATAATAGCATTTGCTTCTACAATATGTTGTGTAAAAGGGGCTGCTCTGATATGTTTATTGCCGGTCTGCAAAATCTGACCCTTCTGGACTTTCCCGAAACACTTGCATGCACGGTGTTTACCGGAGGCTGCAATCTGCGCTGTCCCTTCTGTCACAACGCTGCGCTTGTTCTGCAGCCTGAGCGCCAATCCCGCCTGCAAAGCGATGCACTGTTTTCTTTTCTGCAAAAACGACGAAATGTTCTTGAGGGTGTGTGCATCACCGGCGGTGAGCCTCTTCTGCACCCGGATCTGCCGGACCTTCTTGCAGAAATCCGTGCCCTAGGCTATCGTATCAAGCTGGACACCAACGGCTGCTACCCCGACCGTCTTCAAGCTGTTCTGCAGGCCAATCTCGTAGATATGGTTGCAATGGACGTAAAAAATTGCCCCGATCGTTATGCCGAAACCGTTGATCTGCCTGATTTCGACCTTGCTCCGGTTCAGCAAAGTCTTGATCTGCTCAGGCAGAGTCCTGTCCCCTATTGGCTTCGCACAACCGTGGTGCGTGAGCTGCACACTCTCGATGATATCCGCTCGCTTTCCAAATGGCTGGCCGGGACTCCCAGATTCGCTCTGCAGCATTTTGTCGATTCCGGACACTGCATTACTCCGGGACTGCATTCCGTTGACGTGCAAACCATGCAACAGATGGCCGATATTCTTCGGCAAACCATAGATCTGGTTGAAATTAAAGGCATAGATACTGTTGTTTAAAGCAGCACCGCACAATTGATTCTGCGGGCTTTGACATTCACCCCCGCAAATTCGCTGCAAAAAATGTGGCTTTGTCACAGCAAATATGTGGTACGGAATTTCTCGCCAATCCGCCTGTTGCATGCTGCAGTGCTGCCTTAATACCGGTCGGTCAGCAGTCCTGCGGCCCATATCCTGTGTGCAAATGCCCATTTCCTACGGGTTCCAGGATGCACCCACAACATCTTGTGTGTGTTTTTTATTCTTACACAATATATATGTTTTTCCTGCTTGATTTTTTACGACAGCTCTGCTATGATATACATGCTTGCCGCACTGCAGTCACTGCGTGATGTACTGCACGGCAAAGCCTGCGCAGAAAGGGAATCTTACCATGTACCAGGTATTAAAGCGTGACGGCAAAATTGCCGAATTTGATATCAGCAAAATCAGTGCGGCCCTGACCAAAGCCTTTGACGCTACAGGCCATAACTACCACCCAAACATCATTGATTTTCTGGCGCTGAAGGTCACCGCCGACTTTGAGCCAAAAATCCGCGACGATCGCATCTCGGTAGAAGACATCCAGGACAGCGCCGAAACTGTTTTAATCCAGGCCGGTTACGATGATGTTGCCAAGGCCTATATCCTCTATCGCAAACAGCGTGAAAAAATCCGCAATCTCAGCACAACCATGCTCGACTATAAAGAACTGGTCAACAGCTATGTTGACATCAACGACTGGCGAGTAAAGGAAAACTCTACTGTAACCTACTCCGTTGGCGGTTTGATTCTGTCAAACTCCGGTGCCATAACAGCCAACTACTGGCTCTCTGAAATCTATGACAAGGAAATAGCAGATGCGCACCGCAGCTGTGCCATTCATCTGCATGATCTGAGTATGCTCACAGGATATTGCGCAGGCTGGAGCCTGAAGCAGCTTATTGAGCAGGGTCTTGGAATTCCCGGGAAGATTACCTCTTCGCCGGCCAGCCACCTTTCTACACTCTGCAATCAGATGGTCAACTTCCTTGGTATCATGCAAAACGAATGGGCCGGGGCACAGGCCTTCTCTTCGTTTGATACTTATCTTGCCCCCTTCGTAAAGGTTGACAATCTCACCTACAAAGAAGTAAAGCAATGCATCCAGAGCTTTGTCTTTGGCGTGAATACACCCAGCCGCTGGGGCACACAGGCACCCTTCAGCAATATAACGCTGGACTGGGTTGTTCCGCCCGATCTTGCTGACCAGCCCTGCATCGTAGGCGGCAAGGAGCGTGACTTCTGCTACCGCGACTGTCAGGCTGAAATGGATGTGGTCAACCGGGCCTTTATCGATATCATGCTTGAAGGCGATGCAAACGGACGCGGTTTTCAATACCCGATTCCAACCTACTCCATTACAAAGAATTTCGACTGGTCTGATACGGAAAACAATCGTCTTCTCTTTGAAATGACCTCCAAATACGGCACTCCATACTTCTCCAACTACATCAACTCAGACATGGAGCCCAGCGATGTGCGCAGCATGTGCTGCCGTCTGCGTCTGGATCTGCGCGAGCTTCGGCGTAAATCCGGCGGTTTCTTCGGCAGCGGCGAGTCCACCGGTTCGATCGGTGTGGTTACCATCAACATGCCAAGACTCGCTTATCTTTCTGAAACCGAAGATGAATTCTTTGTCCAGCTCGATAAAATCATGGATCTTTCGGCTCGCAGTCTGAAAATCAAACGAAATGTCATCACCAGGCTTCTTGATGCGGGTCTGTATCCCTACACCAAGTATTACCTGGGTACTTTTGAGAACCACTTTTCCACAATTGGCCTTGTCGGTATGAACGAGGCCTGCCTCAATGCAAAATGGCTTGGCCATGATCTGACCGATCCCGCAAGTCAGGAATTTACCAAAAAAGTGCTCAACCACATGCGTGAACGTCTGAGTGACTATCAAGAGCAATACGGCGACCTCTATAACCTCGAGGCAACACCGGCTGAGTCCACCTGCTATCGTCTGGCCAAACACGACAAGTCCGCCTATCCGGATATCATCACCGCCACCGAAAATGGCAATACGCCGTATTATACCAATTCCTCGCACCTTCCGGTCTCCTTTACGCAGGATATCTTTGCAGCACTTGATATTCAGGATGATCTGCAGACACTGTATACCTCCGGCACAGTCTTCCATGCATTTCTGGGCGAAAAGCTTCCCAACTGGAAAGCCGCAGCCAAGCTTGTCCGCACCATTGCCGAAAACTACAAGCTGCCCTATTATACGCTTTCTCCTACCTATTCCGTATGCAAAAATCATGGCTACCTGAGCGGTGAACAGTTTACCTGTCCCTATTGCTCTGAACCTGCTGAGGTCTACAGCCGCATCACCGGCTACTACCGCCCTGTTCAAAACTGGAACGACGGCAAGATTCAGGAATTCAAAGAACGAAAGGTTTATGATCTGTCCGCCTCCCGCACCATGCCTGTTGGTCAGCACGATGACCATGAACCGGCTCCTCAGACCCATGCCGCTGCACAACAGCCCATGCTCTTTACTACAAAAACCTGCCCCAACTGCAAAACCGCAAAAGCCCTTTTGGATCGCGCCGGAATTACCTATCAGGTAATCGACGCTGAAGAAAACCCGGATCTAACCACTGCATATGGTGTAAAGCAGGCACCCACACTGGTTTTGCCGGGAGATCCGGCTCAACTGGTGGCCGGAGCCGGACCTATTCGCCGATATCTCAGCGAAGTGTCCTGATGTGGTGCAGGCAGCACGCTGACCCATAAAATTCCCTAAAAAAGTGCCGCCGGAGAGTCAATTCTTCGGCGGCCTGCTGTATTGTTTTCCTGCCCCTGTTCTGCTAGCATAAGATCGATATCTGATTTGGAGGAACGTCCGTATGACCAGTACGCCTGCCCAAAAAAGAACTGCAACACTGCAGATGCTTGTTTGTGCTGTTCTCTGGAGCATCGCCGGCATTTTTATCCGCCACATTCCCTGGAACGCCTTTGCTATCGCCGGCTGGCGCAGCTTGATTGCAGCCTGTGTGGTAGGCGGATATGTTCTCATCAGCCGTACTCCGTTCAAAATCACCAGAAAAAGTCTGGCTATCGGCGTGTTTATGAGTCTTACATTTTTATGCTTTGTGATTGCGAACAAGCTGACCACGGCCGCAAACGCCATTGTGCTGCAGTTCACCAGTCCGGTGTTTATTCTGCTGTTTTCTGTATTGTTTTTTCATCAGAAAATTCTGCCGCGTGATATCGTGGTTGTCTGTTTTACCATTGCGGGTATCTCTCTGTTCTTTTTCGATGAGCTCAATGCAGGCAGTTTGGCCGGCAACTGTGTTGCCATTACGGCCGGCATAACCATGGCCACAATGTATCTCATCACACCCAGAGCCACAGCAGCAGAACGGATGGGCGGCGCCCTGCTGGGCCAGCTGTTTACCGCCGCCGTGGGAGTTCCCTTCACCTTTTTCACCGAAGCACCCGTCAACGCCGAAGTGGTTGGCTGCCTGCTGGTTTTGGGTGTGGTACAGCTTGGTATTCCCTATGTGCTGTATGTCCTGTCTACACAACATTGTCCGGCCCTGGCCTGCTGCCTGCTTGGTGCGGCAGAACCGCTTTTGAATCCATTATGGGTATTTTTGATCGACGGTGAGGCCCCCGGCGTGTTTGCACTCATCGGCGGCGCCATTGTAATCGCTGCCGTTACGCTCTGGTCCGCCTGGCCCAAAAAAGCTGTCTTAAACAAATCCCGGATCTAAAGCAGAGTGCTCGTAAGACAGTAATCCATCAAAAATTACAAATTACGGCATCTGTTAGGCAGGATTGGAAAACAAACGAACATACGGCATTCGGCTAAACATCCCCAATATAGCTATGAAGGAATCGAAATTCACGATATAGCCGATTGGTTGCTGCAAGAATAAGCAGGGATATCTCTGTCATTCTCTTTTGAAATGATGGAATTTCAAAATGCTGAAAAGGCGTAGTATATGTGGGAAGAAGGCAGGGCGGCAGCTTTTCAGCCGGAGGCCTGGTGTAGCCTGCATCAAAAATACGCATCCACACTTTTCCACGATTTTTAATTGCATTTTTCCACTTCATCTGGTATACTTATATTGGTATATTCAAAACCCTCGGATAATTCGCGAAGGGGGCTTGACAAAATGAAATCGACGCGCACAATCAGAACGGTTCCACGAGGCAGGCGCAGCCTGTCCCCTTGTGCTGCCCGGATAAACAAACACGCACTTTCTCACGGCGCGTTTCGCCCTTTGCTCTGGGGTGGGATGCGCCTTTTGCTTTGTAAAAACAAACAGGACTGCGAAAGGGGTTTAATTAATGAAAAAGCATACAGAAACAGCTGCACTGGTAATGGCTATTATTTTGGTTTTGACAGCAGGTGTTTTTGCTGATACTCCAACTAAAACGTACACATTGACAGATTACCTGCAAGAAAATGAATTCGATATTTATATTGAACCGATATATCTCATCCCGATTTCATTATCGGTTAAAGCTGAAGATGGAAACGAACTGGTAAGAGCATATTACGGCTTCTCTAAAAATGCGATTGTACAAGAAAAAGATTCCGTCTCTAATGATATGGAATCTAGCTGTCTAATTCCTTTAGTCAGATCCAAAGATGGAACTGAATCATTAACCGGAACTGTTAACCAAGATACTATTTCAGAGTGGGTTAATTTGGGCTATATAAATGAAATTAGCACTTCCATATCTTTGGACCCTTTGAGTAGCAATAGGACTGCTTACCTATTGAATGCTCCAAACGCCGGAACGAGTAGAAGTTGGACAGATTCTGTTTACTTTGATGAGTCTCTTACCATAGATTTTAGGGCTACATACTATTCCTATTCATTAACAAATTATGACGCTTATGGATACGCATATATTCCAAACACTGTGCGTTACCGTTTTACGTCAACGAGCGGATTAAGTGATTATGTGTTTTATACCTATCTATATGGTCAGTGCTCACGGAATCTGTCTGATTTAAGTCAAATTGATGAATATGGCCCATATTATGAGAGAGAAAATATATGTTCTTCAGTTACCGCCAATACATATATTACTTATGATGATTATTCTCTGTTTAATAACGAATACTCAGGGCTGGCTTTCCAAATTTACGGCGTAGGATATTATAGAATCGGTACAACATTTCGCTATGGAGGTTCAGAATATGATATTTATTCAAATATAGTAGCAGGAAGCTTGAGTTAACAGCAAGTTAACTCTTGTTTCCCAAAGTTTTCTTACAATTTTACCTATTATGCCTATGATTATGAAGTATTTTACTATTCGTATCAACAGCTATATCCGTTCCATCCTGGCTGCTGTGTTCCTGATTGTCCTTGTAAGCGGGTGCGGAACTGAATCGGTATCCACCGCGCCGGAGAGCGGAGTCACGGTTTCCGCTCAGGGTATTTGCCTTGGCGGAACCGTTGTCTGCCGGGATACGACCTTGGAGGAAGTGCACCAATCTGCACCGTTACAATTTGTGCCGTCAAATACATTCAGTTTTCAGAAAAACAACTACAAAAAGACCGCTGCCAGAGCCAGTGGAATGCCGGACACCATCGAGCAGATCATCCCAACGCAAGACAGCAAAACCGCTTCTTATTACGTCACCCAGCCAGAGACAGTGCAGATCACCTGCTTTGATCTAAACCTGGAAGCTGTCCTTACCTTTGGCTTTTGTGACGAGGGCTTAAATAGCGTCAGCATAGACATTCAAAACTACACGGCAGATGATGCAAACCTGCTGAAAAATGCTCTGGAAACTGCTTTTGGGGCAGTGGAAACACCAAAAAACAGCAACCTGCAATATGGATTCCAATATGATTGGTGCTGGGATGCGAATGGCACAAGGATTGTACTGGTTTATTGTGACTACGACAGCCCGAACTATCAGCTCAAGGAACTGGTCATCCACTTTATCTTCTCTCCCGTTGTGGAGACGGAGCCTACTGTACAGCTTCCCCTGGATGAATGGCAGGCAACCGAAGATGACATCATTGCTCCTTTAGACCTTGACGGACTGATGGTCCGGGTTCACGAGCAGGGGTTTGTTCAGGATTATTATGAGCTGCCCGGTGCACCCTGGGGCAAAGAAACAGATATGCCTGCTTTTTATGGCATCTCCGCTCTGCCTGGACCGGATATTGTTGATCCAGAGCTCTGGTTTTCCACGAACCTGAACGGCACAGATTTTCTGTTAACGCCTGTATTTATACAATCGGTAAGCACTCAAAAATGGTATCTGTGTGTTGGAACGGGGCAATATGATCCTCAGAAGCTTCAGCATTGTGCAGACCTTCTGATGGAGAAAATGGTGCTCCAGTACGGAGAGCCGATCCGCTTCGAGGCATCAAGCGACAGTGACGCCGAGATTTATTATGACTGGAATCAGACTATCCTTGACGATGATGACTCACTTCTCTCCCGCCTCTCTCTGGAGATTACCAGACAAGGGGATCAAGTGGTGCGTCTGGCCGTTGTTCTATGGATGCAGCAGTCTGGCGACATGAGCCGCCAGGATAACTCTACACAGAGCACAGCAAAATCTGACTTTGCAAAGCTGCGGAGGCCCTATGTCTTGGCAAGCCAGAAATTATCGACGAAGTGCTGAGCTATGCCGATAGGATCTCTTTGTGCCGCTGTTGCTCCCATCTGTGCAGCTTTGTTATCAAGCGGCCAATGTGCCTTCTTGCACACCGTGCCTGAAGAAATCTACACACAATTTTGGACTTGACTCTTCATTCCCGTGGATGAACTGATGAACGCGGAAAAGGCATGACCGAAATCATGCCTTTTCCGCAAAATGCTATTTTACTGTTTTACGAGCACCGCCCTAAGGCTCCGGGATTTTTGAATATCTAAACGCCAAGCGCATTGATGCGCCAGATAATTGCCGCCATCTGCGCACGAGTTACAAGACCGGAAGGGTCGTAGACCAGCTGACCGGCACTGTTGGTGCTTCCCTGAAGTATGCCGATTTGGTACAGAGCTGCGGCATGGACATCCTGCGTGTCGACAAAAGGCGATTCAACCCCCTGTGTATTTACATGCATGGCGCCGGCAACCAGCTTGGCCAGAAAACGTCGGGTAATCGGATTATCCAGACTGATTACATCTCCCTGCTCCAGTATCCCCTGACTGATTGCCGCATTCAGATAGATGCCAGCCCAGTGACCATTGCTGCCGGCGGATATCTGTACCCTGCCGGTAACCACGAGAACCAGCTTTAACGCTTCACCGCAGGTAATATATCCGTTCGGACGAAAGGTTTCGTCATCATAGCCATTAATTACGCCAAGATTTGCCATTTCCGTGACGTTTTCAAAAAACCAGTCCTGCTGATTTACGTCTGTGAAACGAACCAGCGTGCTGGTAACGGAACCGGCTATCTGTATCGGCTCTGCCTCGCCTTCCGGCTCTGCGCCTGGTACGGGTGATACAGTTGGTTCGGGCTCTACGGTTGGCTCGGGCTCTACGGTTGGCTTGGGCTCCACGGTTGGCTCGGGTTCCACGGTTGGTTCGGGCTCCACGGTTGGTTCGGGCTCCACGGTTGGCTCGGGCTCTGCAGCGTTCAGATTCTTCACCGCGGTACTTCCGTCACCGGTGTTCAACGAAAATCGAACACCGCCGTCGGCGGCTGCATCGCTAACCCAGGAAACAGCACCGGAATTCTGTCCGCTGTAATCCCCGTAAAGAAAAATTCGCAGCTCGCTGGCTCGGCGGTTTGCCAGATTTGAACTGACTGTTGTTCCTATATGACACCATTTGCCCCAGGCGCTGACCAGATCCTGTGCAGTGCAGCTCAGGCCTCCGGAAAACACAAGCTGAAACAGCGTGGAATCGCCATACAGCCAGCCGGTCCCAAAGTTATAGGTAAAGCTAAGCAGCGCGTCGAACTGGTTTTGGGTAACTTCTACTCCGTAGCGGTTCAGCCGTGCCGAAAGAACATCCGCAATGCTCTGTACGGTTTGGCTGAGCAGGGCCCGTGCCTGTTCCTGTGTAATCCCGTTTGGATAGTCTGCCGCATTGCATTGGTTTCCGTAGCCGATATAGGCATACCCGCCTGACCAGATAACCGTAGTACTCAAGCCTTCGTGGCTGGCGATGAAATCCAGAATTGCCTCACTGCCAGAGGATGGTACCTGGGCATAGGCCGAAACCGTCAGCCCGAGCAACAGTGCCGCACAAAGCAGCAGATATGAAAATCGCTTTGTCATAAATACCTCCCGAGGAGAAAAGATTACATAATGTAACTTATTGTACTCCTTTTCGAGCTATGGCGCAAGTATTTTCTCTGTATTGTCATCAAAAACACACATCTGACCGGTTGAAAAGAAGAATAAGACCTTCTGCCTGACCGGTTTTTTGAAAATCCGGCTTAGTGCCTCAGAATAGGCCTGCAGTTGATAGCGATAGGTTTCTGCCCGCTGTGCTTCCTGCCCGGCACGGATGCTGTCGGTCTTAAAATCGATGACTACAAGGCCGTCTTCTTCTATCAGACAGCAGTCTACCATTCCCTGAAGCATAATCTGCTCGCCTGCTGCGTCTGGGTCAAACCGGGCTGCATCGGTCAGAATCGAAAATTTGAATTCCCGCACCACATGTGCGCAGCCAAGTACACGCCGGCCAAGCTGTGAGTGGAAGAATTTGCAAAGCATCACAGGATCTACCGCCTCGGCCTGGCGTTCTGTGAGATAGCCGGCCTGTTGAAGCCGCAAAAGCTCTGCACGGGCATCGTCCGGGGTTTGCAGCGACCGGTAGTCGGCATACTGCATGGCAAGGTGTACGGCGGTTCCGCGCTGGGCCGGAGTCAGCTCCGCATGGCTGAACTGCGGACTTGGGAATGAAATTGTCACTATGTCTTCGGTCTGCTCTGCCGCTTCCTGATCCTGAATACGTCCCTTGAGCTGTGTTGCCGTGCGCTTGGTTGGCAGAACAGTGGCTGCCCGGTATGGATATTGAAAACAAAGTGCCCGAGCAAGCTCAGTCGGATCTGTTGTGTCCTTGGCACCTTCCGACCGGTCTGCTGCCATTTTGTGAGAAGACAGGCGACTGAGCAGCTCCTGCCCGCTGTGTATCTGAATGTCCCAGGCATATTCCGGGCAGACGGTCCTGTCCGGACGCAGGCCTGCCAGCTGCCACAACGCACCGGCCTCGGGCCGTGTAACAGCATGCATGAGTATCCATGTGCCCATGTTTGTTGCAGTCTGCGCAATCACCGGGCGAACCGGAAGTGAAGCACAGGCCGCAATCCGGGCCAGCTGTGCGGCCGGATTTTTGTCGCAATAAGACAGAATCAGTTTTTCCTTGGCTCTTGTCATCGCAACATACAGCACCCGCAGTTCTTCTGACTTCGTTTCCTGCAAAAGCGCCGTGGAAACAGCCTGCGTTGCCGCCGTTGTCCAGCTTTGGCCCTCATCCGGATCGATGGCACGGCTGGCAATTCCAAGCTGCGGATGTGACAGAACATTGCTGCTTAGATCGGCAGTATTAAAGCTTCTTGCCAGATCCGCCAGAATCACAACCGGGTATTCCAGACCCTTTGATTTGTGTATGGACAGAATACTGACCGCATTGGACTTTGCTGTTGAGGATGTCAGATTCTCCGCCTGATCCTGCAGCCACTGCAAAAATGCATTCAGACCGCGGTTTGCACCTGCTTCGAATTGACATGCCAGGTGAAAAACGGTCAAAAGGTTGGTCCGCGCGGCCGCACCGGCATTATCTGCCGCGTAGATGGTTTCCATGCTTGTTTCCTGCAAAGCCGCCCACACAATTTTGCCGACCGACAAGGTGGAAGCACGACTGCGAAGATGGTTGAGCTGGTCTGAAAACTTCTGCACCCGCGGGTAATCCGGCGCTGCAGCCAGAAGCGCATCATAAAAGCTGCCGGAACGATCAAACAGACGAATCTCAGCCAGCTCGGCAGCGGTAAACCCGAACACCGGGCTGGCCAGTACCGCCGCCAGTGGAATGTCCTGGCAGGGATTGTCTATCACCTGCAGATAGGATATCAGGACCTGTACCTCCGGTGTCTGCAGCAGACTCCCACTCTGTCCGGTTGCTGCCGCAATGCCCTGTTCACGCAGGGCAGCGATAAAGTCCGCTGCAGAAGCTTTTGGCGATCGCAGCAGAATGACAATGTCTCCCGGTGTAACCGGCCGAAGTATGTCTCCATCCTGGATACAGAAGGGTTCATCAAGCAGGCTGCGAATTCTTTCGGCAACCAGAGCCGCTTCAACCTGTGGACGCCGAAGACTCTGCTGCTCCGGGTCTGCGGTATCATTCTCCGTGATATGCAGCTCAACCGGCACAGAACGCGACGGGTATTTTGCTGCCGCCGTCAATTTCTCATCCGGTCCGTATTGCAGATCTCCAATCAGCGGCGACATTACGGCTTCGAATACCCCGTTGACTGCCTCGAGCACCTCAGGTCTGGAGCGGAAGTTCCGGCTGAGAAGAATTTTTCTTGGCTGTCCCTCTTTTGCCTCCGCAGCCGGTGCGTATCTCTCGTATCGGGTAAGGAAGATAGTCGGGTCTGCCAGACGAAAGCGATAAATTGACTGCTTGACATCTCCTACAAAAAACAGGTTGTTTCCTTTTTGTGATGTAGCGAAAAAAATGGCGTCCTGAACCGCATTTGTGTCCTGATATTCATCCACAAGAACCTGTGCAAAGCGCCTGCTGATCTCTGATGCCGCCCGACTGGGCATATTGGTTTTTGATTCTGTCAAAAGTCTGAGCGCATAATGCTCCAAATCCGAAAAGTCCAGAATCCCCCGTCTTTGCTTTCTTCGGCGGTAGTCGGCGGAAAACCGTTTTGTGAGAGCAATCATCGCCCGCAAAGCAGGCGCAGTGCGCTGCAGATCCGAATCAATCTCCTTGTGTGTCTGAGAAAAAACAGGCAGAAGCTTTTCCATCTGCTTTTTGCACATGTCGCGCAGACACTTAATCCGTTCCTGGCACTCCGTGTCTGCATTGCGCGCAGCGGAGAGCTTTTCAAACAGCAGCTTCGGATTCTGCACTGCCGGATGGCAGCAAACAGCCTCCCACCCCTGCGCGGCCGCAGCCAGCAACTCATCAAACTGCTGAATTGTGCGTTCGATGCTTGGTGTATAAGCGATGAGAAGGGCCCTGTCGGTCCGGGCAAGTTCGGCAGCATGCTGCATCACCATCTGCCAGCCTTCAATCTGTGTGACCAGATGCCGAAGCAAATACCGACACCAAGGATTGTTCTCTCCGTTCTGTCCCTGCTGCAGGCACTCCTCCAGCCAGCGCTCGGGATCCAGGTGGGTATTCATGGCATTATATACCTGTAAAATAAGTGTCCCAAGCGAATCATCATTTCGTCCCGCGCCCAGAGTATCTGCCAGAAAGCGAAAATCGCTTTTCTCTTTGTCGCTCATCTCCCGGTCGTCATCGTCCGGGCCCTGTTTTCCCTCATAGGAGCTTTCAAGAACAGCGCAAATTGCCTGCTGCCTGAGCACATCGCAGTCACGCTCTTCGCCCACGCGAAAATCCGGTGTGAGTCCAACCTCCCAGGCATATTGCTTTAAAATGGAGGCGCAAAAGGAGTGCACCGTGGAAATCTGCGCCAGATACAACAGGCTCATCTGCCGCTGAAGATGTGTATTGGTCGGGTTCTGTGCCAGGCGGCTGCTCAGCTCGGCAGAAATTTTAGCGCGAAGCTCAGCTGCGGCAGCGCGGGTATAGGTAATAATCAGAAAGTCGCTGATATTATGCGGTCTGTTTTTGTCACAGATCAGCTCCATCAGCCGCCCAACCAATACCATGGTCTTTCCCGATCCGGCGGCTGCCGAAACAAGCAGTGTACCGCCCTGATTTTCCACAGCTGCACGCTGCTCCGGTGTCATTGCCTGTTTATCCATTCTGCTTTTCCTCCTGCTCGAGCATTTTCCAGAACTCTGTCTGACTGCAGTGTCGCAGATAACGCCGTGTCCCCTGCTGCCTGCAAACAGCGCCATACGGGCAATAATCGCATGCCTCCTGTGTACCTCTGGTATAGGGGTTTGGCTCAACCAGTCCGCCGGAAATTCCGTCAGCTGCGTCCAGCAGCTTTGCTCCGATGAATTTCTGCAGCTGTTCCCATTGATGATCGGAAACCAGGCTGCCCGTTATCTCGCCCGTCTTTTTAATCTTGATGGGCAGATATTGCGGAGCATTCTGCCAGTGCTCCATTGCAGCAAGGATTACCGGGTTTTCGGTTACAAGACCGGAACGCGCCAGCTTTTCGCGTCGCAATGCTTCGAGCTCATCAGGGTTAAGATGGTGATCGGTTCGAATCAGACCGCTGCGAGCCGGAAAGTATAAAATCCCGGCCGGCCTTCCGACGCCGGCTGCCTGCAGTGCGAACAGGTATACAGGCATCTGCAGATTCAGACCATTCGTCATCTCAGTATAGTCAAAGCTTTTTGTCCCGGTTTTATAGTCAACCACGCGAAGCCATTTCTGTCCGTTTTCTTCATACAGGTCCACGCGATCCACCACACCGGAAACCCGGGCATGAACAGTTCCCCGGTCAACTGCTATAGCAGGCAGAGTATCGCTGCGGCCAAAGGCCAGTTCAAAATAAGCCGGGACAAAATCCGATACACGCAGCTCGCGGCCAAGCTCACGGACAATGTCCAAAACCTCATGTCTCGCACGGTGAAAGAGATATTTCAGTCTTGCTTCACGTCCCTGCAGATCGACCATCTTCTTTTGTGTGAAATCCTGTATCATCTCATCTGCAATTTTCTCGAGCTGCTGCTGATCGACAGTGGAAAAACCACCCAACTGACGAACCCTGCGGGTCAGCTTTTCGAGTACATCGTGCACAAAAGTTCCAAATGTCAGCGGATCAAAATCAGCGACCTGACGCTCGCTGAGCCTGAGACCATAGCTGCAAAAATGCCAGAAGCGGCATTTGGCCCATTGCTCCATGCGTGAGACGGTGAGATTCAGGGTCTTTCCGTATAACTGCTGCACCTGCTGTTCGGGCAGTACTCCCAGACGATAGGCTGCGGCTTTTTTCAGCCGGTCAGTTACTTCATTTGCAGCAGGTCCATATTGCCGCAGAGCTGCCTCGGCACCCTTGTCTCCGGCTACGGCAGCAGCTGCTGCAAGGCGAAGAATCTGAGGCGGCGGGTCGTTTGCCGTACGCGCCGGACCAAACATGGTTTGCAGGCGGCTGAAAACAAAGCTTGGCTGATTTTCGGCACAACACAGAACCGTGAGGCTCCTGTCCGGAGAGGAAAAGACCATATAAATATCCAGCAGAGCCTGGTTCATGCGATGTTCCGCATCCGGTGCCAGACTGACTCCAAGCTGCAGCAGACTTTGCCGATCGGCCTCCGTGAGAATGCTGTCCCCGGACTCATATGCGGGCAGAGAACCCTCCTGTGCCGCAAGTACAAATAAATGTGCAGGCTTGCGATAGCGCAGATTTATAAGCTCTCCGGCTTCTGCGGCATCCAGTACCGTGGGAATGGCCGCAACCGAATACTGGCTCAGTACAAGCTTCAGCAAACGTGAAAAACGGTCCACTCCAAGCACGAGCTGTCCGCAAACAGCATACATCTGCTCAAGTGCCTGAATCAGAACACCATATAGCTGACTGTATTCCTGTGCCTCCTGCTTCCGGCCCTGAGATACCAGCTGTGCCGTCAGGTCTTCAAGCTGATGCGGAAGATCAATCTGCTCTGCCAGTCCGTATACTGCCAGAACCTGCTCATCGGCATGGACAGCGGAATAAAGACGCTGTCTGAGCGTGACCAGTGGATCGATCAGCTGTGCCCGTATTCTGTTCAGATCCTGCAGTGTCTCGGTCGGGTCATCCTCCGCGCCGTATCCCTGCGGATGCAGGGTAAAGGGGTGGGTCCAGCGAGAGCCATGGAGGTTCCACAGTACAGCGTAGTTTTCAAGCCGGTCAAGCTCCTGCGCAGTACAGCCGGAAAAACCCATGCGTGCATAGCACATCACATCTTCGCGGCTCCAGCCGCCGGAAATTGCCTCAAGTGCCGCCAGAATCATCGAAATCACAGGAGTCTGCAGCACGCTTTGCTTGCGGCTGAGGTTAACCGGCACGCCCCAGTCGGCAAACACCGATTCAACCAGCGTTTCGTAACCGGTTCCCTGCGGCCAGACCACGGCAATATCCCGATATCGGGCTCCGCTGCGAACCAGACGGTTGATTTGAAACGCCACCTCGGCACAGGCTGTAACTGCGTCCCGGGCCAGGATCGTCTGTACACTTCCGTTGTTTGTAATGGCCTGCGGAGGTTTGCTGCCAAGCAAATGTGTCTGCACGGCATTGAGTGCCGCATCCCGGTTCGGGAGCTGCAAAAAAGCCCTGCTCACAAAACGTCTGCCGCATGCATCAGCCATTTGCCGGATCTGCTGCTGTGTCTGACGAGCAGCGTCAAACAGAGCTCCTCCGGCCGGGTCCAGAGTCAGACATATTGTTACCGATTCCGCACAGCTTATCAGCTGCCGGATGATGTTTCGTTCCTGCAGAGTAAAATATGAAAAGCAGTCGATATAGATGTGTTTGCCAAGAGCCCAGTCAGTCTGCTGCAGCTCGTCATACAGGCGGGTAAGCTGATCACGCGGGTCTGCGCCTACCTTGTCACAGGCAAGCTGATAGGCGGACAAAATCAGGCTCAGATCTGTCAGCTTTACAGACAAAACCCCACCGAGCCGATCGGCAGCATGCTTCAGATCTGTCGGCGTAACGCAATAGCTCTTCATCTCTGCCGAAAGGGATGTAAATGCGGTCAGGTATTCCGGCTGAGCAATTACGGAGCTGTAATATCGAAGCTCTGTTCTTACAAGCTCCACTGCCTGTGCCATAGCCAGAACCCGGCCGGCATCGTCCAGCGCAGGCTGACTCAGTCCGCCGCTCTGTTCAAATACGCGCTGAGCCAGACGTGAGAAAGTCAGCACCTCGGCATAGCGACAGATGCTGTCGCCGCCGACCGTACACAGCTCACGCTCCATATCATGGCTTTTTCGATCCGGCACAAGCAGAATCTGCCCGCCTGTCTGCTGTTCTGCCCGCCGGCAGACTGTTTGAAGCATAGCGCGGCTTTTTCCGGTATTTGCAGGACCGTAGATAATTGTTACCAAATGTATTGCCTCCCCGGCATCCGCTGCAGCGGAAAAATAAAAATATCGTCAAGTTCATACATTCTTAACATCTCAATGCTATGCTACCCGTGTTCAAATGCAGCAGCAATCCGCTGTGCAAACCCCCGGGCCAGCGGGGTGCTCGACCGGCAGGATATTCGTCCGTTCGGCTCACCGGCTGCACCCCTGGCGGAGAAATTACGAAAGAAGTTGAATCCATGAAAGTTCAGTGCTACCATTTCACCAAAGACGGCACCTCTTCTGCCGTTGCCGAAAAATTGGCCCGTCATTTCCAGATCAAGTGTGACAAAATTCCCCCGTCCTTTCAGCCCGACCACGAATTTGTAGTCTACATCATCACCGAACCCGACAGTGCTCCTGAATCTGCTCTGCTGAAGTTCCTCGGCACACTCACCACCGCCAAAACCAAGAGCGTTGCCTTTGCCATGATCGGCGGCGGCGACAAGGGTCTTGACAAGATGAAGGCCGCCATCAAAGACGACAAGGTGCAGATTCACGAAAATGTATTTACCTGCGGTGTGCAGAAAAAACTCTTTAAGGGCAAATTTGTCGACGAGGCCGATGTGCAGAAGGCTATCAGCTGGGCTGAGGATATTTATAACTCCATGCACTGAGCTCCGGCATTTCTTTGGTCGGCTCCGGACACAGAGCAGCGTATTTGCGTTGGTGCAGGATGCCCTCTGTTTTATGTCCTCTGCAAAATTGCCGGGTCTTTTTCCGGCTGCCGTGCAGAGCTGCCTGCTGAACATATCCGGCGTGCCGTAGGATTTATCTTATGGCACGCTGTTTTCTTTTGTCAAGGCAACACGCTATCACCCGGCATCATCATTTATGCCGGTTTTGGAGGAACCCATGCAACAGGATGTACTTATCATCGGTGGAGGGCCGGCCGGCATGACTGCCGCGCTGTATGCGCTTCGGGCCGGTCTGCATATCACCATAGTCGAATCCGGAACCTGCGGCGGTCAGATCACCCATACCGCACAGGTAGACAACTATCCCGGTCTTGCCGGTATATCCGGTCTGGAGCTTGCCGATCATATGCTTGAACAGATCCTGAACCTTGGCGCTGTGGTAGAACCGGATCGTATTTCCGAGCTGCGTGCTGTCCCAGGCGGTTGGGAAGCGCTGGGTGAATTTGATCGCTGGCAGGCACCCGCAGTCATTCTTGCCACCGGAACTACGCATCGCAGTCTGCAAATTCCCGGTGAAGCCGAGCGCATCGGCAACGGCATTTCGTTTTGCGCGGTTTGCGACGGAGCTTTTTATAAAAACGGCAGTGTTGCGGTTGTCGGAGGCGGTAATGCCGCACTGGCTGATGTGCGCTATCTGGCCGGCTTGTGCAAACACGTAACTCTGATCCACAGGCGCAGAGATCTTCGCGCCGAGCTTGCTGCGATTCAGGCCGTACAGGCCATGCCTAACGTTTCCTTTATCACTGAGGCAACCATTTCTTCTATACAGGGCAGCAGCGAACTGACGTTGAATCTGCATACCTCGCAAGGCGACCGGACTCTTGCCGTTGACGGTCTGTTTGAGGCTATAGGCCAGATTCCGGACACGGATCTTCTCGCCGGTCTGGCTCCGCGTGACGACAGCGGTTATCTGCTGGCCGGCGAGGACTGCGTACTGCCTGTGCCCGGTCTGTTTGCTGCCGGTGACTGCCGGAAAAAGGCCGTACGTCAGCTTACCACAGCCGTGGCAGACGGGGCCTGCGCCGCTCAGTCCGCGCAGAAATATCTGCTTGGCCTTTGACGCTTCACTGTCTGACCCGGTTTTGTCTGAAAACAATCTCGGGCAAACCCGCGTAAATGCGTGTGGGGGTGACCGGTCTCCGGAATACGTTTGTGCAGCACTATAAACCGCAAGGTTCTCCCGCGGTTTTTCACCCTTTTTCGGCAAAAGCTTCATTGGACCTTCCGGCCGGATTGTGCAGCGTTGGCAATACAGAATCAGATGGGCTTCTCTTCGGACAGATGGTCGTGTCGGAGAGAAGCCCGTTTTTCGTGCGTGACTATATTCAGGACCAGCCCAGGGAAGCCAGTCGCGATGCGCGGGTATAGAGCTCCACGGCCTTCTTTTTGTCTGCTGGAACGCCCTCGCCGCGTTCGTACATGGAGGCAAGGTTCCGTATGGCGGTAATGTTGTTTTGTTCGGCTGCCTTTTCAAACCAGGAAACTGCCTGTACAGGGTCTGCCTCAGCCATACCCTGGCCGGACTGATACATATAGCCAAGCTGGGCTTGCGCTGCCGCAAGGCCGGCATCGGCTGCGGTCTGTATGTGAACCAGTGCATTCAGATTATTCTGTGGTGTGCCATGGCCAAGATATTCCATGATCCCGAGATTGAATTCCCCCTCGGCATCACCTGCATCGGCCGCCTTTTGGTAGCATTCGCGGGCTTTTTGATAGTTTTGCTGTGTGCCGTTTCCGTTTTCGTAGGCCTCACCCAGACGAACCCATGCATTCACATGGCCTCCGTCGGCAGCTTTTTGATACCACTTCAGCGCGGTCTGCGCATCATCACGGTCTGCATAGTGCATACCGAGCGCATACTGCGCGGTTGGGTGTTCCTGGTCCGCGGCACGTTGGAACCACGCAATTGCCTCTTTTTCATCTGCCGCTACTCCGCGGCCGGCAGAGTACAGCACAGCCAGATTGCACATGGCATCTGTACTGCCGCCTTCGGCAGCCGTGCGATACCACCGTGCCGCCTGTGTGTCGTTTTTGCTCACACCCCGTCCCTTTTCATACATCCAGCCGATCAGAAACGCGCTTTTGGCATCTCCCTGATCCGCCGCACGCTCAGCCCACCTGGCCGCTCGGGCATCGTCCTGCTGTACACCCTCGCCGGAAAAATAAAGCTCTGCCAGAAAAGCCTGTGCGCTGCGGTTTCCCTGAGCGGCCGCCTTGCGAAACCAGCGTGCCGCCTCGGCTGCATCCCGCTCGACTCCCTCTCCGCGATACAGTATCTCGGCCAGAGCATATTGCGCAGATACGTTATCCTGTTCGGCAGCCTTGCGGTACCAATGTGCGGCTTTTGCAGGGTCTGCCTGACCACCATAGCCCATTTCATAGAAAAAAGCCAGCTGCATTTGGGCCGCGCTGTCTCCCCGGATGGCCGCAGAGCGGCATTGTTCCATAGCCGCCCGGGACTGCTGCGCCAGAATTTCGTCAAACTGAGACGGATCAAAGTTTTCTTCCGGATCGGGCGCGGACGTCGCCTGTGGTTTTGAGGACCAGGACATAAATTGATTCTCCTTACAGAAATATTTTTGGCACCACAGCGTTTGAAAGTCGGAATCCGCAGACATATCCACGCGGCATTTGCGTTGTTTTCTTTTTTGAAGATGGCAGACTGTAAATAATATGCGGTTTGAAGAGGAGTCGGATATTGTGTGGTGCGTTGTGTTTTCTGCATCTATATTAGCGGATTTTGTTGCGCTTTACAAGTCCGGCTTCGCCGTGTTATGATGCCGTGGGACAAAGGAGGAAACGTCATGCAATACCGCTTTTATGCATTGATCTCGCGCATGCGCTATATTGGTCGCTGGGGGCTTATGCGCAACACCTTTCACGAAAACATTCAGGAGCACAGCCACATGGTAGCTGTTCTGGCCCATGCCCTTGCCATGATTCGGAGAGATATTCTCGAATTACCCGCTGATCCGGATCGCTGCGCGTCGGCTGCCCTTTTTCACGATGCTCCCGAAATTCTTACAGGTGACCTGCCTACACCTGTCAAATACTATAACCCGGCTATTCAGGAAGCCTATAAACAGATTGAACACGTCAGCGGACGGAAGCTGCTGTCCATGCTTCCGGAGGCTCTGCGTCCGGGCTATGAACCCCTGCTGCTTGAATCAGACCCGGAGATCACTCGAATCGTAAAGGCAGCAGACAAGCTGTCTGCCTATATCAAATGCGTTGAAGAATTGAAGGCAGGAAACGTAGAATTTGAGCCAGCAGCCAGACAGACACGAGCCGCTATGCAGGCCATGAATCTTCCGGAGCTGGACTGGTTCCTGGCTCATTGTCTTGAGGGTTTTGGCCTCACGCTCGACGAGCTGGAATCCTGAGACGCAGCCGCGGTCCGTGTTCGCCGTTCAAGGCCTTGCCTGCCCTATACGGGTGCAACGATATTTTTTGAAAAGCAGAAAGGACCGCAAGATTGCAGTCCTTTGGTGTATGTATTCGGAAATCATCAGCCGACAGCACCCACTGCAGGCGGCTCCGGAAGCTCCTGCACGGAAATATCGGCGCCGAGGCTGCGCAGCTTTTCGACAATGTCTTCGTAGCCTCTTTCGATGTAGTGAACGTCTTCGATTGTGGTGGTTCCGGTGGCGGCAAGGCCGGCAATAACCAGGGCCGCTCCGGCCCGCAGGTCACAGGCCTTGACAGGACAGCCACTGAGCTGACGGACGCCTTCTACTACGGCTACCTTTCCGTCGACCTGAACATCCGCGCCCAATCGGCGAAGCTCAGCAGCATAACGGAATCGGTTATCGTATACACCCTCGGTTACCACGCTTGTGCCGGCTGCCAGTGACAGACAGACCACAATCTGTGGCTGCATGTCTGTTGGAAAGCCGGGATAGGGCATGGTTTTTACGTTGGCACGGCGAAGCGGGTCGGTGCGGCAGACCGTTACGCAATCGTCGCCTTCGACGATTGTAACACCCATCTCACGAAGCTTGCTGGTTATGCAGGCAAGATGCCGCGGAATGACGTTGTCGACGGTAACGCGCCCGCCGGTGGCCACAGCCGCAGTGAGATAGGTTCCGGCCTCGATCTGATCGGGTATGATGGAGTAGCTTCCGCCCCGGAGTTTTTTGACTCCGCGGACTTTAATGATGTCGGTTCCTGCCCCGGAAACACGGGCGCCCATGGAATTGAGGAAGTTTGCCAGATCGACAATGTGCGGCTCTTTGGCTGCGTTTTCGATGATGGTGGTGCCCTCGGCCAAAACGGCGGCAATCATGATGTTCATGGTGGCCCCGACAGAAACGACATCCAGACTGATTGCGCTGCCGCGAAGGCCATTTTCGCACCGGGCTGTGACATTTCCGCCGGCAGTTTCTACAACGGCACCCAGCATTTCAAAGCCCTTGATGTGCTGATCAATCGGGCGGGAACCAAAATCACAGCCGCCCGGCATGGCTACCTGAGCGTGGCCGAAGCGGCCAAGAAGGGAGCCCAGAAAGTAGTAGGAGGCACGGATTTTGCGAGCCATGTCGTGCGGCGCTGTGGTGCAATGGATGGTTGTGGCATCGATTTCTACGGTGCTTTGATTCAGACGGCGAACCTTTGCTCCCATGGACTGCATGATGTCGAGCACCAGAATAACATCGGAAATATTTGGAATGTTTTCAATGCGGCATATTCCATCGACCAGAATAGCCGCCGGCAGGATGGCAACAGCAGCATTTTTTGCTCCGCTGATGTTGACGTGGCCATTGAGCGGCTTTCCGCCATGGATTATATATTGTGTCATAACATTGCACCCTCTTTGGCAGCAGTAAGCCCCTGAGCCGGGCAAGACAAACAGAGCGAAAACCGTGTTTGCCCTGTCAGCGCGCTAAATGTAACAATAGTGTAACATACCGCATCCGGAATGTAAAGCCCCAAACTGGTCCTTTCGCAAATACCGTCTGTCCGCACCGCAGGCGGGACGATGCCGAACTGCCCCATATCTTGACTTTTGTCCCTCTTCAGGTTAGATTGGTTCAGAAAAAACGGAGGTGTAAGCATGAACCTTCTGGTTGCCGGCGGAGCCGGTTTTATCGGTGCAAACTTTATTTTTTATCAGCGCAGACGATATCCGTCAGACACACTTGTCTGTCTGGATGCACTGACCTATGCGGCAAACCCGGCCACCCTGGATGTTCTGAAAAACGATCCCGGCTTTTTATTCTGCCGTGAAGATATTTGCAGCACGGCACAGGTAGCCGAACTGCTGACCCGGCAGCGTATCGACGCCGTTGTGAACTTTGCTGCCGAAACCCATGTAGACCGTTCCGTTTCCGATCCGATGACCTTTTTTAAAAGCAACACGCTTGGCACGGTCAGTCTGCTTGAGGCCTGCCGTCAGGCAGGTGTCAGCCGGCTGCATCAGGTCTCAACCGATGAGGTATATGGTGATCTTCCCCTGCAGGGAGACGAGGCCTTTACCGAAAACAGTCTGCTTCGTCCCTCAAGCCCCTATGCTGCAAGCAAGGCTTCCGCAGACCTGACAGCTCTGGCATACTGCCGCACGTATGACATGCATATCACCATTTCGCGCTGCGGCAACAACTACGGTCCTTATCAGTTCCCGGAAAAGCTCATACCGCGCATGATTTCGCTCGCTCTGGAGGATAAGCCCCTTCCGGTATACGGCACCGGGCAGAATATCCGCGACTGGATTTATGTTTCGGACCATTGCTCCGCTATCGACTGCATTCTTCGGCGTGGACGGGCCGGGCAAATCTATAACGTGGGTGCGCGATGTCCGCAGAGCAATCTTGCCATACTCAGGCAACTTCTGTCAGCCATTGGCCGTCCGCAGGCGCAGATAGAATTCATAAAAGACCGGCCCGGTCACGATCAGCGCTATACCGTCGACCCGTCTGCACTGGAGCATGATCTGGGCTGGCGGGCCGTCGTGCCTCTGAGCCAGGGTCTGAACCAAACCGCCGGATGGTATCTGGAACACACCGACTGGTGGCGCCCTCTTCTTGAAAGGAGTCTGGTATGAAAGGCATCCTTCTTGCCGGCGGTGCCGGTACCCGCCTGTACCCCCTGACCCTTGTTACATCAAAGCAGCTTCTTCCGGTATATGACAAGCCCATGATATACTATCCGCTTTCTACCCTGATGCTGTCCGGCATTCAGGATATCATTCTGATTTCCACACCCACGGATCTGCCGAATTTTCAGCGTCTTCTGGGCAATGGCAGCAAGTTTGGCATTCATCTGACCTATGCAGAGCAGTCTTCTCCGGATGGGCTGGCTCAGGCTCTTATTCTGGCTGAGGATTTTCTTTCCGGTGAGCCCTGTGCACTTGTGCTGGGAGACAATCTCTTTTATGGAAGCGGTCTGGGCGAACGTCTGCGGCTGGCTGCCGCTTTGGCTCGGCAGGGCAAGGCTACCGTGTTCGGATATCGAGTGCAGGATCCGGAGCGGTATGGAGTAATGGAGTTTGAGGATGACCCTGCAGGCGGCTGGCGGGTATTAAGCCTCGAAGAAAAGCCAAAGGTTCCAAAAAGCAGTTATTGTGTAACCGGACTGTATTTCTATGACGAACGTGCCTGTTCCTTTGCACACAGCGTGCGTCCGTCGGCTCGCGGTGAGCTTGAAATCACAGACGTGAACCGGCTTTATCTTCAGGCCGGAGATCTGCGCGCGGAAATTCTCGGCCGCGGCTATGCATGGATGGATACCGGAACCATGGACAGTCTGCTGGAGGCGTCAAATTTCGTGCACATGATCGAGCGGAGGCAGGATGTACAGATTTCCGCGCCCGAGGAGATTGCCTGGAGAAACGGATGGATTAGCCGCGCGCAGCTGGATGCGGCCGCAAAGCAATACGGTACATCACCATATGGTGAGCATCTTCGCCGCGTAGCCGACGGCTCGCTTTTGTATTGATCCCGCCCAACAGATACCTGCGTATTTGCGGTGTTGCCCTCATTCGACCTTCGTGTCGATTTGTGCGGGTTTGTCTGTATTTTCCGAAGGCCCGAAATGAAGGATTCTGCTTTTCAGAATTCATATTTTGTTCATTTTACCCTTGAAAATGTGGGATACACAGGCTATAATAGAGGGCGAAATGAATTGCCGATGAGATTGGCCTGCAAATTTGCAGGTCTGCGGCAAACAATTAGGAGGAAATCACCTTGAAAAAACGCATTCTTGCCATTGCGGCTCTGGCCATTGTTGCCTGCATCTGTCTGACAGCCTGTGGCTCTGCCGGCGCATCTCTGAAAATGGCCACCGGCGGCACATCCGGCACATATTATGGTTTTTCCGGAGTTATTGCCAATGTGCTCAACGAAAAGCTGCAGGGAACCCTCAACATCACAGCCGAATCCACCGGCGCCTCGGCTGCCAATATTGACCTCATCAACTCCGGCGCCGACCAGCTGGCTATCCTGCAAAATGATGTTATGACCTACGCCTATAATGGCGAAATCATGTTTGATGCTCCCACTACCAGCTTTTCTGCCGTGATGTCCTGCTATCCCGAAATTGTTCAGTGTGTTGCCGCATCCGACATCAAAACATTTGAGGATCTTCGCGGACGCACCGTTTCTGTTGGTGCCTCAGACTCCGGAACCCGCTATAATGCCGAGCAGATTCTTGCTGCCTACGGGCTTTCGTTTGACGACATGAACGTGGTTTATCAGAGCTTTGGTGACAGCGTTGACTCCATGAAGAACGGTCAGATTGACGCCTGCTTCCAGGTTGCCGGCACTCCCACAACCGCCATCACCGAGCTTGCTACCACCTATGACTTCAATCTTCTCGAGGTAGATGACGCCGTTGCCGATCAGCTGATCTCCGAATACGGTTTCTACACAAAGGTTGTCGTTCCCGCCGGGACCTATTCCTGCATGACCGAAGACGTGAACTGTGTTGCTGTCATGGCCACCATCATTGCAAGAAACGATGTATCCGAGGATACCGTGTATGCCTTTATCAAGGGCATGTTCGACTATAAGTCCGATCTGGCCGCTTCGCATGTAAAGGGTGAAGAAATCAACCTGGACACAGCCGTTTCCGGTGTTTCCATTCCCTGGCATCCCGGCGCTGTGAAATACTATGCCGAGCAGGGCATTACCGTTGGCTGACGTTTTATAAATTGAAGCACTGCAGCCTGCAGCGCATTGCAACCGCAGTGATGCTTGGAGTCATTGCGGTTGCTTTGC
This sequence comes from Oscillospiraceae bacterium, assembly GCA_963639765.1. Lineage (GTDB taxonomy): Bacteria > Bacillota > Clostridia > Oscillospirales > Oscillospiraceae > CAVHXA01. The sequence continues at coordinate 19,173 of CAVHXA010000012.1, read as the reverse complement.
TTCTTATTACGGTTGGGCGCGGCAGCACACTTATACTGCGCGATCCCGACACGGGTCTGGTTTATGGCCGCTATCCGCTGAGCGATGGCGATGCCTTCTCGGTGTGCTTTGTGCATTCGGTCAACCGTACTCCCTATTATGACCTGTACGAGCTGCGCGGCGGTCGGATTTATCTGACAGGTCTGAGGTATTACAGCTTTGGCGCAGGTGTACCCGAGGAACTCGACCCATCCTGGCGGCTTGAGCTGCCAGGCGACGGCTCCATGCTGGTTACGGGCATGGATACGCCGCTCAGCAATATCATCTATCGTGTAGGCACTGTGTCCGACCACATTCTTATCCTGCCAGACGGACAGCAGATCGGTCTGACACAGCTTTGCGGACGCAACAGTCGGGTGGAGCTTTGCATCCGATAGCAGAATACGCGCAAAGGCAAGGCCGCACAATTCATCTGCGGCCCTTCCCGGATGCACTTGCCTCATTATGCGCTGTTGCCCTAAAAAACCGTTCAGCTTTTTGGTCTGCTCTTTGGATTTTCACAAGAAGCTGATACAATAAAATCAAATATATTCCGGCAGGAACTGCCTGATAAAAAGGAGGAATTCTTCTGGCACTGTTTCGAAAAAAAGACCGCTCTGCGTCTGAAGAAGCGTTGATGCAGGGGCTGGCCGAAAATGCCAGTCAGGAAGATATCAACGCGCATGTGCAAACCATTATGGAGAAATACGACCGTGAATCCAATGTGCGGCTCTATCAGGGCCTGCCCAGGCAGATTCTGCGGTATTTTATGGCATTGTTCTCCGTATACTCCATGTATATCATTTTTATCGCAAACTGGGACGACCGTGTGGAACGTGCTTCGTTTGTCGGTCTGATTGTTCTGATGGCGTTTCTGGTTTATCCCCACAAAAAGGGCAGCGGAAAGGCAAAACCCAACTACATCCCCTGGTATGACATCATTCTGGGGCTTCTGGGTGCAGGTGCCTATTTCTACTTTGTCTTTAACTCTCAGGCACTCATCGAAGTCCGCAATACCTTTAGCAAGCTTTACTGGTATGAGCTGCTAATCGGTGCTGTCGGTCTCGTGGTCACGCTGGAAGCCTGCCGGCGCAGCGTCGGTATTCCCATCGTGATTGTCTGCTCCTGTTTCATCATCTACGCACTCACGCAGAAACCCTTGAATCTGAACATCTATAATTTCTTCTATACCCTCGACAATGGTGTTCTGGGAACTCCCATCAAGGCCTGCATGAGCTTTATTGTGCTGTTTGTCATCTTTGGTGCCTTCCTTGAAAAGACAGGCATTGCTCAATTCTTTATTGATCTGGCAAACTCCATTGCCGGCGCGTCGGCCGGCGGTCCGGCCAAGGTCGCCGTAATCTCATCGGCACTGTGCGGCATGGTCTCCGGTTCATCTGTTGGAAACACCGTTACTACCGGCTCGATTACCATCCCGCTGATGAAAAGAACGGGCTATAAGCCGGAGTTTGCCGGAGCGGTTGAGGCAGCTGCTTCCACCGGCGGACAGATTATGCCGCCTATTATGGGCGCCGCCGCCTTCCTGATGGTTGAGTATGTAAACATGCCCGGTGTAACAGTCACCTATGGCTATATCGCGCTGCGCGCCATTTTGCCGGCCTGCCTGTATTTTACCGGTATCTTTCTGATGGTCCACCTTGAGGCAAAAAAGCTCGGACTCAATGGCCTGAGTCGCGAGGAGCTTCCCAAATTTCTGCCGCTTGTGCTGCAGTCCGGTTTTTTGCTGTTGCCGCTCATTGCTCTGGTCTATCTGATCATCACCACCACCATGGCCAAGGCCGCCATTATCGCGACCGGCATGGCCGTTGCCGTCAGCAATCTGAAAAAATCTCCCGTTCCCTCTATTCTGGCCTGTGTATGTCTTGTGGTATACACCTTTCTTCCTCTGAACGCTCCCGTCTGGCTTGTCTGGGCTCTGATCGGTGTGGCTGCTCTCTGCTGCATAATCACAATGGCCAAAAAAGACGCATTTCTAAACTTTGGCGGGTTTGTGGATGCGCTTGAGGCCGGAGCAAAAAACACGCTTACCGTGGGTGTGGCGTGCGCAACGGCCGGGGTAATTGCCGGTGTAATCACCACCACAGGTATTGGCTCCAAGCTGATTACCATGATCGTGAATATTTCCGGCGGACATCTGTTTGTTGCCCTGTTCCTTACAATGATCACCTGCATCATTCTGGGCATGGGTGTGCCCACCACGGCCAACTATGTAATCATGGCCACAACCTGCGCGCCCATTCTGATCAAGATGAATGTTCCGTCCATTGCCGCACACATGTTTGTATTTTACTTCGGCATTGTGGCCGACATTACTCCGCCTGTTGCCCTGGCAGCCTATGCGGGTTCTGCCATTGCAGGCTCGAACCCCATGAAAACCGGCATAAACGCCACGCGCCTTGCAATTGCCGCCTTTATCATACCCTATATCTTTGCCCTGAACCCGGCAATGGTGTTTGTGGACACCTCTTTGCTGCAGGTTGTTGAGCTTGTTATTACCGCCTTTGTCGGGATGTTTGGTCTGGCTATCGGGCTGGAAGGCTTTGTTTTCACCCGTGTCAGCTGGCCTCTGCGTCTGATGGTAATTGCCGGAGGACTTTGTCTGATTTATCCGGGCCCCATTACAGACGGTATCGGTCTTGTGGTTGTAATTCTTGTGCTGGTCTATCAGCGTGCTCTTTCGCGCCGTCAGGCCGGCAAGGATGCCATGGAAATGCAGCAGGAACATACCTCCTGAAAACATCTGCCGTTCCTACTTCCCCCTCCCTCCGGGAGGGGGACTGCGTTTTGTGTTGCCTTTGAAACATCCGTGTGGTATGATTAGAAAAATTTCAGGCAAAAGGATGGGAATGCATATGAAGCCGCTTTCAACCCGTTCCGGCGCAGTCAAGGCCTCGGCAACTCTCGAAATCAACGCTCTGGCAAAATCGCTCAGGGCGCAGGGAAAGGATGTTATCAGCTTCAGTGTCGGTGAGCCGGATTTTCCTACGCCGGACTATATCAAAGAAGCAGCCTTTCAGGCCATTCGTGAGAACAAAACGCTCTATACGCCGGCAGCCGGGATTCCGGAGCTTCGGCAGGCGGTCTGCCTGCGCATGAAAGAAGACTGCGGCCTGGACTATCTTCCGGAAAATGTTGTGGTTGCCAGTGGAGCAAAGCATGTAGTCTATCTTGCACTCCATGCGATCCTCAATCCAGAAGATGAGGTTATCATTCCTGCGCCCGAGTGGGTCAGCTATGTTGAAATGGTCCGTCTTGCCTTCGGCAGACCGGTTCTGGTATACACCACCGAGCAAAGTGATTTCAAGCTCACGGCCGCAGCTCTTGAAGCCGCCATTACCGACAGGACAAAATGTCTGATTCTCAACAGTCCCTGCAATCCGACGGGCATGGTGTATTCTGCAGCAGAGCTTGCCGAGATTGCCCGGGTATGTCAGAAATACGATCTCTATGTGATTGCGGATGAAATCTACTACAACCTTCTTTACGATAATCGCAGTTTTGTCAGCTTTGCCTCGCTGAATGAGGATGCCAAAAACCGCACAATCCTCGTAAACGGGGTCTCCAAATCCTACGCAATGACCGGCTGGCGTGTTGGTTACAGTCTGGCAGGCACCGAAATTTCCGGTATAATGAGCCGCTATGTAAGCCATTCCACCGCTGCTCCGTCCACTATCTCCCAGTGGGCAGCCGTTGCAGCTCTCACCGGTCCGCAGGACAGCCGGGAAGAAATGCGCAAAGCCTTTGAGCAGCGCAGAAACTATATTGTTGAACGTGTAAATGCCATACCGGGTGTAAGCTGTCTGAAGCCGCAGGGTGCGTTTTATATTATGATGAACCTGAGCCGACTGATCGGCAAACATCTTTACGGCGTTGAGATTACCGACGGGAACGTATTCGCAAAACTCCTTCTTGAAAAGGGGCTTGTTGCTGTGGTGCCCGGTTCTGCCTTTGACGCCCCCGACTATGTCCGCTGGAGCTATGCAGCCGGCATTGATACGATCCGGGTCGGAATGGATCGTCTGGAAGCGTTTTTGAAAAACGCCTGAAGAATTGACAAGCCGAAATTGCAATGGTATAATCCAAATCCGGAACTTCGGGTTATCCACTGTACCGCACATCCTGCGCTCTATAAGAAAGATTTCACACGGAACAGGCTTTTGATAAAAGCCTGTCCGTTTATACAGGGCAACACCGCATCATAAAGCGGCAAATATATTCGGGCCTCAGACAAATTGTGCGGTATTGCCACAGACAACAGACAGAAATCCTTTAGGAGGACTTGCAAATGAAGATCATCATTGACACCGCACAACGAATTGCCGAACTGGCTGCAGAACGCTATGCAGCGCTGCTTGCACAGAAGCCGGACGCTGTTCTAGGCTTTGCAACCGGTTCCACACCCCTTGGACTGTATGCCGAACTCGCCCGACTGTGCAAGGCGCAAAAGCTCTCTTTTGCCCTGGCGTCTTCGTTTAACCTGGATGAATACGTTGGCCTGGACGGAACGCACGACCAGTCTTATCGTTATTTCATGAATCACAACCTCTTTGACCACATCGATCTTCCGATCGCGCGTACCCACGTGCCCTCCGGTCTTGACACCTCAGACGAAACATCTGCCGCCTATGACAAGGCCATTGAACAGGCCGGCGGAATCGATCTGCAGCTGCTTGGCATCGGAAACAACGGTCACATTGGCTTTAACGAGCCGGGAACCCCCTTTGGCTCAATCACACACATGGTTGAACTTACCGAGTCTACCCGACAGGCCAATCAGCGCTTTTTCTCCAGTATCGATGAGGTACCGACGCATGCCGTTACGATGGGTATCAAAACCGTGATGCATGCGCGCAGTATCATCCTGATGGCAACCGGCCCCGCAAAAGCCCCCATCGTTAAATCCATGCTGTGCGGCGAGGTTACAACCAATGTTCCTGCGTCCGTGCTGCAGCTGCATCCGGATGCCACGGTCTATCTGGACCACGAAGCGGCCGCTTTGTTATAATCGTTCGATTTCGCCCCCTGATCACTCAGGGGGCATTCATCAGTGATTGACAACCATTTAAAAAGTGAGGAGATTCTATGTCTGAATATTTTGGCACAGACGGCTATCGCGGCGAAGCCAATGTTACCCTGCCGGTAGAAGACGCATTCAAAATCGGTCGCTTCCTGGGCTGGTATTACGGCCGCGATCACAAGGCAAAAATCGTTTTGGGCAAGGACACCCGCCGCTCATGCTATATGTATGAATGTGCCCTGACAGCCGGTCTCACTGCCTCCGGCGCGGATGCTTATCTCATGCATGTAACCACCACCCCAAGTGTTTCCTATATTGCCCGTACCGAAGAGTTTGACTGCGGCATCATGATTTCAGCCAGCCATAACCCCTATACGGATAACGGGATCAAGCTGATCAACCGCAATGGCGAAAAGATGGAGGATGACGTGATTGCGGCGGTTGAATCCTATCTGGACGGTCGGACGGAATCGATTCCGCTGGCTACCGGTGCGGATATCGGCCGGGCCATTGATCATGCAGCGGGCCGCAACCGCTACATTGGCTATCTGATCAGTCTGGCAACCCACAGCTATAAGGGCAAACGTATCGGTCTGGACTGTGCCAACGGAAGTACCTGGATGATCGCAAAAAGCGTGTTTGATGCTCTGGGAGCCACAACCTATGTGATCGGAAACGAACCGGACGGCGTAAACATCAATCTCGGCGTAGGCTCGACGCACATTCAGGCCCTGCAGACGCTGGTGAAGGACCATCATCTGGATGTAGGATTTGCCTTCGACGGAGACGCAGACCGATGCCTGGCTGTTGACGAAAATGGTAACGTGGTGGACGGAGATCACATTTTATATCTTTATGCCTGTTATATGCAAAAACGGGGAAAGCTTGGCGGAACCAGGGTCGTTACAACCGTCATGTCCAACTTTGGTCTGTATAAAGCTTTAGACGAAAAGGGCATCGGTTATGAGAAAACAGCTGTGGGTGACAAATACGTCTATGAAAACATGCGTGCCAACGGGCATCTGATAGGCGGTGAACAATCCGGTCATATCATCTTTGGAAAATATGCCAATACCGGCGACGGTCTGCTCACTGCAATCAAAGTCATGCAGGCCATGCTTGACCAGAAACAGTCTCTTTCCAGACTGGCTGCACCAATGGTATCGTATCCGCAGGTTCTGAAAAACGTAAAGGTCACCGATAAAGACGGCACAATGAACGATCCGGATGTGCAGGCTGCCGTACAGGAGGTTACTGCCCGTCTGGGTGACAACGGTCGGATCCTTTTGCGAAAAAGCGGAACGGAGCCCGTGCTGCGCGTGATGGTTGAAGCCGGAACCCATGAAGAGTGCGAGCAGAATGTGGACTACGTAATCTCTGTAATGAAGAGCAAGGGTCTGCTTATTGAGGTGAAAGCATGATTGCAATTGAAGAACTGCTGGATTTGAATCATACCCGCGCCGCTGCCCTGTTTTCCGGAAAAAAATATCCCTGGCAGGTGCTCGATGAGATAAAAGACTTTATTTTCACGCTCGGACCAACACTGCCAAAAGATGAGTTCGAACAGATTGCCGAAAATGTCTGGGTCGCGAAGGATGCTGTCGTATTTTCCAGTGCCTATCTGGGTGCGCCGTGTATCATCGACCATGAAACAGAGGTCCGCCACTGTGCTTTTATCCGCAGTGCTGCGCTGGTTGGACGCAACTGTGTAGTTGGCAATTCCGTAGAGCTGAAAAACGTCATTCTGTTTGACAACGTTCAGACTCCGCACTACAACTACGTTGGCGATTCCATTCTGGGTTATCATTCTCACATGGGAGCCGGCTCTATTACGTCCAACGTAAAAAGCGATAAAACGCCGGTCGCCGTGAAAAACGGCTGTGAAATCATCGAAACCGGTCGGAAAAAATTCGGTGCCATTCTCGGAGATTATGTGGAGGTTGGATGCAACAGCGTTCTCAACCCCGGAACCGTGATCGGCCGACACACAAATATCTATCCGGTTTCGTGCGTTCGAGGCGTAATTGTACCGAACAGCATCTATAAGACGGGCGGCGCGGTTGTCGCAAAGCAGGGATCCAGATGACTCCCCTTCTGCATACAAACGATCCATGTATAAAACATATCCCTGATACACCGCCTGCTGTTTTTGAAGGTTCTCCGCAGACAGGCGGCAAGATGATATGGCAGCACTGCGCAAATACGTCTGCGAATTCCGGCGGGTCTTCTCATCCGAAAATGCTTTTGGAAAACGCTGAAAACCCATTTCCGGTGAAGGCCTCGCAGCTATTCTGCAGATTCGTGCAATATTTATAAGTTTCTTAATTTTTATTAGTTTTCTTTGCTCTCCTGTTCCGCGGATGTAAAATAGCATTGTTATTATGCGTGAATCGATCTCTTTGTGATTTTCACGTATTTACAATCAGGGAGGATTTCGATATGCGTGCTGACGGCATTCGTGTTCATGACGAGGACCCGATGTATGACCTGATCCCGCAATTTCTGACCAAACGATATGATGCCATGAATATGGTCACCGTTGATATTCCGTTGCAGCCACTGCGTGACTATATGAATCGCAAACGAAAAGAGGGACGTCCGATCAGCCATCTGGCCCTGATCTTGTCAGCCTATGCACGAATTGCAAATGAGTTCCCAAAACTGAACCGTTTTATCTCCGGCAATAAAAAAATTTATCAACATAAGGATTTTCAGGTAGCCATGGTAGTTCTGCGCCCAAACGGAGAAGATACCATGTCAAAAATTCCCATTACCCCGGATGACAATATTTTTTCTGTCCAGAATACAATCACCGAGTATATTTCGAAAAATCGTGAGCGGGACTCCAATGCTCTGGACAAGGCTATGAAGATTATTCTGCATTTTGGAGTTTTGGTAAACATCGCCGGCTCCGTCATCCGATTTACAGACCGGCACGGTCTGCTGCCCGGGGTGCTGTGTAATGCAAGTCCGTTTCATGCCAGTCTGCTTATTTCAAATCTGGCCAGCATTCGCACCAACCACATCTACCACCACGTTTATGATTTCGGCACAACCAGTGTAGGCATCACCATGGGAAATCCCCGCTACGTTCCCCGTATAACCAAAGACGGAATTGTCCACGACAAATGTATGCCGCTTGGTGTGGTAATGGATGAGCGAATTGCATCCGGGCACTATTTTGCCCAGGCCTTTGCCAGATTGAAGATATATCTGGCTGACCCGGAGTTGCTAGAGCTTCCGTTTGGTCAATCCATCACGAAAAAAGACACCGATCCTACCATGTTCAGCGCCTGAATCGCTGACAAACAAAACAGCTTCTTTTTCGGCAACGGTTCATTTTGAATCGTCCTGCCAAAAAAGAAGCTCTTTGTTTTTTATTGCAGGCAAAGCCACCTGCCCGGATCCATGCGGCAATACGTTTTTCAAGGCAGGGGTTGACCTCGGCTATATTCTGTGCTAATTTGTATACAAATAGCAAACCCCAATGCGATATAATACGGAGGAAGCCATATGAGTATTATTGAAAAGTCCTGCGACATACTGATCCTGGGCGGCGGCGGAAGCGGCCTGGTGGCTGGATGCAGGGCAGCCGATCTCGGCAAAAGCGTAATTGTTCTGGAGAAAACCAAGCATCTTGGCGGTGGTATGAACAACGCCTCTACCATGCGGACATTCGGAAGTCAGTGGCAGAAGGACCGCGATCTGCCAGACACCTCTATCGACTATCTGCGCAATCGCATGGACGAGACCTTCTGGCGCATAGATCGGGAGCTTGCCACAAACATCATCCGCGGAACAGGCCAGTTTTTTGACTGGTTTTGTCAAATAGCACCGCAAAGCTATCTTGACTATTTTCAGGTAGGCCGCTATGTGTTTGACGACCCGAAAGACGGTCCGCTCGGTCCGCAGTCCGAGGGACACGGGCCCGGGAAAAAGGGTTCCGGCCGCATTTTCGTTGAGGTCTGCTCCGAAAAGCTGCGGGAACTTGGCGGTGAAATTTTGACCGAAGCGATCACCGAAGATGTAATCATCGAAGACGGAAAAATCGCTGCTGCAGTGGTAAAACAGGGTGAACACACACTCTATATTCATTGCCGTGCCTGCATACTTGCCTGTGGCGCATGGATCCGAAACGAAGAGTTTGTCCGGCTTCACTACCCGCAGCTGTATGCAGCCCAACCCTTTATGGGAGAAAGTCCGCACCAGAGCCGAAGCTATACGGGCGACGGATTGAAGATCGCACAAAAAGCCGGTGCTCTGATGGACACCACAAATCTGACCATTCGCATGATGGGTCCCATGACCATGAGCCGCAGCCGTGTACTGGGCAATATGGCCAACTCTCCCTACAGCATCTATGTTAACAAAAACGCAAAACGCTATGTATGTGAGGTATCGCAGCTTCGCATGGGCGTTTTTGATTCCGGTTCTGTTCAGGTAGAGCAGCCCGAGGGAAAAGTCTATGTAATTTTTGATGACAACGCGATCCGTCGTTCCATTGCCGACGGAGATAACCAGCCAAAGCCGCAGGTTCCGATGCCCTCGATGATGGTTGGCTCCTTCCCTGCTACCGAAGAAGAGGCCTATGCCGATATCAATCCCGTCTTAGAGGCAAAAGACGGTTCTGCATTCAAGGCGGACACCATCGAAGAGCTTGCCTCTCTGATTGAGGTTCCCGCCGATGCGCTCAAGGAAACCATCAACCGCTATAACGCATTCTGCGAAGAAGGAAACGACTGGGATTGCTATAAACCGCAGGCTTATCTGCAGTCTATCCACGGACCGTATTATGCAGTGAAGGCATCCCTGGGAACAGACGGGGCCTTTGGCGGTGTGGAAATCGACGCGCATATGCAGGCTCTGGCGGCAGACGGCGGTCTGGTAGATGGGCTGTATGTGGTCGGCGATCTGGCCTCCGGCAGGTTTATCAATATGGCCGGCATCAAAAAGCAGATTATCAACGATATGTCCTTTGCCCTTTCCAGTGGTTTTCTGGCAGGTACAAACGCTGTACAGGCTCTCGATTAAATCTCAGGCCCGCTTTCGTTCTTCAATTTCACTCAAATTCTCTGCGGCCGCTCCGGAGTTGGCATTCTCCGGAGCGGTCACGGGTGTTTTCAGGCGGTACAGCAGAAAACCCACCGTACCGCCTGAAAATTATTATTGTGCCGTCTGCCCGGCATAGCGTTCCTGGATCTCGGCATCCCGCAGGCGCTGCTCTTCCAGAGCTTCCTGCAAGAGCATATCCTTTACCTTCATCAGACGTGTGGTTGTGGAACGATCATTTTCGTCCAGCTTCATGGTGATATAGCGAATTGACTCCTGCGTATTCGGGATCACTACATACTCCAGAGCATTCACACGGCGTCGTGTCTTCTCAATCTCCTCTGCCATCAGCTGCGCAGTCTTCTCGACCTGTGCCAGCTTCAGCATTTTTTCAAAGATATGACCAAGCGCGTCCACTGCAGTGTCCAGTTCTCCGGAGGTTGCAGCAAATCCATAGGGATAAATGTCACTTTCTGATTTGGTTCTGGTCTGAAAGGCATAGATCGGAACATGCACAGACATAACATTTTGAAACGTCATCGTCAGCTCCACGCTTTGCTTTGGGTAAATCAGTGCCTGCTCCAGTGCTTCGGATGACATCAGTGCTGAAGCCACTGTGAAGGAATTGTGGACCTTCATCAGCTCTTCCTCCACCTCGGCCCGCAGATTTTTCTCCTCACGGACCACATTCAGAAACTGTTTCATCAACTCGTCGCGCTTGTCCTTGAGCAGATTATGCCCGCGCTGGGCGGTTTTCAGCTTTCCCTTCAGTCTGGTCAATTCCATACGGGTGGGGTTTACCGTGATTGTGGCCATGGACTCGCCCCCTCTTTAAGCCTGTTCTTTTTTGGGCCAATATTTTTCGATATACTGCGGTTTGATCCGCTTTAGTTCCGACTTTGGCAGAATGCTTAAAAGCTCCCATCCCAGATTTAAGGTTTCCTCGATAGAGCGATTCTCCTCGTAGCCTTGATTTACATACCGTTTTTCAAACGCATCCGCAAACCTGGCATACAAAAGGTCCGTCTCCGTCAGGGCTCCCTCACCCAGAATGGACATCAGCTCTTCATTATCCTTACCGGTGGAATACGCGGCAAACAGTTGGTTCATGGTATCGGCATGGTCTTCCCGAGTCTTTCCATCGCCGATTCCCTTATCCTTTAGACGGCTCAGAGACGGAAGTACATCTACCGGCGGCTGAATCCCTTTTCGGTATAGCTCCCGGCTCAGGATGATCTGTCCCTCTGTAATATAACCAGTCAGATCCGGGATGGGATGCGTTTTGTCATCTTCCGGCATAGTCAAAATCGGAATCATTGTAATCGACCCGGGATTGCCCAGACGGCGGCCGGCTCGCTCGTATATGGTAGCCAAATCGGTATAAAGATAGCCCGGGAAGCCGCGGCGGCCCGGCACTTCTTTTCTGGCCGCAGACACCTCACGCAAAGCCTCTGCATAGTTTGTGATATCCGTCATAATGACAAGAACCTGCATACCTTTTTCAAAGGCCAGGTATTCGGCGGCAGTCAGAGCCATACGCGGGGTAGAGATGCGCTCCACCGCCGGATCGTTGGCCAGGTTGCAAAAGAGCACTGTCCGGTCGATGGCGCCGGTACGTCGGAATTCGTTGACAAAAAATTCCGACTCTTCAAATGTGATGCCAATGGCGGCAAACACCACGGCAAAATTGGAGTTATCGTCGCCCAGTACCTTGGCCTGTCGGGCAATCTGCGCTGCCAGATTGGCGTGGGGCAGACCGGATCCGGAGAAGATCGGCAGCTTCTGCCCGCGGACCAGGGTGTTCAATCCGTCGATGGTGCTAATGCCTGTTTGAATGAATTCATTGGGATAGTCCCGGGCAGCCGGATTCATGGGCAGGCCGTTGATATCCCGGTATTCCGCTGCCAAAATTTCCGGTCCACCGTCTATGGGCTCACCAACGCCGTTAAACACACGGCCAAGCATATCGGTCGAAACACCCAGCTGAAGCGGATGACCCAGGAAGCGCACCTTGGACCGGGCCAGGTTAATCCCGGCAGCGGAATCAAACAGCTGCACTACAGCGGTATCACCGTTGACCTCCAGAACCTTCCCCCGTCGGATGCTGCCATCATGCAGTTCCACCTCTACCAGCTCGTCGTACGTCGCACCTTCTACCTGACGTACCATCATCAGCGGGCTGACGATCTCTTCTACTGTTTTATATTCGCGAATCATCAGTCTTCACCCCCCTGCGCAGCCACTGCTTTGATCTCCTGATGCATCTCATCCAGAATCTCCGCATAGGTCTGCGTGTAAAGCGCCTCTTCTGCGCTCTTTGCGCGGCCGATTTTCTCACGCGCGGGAATTCCGAACAGCTTTGCAGCCTGTGCTCCCTCTGCAATAGCCTTGCGGCAAAGTGTATCATATTCCAGGATCATAGCCAGCAGCCTTTCCTGTCGGTCAAAGGAGGAAAAGCTGTCCACGTCCGTAAATGCGTTCTGCTGCAAAAAGTCCTCCCGAATCATACGGGCTGTCTCCAGTGTCAACTGATCTGCCGGGCTCAGAGAGTCTTTGCCCACAAGCTGAACGATCTCATTCAGGGATGACTCGTTCTGGAGGATTGTCATTGCCTGAGCGCGATTCTGATAGAATTGCGTACCCAGATGCATGTCAAACCATGGCTTCAGGCTTTCCAGATACAGGGAATAGGAATTCAGCCAGTTGATCGCCGGGAAATGCCGCTTGTAAGCCAGAGATGAATCCAGCGCCCAGAAGACCTTTACAATTCGCATAGTGGCTTGCGAAACAGGCTCGGAAAGATCGCCGCCGGGAGGCGACACAGCACCTACTGCGGTCAGGCTGCCCCGGCGCTCGTCTGATCCAATACACTCCACCAATCCGGCCCGTTCATAGAACTGCGCCAGCCTGGATGCCAAATAGGCAGGATACCCCTCTTCACCTGGCATTTCCTCCATACGGCCGGACATCTCACGCAGTGCCTCCGCCCAACGGGATGTGGAGTCGGCGATAACGGCCACATCGTAACCCATGTCGCGGAAATACTCTGCAATGGTGATGCCGGTATAGACCGACGCCTCGCGGGCCGCCACCGGCATATCCGATGTGTTGGCGATCAACACCGTCCGTTTCATCAGAGATTCACCGGTGCGGGGATCCTTCAGCTCAGGAAATTCCCGCAGAACATCGGTCATCTCATTACCGCGTTCGCCGCAACCGATATAGACCACAATATCTACATCCGACCATTTGGCCAGCTGATGCTGCACCACGGTCTTTCCGGAGCCGAAGGGCCCCGGGACAGCCGCCGTACCACCCTTGGCAATAGGGAACAGGGTATCGATAACCCGCTGGCCGGAGCACAACGGACGGTCCGGCGCATACTTACGCCGATATGGTCGGCCAACGCGAACCGGCCACTTCTGCGACATGCTCAGAGGAATCTCCTTTCCCTCTGCCGTCTTTAGAACAGCTACGGTCTCCTTGACCGTATAGCTGCCCGCAGCTGCCACCGACTGCAGCGTTCCGGACAGCCCGGGCGGGACCATGATTTTATGCAGTACAGCCTCTGTCTCCGGAACTGTCCCGATCACATCGCCGCCGGTCACCCGGTCGCCTGTCTTTGCAGCAGGTGTAAAATCCCACTTCCTGTCATAATCCAAAGGCGGTATTTCCACGCCGCGCACGATGCACGGTCCTGCCTTTTCCACGATTTTTCCAAGAGGACGCTGTATCCCATCGTAAATGCCTTCGATCATGCCCGGACCCAGCTCCACGCTCATGGGTGAACCGGTGGTTACCACCTCAGCCCCGGGCCCCAGGCCGGAGGTCTCCTCATATACCTGAATCGAAGCAGAATCGCCCTTCATGGTCAAAATCTCGCCGATCAGATGCTGCGGACCCACGCGAACCACGTCGGATATATTGGCATCGGCCAGACCGTTGGCAACTACCAGCGGACCGGATACCTTCACAACTTTACCACTCAATTCGATAACCTTCTTTCTCGTCGCCGCAAAGCCTGCTGTGTCTCCGACCCGGATAGATGAATCAGAGTCAAGCATTCCTGCGCCTCCTCCCCCAGCCGGTTCCGCCGCTCTGCATCCCGGCCGGAAGAGCCTGAAGAGAGGGATTGGCGCCTCTCTTGTATCCACTTACAGGATATCCGCACCAACCGCACGCTTAACGGCCGTCTGGATGGTCTGCTTTCCGATCCCCAGTGAACCCTCCCGTCCCGGGATCAGAATAATCGCGGGACGCAGCTCGTCTTTGTAATGTGCGATCACATCTCCCAACTGGGCTGCCAGCTGCTCGGTCAGGTAAATCACCGCGCAGTCCTCTCCGGCCAGGCGATGGATCAGGGTTCGAGCCTCAGCTGCCGAACCAGCCGGGTAGGTCTCCAGCCCCAGCGCCCGAAAGCCCATTACTGATTCCCAGTCGCCGATAACTGCAATCCGATATGTTGTTGCCACAGGTCACACCGCCTTATACGTAACTTGCCCGAAGCCGGGATAAAATCACATCTTTCGGAAGTCCGGACGCACGCCCCATCAGTACGATCCGCAAATTTAAATATTCCGTTTCACGTGCTGTCAGATAGCCCAGAAGCGGTTCTTCACCAAAGGGAACAAAACGCGCTTTTTCCATATACTGACTCACTGCATCGTCGCAAAGCTTTTCAAACTCCGTCAGTGCACCGCCGTTGCAGGCCTTCTGGCCGACGGCAGCAGCTTTCTGCAAAGGCGTTGCCAGATAGACGGCCTCCAGCTCCTTTTTGCCTTCTGCCACATCTGCCAGGCAGTCCGGCGTCAGTGTCCCGCCGGCAAACAACGCATTGCGCAAAAACCCACTGCCCTTGCCCATGCGCTGCGTGCGCACAAAAATTCGCAGATTCGTCGTGTCAATCTGCAGCTGCACATAACCCTTCAGGAATGTGCTTTCCGTCTCTTCTGCCAGTGCCAGCAGCTGTTGATAGCAGCAGCTGTCCATTGCCATGTCCGCAAGCTGCGGATCCCGGGTCTTATCCAGAATGGACCTGCTCTCTCGGATTGCCACAGCCAGGAACGCCGGCAGCGCATCCAGATCGTCTTCTTCCACCGTCCGGCGCAGTTGATCGACCGGAACAGTTCCCATATCCATCAGCATCCTGTCCGGAGATACATGCATGGCAGCCGCTTTCAGCAGGGCCTTGCTGTTGTGATAGTCATACTTCAGCCGGAAAATGTCCAGATAGCGCTCATCCGGCATACCGCCTGCCAATTCCTCCAGAGTCTCGCGCCGCACAGCTGCAAGTGCTGTGTCCATCTGTTCCGGATTCGACGGGTCCACTCCGGGATAGCCGCTGTCCTGAAGCAGTCTGGTCACCTCATCGTCAGCTTCGGCCTCCAGAATCTGCATCATCCGTTCTCGACCGATCAGCCTGGTTTCCAGAGCCCGCACCCGTGTTGAAATCGACAGGTAATCCGTGTCATTGTATCTTTTTGCCAAGCCCTGTTCCTCCTTCCCTCAGGTATCCGGGAACAGCCGATGGGCTACCTCGGCGGTGCATTCTGCCTTCTGCAGTCGAACCAGCGTTTCAAAGGTACAGTTGACCTCTATCCTTCCGCTTTTCAGGACTGTACCGCCTCCGGTAGGCCGGGTCTCTTCCGACAGGGTCAATGCGCCCTTCGCGCCCAGCAGTCTGTTTGCCTGCTCCACTGCCGTTCGGCCGATCCGCTCACGATCCTCCGGGGCAAAAACCGCCTCTCCCTGCCCATCCGGTGCTGCGGAAGCCAGCAGCCCGGCCACAACCTGAATGTATTTCGCATCCGGTAATGTCCGGAGCTTTTCAAGTGCGGTCCTAAAGGCCAGTTCCACCATTTCCTGCTTTGCAGCGAGAATCGTCTTCCGGGCCTCCAGCTGTGCCGTGCTGACCAGCCGCTCTGTCCGCTCCTGCGCAGCCTTTTCGTTCTGGGCAGTCAGCTGCGCGGCAAGCTGATCAGCCTGAGCCTGATAGGCAGCTGTCAGCTTTTGCGCTTCCTGCTGTGATGCAGCCATCAGGCTGTCAATCTGATCCTGTGTATCCGCATCGATGCGCTGGATGATCTTTTCAATTCCGTTCATGCCTACTGCTCCCGTCTTTCCTTCGTAGTGCCTGCATTCCTCCGCATCAAAGTGCGTTCATCAGCAGCAGGATAGAGGCCAGCAGAGACAAAATTG
This sequence comes from Oscillospiraceae bacterium, assembly GCA_963639765.1. Taxonomy (GTDB): domain Bacteria; phylum Bacillota; class Clostridia; order Oscillospirales; family Oscillospiraceae; genus CAVHXA01. The sequence continues at coordinate 2,870 of CAVHXA010000012.1, read as the reverse complement.
CGTAGAACTCTACGATTACGCAAAGAATGATACCTTTGGACCAATCGCCTGGCTGCTTTGCAACAATATTGATAGACGATGCCGCCACGCGGCCCTGATAAATAGCTGAACGATAGCCGCCGATAGCCATAGGCAGGCAGGAAACAGCAATGTTGATTCCCTGGGTAACGGTGATATCACCAATGCCGCCTGAGAACGCACCCATCACGTTTAGTGCAAAGAACCAGATGACCAAACCGTACAGACCCTGAGTGCCCGGAATGACCTGCAGAATCAGACACTTGGAAAATTGCTCGGGTGCAACGCTCAAAAGGCCTGTGGCAGCCTCGCCGGTCATGCCTGTTCCCCTTGCAGAACCAACGCAGCAAAGGCCCACCGCCAAAGCGGCACCCAGAAATGCAATGCCCACACCGCCGAACTGTTCCAAAAAAGCGACCATGATTATTGTTCCTCCTTAATGTCAACGTATTTTGTTTGGATTGCCAGAGGGGTGAACGGTTTACCGCCGTCCTGATAGAATCGATTAAAGAACTCCAGACACTGAAGCCGCAGGTCGTGCACATAGCAGCCCAACAGGTTCAGCGCAAAATTCAATGCATTGCCAACCATGGAAATAATTATGAATCCGGGAACGTTTCCTGTCACGGCTCCAAGTTGATTGAACACACTGGCAATAATACTGCCCGAAAGCATGAGTGCCATCAGACGGGAATAGGACATGATATCGCTGAAATAGCCGGTAACCCCGTTATAAACTGCGCTGAAGGCAGCACCCAGTTTCCCAAAGCCCTTTGCATTGCGTCCGGAGCCAACCAGCATCATGAGGATGCCAATAATCAGAACTACCGGATAACCGGCCACGTTTCCGATTTTCAGAATAAAGAGTGCCAGGCCGATAAAGATCACCCACCAGGAGCCTTCATCCCAGATTCCGTCGGCGAGATGTCCTTCCTTTGCTTTTTTAACAAAGCTGATTGCCATGCCGGTAAGGATCTGAAGGAAACCCAATACCAACGAGCCAATCAAAATCGCCATGGTATCATTCAGCGGAGTAAACAGATATGGCATCTCGAAGGTACTGGCCGGGTTGATAATCTTAAGCAGCTGTGGAATAAAGTCTCCGAAGAAGCCGCCGGTCATCGCGCCCAGGATAAACGTACTGATTCCACACAGCGTCAGCAAACCGCCCATCTCTCCCATCGTGCCGTGAGCCTTCACCTTTTTGGTAAGAAACAGGCCCATCAGAATCATCAGAATCCCATAGCCCATATCTGCCATCATGATTCCGTAGAACAGGATAAAGAAAGGTGCCATCAGCGGGTTTGGATCCACGCCGTTATATGCAGGCAATGCATACATCTCCGTGACCATATTCAGCGGTCCGGAAAACCAGTTGTTCTTCAGCTTAACCGGAACCTCCGAAATCTCCTCCTCCGTAGGATCCTGCGCATCCCAGGCGCAATCCAGATCATCTAAAATGCTTCCGACCCGGTCCATGGCCTCCGCAGGTGCCCAGCCCTCAAAAAAGCAGATAGTTCCATCTGTTAATATCCGCTCGGACCTGAGTTCCTTGTCTGCCTCTGTGCTCAGTTGATCCGCGTAAAGTTGTAAAACCGGTTTTTCCGAATTCATTCCGACTAGCTCTGCCTGGATCTCCTCCTGACGAGTATGAGCTTCGGCAAGCTCCCGATCCAAACGACTGATATTTTCTGCTGCGGTCCCGCTGCGGCCCGGAAAAGTGACTGCGCTCAGGTTGTACGGCTTAAGCATCTCAGAAAGTTCTTTTTCATCCGACCTGTAGCACAAAATCAGAAGATAATGCTGACGCCGATCGCTGCTAACCTCCAGCAGCTCTGCTGCCAGACCGCCGGCATCCAGCTGTGCCCGCAGGGCACCCAGCTCTACACCGGCAGGACACACGCACAGGCGAAAGAGCACGTGCTCGCTTCCCGTCTGCTCAAGCGGAAGATCCAGGCTGCTCCAGGGAGCAAGCATTGCCTGATCTGCTTTCAGGCGAGTCTCACCGGCGGTCAGCTCTGCATATTCCTGTGTGAGAGCGTTGATCTTTGAACAGCTGCTCCGTGCACGGCCTGTTTCTTTTTCACTCAGGAAATCTTCCTGTGTCACCGGATATCTGGCAGGAAATAATGCATCCTTTTCCTTTGTATAATGCTTTAAATTGGAAAGTGCCTGATTTAAGTCTGCAAGTCTGGAACGTGTCTGCGGCAGATCCGAGCTTTCTCTGTGCAGCAGTTCCGACCAGGCCGGATCAGCCAGCCTGTCTCCCGGATCGCGGATTTCCACGCAGCCCGCTCGCAGGAGCGCCTTCAGCAGAGCCCCGCGGTCCCGTGCCATAGCTATAACTCGGAGCCGCTTCATCCTTACAATAGCCATTAGCAGCCCACAACCTTTCCGACAATCCATTCTGCGGTTTCTTCCAGATGCGTCTTTGCTGTTTTTCGCAGGCGCCCTGTCTCCTCTTCTGCTGCATAAAGAATCCGCTCGGATTGTTTTTTTGCCAAAGCCTCAGCTTGAGCCAACAGCTCTGCCTTGCGGATATCCGCCTGCTCCTGTGTGTTTTGCAATTTTTCTTTTCCGGATTGTTCCGCTTCTGCCACAAGGTTCCTTGCCTCGATCTGCGCAGAATGTAATCTTGCTGTCTGCTCAGACTCTGCTTTTGAAATCAGTTCAATTGCCTCTAATGTCATCTCTTCACCCTCTTTCCAGGAAGAACACGCAACAATTGTGTTGCAGAATTATAAAATTTCTGCTCTCTATTTTTTAACTCTCTATATAATGCTTTTCATTATACAGCTTATTACAATACTCTTTACTATTATAAACGATATAAAATGTGAATTCAAGTAAGT
>CAVHXA010000011.1:0-57754 GCA_963639765.1 Oscillospiraceae bacterium | reverse complement strand
CCTCAAAGAAGTCGATCAGAAAACATCCACAAATCTGAAAAATAACCGTTCTGCTCTGGCGGAGCGGTTATTCCTTTTTTATACAAACGTTATAATACGTATGATTTGTTTATTTTGTCTAATATATAAATGACATGTTTCCCTGCATAATTAAATAGTTAGTTAAAACTAACTTGCAAAATATTCTGATTGTTCCCAAACATTTCCGCTGATTTGCAGGATTTATTGCATTATCGACGCAGTTATCCTGCAAATTTTAAATTTTATGCGAAAACTGTATCGTTAAAAAATAAACTTTTTCCCCCTCTTTCCTTTTCGTTGGCAAATCATTATAATAAAATACGCCAAGTATTTGACCGCAGCTTTAGAAAGCGCCTTAAGGAGGAATCTCAAACCATGCCGAACACAAAGACCGTTGTCCCCTTTCAGGGTACTGCCGAACAGGAAGCCAGGCTCCGGGCGGTGATCGAGCAATATAAAGACGTTCCCGGTGGCACTATGCCCGTGCTTCAGGAGGCCCAGAATATTTACGGCTATCTTCCCGAAGAGGTACAGGTAATGGTAGCCGAGGGATTGAATATCCCTCTCGAAGAGGTCTACGGTATCGCAACATTCTACTCTTTCTTCACCTTTAATCCAAAAGGTAAGTATGCCGTTAAGGTCTGCCTGGGCACAGCCTGTTATGTTAAGGGTTCTCAGAAGATACTCGACCGTATTGAGCTGAAGCTGAACTGCAAAGACGGTTCAATTTCTCCAGATGGCAAATACTCCGTCGAATCTCTGCGCTGTATAGGTGCCTGTGGTCTTGCGCCGGTCATGATGGTAAACGACGATGTCTATGGACGCATGACTCCTGCAATGGTAGACGAAATTCTTGACAAATATGTCTGACGCAAAATGAAAGACCTGAGTCTGTTTCTGCTTGACATTGCAAAAAACTCAACAGCTGCCGGATCCTCAGTGACCTGCATCAGTCTGGTCTTGTGTGACAATACACTCAGCCTGAAAATAGAAGACAACGGCTGCGGAATGTCTTCCGAATTGCTGGCCAGGGTCACCGATCCTTTTACTACCACACGCACCACGCGTCGGGTAGGTATGGGAATTCCCCTACTGAAAATGACTGCGGAGCAAACTGGCGGAAGCCTCAGCATCCAATCGCAGCCCGGAAAAGGAACCGTTCTTACAGCTGTATTTATACCGCAAAGCATCGACATGCCGCCACTTGGCGACCTAGCGTCCAGTATCTGTGCTCTGATTCAGGGTTCACCCGATCTGGACTTCTACTATTATCGTCAGACACCGCTCGGGCATTTTGAACTTGATACCCGTCAGCTGCGCCAGGTTCTGGGAAACGTACCTCTGGATACGCCACAGGTGTGCAGCTGGATTTATGATTATCTCACCGAACACGAAGCCGGTTTGCAGCAGACCTGAGGTTCTGCAGGCAGTCGGCAGACCGACTGCACCATACAGACCTGGCAGTGCTGCTGCCTGATTCCACAGAAGGGATGTTAACCAGATGAAAACCTTGGAAGACCTCAAAGCCATTCGCGAAAAAATGCAAAGCCAGAACGGAATGCGCAGCTCCGACTCTGACACCATCCGTGTGGTAGTCGGTATGGCTACCTGCGGCATCGCAGCAGGGGCTCGTCCTGTGCTTAACGCTCTTGTAGAAGAAGTAAATACGCGCAACCTGAAAAATATACACGTAACTCAAACGGGCTGTATCGGCATGTGTCGTCTTGAGCCCATCGTTGAAGTTATGACACCAGGCAAGGAAAAGGTCACCTACGTTAAAATGACCGCAGAAAAGGCTCGCAAGGTAGTTGAGCAGCATCTGATCGGCGGGCAGGTTGTCACAGAATACACCGTCGGCGCCACAGAATAAGGAGGCGGACACATGACACAGCGTTATCGAGCCCATGTTCTGGTATGTGCCGGAACAGGCTGCACCTCGTCGCACAGTCTTGATATCATCGAGGCTTTTAACTTTCAGCTGAAAAATCGCGGCCTCGACAAAGAAATTCACGTAGTAAAAACCGGCTGCCATGGTCTGTGTGCCAGGGGACCCATTGTGGTAGTTTATCCCGAGGGCTGCTACTACAGTCATGTAACGGTAGAAGACGTGCCCGAAATCGTTGAAGAGCATCTGGTTAAGGGGCGGATGGTTGAACGTCTTCTTATGAGTGACCAGGAAGAAGACTCGGAAAATCCCGGTAATCTCGAAAACATTGAATTCTATAAAAAACAGCATCGTATAGCGCTGCGTAACTGTGGTGTAATCAATCCCGAAAACATTGATGAATACATCGGCTATGACGGCTATGCCGCACTGGCCAAAGTCCTCACCGAAATGACTCCACAACAGGTTATCGACGAAGTAAAGGCCTCAGGTCTGCGTGGCCGCGGCGGTGCCGGTTTCTCTACGGGACTGAAATGGTCATTTGCCACAGCTCCGGCTCCGGTAAAATATGTCTGCTGCAATGCCGACGAGGGCGACCCCGGTGCTTTTATGGACCGTTCGATTCTCGAAGGCGACCCACATTCGGTGCTTGAGGCCATGACCATTGCTGCCTACGCAATCGGCGCTACTTATGGCTATATCTATGTTCGCGCAGAATATCCCATTGCCGTTCAGCGTCTGAAAACAGCCATCGCGCAAAGCCGGGAGTATGGCTTTTTGGGCAACAATATTCTTGGGACAGGCTTTGCTTTTGATATCGAGGTTCGCCTGGGATCCGGTGCGTTTGTCTGCGGTGAAGAAACGGCTCTGATGGTTTCTATCGAGGGCAAGCGCGGTGAGCCGCGGCCCCGTCCTCCTTTCCCGGCGGTCAAGGGCCTGTTCGGCAAGCCCACGGTTCTCAACAATGTCGAAACCTGGGCCAATATTCCCTGGATCATCTATCATGGTGCACAGGCCTTTTCGGCCATCGGCACTGAGGGAAGCAAGGGAACAAAGGTCTTTGCTCTTGGCGGCAAAATCAACAACACCGGTCTCGTCGAGGTGCCCATGGGCACAACTATCCGCGAAATTGTGGAGGAAATCGGCGGTGGAGTTCCAAACGGCAAAAAATTTAAGGCCGTGCAGATGGGCGGTCCATCCGGTGCCTGTATCAGTGAAAAGGATCTTGACGTGCCTGTAGATTATGACAATCTGACCAAAATCGGCGGCATGATGGGCTCCGGCGGTATGGTAGTTATGGACGAAGACAACTGCATGGTCGACATTGCCAAGTATTTTCTGTCCTTCACCGTGGGTGAAAGCTGCGGCAAGTGCGCTCCCTGCCGCATCGGTGTTCGCCGGATGTATGAGCTCATGGAAAAAATCACTGAGGGCAATGGTACGCTTGAGGACATCGATCTGCTTGAACAGCTGGCAGCCCACATCAAATCCAGCGCCCTGTGCGCCCTTGGACAGACCGCGCCAAACCCTGTACTGTCTACCTTGCGTAATTTCCGCGATGAGTATATTGCCCACGTAGTTGACAAGCGCTGCCCTGCCGGCGTATGTCCCAATCTGTTCCGTTATATTATCGACCCGGATAAGTGCAAAGGCTGTACGGCCTGTGCTCGTGTATGCCCCGCTGTGGCCATTTCCGGTCAGGTAAAAAAACCGCACTCCATCGACCCGAATAAATGTATTAAATGCGGCACCTGCGTGACCAAGTGCAAGTTTGGCGCGATTCACAAGGGCTAAGGGAGGTTTGCATCAATGGATACCATCAATATGAAAGTCAACGGCCGTGAGGTCACCGTGCCAGCCGGGGCCACTATCATGGAGGCCGCACACATCGCAGGGGTAGACGTTCCCTCACTTTGCTATCTGAAGGGTTTAAATGAAATCGGCTCATGCCGTCTTTGCCTGGTTGAAGTTGAAGGTGCCCGAAGCCTGTGTGCCGCATGTGTATATCCTGTCAGCGAGAACATGTCAGTTTGGACCAACACGGCCAAGGTGCTCAAGGCCAGAAAAATGACCCTCGAACTGATTCTCTCCAATCACCGGATGGAGTGCCTGACCTGCCACCGCAACGGCACCTGTGAGCTTCAGATTCTCTCACGTCAGCTGGGAATTTCCGAGGTTCCCTTTCAGAAAACAAGACCTGAACCTGAAATCGAAGATTCGGCAGCTCATCTGGTTCGTGACAATTCCAAGTGTGTGCTTTGCAGACGCTGCGTGGCCGCATGTGCCAAGCAGGGTGTGAGCGTTATCGGTCCAAACGATCGCGGCTTTTCCACAAGCATCGGCTGTGAGTTCAACCGCAAGCTTGCAGAAGTCGGCTGCATTTCGTGCGGCCAGTGTATTGTAGCCTGCCCTACCGGTGCACTCTATGAAAAAGACCAGACCGATCTGGTCTGGCAGGCCTTGTCCGATCCTTCCAAGCATGTGGTGGTTGGTACAGCTCCGTCTGTACGTGCCACCCTGGGTGAATGCTTTGACTATCCCATCGGAACCGATGTCGAGGGCAAAATGGTCACTGCGCTGCGAAACCTTGGTTTTAATGCCGTGTTTGATGTAGACACTGCTGCCGACTTTACCATTATCGAAGAAGGAACCGAGCTTCTGCGCCGGCTGAAGGGTGAAGGCGGCCCCTTGCCGCTCATCACCTCATGCTCTCCCGGCTGGATTCGTTTTTGTGAACAATACTGCTCTGACTTTTTGCCGAATCTTTCTTCCTGCAAAAGTCCGCAGGGCATGTTTGGTGCACTGATGAAAACCTATTATGCCGAAAAGCTCGGTCTGGATCCAAAGGATATCTTTGTTGTCAGTGTAATGCCCTGCACAGCTAAAAAATACGAAGTGCTTCGTCCAAATATGCAGGAGGGACCATACCCGGATATCGACGTATCACTGACCACACGAGAGCTTGCCTCAATGATCAAACGTCTGGGAATGCAGTTTGACAACCTCGAGGATGGAGAATTTGATGATCTGTTCGGCATTTCCACAGGTGCATCGGTTATCTTTGGTGCCTCGGGCGGTGTAATGGAGGCTGCTCTGCGCAGCGTTGTGTCTATTGTGTTGGGCGGCGACGAAAACTCCCCGCTGGAATTTACAGAAGTACGTGGGCTCGAAAACACAAGAGAAGCAGTCTACGAGCTTCCCGGTCGTACCGTACGTGTGGCGGTAACCTCCGGTACAGCCAATGCAGCTGCCCTTTTGGATCTTGTCAGACGTGGAGAAAAACAATACGACTTTATTGAGGTTATGTGCTGCCCCGGCGGTTGTGTCAATGGTGGAGGTCAGCCATGGCAGCCTGCCAAAGTCCGCTCGTTTACCAACCTTACCGCCCTGCGTGCTGCAGCCCTGTATCGAAATGACGCTGCCAAACAGCTGCGCCGCAGCCACCTGAACCCCATCGTACAGCAGGTTTATGCAGACTATCTCGGTGCCTGGGGCAGTGAAAAAGCCGAAGAGATTCTCCACACCACCTACCAGGCTCAGGATAAATATCGTGCCGCACGCAACAACCTGTAATCTCATTTATTTTCGAAAACCGCAAATACGCTCCTAATATATTTTCATAAAGCCACTGCTTCTTTAAAAACAGCGGGAGAAACCACAAAATCCTTGGTTTCTCCCGCTGAAATGTCAGGGTAATCCCGCATGCGTTTTCTTACCCCTCAGCCTTCATGCGAGCAAGCAGCTGTGCAAGAGCACCGGCGCCCGCAGAATCGGCGATACTATAGCCCGTTGTCGGGTGCAGTGTTGCGCGGATGGTTTCTGTGCGCGCCTTAAAGTCACCGGTTTCCACAAGGATAAGCAGCGAAGCAGAATTCTCAGCATCCTGCACAGCCCGGTGAGCCCTGCCGTCAAATGTTGTTTCAACAGCACCTATGGCATTTTTCAGACTCAGTGGATTTTGCCGTGAGAGGCCCAGAAGTCTGGTATACACACGTTGAAAATCCATCCAGCGGTGACATAACCCATCCGGCATATTCAGCTGCTTGAGCTGACATTCACTGTCAAGCTGCCGCCAGTCGGACATACTCCAGGAATAAATACGGCTTTTCGCCGGTCCGATCCATTGTCCAAATTTTTCCAGTGCCTCGGCGAGCTCCGGAGCTGCAGCCACCTCATCATCCGTAATGCCGGTCAGGCTTGAGATGTGTGCAGCGATACCGCCGTATATCGGACGAACAAAAGCAGAGTAGCGATCAACAAGCTGATAGTCCGGTCCCAGTTTTACCGCGCCGATCTCGATTATCTCCGCTCTGGCAATCCTGCGCTCTGCTTCATATCGCCGTGGAATTGGATTCATTTCAAGGTCGAGGAATATATGCTGCTGATACATTGTGCGCTCCTCCTTGCCGCAGACGGCCTTTATGTTCGGGGCAAACCTGTGCAAATCTGCTGGAAAGCCAAGATATTTATCGTTAGGAAAAAGCGGAAAACCGAAAGAAGCCTTTGCAGTTTTTCAGGTTTCCAAATATGTTTGTGCAGTGCTGCCTTAGGGAAACACCGCACAATTTGTCCGTAGCCTTCTGCCCCAATCCTGCAGTTTGGAAGGCTTGAAATGCATACAGTATATTCCTGCGTTTCCAGAACCTTGTCCCTGGACAAAATTTCCCGCCGAATACACTTGCCGCATTATACGGTGCTTCCTTGGATTTTTTCGTTCAGCCAATCCAGAACAGTCCGATACACTGCATCACGATTGATCTCGTTGAGCATTTCATGTCGGCCTCCCGGCCACAGTCGAACACCGATATCCTGCATTCCTGCCCGCTCAAAAGCCCTGGCGCTTTGAATTACGCCTTTACCATAGGATCCGACAGGATCCTTATCTCCTGACATAAACAGCACAGGCAGTGCGGGGTTCATCTGCTGCAAATGCTCCGTCTTCTGATTATAGGCTATGCCCTGCATCATATCAGACAGCAGTCCAACCGATGGGACAAAGCCGCACAGCGGATCGGCGTTATAGAGATCCACCTGCTGCTCATCGCGGCTGATCCAGTCGCTGGACGTACGTGCGGGCTTGCAGTGCCTGTTATATGCTCCGAAAGCCAGATTATATGCCAGATGACTGACTCCCTGCTCGCCATGGCGGCAAATTTCGAGTCTGCAAATGGCTCTGCCTGTCAGAAGTACCGCGTTGGGCTGCCAGGCTGTGCCGCTGAGAATTGCGCCGCGCAGCCGGGTCTCCGGATAACGAATCAGAAAGCTTCGTGTAAGAAACGAGCCCATGGAATGACCAAGCAGGAAGAAGGGTGCATCAATCTGCATCTGCATGTGTTCAAAGAGAATATGCACGTCTTCAACCGCACCCTGCCAGCCGCCGGCAAAGCACCCCTGTGGCGTTGCCTTGCTGATAGAGCCGCCATGGCCCATATGGTCCTCTGCTGCAACAGCAAGGTCATGCTCCGTCAGATACCGTGCAAAATGGTCATATCTGGCAGTATGCTCAGCAATGCCATGCACCAGCTGCACCACAGCCCTCGGATGCCCGTTCGGTAGCCATAATCGACAATGAAGCGGACCGCCGCATTGAGAAATCAGGTCAAATTCCTGCATGGTGTTACCTCCTGCTATCAGAATAGCTGTTTAAAAAAACGGTGTCGTTCACGTGTTTGTAGGGTCTTCTGCCAAAGAGGACATTGGATTTCAGCGCATTATCTGTATCCTGCCGCTTTCGCGCAATGTATTGCTCCGCGTTCTTACAGCATATGTCTTAAAAACTGGCCTGTGTAACTGTTTGGACAGGCAGCAACCTGTTCAGGTGTGCCGGAAGCAACAATTCTTCCGCCTTCGTCTCCCCCTTCGGGGCCAAGATCAATGAGGTAGTCGGCAGTTTTGATCACATCAAGGTTGTGTTCGATAACCAATACGGTATTGCCTGCGTCGACCAATGCGCTGAGCACCTCGATAAGTCGATGTACATCGGCCGTATGCAGCCCTGTGGTTGGTTCATCAAGAATATACAATGTGCGTCCCGTAGCCCGACGCGACAGCTCTGTGGCCAGCTTGACACGCTGGGCCTCACCGCCGGAAAGGGTTGTACTGCTTTGGCCCAGCTGCACATAGCCAAGACCTACCTGACACAGCGTCTGGATTTTGCTGCGAATCTTCGGAAGATTTTCAAAAAAAGCCAGTGCCTCTTCTGCGGTCATATCCAGCACATCCGCAATGCTCTTTCCTTTGTAGCGAATCTCAAGAGTCTCACGGTTATAGCGTCTGCCCTGACACACATCGCAGTTGACATATACATCCGGCAGAAAATTCATCTCGATCTTTACGAGACCGTCTCCGCCGCAGGCCTCGCAACGCCCGCCTTTGATATTAAACGAAAATCGTCCTGCGGTATAGCCTCTCTGCCTGGCTTCTGCAGTGGAGGCAAACAGCTCACGGATATCGCCGAACAGGCCTGTATAGGTTGCGGGATTTGACCTCGGTGTGCGCCCGATAGGGCTTTGATCTATCCCAACAACCTTATCCAGATGTGTAATTCCCTCCATGCGATCATGGGCACCGGCATGCAGCCGCGCGTGGTTCAAATCGGCCGCCAGGCGATTGTAGATAATCTCATTGACGAGACTGGATTTTCCGCTTCCGGAAACACCTGTCACACAGGTAAATGTACCCAGTGGAATTTCTGCATCGATGCCCTGCAGATTGTTTGCCCGTGCGCCGAATATTCTCAGATATTTTCCATTTCCCTGCCTGCGCTGTATCGGAACGGGAATCTGTTTTTTCCCGGATAGATACTGACCGGTAACCGATTGCTCGCAGGCTATGATATCCGCAAGGCTCCCCTGTGCTACCACAAAGCCCCCGTTTACGCCGGCTCCGGGACCGATATCCACAATATGATCCGCTTCCCGAATGGTATCCTCATCGTGCTCTACAACAATCAGTGTATTGCCCAGATCGCGCATTTTGCACAGCGTATCCAGTAGACGACGATTATCCCGCTGGTGCAGACCAATAGAGGGTTCATCCAGAATATACACAACACCCATCAGCGAGGAGCCAATCTGCGTAGCCAGACGGATTCGCTGGCTTTCACCGCCCGACAGGCTGGCCGCACTTCTGGCCAAAGTAAGATACTGCAGGCCAACTGACTGTAAGAAGCTCATTCGGGATTTGATTTCCTTGAGAACCTGCTCGGCAATCACAGCCTCGGTGCCGACAAGCTGAAGGTTTTGCAGAAACTCGATCCCCTGGTTAATCGGCAAACGGCAAAACTCCGCAATGTTCATCCCACCCACCGTAACAGCCAGCACCACCGGGTTCAGGCGATCCGCATGGCAGTCCGGGCAAGGGCTGGCTAACATATAGGTTTCCAGCTCGCGTTTCATGGATTCTGACTGTGTTTCGCGATACCGACGTTCGATGTTTCCGATAATGCCCTCAAAAGCCTGATTATAATAGCGGTTTATCTGCAGCTTCTCTCCTTTTGTTCCATACAACAATATATCCTGTGCCTGCTGCGAGAGATCCTTAAAGGGTATGTCCAGAGAAAACCCGTATTTTTTTGACAGAGCGCGAAAATACATGGCAGCAATACTGTTTGTGCTGATGTTGCCCCAGCCGTTGGCCACAACAGCCCCCTCGTTGATAGAGAGGCTTTTGTCCGGAACAACGCTGTTCGGGTCAACCTTCAGGAGAGTTCCAAGCCCCGAGCAGGTTGGGCAGGAGCCGTAAGGAGCATTAAACGAAAACATCCGCGGTGAAAATTCCGGAAGAGATACGCCACATTCCTCACAGGCATAATTTTGGCTGTAAAGCTCCACGCGATCGTCCTCCAGAGTATGGATGCCGACCAGTCCGTCGGATGCCTTTGCTGCGGTTTCAATGGAATCTGTAAGCCTGCGCTGCAGATCCGCGCGCATAATCAATCGGTCCACAATCACCTCGATGGTGTGCTTTTTGTTTTTTTCCAGTTTGATTGGCTCAGCCAGATCATACAGAATGCCATCCACCCGTACGCGCACATAGCCGCTTTTTCTCGCATCGTCAAATATTTTCTGATGCTCACCCTTTTTGCCTCGTATAACAGGTGCCAGAACCTGAAACCTCGTTCCTTCCGGCATCTGCATCACGCGGTCCACAATCTGGTCTATGGTCTGACGACGTATTTCTCTGCCGCATTTTGGGCAATGCGGTACACCAACCCGTGCCCACAGAAGACGGAGATAATCATAAATTTCCGTCACCGTTCCAACTGTAGACCTTGGATTCCTGGATGTGGTTTTCTGATCGATGGAAATAGCCGGTGACAATCCGTCAATCCGATCAACATCCGGTTTGTCCATCTGCCCCAAAAACTGCCGTGCATACGAACTGAGAGACTCCACATATCGACGCTGCCCCTCGGCATAAATGGTATCAAAGGCCAGACTGGACTTTCCGCTGCCCGACAGGCCGGTAAATACCACCAGCTTGTCTCGCGGAATATCCAGATCGATGTTTTTCAGGTTGTTTTCGCGTGCACCTCGCACACGGATCATGTCTTGCATGGTTTAACTCCTTTTTTGAACCGTCGGCGGATTCTGATTTCAACTCCATGGCTGTATTTTCTGCCGTCGGTCCTTTATTGCTTCCCGGCCTTTTTGTGCAGCTTTCTCAGGACTCCGGGGTCTTCGTTTTCTCGCCTCTCAGCTCAATCAGTTGATCCCGCAGCACAGCGGCATATTCGTATTCCATCATGCGTGCTGCTTTTTTCATTTCCTTTTCCAGACGATTTATTTCGAGCTGTCTTTCCTTTTCGGTCATCTTCACACCATCGGCGCGAAGTGCTTCGGTGGTCTTTATGGTGCTGCTGATTTCAATCAGATCACGCACGTCTTTGATGATGGTCCTGGGTTCAATTCCATGAGACCGGTTGTATGCATCCTGAATTGCGCGCCGCCGGTTTGTCTCAGCTATGGCAGCCGCCATAGCCGGCGTTGTTTTATCAGCATACAGTATAACGTGGCCTCCGGCATTTCGTGCAGCGCGACCAATTGTCTGAATCAGACTGGTTTCTGAACGCAAAAAGCCCTCTTTATCCGCATCCAGAATGGCAACCAGTGCAACCTCAGGCAAATCCAACCCTTCGCGCAGAAGATTTATGCCCACAAGAACATCAAATTTTTTCAGACGCAGGTCCCGTATAATCTCCATACGCTCCATGGCGGTGATGTCTGAGTGCATATATCGAACAAGCACTCCGACCTTTTGCAGATAAGCAGTCAGATCCTCGGCCATTTTCTTGGTCAGTGTGGTTACCAGTGTGCGCAGGCCCTGTTCGGTCACAGTACGAATCTCTGCCAGCAAATCATCCACCTGCCCAACAGCCGGGCGGACCGTAACCCTTGGATCCAGCAAACCGGTTGGACGAATGACCTGCTCGGCAATCTGTCCGGACCGGCTGCGTTCGTAGTCTCCGGGGGTTGCGGAAACATAGATAACCTGATTGATTCTCTGCTGGAATTCATCAAATTTCAATGGTCGATTGTCAAAAGCACAGGGCAAACGAAACCCATATTCTACTAAGCTTTCTTTCCTGGCCCGATCTCCGTTATACATGGCACGGACTTGTGGCAAAGTCTGGTGGCTCTCATCGATAAACAGCAGAAAATCCTTTGGGAAATAGTCCAGCAGCGTGGTGGGCGGCGAGCCTGGTTCCCGGCCTGCAAGAATTCTGGAATAGTTTTCAATTCCGGTACAATAGCCAAGCTCCTGCATCATCTCTATATCATACATGGTTCGTTGACGCAGGCGTTGGGCCTCAAGAAGCTTTCCGCATTCTTCAAACTGCTGCAGACGCACCTGCAGCTCCTGCTCAATCACTGTAATGGCCTTGAGCAGCTTTTCTCGTGTCGTTACATAATGGCTGGCAGGATATATTGCCACGTGTCCAAGTATTCGGTTCGGCGTACCTGTTACCGGGTTGAATTCGCTGATGCGATCTACCTCATCTCCAAAAAGCTCCACGCGTATGGCACGTCCGCTGTAATAGGCGGGATAAATCTCAACTGTATCTCCCCTCACGCGAAAGGTGTTGCGTGTAAAGTTGATGTCGTTTCGCTCGTAACGGATATCCACAAGTCGGCGAATAAGTGCTTCGCGGCTGATCGTTATACCAGATCGCAGCGAAATAACCATGCTTTTATAGTCGATGGGATCGCCCAGTCCATAGATGCAGCTAACCGATGAGACCACTATAACATCCCGTCGTTCAAACAAAGCAGAGGTCGCCGAGTGACGCAGGCGTTCAATTTCGTCGTTTACGGAAGAATCTTTTTCGATATAGGTGTCGGTATGGGCGATATATGCCTCCGGCTGATAATAATCATAATAGGACACAAAGTATTCCACGGCATTTTCAGGGAAAAAGGTTCGAAACTCTTCGCAAAGCTGAGCCGCAAGGGTTTTGTTATGCGCCAGAACCAGCGTAGGACGGTTGACCTGGGCAATCACACTGGCCATGGTAAACGTCTTGCCGGAGCCGGTCACACCCAGCAGAGTCTGCTCATCGATGCCCAAATTCACACCGCGTACCAATGTCTCGATAGCCTGAGGCTGATCACCGGAAGGCTGATAATCACTATGAAGCCGAAATTCCATTGTTCTACTCCCAATATTGCTGCAGGTATCCCTCCTGAGCCAGAGAATACCACTCTCCATTACCCAATATCAAATGGTCAAGCAGCAATACGCCAATACCGGACATAGCCTGGTGAAGCTGCTCGGTTGTACGAATGTCCTCGGACGAAGGTCTTGCGCTGGTTTTCGGATGGTTATGTGCCAGCACGCAGATCTGAGCCTGTGTTCGAATTACGGCCTCCACTGCCTCCCGGTTGGTAAACAGCGTGGTGCTGCCTGTTCCCTGGCTGAGCTTTTCACAGCCCAGCGGCTCACCCTGCGGCGACAAGCACAGCAGGTATGCCGCTTCCTTGCGTTTTTCAATGAAATACGGGCGGAAAAAAACATAGAAATTATCGGGAGTGCGCAGCCTCTGACTGCGGCGGCTGTCGAGCCATCCCTGCAATTCAGCCCGCTCCTGCAGCTGCCGCAGAAGCGGAAAAAATTGGGCTGTAATTTGTCCCATTCCCTCGACCTGAGACAGCAGATATTCCGGTGCAGAAAAAACGCCCGAAAGCGATCCAAATTTTTCCAGTAGCCGATGCGCCAACAGATTGGTATCCTGTCGGGGGACCAGATAAAACAGAAGCAGTTCGAGCGCGTTTATGTCGTTGAAGGTTTCGATGCCGTGGTTTATGTATTGCTGGCGCAGCCGCTTGCGGTGGCCGGCATGCTCGTTGGACATTGCATTTTCTCCTTTTTCTGGCGCTTTGCACCGCGGCAGTCTTTTCTGTCCGGATTTTATTGAATCTTCGCAGTGCCGAAAAATCAAACAGCCCGCGCCAAGCAGCGCGGACTGTCACGGACCGGACAACCGGCCTTTGATGTTTTATCTGCCCTTCATCTTGCTGCCGACAACATACAGCAACACGAAAGCCACAGCCAGAACAACGATGTTGATGATCAGAGGAATCTTGGTCTTCAGACGCCAGTCTCCGCCCTTTGCCTTCATGAGAGCCTGGAAAGACAGCAGTGCCGCCACAAGACCACCTAAGGAAATATAGGCGTTCCAATAGACAAAGGCAAGAATATCAATTACCAATCCGGCCAATGCAAAAATGTAGGCAACAATCAGCACCAGTGTGTACTTAAAGCCAGTCTTCTGTTGCTCTTTAAACTCGTCATTATACTTGTCGAAACTCGAATCCACGAAATTTCCCCCCAGTTCAACGTATGATTAACATTTTGTATGCTCAATATAACATAAGCAAGCCTTAACGTCAACCAAAGATTTTGGCTGATTCGTAGAATTTCAGCCTAATCCTTTGGCAAGAATTCCAAAAAGGACGCTTTTGTCTAGGAAATTCCAAAAAAACGTTTTCCGTTCTCCAGTGTTGTCTGTGCAGTTGTCTCGGGTGAGAGTCCTTTGATTTCTGCCAGTCTTGCATTGGTATACAGCAGATTTCGGCTGTCGTTTCGCCGACCGCGGTTTGGCTCCGGAGAAAGATAAGGGCAGTCGGTTTCAATCATTATGCGGTCCAAAGGCAGCCATTGCAGCACCTCCAGCGCCTTTCGCGCGTTTTTGTAGGTAATCACGCCGGTGAAGCTGAGATACCAGCCCATTTCAATCAACTCTTTTGCCATATCCAGTGCGCCGGAATAGCAATGAAATACTCCGGTCACCCGTCCCCTGTATTCACGGATGATCTGCATGGCTTCCGCATGGGCATCACGCTCGTGAATAACAACGGGCTTGTTTACCTCAATGGCCAGATCCAGCTGCTGTCGAAAGCGCTGCTTCTGGATCTCCCTGGCGGTTGTATCCCAGTGATAATCCAGACCGATCTCTCCGATGGCAACCACCTTTTTTTCAGTCCTGCAAATACTGCGGTACATGGAAAGATCCGCATCAGACATCTTCCCTGTGTCGCTGGGATGGGTACCAACAGCCGCATAGATCCAGTCGTATTGTCTGGCCAGAGCAACACTGCGCAACGAGCTGCTCAGATCACATCCTACATTTACCATATACGCTACGCCGGCACCGTGGATATCCTGCAAAACAGCCTCGCGGTCCTTATCAAAGGCCCTGTCATCATAATGGGCATGCGTATCAAAATACATCTTTATCCTCCGTTTTGTTCCAGCCAGATCAGCAGCACAGCTACATCTGCCGGTGATACACCGGATACTCGGCCGGCCTGCCCGATATTCTCCGGCTGAATCTGCTGCAGCTTTTGCCTTGCCTCTAACCGCAGGCCGCCAATAGACAGATAGTCGATATCCTTCGGAAGCGGACGACTTTCTTCCTGGCGTGCCTGCTGAATCTGGTTTTCCTGCCGATCAATATAGCCCTGATATTTTACACGGATTTCAACCTGCTGCGTTATGGACGGATCCAGCTTCGGCCGTGACGGATCGAATACAGCCAGATCTTCGTAGGTCAGCTGAGGTCTGCGAATCAGATCCAACAACCTGGCCGAACCCGAAACCGGCGATGTGCCCTTTTGCTGCATGAGTGCATTCAGTTCCAGACTTTCGGCCACACCTGTTGACTCCAGACGTCTGATTTCGTCCCGAACCCGACGGTATTTTTCGCTCACTGCTTCGTATTGGTCCCGGTTTACCAGTCCGAGACGATATCCAATGCCGCTCAAACGTTCGTCAGCATTGTCCTGACGGTGTATCAGTCGGTATTCCGTGCGGGATGTCATCATGCGGTAGGGCTCATTTGTACCCTTGGTTACAAGATCATCAATCAAAACACCGATATAGCCGTCCTGCCGGGTTAGCACAAAGGGATCTCTTTTCTGTACGCTCAGGGCAGCATTGACTCCTGCCACAAACCCCTGAACTGCTGCCTCCTCGTAACCGGAAGAGCCGTTAAACTGCCCCGCGCCAAACAGCCCGGGAATCGTCTTGCATTCCAGTGTGGGGCGCAGCTGTGTTGGATCCATGCAATCATACTCAATAGCATAGGCCGGACGCATCATTTCGGCATGCTGCAGACCGCGGATCGTGTGCAACATCTGCAGCTGCACATCCTCCGGCAGACTGGAGGAGAAACCCTGCAGATAGAGTTCATCGGTACCCAGTCCGCAGGGCTCCAGAAACAGCTGGTGCCGCGGCTTGTCGGCAAAACGGACAACCTTGTCTTCGATGGAAGGGCAATACCGGGGACCAACACCCCGAATAATGCCTGAGAACAGTGGACTTCTCGACAGGTTCTCACGAATTACCCGGTGTGTTTCGGCGTTGGTATAAGTCAGATAACATACGGCCCGGTTTTCCGGAGGATCTGTGGTTCTGAACGAAAATGGAACTGTTTTCTCATCGCCGAGCTGCAGCTCCATCTGGCTCACATCCACGCTTCGCCGATTCAGGCGCGGAGGTGTTCCGGTTTTAAACCGGCGCAGAGCCAGGCCTTTTGATGCCAGATCCTCTGCCAAGCCGATTCCTGCATGCATTCCGTCCGGGCCGGAGGAATAAGCCGCTTCTCCTACAATCACAAGGCCATTTAGATATGTTCCGGTAGCAATTACCACAGCCCGGGCCAGATATTGTGCGCCAAGCCTGGTCTGCACGCCGGTCGCGGCACCGGTCCTGTCTGTCAGAAGGCCTGTTACCATGGCCTGCTTGAGATCACAATTTTCCTGCCTCTCGAGCAGGTTTTTCATATATTCACTATAACGGCGGCGATCTGCCTGTGCACGCAGAGAATGGACAGCAGGTCCCTTGCCCAGGCCCAGCATTCGATATTGAATGCAGCAGGCATCCGCTGCCAGCGCCATCTGGCCCCCCAATGCGTCCAACTCACGTACAAGCTGTCCTTTTCCTGTTCCTCCGATAGCCGGATTACAGGGCATATTGCCCACTGCATCAAGGTTGATGGTAAATATTACCGTTTTACAGCCCATCCTCGAGGCGGCCAGAGCTGCCTCGATACCTGCGTGGCCTGCTCCAACCACTGCTACATCATAGCTGCCTGCCAAAAAGGTAGTCATATACATTTCCTCTTCAAGCAAAATCTCCCGGAAATTGTATCACACTTTGATCGGCTTTGCATCCCAAATCGCGTAAACAATTTATGCAGCGAAACAGAAAAGCGTCCCTCTTTTTGAGAGGGACGCAGCGAAGAGGATTCTTTTCGACATTGCACAAGGCCGCGCATCCGAACCAAATCCGGGCTTTCTGTGGTATGACTGCTGCGGCAGACTTACACAAACCGGCAAAGTTCTGCCAGATTTATTTTCGTCCGGCTCCACCGCCCCGACCCGATCCGCCGCCAAAGCTGCCACCGCTCCGACCCGATCCGCCGCCAAAGCTGCCACCGCTCCGACCTCCTCCGCCGAAGCCGCCGCCTCGGAAATTGCTTCCTCTAAAACTGCTGCTGCGTCCGGCTCCGCCACCTCGGCCTGCACCTCCGCCAAAGCTGCCGCTATGGAAGCTGCCCGTGCCAAATCCGCCGGGTCTTGTCGGCCCGCGAGGTCCTCTGGGTGATGGATTGCGCGGAGGACGGCGGTGGCCACCGAAGAACCGCGGCAAAAAAACAACAGTACTTCTTCTCGTCCCGTATGATCTGCCCGAGGAACCGCAAACCAGAAACACAACCAGAATAACTATCACCAGCGCAACGTATCCGCCGGTATTGTGCTTTGACTCCGGCTCTGCCGCATGCTCAGGCTGTACAATCTGCTGATCGGTCTGCTGATTCTGTGTGCCCAGGCTGATGCCATAATAGCTTTCGTAGAACTCAAGCACCGATGCAACGGTGTTTTTCACGGCAATATCATATCGGCCTGCATCAAAATCATCCCAGAGGTATTTGTTCAGAATTGTCTCAAGCTGGGCATCAGACAGATAATCCTCCAGACCGGTGCCTCTGGTAATCCAGCCCTTTCCCTCTCCGGGAACCAGCAGCAGAACTGTTCCGTTGTTTTTATCCTTGTCGCCCACGCCCCATTGATTGATGAGCTCATAGCAGTATTCTTCGGCATTGAGATCGTTTAAAAAATCAATGGTTACCACAGCAATCTCGCCGCCGCAGAGCTGTTTCAGCTCCGTTGACTGATCAACGATCCACTGTTCGGTCTCCTGACTCAGGATGTTGGCATAATCTGCTGCATATAGCTGTTCGGTTGGCTGAACAATATCTCTCGCAGCCAGTGCATCCGGCAGGCAACTCAACGCCAGCAGCACCACCAGCAAAAGCCGAGCCAACAGTCGTTTTTGCTTCATATCAGTGATACTCCTCTAATTTTTCCACTCCAAGCAGAGGCCCCAATATATCTGCAAGAAAGGAGCCCAGCACGGTTTGATTGAATTCACGAACCTGTGTATTGTAGTCGCTTGCCTCATGCGCAATAATGGAATTGCGCGACTGGATGCTCGCGTATAGCTGTACACGATATTGCTCGTCCGTTTCGCTCAGGTTACCATCTGCCATAGCTGCATTCAGAGCCTGCACAGCCAGGGTCAGCTTCTCATTGGCCGCATAGCTCTCAGCCGGGCCCTGTGCCTCACTCAGCGCAAGTCTGGCCTCTGCGGCGTTCTCAACACAATCGGAGTATGCGCTGCCGTATTTGTTGGCAATGGTTATGAGGTTTCCGGAAAACTCCAGGATTTTGTCAAGATCGGTGGCGATCCCATACGGTTCATCGCTGGAAATGGTATAAAACTGCCGGGTTATTTTTTCTTCTGCACGATTCAGGCTGCGACGAACGCCAAACAGGCTGCCAAATACAATCACCGCCACCAGAACAGCTGCCGCAAACCGGCTGCTTTGCAAAAGATTCTGCCTGTCCGGTTGTGTAAACTCCTGAGCTGTCGAAAAAACAGCACTGTCCCGGTCTTTTTGCTGAACATCCGTCACGGCCTAACCTCTGACCTCAAGAAGCTTCTGTTTTAGCTCGCCCTCGATCCTGCGCAGCTCTGCCTCCGCCTCGCGACGTTTTTGTGCGCCCTCAGTCTGAATGGTCAGCACCTCATCGAGGGTAGAGATAAGGCTTTCGTTGGTATGCTGCAGAGTTTCGATGTCTACAATCGCGCGTTCGGATTCTTTGGCAGTTTCGATTGTACCCATCTTGAGCATATCCGCGTTTTTGGTCAGCAGTGCATTGGTCATATCGGTAACGGCGCGTTGGGCCTGCAATGCCTGCTGTGAATGATTCAGGCCCAGAGCCAGAACCATCTGGCTCTTCCACAAAGGAATTGTGTTCACCAGCGAGGTCTGGATTTTCTCCGACATGATTGTGTCGTTGTTTTGCAGCATTCGGATCTGTGGGCCCATCTGGATACAGATCACCCGTGTAAGTTCAAGGTCATGCAGCTTTTTTTCAAAGCGAGTGCAGGCATTGGCAAAATCATTTGCGGCCTGTGCATCGGCAGCAGAGCCGGTCTGTGCAGCCTTGCTGCGCAGCTCCTGCAGAGTCGTGCTGCGTTCCTTCTGCAGACGTTGCTGCCCGGCAAGGATATACATGGTCAACTGTTTGTAATAATCCAGGTTTTTATCGTACATCTGGTCGAGCAGAGCTACATCCTTCAGCAGAACTATCTGATGCTTTTCGAGCTGCTCGGCAATTTTGTCTACATTGACCTCAACTTTGGCATACTTGGCCTTCATGGCCTCCATATTGTCACCTGCGCGCCTAAAAAGACCGCGCAGACCCTTGCGTTCTTCGTCTGCATCAAAGCTTTTCAACTCAACAACCAGACTGCCGATCATGGTTCCGACCTCACCCAGGTCTTTGGTGCGCACGGAATTAAGTGCCGACTCAGAAAAATCCGCAATATTTTTCTGTGCCCCCGCGCCGTATTGCAGAACCACGGTAGAATTGCTGATATCGATCTTTTCTGAAAAATCCATTACTGTTTTTTGTTCAGCTTCGGTAAGCATACTCATATCCGGGCCTGCCGGCTGTGCAGCTTTCTTTTCCTCAGGTATGGAAAGTATGGCATCTGGTGCGGCTGGCTGTGTGCCAAGCTCCGGGGTCAATGTCATTTCAAAATTGTCCATCTTGGTGCGGCTCCTTTTGATGTTTGTGATACGATTCCGATTGTGGCTGTATGCGGGGCAGTTGAATTTTGGACAAATGCTTCTGTTGGCAGTAGGAACTGTTCTAAGGTGTACGGCATCCAACAATTGCAGCCGTGGTCAGATTCTTTTGAGAACTGCAGTACAGATTTGCTGAGAGTAGCAAGGTCGGTGTATGGCAGGCATTGTCTGCTAAAGGCTGCATTATTGCGTATCCTTCGTGGAAAAGGCAGATGTCTCATCATCCGCAAATCCCTCGGATACCATCATGGTATGCAGAGTCCGGATCTCAGCAGTGATATCCATCACCTGACTTGCAAACAGACTGTCGAGTTGTCTGCTGAAGGCCTGATTGACCATATCAAGCATATTTTTGATTTTGTCTTTTGCTTCTGTAACGTTTTTTCCTGCAGTGCCCTGGCTGCTCAGCTCAGTATAGGTGTGCAGGAGCTTCAGCGTGGTGGGCAGGTAGTAGTTCATAAAGCGTCTGGTTTGTGTCAGCTGCTCTTCGTGCAGCGACAGATAGTCAAATATCTTTTTTGTGGTACTCTGCATCCGGTCAAGCTGATCTGAAATTTCGGCATCCGGAATGTCGTTATTCAGCTGTTGGATTTCGGCCAGATAGCTTCTTCCGAGGCGAATGGTTTCGTCAAGAGCAGCATTTCCGGTGTTTGGTTCTGCCTCAGGCTGCCGGATATAGTATACCTTTGGCGGAAAGCATTTTTTCAGCAGCAGAAAGGCACCGCTGCAAAAAGCCGCTAAAAGCAGAAAGTGCCACAGCCGATACAGCGGAAGGCAAAGACACCATATAAGCCAGACCGCAGCCGTTCCATACAGGGGAATTGCAGATGGCTTTTTCACCGCCTTCATACAGCCCTTCCTCCTTTGTCCGGGGTAAGGGTCGGATGCGACCTGCCCCAATTGGTCTAGTAGCTTCATTGTATCGCGGACCATAGATTTCGTCAAGTCAGTTCACAGAACGTTGACTTTTTCCATGACCTGCCATACAATAGGGGTGTCGCGTATGTAGCATGCCAACATACTCCCGACAGTTCAGTACACAAAGGGGCAGGAATCTTTTATGGATATCAGGATAGCACCATCCATTCTGTCTGCAGACTATGTCAACCTGCAGCACGACATTGAACGATGCAAAAATGCCGGAGCAGACTACCTGCATATAGACGTAATGGACGGCCTTTTTGTACCAAACATCACAATCGGCATCCCGGTTACAGCCGCTATCCACCGCGTAGCACAGCTGCCTCTTGACGTGCACCTGATGATTGATCGTCCCATCCGCTATATTTCCCAGTTCATGCAGGCAGGCGCCCATTTCCTTACCATACACATAGAATCCGACACCGTTGAGAATACGGCAGCAGCACTTTCACAGATCCGTCAGCTTGGCGGCCAGGCAGGTCTTTCGCTAAAGCCCGGCACTCCCATTTCAGAAATCGAGCCGCTTCTTTCCCTGTGTGACCTTATTCTGGTCATGACAGTCGAGCCCGGTTTCGGCGGTCAGAGCTTTATGGCAGACCAGATAGACAAGCTTCGTGCACTTCATGACATTATTTCACTGCATTTCCCGGCCACGCTGCTCGAAGTCGACGGTGGAATAAACCTCGATACGGCAGTCCTCTGCCGCAACGCCGGAGCCGATATACTGGTTTCAGGCAGTGCGCTGTTTCACGCGCCGGATATGTCTGAATACATTGCAGCTCTGCGCGGTTGACCGCCTGAGTGATTTTTCACCAATAAGCCAGACGCCCCTGCCGCTGCGGCAGGGGCGCTTCTATTTTCGAGAAATTTGTGCAATATGGCTTATTCGTGTGCCTTCAGATAGCGATCATAGGCCGTCTGATTGACCTCAAGCAGCAAAGGCAGATAAGACTGCATTCCGTCGACAAACGCCTGCCAGGTAGCATCGTCAGAGGGATCCTTGCTGCCGAAAACCAGCAGGTTTTCCTGCTCGTTAAGATATGTGTTCAAATCACTTCTGGCATTGCGGATAGAATCGTTCTCTTCGGTAGTAAGGGTAACAGAGGGCATGGTCTTGGAGTTGCCTGTATAGGCAGTTGCCCAGATGTCACTGGCTTCAAGCTGATAGTCTTCGTAGTTGTAGTATGTGCGGAAGCCATCGAGCAGGGCAGGAAGGAAGGTGCGATCGGTCCAATACCCAAGAGCCGCATCAACAGGAATGCCATCCGGGTTGTTGATGACAAGATCGGTAAAGGTTGGGTTGCCGTCTGCATCATATTCAAAGCTCAGCCCCTCCAGGCCATAATTGGCATGCAGGCTGCCCTCTTCGGTATACAGCCAGTTGCACATTTTGAGGACCAGCTCCGGATATTCGCAGGTTGTAAACAGGCTCAGTGCAGCGCTCTGCCCGGGAATAAGTGAATCGAACGAGCCATATTCCGTGGGCTCCCCGAAGGCAGCGATGGCTTTTACGGTAACGCCCTCATCCATCAAAACCAGATTGTTTGCAATCGTGGAGATATTGTCACCAAACATACCGGTACGGTTCTGGCTCATAAGCTCCTTTGTGGTCAGGTCGGTATATTCGCTGGTGGTAAACACGCCGGCATCGGCCAGCTTGCGCAGATAGATGAAATAATCCTGTGCATAAGGCTGCTCAAGTCCGTATTTCACCTGGCCGTCTTCCACGAAGTAGGCCAGCTCGCCAAAGGCGTTCCAGACGTTCTGGACCTTTACGCCCACATCGTTAACGCCGATATTCTGATACAGTGCCGCGTCCGCGTTGTATTTGTCGCGGAAGGCGCAGAGCACCTCATACAGCTCGTCGATAGTGGTTGGGATCTCCATGCCGACACCTTCGAGCCAGTCGGTGCGAATCCAGCTGCCGCCGGTAATGCCGAGCGGCTCCTCGAGCATGGCATACATGGCGCCCATCGTACCGTCTTCGTTGGTGATGCCGTCAAGCATGTTATCTGCTTCTTCTGTGCCCGCATACAGGCGTTCATAATACAGAGGAGCATATTCCTCAATATAGGGAGCCACGTCATAGATTACCTCATCGTCGATAGCACCCTTGAGACCGCCGGAATATACAGAGGCAAGTTCGGTTATGGTGTCGGTTGTATCCCCGCCGGCAATCATCAAACTGACTTTTTCGCTGTAGGTTGTGTTCATAAGCTCATTGAAGACAAACTTTACGTTTGTGGCTTCTTCAACAGGCTGCCACCACGGAGAGCTTCCCCAGGAATCAAACATGGTCGAAAACCAGTACATATAGCTGAAGGTCAGCGAAATTTCGATGGGATCGCCGTCTGTTACATAGTAATAATCAGGGCCGATCACCTCTTCTACTTCTTCGACAACCGTCTCTGCTGCCGTTTCTTCTTCGCTCTGCACAGTCTCAGCTTCTTCCTCGGCTGCTGCAGGTTCGGTGGCTTCTTCAGTCTGACTGCTTTCCGCAGCAGCTGCAGGCTCGGTTTCGGATGATGCCTGCGTTTCTGCAGGCTCGGTTGTGGTTTCGGTTTTTGCGCAGCCTGCCATCACGGAAAACAGCATGGCCAGAGCAAGTAAAAGAGCCAGATACTTTTTCATTTGGAACCTCCTTCTTTTCGGGTTTCAAGCGATGAAATGATAACACTCCGTTTGATTGTCTGTCTGACAGGCAGAATGTCTCCATATATGCAAACATCCGGAAATCTTGTGTTGTTCAGTGCACATACCGGTCTGACATACAGCAGCAAATCTGTTGTAGGAAAGATCTCGGCAGGCTGCCGCCGCTGACACGACAGCCCGCCAAAAAAGAAAGGAAGCGTCAGCGCTTTGCGCCCTTGTTTTCTCCCAGACCAACAACATAGTGGGTCTTTACAAAGTCCAGGGTCTCGAAGGGCTCGGGAAGAGGCGTAGAGTCCTGGGGGGTCTGGGTAGGTGTGTAGGTAATGTGGGCACCGGGCATGCTGCCCATTCCGGCGCCGCTTCCGGCACCCATCTTGGAATAGGCTTTCTTGTCAAACTGCTTGCCGTTGGGAGCAGCGCCGGGACCTCCCTGGCCACCGGGACCACCGGGTCCACCCTGGCCGCCGGGACCACCGGGTCCACCCTGACCGCCTGGGCCGCCTGGTCCGCCCTTGCCGCCGGGTCCGCCCTGACCGCCACCGGGGCCGCGGCCCATACCGGGATTCAGCATTTTCTGATAGGCATCCCAGCCAAAGTTCGTCACATCCTGGGCGCCGCCGGAGTCGTTGAGCACGCATTCATGAAGGATCTTCCAGTAGCCGTCTTCCAAAACGTAATCCTCGCCATAGCGTTCGAGCATCCAAACAGCCATCTTCTTGCCGTTGGTGGCAATGTTCCGGCAGAGCATGCCAGTGGAGTAGAACACAGCACGAGCTGTCTTCAGATCACGACCGATCTCTACCACGGGCAGGCCCACAGCGTGCAGAGAGTATTCGCTCAAAGGCAGCGGATCCATACCGATTGTTTCGGGATACAGCTCGTTCATCCGGGCGTACATACCATAGGCGCCGCCCTCCAGGCCGTTACACCAGCCCTCGACAACCTCGTCGCGGCCGTACTTGCCTGCCATGTTGTAGCCCCAGTACAGATCATCCCGATACTTGCTCCAGAAGGTCTCTACTTCCTCTGTGGTATGGCCGCCGGCATGCAGGATGGCATGCCAGCTGTGGACGTTCTCAACTGCCTGTCCAGCTTGTACAATGGCAAGCTTGGTGTCAAAATCCAGGTTCTTATTCATTCTCTTCGCCTCCTCAGCCTTCGGTATGGGGTTCCCAGTTGCCAGTGTGGGGCTTCCAGAAGCCTGTGAACTTGGGGTTGCCCTCAGGACCGTTGCTCACGGTATCCTTAAAGGTGGCATGCTCACGGGTGATGGTTGGATACATATAATAGTTATAGTCGCAGTTGTAGGCGTTCATAGCTACCGTGGGAGTGCCGAACTCTGCTTTGGGAATGGCCTCTACAGGTGTGTAGGTAAAGACATCCAGGTCGGCATATTTGTAGCCGGGCTCCACACAGAAGTCGGTGCCGGCGAAATAGTGCCAGATCTTCCAGCCATCAGCCTCCAAGATAAGGTCACAGCCGCAGCGCTGGTTGTCCCAATAGCCGGTAAAGCCGTCGTCGGTTTTAACGATCTCATAGCCGATGGAGTACCAGGTTACCTGTGCGGTCTTCCCATCGTCTGCAATATTGATCTTGTGGGTGGTGAAGGGGTGGCAGATAGCTGTTCCGTCGCCGCCGAAGGAGTTTTTATCCACATAGTAGGCCCGGATCTGGTCCAGCCCAACATAGTAGCCCCAGTTCCGTCCATAGGATGCGGTGTCCTTGTGCTCTTTCGTCCAGAGGGTGTCCAGCTCCTCTGCCCGACGGTTGGTGCTCATGAGATAGGCACGCTTGGCCATGATCTTTTTGATCTCCTCGTAGTCATAGGCCCGCTCGGCCTGAATAGACTTGGAGAAATCCGTTGCTTTGCTGTACATCAAGGTCAACTCCTTTCTCAAAGGCCATAGCTGAATGTCTCAGCCAGGGTGGTATAGGGCTCGGGCATGGCAGGATACTTGGGGAAGGGACGGCCGGGATAGTAAGCCGCCAAAAGCTCCTGGGGAACATTGGGCTTTGGCTGTTCGATCTTTGTCAGGGCTGCAAACTCAGGAAGATCCTCGAACTTTGTAGGTTCGGTCCATGGCTCAGCCACCGGATGGTCGATGTCGTTGACCCACAGCATATTCTTGATCTTCAGCTCGTCATTTTCCAAAACCAGATCCACGCCCAGATAGCTGAGATTCCAATAGCTCAGCGGGCCCTTGGGGGTGATGTTGGTATTGGCAGACTGAACCTGGAACAGGCACTTGACGGACTTCATATCCTCTGCTACCTCAATGATAGGGGTATGGAAGTCGTTGCCCTTTACATAGCCGGCACCGTAGGCCTCGGCCTCAGTCATGTCCTTGAATTTGTCCGGCCACTTTTCCATAAGGAATCTGGTCACGATTCTGGCATTTTCCGTCTTCTTGGCGTAATAGGCCTTCACAGCCTCAGCGCCCTGGAAATAGCCATCGTTCTGACCAAAGCAGACAGGCTCATTCTTTGCCCAGAATTTGTCGAAAATTTCATCGAATTTCGCCAGCATATCGTAGTGCAGTGCGCTGCCTACCACATTCTGGGCTTCCCGGATCATCAGGCAGCGATCAATCAATTGCTGGGGGGTGTAAGAGTATTTCACGCTCAGTCCTCCTTAAACGGGTTCTTGCCCTCGTCTCCCACCTTTACGTTGGGGTCATTGGACAGGACACAATGGGTTTCTACGGGAGTGCACATATACATGGTCTTGCAGTCCGGATAGGTCCAGGGCAGGCAGAAGCAGGGCAGATAGTGGTTCCCGTATAGATTTACATATATATTTTTCCCAGCGGGCAAAGCAGGAGCCGTGGTATCGGCAAAGGCCACCGCAAAGGGGTCAGGGTTCCCGTCTCCGCTCAGAACAACTTCAAGATAGATGTCGTCGCCCTCTTCGCGGATTCTGTAGTCACACATCTGACCGTCGGTCAGTTTCTCGCTGATCTGGAAAGGAGCCAGATCCAGGCTTTTGCGGAACGGGGGCATGTAGAGCTTGACCTGGTTTTTGGGAAGTCTGGCGCACAAAGCCATAGTTGCCCAGCAGGAAGCATGTCCCTCAAACTCGAGTATCGTTCCCTTTTCGGCTTCTTCCTTGAAGTAGTCATACAGCTTCAGCGCACGCTCGACCGGCCACGTTTCAGCCATGCGAACGTCGGTGTTTCGTACGCCCTTCGGGTCAAACTTGGCTGTCAGTCCGGCAGGCATACCGCCCTTGCCGCCAGGGCCTCCCGGGCCACCGGGGCCACCCTGTCCGCCGCCGGGTCCTCCGGGGCCGCCGGGTCCGCCGGGACCGCCGGGACCGCCGGGACCACCGGGGCCGCCGGGACCACCGGGGCCGCCGGGAGCACCGCCGGGTCCTCCGGGACCACCCTGTCCGCCGGCGGGTGCACCGCCGCCCCGGGGCTGGACGTTCGCACCCAGAGCCCGGGCAACATCGTCAAAGTTATAACGCTTGATCTCAGGCATATGGAATTCCTCCTATAGTAATTCTTTTATATTGCATCCGGATAAAATCCAGTGTTGCAGCTTTTCTTTTTAACGCGGTCATGTTATGATGTTGAGTATAGTTTATTTCATGCTGTGAGAGGTGGTGTCATCCCATGCAGAACCTGCAGACAATGCTCCAGTCCAACGATTCCTTCGACCCAGTCGTTTCTCTTGGTTCCTTTTCCTCTCCCTCCAGTCAGGACGGGACAGAAGGTCTGTTTGGTGCACTGTTTTTTAACTCCAGAGCACATACGGGCGAGATTCTGCTTGAACTGAAGCAGCGAGGCGTATGCTTTCCTCAGCAGGGGTATCGGCTGGTAAAGTTCACCATCACGGAGCCGGCACTGGAAAACATGCCGATCGAAACCCGGCATCACGGACGTATGCGTCTGCATCTGGCGCTGCGTCAGGCTGTGGCCCAGGCCCTGGAGAACAGCAATAACGGCGGATATGGAATATTGATGTTCGGTTATCTGTTTCTTCTGTGGTTTTGCGATTCGCAGGACCATGAACTTGAAGCTGCCTGTCGGCAGGTACAGTCGTGGATTCCGTTTCGCTGCAGAGGTATCGAAAGTGCCTACTATCGGGATATCGAAGAAATGCAGGAGGCCAGCCGTTTGTTTTCAAAGCTCGAAGACAGCCTGCGCTTTTATTATGGTCACAAGGGTGGCCGTCTGCCGATCTATTCAACCGGTGACACAGACATGCAGCGGCTGAACGACTCAACCCAGCGAGTACAGTTTGAGCAGCAGATGGATGAGCGCGCCGAGCGAATCTGCGGTGCCCTTTCCGCCATGGACCGCAGTGCTACAGTGGAACGTTTTCGTGAGGCCCTGGCTGCACTGGCCGACAATTGTCAGGGCTTGCCCTATCCGAATACTCTGCGAAACAGTATTCTTCGTTTCTGGGAATCGCTCCAGTATCACCTTGCCGACGAAGATGTAATTCCGCTGAAGTATCTGCGAACTGTAGACCTGAGCCGGAGCTTTATGGGTGCAGAATATCGCAGGGATCTTGTAGATAAGGCCGAGGAGGCTGCCGACGTGCTGCTTGAGCAGATGGCCCGCCAAAAAGCGGAATCCCGCGCATTGCTGCTTTCTAAAATGGCAGACTATGTTCGATCTATCGCCCTGCAGCCGGAGGCCTGCCTGACACTGGTAGCCAAGGAATTTTCCATGGAGCCGCGGGAAATTGCTACGCAGTTTCGCAGAGCCTTTGGTATAGGCGTCCGCGATCTGATTCATCAAACCCGTATTGCCGCTGCCAAACAGCTGCTTGCAAACCCAGATCTGGCCGTGCAGGATATTGCCCGCATGACGGGATATTCCAGCCTGACTACCATGTATCGGGCCTTCGCAAAATATGAAGGTGCCGCTCCGGGGAAGCTACGCGGAAAATAAGTCAGAATCCTGTATTTGTACGAGCAGCATCTAATGCATTTCTGTGATTTGTTTCATTGTCACAAAATGCATCCCTCTGTGTCAATATCTCTTGTTGAAAGTGCAAAGAATCCGGCAAAACTGTAAAGCCGGCACTGCAGTTTTCGACAAATGGATTTTGCATTGGCCGATAAGTAATAAAAAAGGTCCTCCCGTATGGGAGGACCCTGTATTTGAAACAGCCTTATTCCTTGATCATGCAGCCAACTTTTTCTGGGATAATCAGCTTGGCGCCGGTTTTTGCAACAACATCTTCTACGCTCACACCGGGAGCAGTTTCGAGGAGGACAGGCCCCTCGGGGGTAATGTGGATCAGAGCCAGCTCGGATACGATGTAGTCGATGCAGTGATAGCCTGTCAACGGCATGGATGTCTTTTGGACAATCTTGGGGTTGCCGGCCTTATCGCAATGGGTTGTCATTACGATAGTAGTCTTTGAACCGGTGACAAGGTCCATGGCGCCGCCCATACCGGCAGCAGTCTTGCCCGGGATCATCCAGTTGGCCAGATTGCCTTCTGCATCAACCTCATAGGCACCCAGAACGGTAGCGTCCACATGGCCGCCGCGGATAAAACCGAAGGAACGGAAGGAATCGAAGCAGGAGCCACCAACGCGAAGCTTTGAAACCTTGCCGCCGGCATCAACTACGTTGGGATCGGCATATTCGCCCTCTTTGGGAGCGCCGGTCAGGCCAACTACGCCGTTTTCGGAGTCAACCCAGACATCAACACCTTCGGGCAGATAGTCCAGGCACATTGTAGGCATGCCAATGCCCAGATTAACAACGTCGCCGTCTTTGAAAAGGCGGGCAGTACGATAAGCGATCAGATTTTTTCCGGTCAGTTCCATGGTTGAGTCCTCCTTACGCTTCGGTCAGGGCGCGGCCCTGCACAACGGCATCGACCACAAATCCCGGGGTCATGATCTGGTCGGGATCCAGCTCGCCGATTTCAACGATTTCTTCGGCCTCTACGATTACGTGGTCAGCCGCAGTGCAGAAAGCTTCGTTGAAGTTGCGGGAGGTGCGGCGATAAACCACATTGCCCATCTTGTCTGCCTTCCATGCGTGGACAAAGCAGACATCGCCATGCAGGGGCAGCTCGAGAATAAAGCGCTTTTTGGTGGCATCAGGAACGATTTCGCCTTCGAGGAATTTGAACTTGCCGGCCTCTTCATCCCATTCTACAACCTGCTTGCCATCCATCATGGGGGTATACAGACCGGTGGGAGTAAGGATACCGCCGATACCGGCACCGCCGGCACGAACCTTTTCGCACAGTGAGCCCTGAGGGACAAATGTCAGGTTGATCTCGCCGGCAACAACCTTTTCGACCGTTACCGCATTGTTTCCGATGTGGGATGCCGTGATCTTTTTAATGACGTTGGCATCAACTAGCTTGCCAATACCGCGATGTGGGACAGATGTGTTGTTGGATATAACGCTAATATCTTTGATGCCCGCAGCGATCAGGCCCTCGATCAGAGTTTCGGATACGCCGACATTCACAAAACCGGGCAGCAGAACGGTCATACCGTCGAAGCAATAGGTCTTGATGGCTTCTTCTACGGTTGTGACTTTGGATTTGGCCAAGGGAACCATTCCTTTCGTATAGACTTGAGATAATTTCAACATGTTCAGTCTATCGCAACGCTCCGGGAATGTCAAGCCCGGTGGGGAGAATCCCGCCGGGTACACAGTGAAGGGCCCGCGGCAGCTGGATGATTCGATCCCTGACTGCGCGGGTCCCTGTATATATGCAGCCGACAGAGACAAAGATGCGGGATGTCGGTCGCTCGCGGTTTTTTGTTTATTCGTCTTCGAGCGCAACGCCTCGATCATAGAGATCCGTAATTTCGCGTGAGGGGCTGCGGCTGAGCAGGGCTACTGCGACAGCAGCAAGAAGGCTTGCGAAAAAACCGGGGATGATTTCATAGATACCGGTTTCCGACATAAACAGCAGCCAGCCGATATCTACCACTGCACCCACCACAATACCGGCTATTGCGCCGCTGAAGGTGAATCGGCGCCAGAACAGACTGAGCATAATCGCCGGTCCAAAAGCCGCGCCAAACACACCCCAGGCATTTTCAACCAGTCCCATGATGGTTCCGGAGTCGGGATTGGATGCAATCAGTACTGCTATGACGGAAATCGCCAGCACAACAAAACGTCCGGACCAGAGCATTTCTTTGTCGGATGCGCGGTTTTTGCGCAGAACCGGCTGATAAACATCCGCAGAGAAGGCCGAAGCAGAAGCCAATAGCTGAGAATCACATGTGGACATGGCCGCCGCAAGAATAGCAGACAGCAGGATACCGCTGATGAGTGCAGGAAAAAGCTTGCGGACCATGGTGATAAACACCACCGAGCTGTCTTCGATTTCGCCGAGCAGTATATGTCCGATGCAGCCGGCTGCTACAGAGAAAATGACAATCAGGATATTCCATGTGATGCCGATTTTCGCGGATTTTTTCAGGTCTTTATCCGAGCGCAGCGACATAAAACGCACAATAATATGCGGCATGCCAAAATATCCAAGTCCCCAGCCGAGACCGGAGACAATATCCTTCCAGCTGTGAAACGGATTCCAGTAGCCTGCAGGCAGAATCGTGTTTTCGGCACCTCCGCCGCCCTGAATGACAAACAGTGCAAAGATGGGTGCAACAAGCAGGGCGCCGAGCATCAAAAGTCCCTGGAAAAAATCTGTCCAGCACACGGCATTAAACCCACCCAAAAACGTATAGCCGACAATGATCAATGCCGCAATATACATGGCCGTGGTTTCATTCATACCAATCACCGTGTGGAACAATGTTCCGCAGGCCTTGATTGACGAAGCAGAATAGACCGTGTAGGCCACCAGAAAAATCACCGCGCAAATAACCTGCAGCGTTTTGCTCTTTGACAGAAATCGATTCGTCAGATATTGCGGAACAGTGATAGAATCCTTGCAGACAATGGTAAACTTCCGCAGACGGGGCGCCTCAACCAGCCAGCTTATAATATAGCCGATTGCAAGTCCAATGGCAATCCAGGCCTGCCCGATGCCGGCTGCATAAATCGAGGCCGGCAGACCCATCAGGACCCAGGCGGACATATCGGACGCGCCGGCTGATAAGGCTGCAACCCAGGGTCCCATCTGCCGACCACCCAGAAAATACTCTTTATCACCGCCATCTCTTGAACGCAGGAAAAAGAAAACACCTATACCCAGCATGAATACCAGATAAACTATAAAAACAACCAGCTCTGCAACGTTCATACCAACTGCTCCTTAGAATCAGGGGTGTGGAATTCCGCCAATGGACAAAAACCATGCAGCCGTATGCGGCTGTTGCGACGAACGGAGTATCTCACAAATCGGTCCGCAGGCAACTCGCATGATGTTTTCTCATTTTTCTTTTCCATGTGGCGGTGAGCTGTATTATAATTCATGCGTGTCATAAATTCAAGCGTTTATTTAATGAATCTTTTGTTTTCAGTTGATTTTTTTGTTTTTATGTGCTATTGTATGAGCGTTTTTGATATTATATTTTAATTTTGCTTTATAAATTATTTTTTCTCATAGTCTTAGGGGGTGCAAATATGAACCTGAAAAGATATGAAGCATTTTATTTTACTGCGCAGCTCGGATCCGTCAGCAAAGCCGCCGAACAGATGGGCTGCACACAGTCAGCTCTGAGTCATCTCATTCAGGCGCTGGAAGCCGAGCTGGGTTTTTGTGTGCTTACGCGCAGCCGCAGCGGAGTTCAAACCACCGCACAGGGCCGGCTGCTGCTTCCGGCGGTCAGAACACTGCTTGAACAGGGTGACCGGGTAAACCGGCTTGCCGAGCAAATCCGCTCCGGGCGGGCCGGCACAATCCGTATCGGTACATTTACCAGTGTAGCCGTACATTGGCTTCCTCCGCTGATTCAGGCTTTTCGAAGCGAGCATCCGTTTGTAGAGCTTCATCTTGAAAATGGCGACTATTACGATGTTGACCATTGGCTGAAAGGCGGAGATGTAGACATAGGGTTTGTTACACTTCCCGGACCGGAAGGCTTTCGTATTCTGCCCTTAAAAGAAGACCGGCTTCTGGCAATTTTGCCAAAAAACCATCCTCTGGCCTCGCTGCCGAGGTTTCCGGTTTCTTCTGTTGAAAAAGAAAGCTTTATCAGCCTGCTGGAAAGCTCCAACCACGACGCTAGACGGGCGCTGGATTCGGCCGGAATTGTGCCCAATGTAACTTATACCACAAAGGACGATTATGCTGTGATTGCCATGGTTGCGCAGGGACTTGGCATAAGCATCATGCCGGAGCTTCTTCTGCGCGGTCAGACAGATCGGGTTGCAGTGCTGGAGCTGGACCCCCCTGCTCATCGAACATTGGCTCTGGCAGTGCGCAAGACCAATGGCGATGCGCCCTATCTGGACAGTTTTGCGGATTTTGTATGCCGCTGGGTTGGAGAAAACGGCTGAAACGGCGCTTAAAATTGATCCACTGATTTCTTTCATCCCAATCATTCCAAAGAAACCCGTTTCTTTTTTTCAAAGTTGTGCTATGATGGTTATGATCGTGCAGTATAAGATGTTTATCGTCCGCATCAGACTGTGATACGCCAGCCGCTGATTCAGGAAACGTCAGCGACAGTAATCAGGAGGAATCTGCTATGATAATGCCCAAATATCTGCCTGTTTTTCAGCAGGCTTCTGTTTTGGACGGGCCGGATGCCGCTCCCACCTGTCAGCCCTACAACAAACTGGATCAGACTCTATTGGAGCTCCTGGCCAGTCAGGGCGACCTGTGTGCTCTCGAAGAACTGGCCGAACGCATGTATAACGAAAAGAAAAACGACACCGTTGCCGTCGCTCTTTTTCAAAAGGGGGCCGAGGCCGGAAATCAGGATGCAATGTTTATGCTGGCCAATTGCTATTTTCGCGGAATCGGTGTTGACGAGTCAAACGAACTGTATTTTCAGTGGCTGCAAAAGGCTGCCGAAGGCGGGAGCTGGATGGCTGCTCGAAACATGGCAACCGCGTTTTTCTACGGGCGTGAGCGCTACGACGGTGCCGGTTTTGACCAAAGTGATGCCAAGGCGCTGGAGTGGTCGGTTCATGCCGCCGACCTGATTGAATACTGCTGGCGTCAGTATACCCAGCCCGGTTTTTCCGCATTCAAGGATATTGCCGATGACCTGGTTGACCAATATGCCGCCGTTTGCGAAACCATTGC
Source organism: Oscillospiraceae bacterium (assembly GCA_963639765.1). Taxonomy (GTDB): domain Bacteria; phylum Bacillota; class Clostridia; order Oscillospirales; family Oscillospiraceae; genus CAVHXA01. Next base: position 24,456 of record CAVHXA010000011.1, on the reverse strand, counting down.
CAAGCACTATCAATCCGGCAAAGGCACCGAAAAAAACTATGCCGAGGCCATTGCCTGGCTGAAAAAGGGCAATGAAATTGTCCTGGCAGCCAGTGGTTCTACCTACCCTTATTTTGACAGCGGCATTCGTGCTCTGTCTGCGCAGCTTTAATGGATTCCCGGCTCTGACCGGCATTATACCGGGCAGCTTTACTGCCGGGCCTCACCTTTGTCTGAATATACAGGTTTTCCGACCACCGGTCGTGCTGCCGGCTGAAGCCGGTATGTGCATCTGAAACGGGCGTGCTGCAGAATAGATTTTTCTGAAATTCGGCCTGATATTCCAGCGGGAGGAATCACAAAAAATTTGTGATTCCTCCCGCTGTTTTCACTTCAGCAGTGACTTTTCTTTTGAAGCCGTGCTTTTAGCCAAGGTTCCAGTTCCATACGGGCACATTGCGGCGCGCAATCTCGATGAGATCATCTGTCACATTGCCCAGCTTGCTGGAGTATACGTAGTATTGTTTTTTACCAACCATCCACACAGCAGGCTCCTGCTCGGTGAGATAGCCGTAGAAGTCATCAATCAGCTCTGCACGCTTTTCGGAATCCAGCTCACTGCCGATGGCTTCTTCTTTTTCGTCGTAGGCAGTATCCTGCAGGCTGAGTACGGTACGATTTGATGCGCTGAGAATATCGTTGCGGCTCATGGGATCAGGGGTAATGCCATAGATGATGATGCCACCATCATAGGTTCCGTCGGCACCGGATTTGAGATCAGACATCATGGTTGCGGCGTCGATTGTTACCAGTTCAACATCAAAGCCGACTGCCTGCAGATCCTGACCGACCAGAACGGCGATCTGTGCACGCTGGCCAGCCTCGGGTGCCGCAAGTACAAACTTTCCGTCATAGCCGTCAGCCTTGGCCTGCTCGAGCAGTTCCCTGGCCTTTTCCACATCCTGCCCGGATGTCAGCTCCTGTGGATAATATTTGTTGGAGTCGGTAATGTAGAGCTCCATCGGTGTAGCCAGACTGACAGGAGCATCGCCGGTCAGAAGTGTGCAGATGCTGTCTTTGTTGATGGCATAGTTAACCGCCTGACGCACGCGTGCATCTGCGATCAGTGTGTTGTTTACGGCAATAACATATACCTGCGTGGCCTCGTCGCGCATATCAACCGTTACGCCGGCCTGTCCATCCATTCCAAGTGCTTCATCGTTTGCTATAGGAGAATAGGCAATGTCAATTTCTCCCGTGAGCATCGCCGAAGAGGCCGAGGAAGCATCGGTCTGCTTGAAGATCATTTTTCCCCAGTTGGCATTGCCCAGCTGGTATTCGGTATTGCGAGCCAGCGTAAGCTCCGTGCCGTCTGCAGACTGGCTGACAAACTTTGCCGGTCCGGAACCGACGGGCGCAGACCAGAACTCGTTGGTCGCCATATCTGCCACAGGGATGTCTTTAAGCAGAGCGCTGGGCAAAACTACCATGAAGTAGGAGTTGCTCATCAGAAAGGATTCCATGTTGGTGACTTTTTTAAAAGTTATGGTAAGCGTTGTATCATCCGGCGCGGACACGGCCAGAGAATTCTCAGACGCTTCGACGCCTGCGTCGTTTGTTCCTTCAAACACGCTCATCAGGCTCTGATCGCTGAAACCTACACCCTCTTTGGTGAGAAGCTGAAGACTCCATACCCAGTCGGCAGCGGTGACGGGGGTTCCGTCGTGGAAGCGGCAATCGGGGTTGAGGTGGAAAGTCAGTGTCTTTCCATCCTCACTCATTTCCCAGCTTTCGGCCGCGCGCGGCTCGATGTTGCCTTCAACATCAATGTATACCAGCTGGTCGTAGAGCATGCTGATAATGATGGAGTTATAGTAGTTGGTGTTGTTATAGGGCTGCAGGCTGGACCAAAGGGTGCTCATGCCCCAGACAATGGTCTCGCCCTCGGCATCGACAGCCTCGGCTGTCTCGGTGGGAACCTCTGCGGTTTCGGTGCTCGCTTCAGTAGCCGGAGTCTCTGTGGCTTCAGTGCCGGAAGCAGAAGTCTCAGTGGTCTGCGCAGGGGCTTCGGTTTTGGCACAGCCTGCCAAAGCCAGGCTCACCAGCATAACCAGCACCAGCAGCATGCTGATCGTTTTTTTCATGATGCATATCCTCATTTCTGTTTCTTTTTGGAAACGCCGCACGGTCAGCAAAAGGATTCGGTCCGGGGTTTTTGAAAAAACGGATCGGATACAGCCTCGGCTGTGTTTTCGGGCCGTATTTCCGTCGTATGTCGTTGGCCGAAGGGCTTTTGTGTCCCTGTGCCGTGTTTGCCTGTATAAAAAGCAGTCAAACCGCTTTTTTATGAAGTTGCGGACAAGCCCACACAAATCGGTGAGAAGGTCCAACGGGAGATTTTTCTTTAAAAAGGGTGAAAGCCCGCAGGAGCTTTTTGTGGTTTGCAGAGTTTTTCAAGCGTAGCTCGGGCAAAAATTAGTTGGAATCTGAAGCTGTATTTGTGCGGCACCGCCCGGGTTTTCTATCCGGCAAAATGGCAGCGCACCAGATGACCATCCGCAAGCTCCCTGAGCTGCGGCTCTTCGGTGCTGCAGCATTCCTGTGCCCGTTGGCATCGTGTGCAGAAGCGGCATCCCGTTGGCGGGTCGAGAGGGCTGGGTACGTCACCCTGCAATACAATTCTGTTTGTTTTGGTGTGTGCATCCGGGATGGGAATAGCCGACAGCAGAGCCTGTGTATAAGGATGGGCCGCACAGTCAAATATCTGTGTGCGTGTGCCCATCTCGACAATCTGACCAAGATACATTACCGCCACACGCTGGCACACATACCGCACCACACTCAGATCGTGTGATATGAACAGGTATGCCGGTCCAAAATCCTTCTGCATACGCCGCATCAGGTTGAGCACCTGCGACTGAACCGACGCATCCAGCGCAGAAACCGGTTCATCACACACCACAAAAGCAGGCTTTAGAATCATCGCGCGGGCAATGACAGCCCGCTGTCGCTGTCCGCCGGACATTTCGTGGGGGTATTTGTGAATCTGCTCGTCTTTCAGACCAACATAGCCCAGTATCTCACGTACCTGCTCGTCACGCTGCTGCTTCGTTCCCAGTCCGAATACGTCCAGCGGAGCACGGACCGACTGTGCAATGGTCATACGCGGATTGAGTGCGGAATAGGGATCCTGAAAAATCATCTGCAGCTTTTGTCTGTAGGGACGCATCTGTGAAAACGAAAGATCCTGCAGCTCACGGCCCTGAAATGTGACCGTTCCGGCTGTGAGCGGATAAAGCCCAAGCAGACAGCGCCCAAGCGTGGACTTGCCGCAGCCGGACTCACCAACCAGTCCAACAGCCTCTCCCGGATAAATTTGAAGATCTACTCCGTCGACTGCTCTGAGGTATACCCGTCTGCTTTTTCGAAGACTGCTTTGGGCAATGAAATGTTTTCGGATGCCTGCGGCCGTCAGGATGGGCTCTGGCATGGCTGTGCCTCCTCATTGGAGTGATACAGATGACAGCGAATCCGTGCCTGTCCGATGCTGTGCAGCTGCGGCGGGCAGGTATGGCACAGCTCGGTGCAATGCGGACATCTTGGTGCAAAACGGCACCCGGGCAGCTCTTCTCCTGCGGAGGGAACAGTCCCCTCGATGGAGAAAAGCGTACTCTGATCCCGGTCGATTCGGGGGAGCGATCTAAGCAGACCCTGCGTATAGGGATGGCGGGGATTGCCAAACAGCTCGTGCATTGGTGCATACTCAACAACCTGGCCGGCGTACATTACAAGAACATGGTCTGCCATATCCGCTACAACACCCATATCATGCGTAATGAGCAGCACGGCAGTGTGGAGCTCCTTTTGCAGGCGTGTCATCAGATCAAGCACCTGTGCCTGAATCGTTACATCCAGGGCGGTGGTCGGCTCGTCGGCAATAAGCACCTGCGGATTGGCAGACAGGGCCATGGCAATCATCACGCGCTGACTCATGCCCCCGGAAAGCTGATGCGGAAAATCTTTTATTCTGGTTTGCGGGTCAGCAACGCCGACCTGACGCAGCAGCTCGATGCTGCGCTGCCGAGCTTCGCTTTTGGACAGCCGTTCGTGTGCACAGAGCATTTCTGCCATCTGCCAGCCAATCGGATAGGCCGGATTCAGAGAGGTTATAGGGTCCTGAAAGATCATCGCAATCTTCCGGCCGCGAATCTCGCGCATCTGACGGTCTGACAGATTGGTCAGCTCCCGGCCATCCAGCCGGATGCTTCCGCCTGTCAGGCGGGCCGTGGTTCGAGGCAGCAGGCCCATAATCGCCGAGGCTGTTACGGACTTTCCACAGCCGGATTCTCCAACTATTCCGAGAATACTGCCACTGTCTACCTGGAAGCTGACATCGCGAACCGCCGTGCGAAGTGTTTTTTTATCCGTCTGAAAGGCTACGCTCAGGTGTTCCACTTCGAGTATTGCCATAGTGTTCTCCAAACTTTATACCTGTTTGAGCTTGGGATCGAGCGCATCTCGGATTCCCTCTCCTACGAAGTTGATGCATACGATGGTCAGAATCAGGCACAGACCTGCCGGGGCCCAAATCCACCAGCGCGTGCTCAGCACCACGAGGTTGTTGGCCTCATGGATAATGTTTCCCCAAGATGACTCGGGAGGCATTACGCCTGCGCCCAAAAAGCTCAGGCCGGATTCCATAATCATGGCCTGTGAAATCCGAAATGCCAGAGACATCCAGAGAGGTGAAACGCAGTTTGGCAGCAGATAGCGCCATAGAATCACACTGTTGCGTGTGCCTGTGGCACGCGCCGCCAGAATGTAGTCTTTTTCGCGTTCAGCCATTACGTTGGCTGAGAGCAGTCTTGCAACAGCCGGCCATCCGAGTACGCCGATGATCCATGTAATACTCCATACCGATGAACCAAAAAGAGCAACCACAACCAGGATGAGCACCATGGACGGAAAAGACAGAAACATATCTGCCAGACGCAGAATGCAGGTAGATACCGGGCCCTTGTAGTATCCGGCCAGCAGGCCCAGGGGAAGTCCGATAATTACACTGATAGCCGTGGAAACAACACCGATAAAAAGGGAATTGCGCCCACCATAGACCAGCCTTGCCAGGATATCCCGACCCAGGCCGTCGGTGCCCAGCCGATGCTCTGCATTGGGGGCCTTGTTCATCGCCAGCACGTCGGACGTGTAGGGGTCAAGCTGTGTGAGCAGCGGCAGCAGAATTACGGCCAGCAGAATCATTGCCAGAACAGCCAGACTTATGGCCGCCGCCCGATGTCGAATGAGGTTTTTGAAAAAACGATTTTTCATGCCTGTACCTAGCTTAATGTGATTTTGGGGTCGAGATAGGCGTATAGTATATCCAGCAGGATGTTTACTGCCAGAACCGTGACCGCTATCAGCACCGTGATTCCCATGATCAGGTTGTAGTCGCGGGTAGTGATGGCCGTCATCATCAGGCTGCCCAGCCCGGGCCATCCGAAAATCTGTTCGGTCACCACGGCACCGCCGATAAGAAACGGAACATTCAGCCCGATCGTAGTGACAATGGGGATCCATGCGTTGCGAAGGGCATGAAGCAGCATCACCCGCAGCTCGCTGATCCCCTTGGATCTGGCCGTACGGATGTATTCTTCGTTCATAACTTCCAGTACGCTGCCGCGAGTCTGCTTGAGGTAGTTGCCCATCAGCTGTACGCATAGTACAATACACGGAAGAACCAGATGTCGGCACAGATCGCCGAAGGCGTGTTCCTGCCCTGTTGTGTACATTCCCTGCGCAGGTAGCCATTTTAGTTTTACGGCAAAGAAATAGATCACAATCAGGCCCATAAAGAAATTTGGTACAGAGGCACCGATGAAGGTGATTACAGTAGACAGATTATCCCATATGGAATAAGGCTTGTAGGCTGACAGGACGCCCAAAGGAACGGAAATAAGCACCGACAGGGCCAGAGATGAGCCTGTGAGGATCAATGTAGGTCCGATACGGGCAGCAATCATGCTTGAAACCGTCTGTGAGGTGTAGGACGAATAGCCAAGGTCTCCGTGCAAAATTTGACCCAGCCACAGGATATAGCGCACAATTACGGGTTTGTCGAGATTGTAGGCAATCACAGCTGCATCATAGGCCTCTTTTGTCATCGTGCCTTCTCCGGCGAGAATGTCTACCACATTGCCGGGAGCCAGACATGAAAACAGGTAGACCACCGCCGTGATTCCCAGAAAAATGGGAATGGCCACCAGAATTCGTTTTATGATGTACTTTAAAAGCTTTGGCATGGTGTTGGTTTCAATCCTCTCGGATAAATCACAGGTATATTCTAATCAAATGCCCCTGGAATTGCAACTGCTGTATGAAACTTTTGTCTGTCTTTCTTCCGTTCGTCGAGTCCAAAATGGTAGACGATTTCGCAAAAATGGAGTATATTATGGACAGCGGTTCAAGAACCGACTCTGCCCGATTTCTTTTCCCGATGGTAAAACCGAAAACAAGGAGTGCCCTTTCTTATGAATCAGATCAACGCAATGGTAATAGACTATCGTCTGGTGCTTGTGGCTCTGGGCAGTCTGTGTGCTCTGACCGGACTCATCCTGCTGCTGCGGCAGCTGCTGCATCGCAGGCCCTATACAGGCCGTGCTGTTGCCACGCTCACCGGCTATGAAGAAACCTATGAAACCACCAAAGAAGGTACACAGACCATCAGTCAGAGGGTGTTCTATCCCGTTTTTCAATACCGGTTTAACGAAAAAGTCTACGAAAAAACCACGGCCCATCAGCTTTTTGAGGCCGATCAGCGGCCGACCGATGTAACTGTCAACATCATGATCAATCCCGATCATCCGGAGGATTGCCTGATTTATTATCAGGAATATCCCCTGCTCACGCCCATTCTCACCATTTGTGTGGGTGCTGCAGCTGCTCTTGTCGGATTGATTCTGTTGTTCTGAAGGAGGTATCATCATGCTGCTGGCGTTGGATGTCGGCAACACCTTTATTACAATGGGCGGACTCGGTGAAACAGACGTCTGCTTTAAAGCACACCTCGAAACCCGCATTCAGAAGACTTCGGACGAATATGCCATCGACTTTCACAGTCTGCTGGTTCTGCATGGAGCAGACTGTGCCATTACCGGGGCCATTATTTCCAGTGTGGTTCCACAGCTTAACAGCGTTATACAGTCCGCCATCGAAAAGCTCACCGGTCTTCGAGCACTTGTGGTCGGTCCCGGCATCAAAACAGGGTTGAATATTACCATCGACAATCCCGGTCAGCTTGGCAGTGATCTTGCCGTAAATGCAGTTGCCGCCGTGGCAGAATACAAAAAACCGTTGATTGTGATAGATATGGGAACAGCCACGGTGTTTTCCGTGGTAGACAGCAGCGGCAAATTTCTCGGCGGCATGATTGCTCCCGGGATTCGTGTAAGTCTGACTGCCCTGCGGGAGGAAACTTCCCAGCTGCCCGGTATCACCGTACAGGCCCCAAAAAATGTGATTGCCACCAATACCGCAGACTGTATGCGATCCGGTGTGGTCTTCGGAGCAGCAAGCATGATCGACGGCATGATCAACCGGGTCGAAGACGAATTGGGTATGCAGGCTACCGTAATTGCCACCGGTGAAACGGCCGGCCTGGTTATTCCCCATTGCCGCCGAAGCATCATCGAAGACAGCAATCTCGTCCTAAAGGGTCTTCGTCTGATCTATCAGAAAAATCAAAAAAATCAAAAACAATCTCCGGCCTTTCCGCAGCTCTAGGGTACTCAGGAGGTTTCATGATATCAGCAAAACGCATTTGCGCCGTGTGCCTGAGTCTGGTCCTGTGTCTGATTCTGGTCAGCTGCACCGGCTCGAACCTTTCGTGGTCGATTACACCAACTTCCGTAACCCAGCCCACACCGACCGACGAGCCCGTACCAGCCGATCAGCCTCTTCAGGCAGTCGAGGCAATACAACCCGTTCTGGCCGACAAAACCGTAACCGCCTCATCCGACTGTGCGCTTTCGGCCTTTACGGTAAGCTTTTCATCCAGTCGTGCAGTCGTTTTGTCTGCACTGTATGCCGTAGCCGAGCGTTTGTCCGTGCAGGCCTCGTCCGATCCGCCGTCGGTTGATCCTGTACAGAACATCTACGATCTCGATCCGGATACATTGGCCTCTGAGCTCTCAGAATATCTTTGTCTGCCCGACACACTGCCCGCGCAGTTATCAGAAAGCTGCGCCGCTCTCAGCGGTGAGCTGGCCTGCCTTTTGGGTCGTGAGACAGCCGTTGTCTATCATTCCGGCATACTGACCGCCGAAATTCCTCTTCCGTCCTCTCTGTGGAGTCTTTCCTGTGAGCCGCAGCAGCTTTTGCTTGAAAACAGCAGTCTGGTCGTTCTGCTTGCACTTACAGACCAGAAAGATGACATACGCACCGCAATGCTTTTTTACGACCTTTCTGTTCCGTCCGCTCCGGTCTTTATCGGTCTTTCCGCGATAGACGGCCAGCTGATCCGTGCACATATTGGCCGGGATCGACTGACAATAATCACCGACTTTGAACCCGATTCCGGTTCTTTGCGTCTTCCGTCGCGTTATGACGAAGCCAACGTCTATCCGCTTCCCGTTCGGCAGGTCCTGATGCCATCCGGGCCGGAACTTGCCCGCTTTACCGTTGTTTCCGACTACAGCACGCAAAGCGGTCTGTGTGAAGGATGGTTTGCTGCGGCAGGAGCTCTTCCGGAGGCGATGCTGCTTTCGGAGGACCTCTTGATTATATCCTGGCCCATCAGCTATGAAGCTTCGGATACCTGGACGGAAAGCGTATATAACGTAACCGAAACCACACATCAAACGCACTGCGGCATAGCGCTGATGCAATACGGCAGTGCAGGCTGGCAGCTGCTTTCTTCCTGCCGCATCCGCGGTCTTCCCGACCTGATCGGGGTCAATCGCAGCGGTGTGATCTGCCTGGGAGTCAACCTCAATACCACTGTCAACACTGTTTATCGTGATCCTCTGTATGGTTGGAGCAACAGTTCCGCGCCAACCGATTCTGCAGTCAGCAGTCTGTATATGCTGGACGATTCCCTCACCTGCCTTGGTGAGCTTGTTCTGGCCAACGACGCGGCAGAATTTCTTGGCCTGTACGACAGCACCCTGTATTTTGTCACGCAGAAAGACGGCATTCTCCGCGCTGCAAGCACATCAGATCCCGGGCAGCCTCTTTCAGCTCCTCTGGCTGAGGTTCAGAACTTCCGTGATCTTACCGTTCTGGCTGAGGGTGTTGCGATTGCTCTCTGTCCGGCACGTAGTGGCAGCGGTTTGGAGCTTGTGCTTCTGAATGTTTCAAATCCGACACATATCACAAGAAAATACATGAGCATGTCCTTTTCAGACCGGGCCCGTCTGATCTCCGGGCGAGGCATCAGTCAAGGCTATCCCCTTCTGGCTGTCCAGGATGACACACTTGTCTGCCTGTTCCGATGCAGTGTTTATTTTGGTCCTGAACCGGTTCAGTCTTTCAGGCTCTGCAAAGACAGCTGGTATCTTGCCTCCGGCAGCAATCGGTTCTGCCTGCTCAGCCGTATCGGTTATGTCCTGCTTGACGCAGACCTTCAGCCGCAGAGCTGCAGGAGTCAGGTGAATCGCATCAATTGAAGTTTTTTGCAGAAAGAAGGGAACTGCCACGAAAACAGCCTGTCATTCATTCAATCGCAAGCATTTTCTGCGCACTGCAGGATGCTTTCTGCTGTGCCTGCTTCTCTGCCTGATCTGTGTACGGGCCGATAATATCTCAGTCAGCAGCTATCAGATTTCCTGTCAGATCGCCCGCAACGGATCGTACAGCTGGGCTCTGGATGTCTGCATGTCTCTGCCGGACGATACAGAAAACGTTATTCTTGCCTTGCCCGGCGATGTCTCCGGCCTGAAAATTTCCGGAGTTCGCCACAGTCTCAGTCTTGATGATGCGGGAAACACGCTTTTAACTCTGACAGGCACCGACGCTCTGAGCGGCAAACGGCAATTTCACATCACCTGGTCATCCCCGTCAACTCTTCCGGACAGCAATGCCGTTACCATAACCCTTGATCTTTTGAGCTCACACTGGGGCTGGGATATTCCCGACTTCGGCTTTTCTCTGATTCTGCCGGAGGAGTTTTCCGGCTCTCCGATCTTTGAAAGCGGATACTATGGCCAGCTGTCCGGGCAGGACATCACCTCTGACGTGCATGGAAATGAAATTACAGGATCCGTACCCGGCGGAGTTATGGCCTATGATTCCTTTTGCGTAAAGCTTTCTTTCGAAGACGGCTATTTTTCGGTGCCAAATGCAATGGGCCGCTATCTTCTCTCGTTTCGGGGGATTTTGAACTTGCTTGCACTGGCAGCCGCAGCTTCCGCGTTTGTCTATTGGCTGCGTCGATGCCGAAACGGATCTGTTCAAATCCGTATGCGCCCGCTTCCACCCGACGGAGCCACGGCAGGCAGCCTTCCCTTCCTGCTGAACGGCGCACAGCCGGACCCGGCCGCACTTGTGCTTGAATGGGCAGCAGCCGGGTATCTGACCCTTTATTACAAAAACCAGCAGGTTATTCTGCGCCGACGCATGGCAATGGGAAATGAACGAACCGATGCTGAGCGGTGGCTGTTTGGCGTGCTGTTTTCTCAGGGCTCCACGTGTCAGCTTCCCGATGCCGCATTTCACCGTGCCTGGCTTTCCGCCCGCAAGCAGATCCGGCGCGATTGGCGCCGCCTTCTCTTTGATCGCAGACGCGGTCCCATGATCTTTCTGCAGCTGCTTGCAGCGCTGGCTCTGGGGCTGGCGATTGTACCGCTCATTCGCGGCCTTTTGCCGCAGGGTACCGGATGGACTCTCCTGAGTCTTCTGTGTCTGCCGTGTGGGCTGGTTGCCGGAATATATCTGCAGATCTGTTCGGCACGTTCCGTTATTCAGGTTACGCAGTCCAGAGCCCAGTGGATCGGTGTTCTCTGTCTTTGGGGTATTGTGGGGCTTGTTGGGCTGATTCAGGGTGCCTGGATGCTGATTTTTTCCTTTGCTCTCCAGGTTTTTGTCGGTTTGCAAAGTGCTTTTGGCGAACCGCGCACTCGGCAGGGTCTGGATGTTCTCAATCAGGTTCTCAGTTTTCGCAGGTATATCCTTACCGTTCCGGCCGAACATCTGCGTTCTTCTCTTCGTCAGGATCCCATGTACTATTATCGGCTGCTCCCCTGGGCCGAAGGACTTGGAATGGGTCGGGAATTTTCCGCTCGATTTGGACGGATGAAGCTTGAAGCAGCAGGCTGGTTTAATACAGGTTACAGTCAGCAGACCGCGCAGCTGTTCTATGACGTTCTTTCCCCGGCTTTGCAGGCACTGCGGGGGCAATCAGGCAAAAAGGAGGCACCATGACTGTTCTAATTGTAGACGATGAACGCTCTATCGTAGAAATTCTGAAATACAATCTCAAAAAAGAAGGCTACATTACCCTTGAAGCTCTGGATGGTGAGGCCGGTCTGGCCCTGGCGCGCTCCGAAGACCCGGATCTGATGCTGCTGGACCTTATGCTTCCAAAGCTCAGCGGTCTTGATGTCTGCCGCATCCTTCGCGAAGAGGGGCAGACAATTCCAATTATCATGCTTACCGCCCGCGAAGAGGAGAACGACAAAATTCTTGGTCTGGAAACCGGCGCCGACGACTATATCACAAAGCCCTTTTCCATGCGCGAACTGATGGCACGCGTAAAGGCAAATATCCGTCGCCGCAGCATTGACACAGCTGCTCCGGCCACCCGACCCGAAGTCCTGCAGAATCCGTCTGCCGGTCTCACGCTCGATACCAATCGATATGCCGTATTGAAAAACGGTCGAACCATAGACCTGACGCAAAAAGAATATGATCTTCTGCAGTATCTGCTCAGCGCGCCCGACAGGGTTTTTACCCGGGAGAATCTGATGTCTAATGTCTGGAACTACGACTACTACGGTGATATGCGCACAGTAGATGTCACCATCCGGCGTCTTCGCGAAAAAATAGAAGACGACCCGGGCAAACCGGTTCACATAAAAACCAAACGGGGCGTTGGGTATTTTTACTGCAGCGATTCTGATCAGCCTGCACAATAGGCCGATATGCAGAGGCCTTTCGGCGTTGCGATCCTGCTCTATTCTCCGGAAGCGGTTTTGCAGTATTGTGCAAGTGTGCAGCGCGCACAGTCCGGTTTTCGTGCGGTACATACGGCTCGGCCGTGCAAAACCAGTCTGTGGCAGAAGTCAGAACTCTCGTCCGGCGGAAGAATATCCCGGAGCTGCTGCTCAACCTTTTCCGGATTCTGCCCCTGCGCCAGGCCTATTCGATTTGAAAGCCGGATACAGTGCGTATCGCAGACCACGGCAGGACGACCAAATATGTCGCCCAGCAGAAGATTCGCAGTTTTTCTGCCTACGCCGGGAAGTTTCAGCAGCCTATCCATTGTGTCCGGCAGCTGACCGTCATAATCACGCAGTAGCATTTGACACGCGCCAACGATATCCCGTGCCTTTGTCCGGAAAAAGCCGCAGGAATGAATCACCTGTTCAAGCTCCGCAATATCTGCATTGGCAAAAGCCTCCAGGCTTGGATATCGTGAGAACAGCTCCGGCGCGATCTGATTGACGCGGACATCCGTGCACTGTGCAGACAGCCGCGCCGCAATCAGCAGCTCATAGGGTTTTGTGTAGTTCAAGGCGCAGACAGCCTCTGGATAAGCATCTTTCAGTGCAGCTATTACAGCCGGCGCACGAAGTGAAGCCTGCATACTTCCTTACCTCCTCAAAGCATTCTGCGCAAGTATATCACACATACAAACAAAAAAACACAGGCAGCACCATGCAAGCGTGCTGCCGGTCGGAACAAATACGGGTCTGCCCGCAATTCCGTCCGGCGACGCTACTTCCCGAAAAGGAGACATCCATTATGTATCAGCCGCTGGCAGATGAACTGCGTCCGCAAACTCTGGACGAAGTGTGCGGTCAGAAACATATTTTAGGGCCCGGCGGTCTGCTTCGGCGACTGATCGAGTCGGGTGAAATTCCAAACCTGATTTTTTATGGTCCGTCCGGTACGGGGAAAACCACGGTTGCCAACATCATTGCAAAAAGTACCAGCCGTACTCTGCATCGGCTGAATGCAACCACAGCATCAACGGCCGATATAAAGCAGATTATCAGCCAGATCGATTCCTTTCTGTCTCCAAACGGAATTCTTCTATACCTGGACGAAATTCAATATTTTACAAAGAAACAGCAGCAATCCCTTTTGGAGTTCATAGAAAACGGAAAAATCACGCTGATCGCCTCCACTACCGAAAACCCGTATTTCTATGTATACAAGGCCATTCTCAGTCGAAGCACCGTGTTTGAATTCAAACAGCTTACTGCTGCAGACGCCCTGCCCGCCGTAAACCGGGCTGTCTCCTATTTAGAGCGCAAGCTATGCGTTTCGGCGAAGCTCGAAGACGGTGTTGCAGCCCGCCTTGCCGGTGGCTGTGGAGGCGACATTCGCAAGGCCATGAATGCAGTTGAGGTTCTGTTTCATGCCTCCAGAACGCAGAACGGTATCATTTCCATCACAATGGAGGATGCAAAAACCCTCTGCCAGCCATCCGCCATGCATTATGACACAGACGGCGATATGCACTATGATGTGGTTTCCGCACTGATGAAATCCCTTCGGGGCAGCGATCCGGATGCTGCCCTGCACTATCTTGCGCGGCTGCTGGAAGCCGGAGATCTTCAGGGTGCCTGTCGGAGACTTCTGTGTTCGGCAAGTGAGGATATCGGGCTTGCTTATCCGCAGGCCGTCAGCATTGTAAAATCCTGCGTAGATTCCGCCCTGCAGCTTGGTCTGCCAGAGGCCAGACTTCCGCTGGCCCAGGCTGCCCTGCTGCTGGCAACGGCACCAAAGTCCAATTCCGTTGTGCTTGGAATCGATGCGGCAATCGCAGATGTGCGGAGCGGAAAAGCCGGCAGCATTCCCCGACATCTGCAAAATGTCCATGCGGACGGAACCGGCTTTGAACGTGAACAGGGTTATATTTACCCGCACAACTTTCCCAATCACTGGGTCCGTCAGCAGTATCTGCCGGACGAGCTGAAAGACCGGCACTACTATGCCTACGGCAGCAGCAAGCTCGAGCAGGCAGCTGAGCAATATTGGAAAAACGTCATGGAATCCGCCGACTCTCTGCTTTCCGGCAAAACCAATACCTTGGAGGAAGTACCATGAATGTTCAGCTCGGTGATATCCTGGTCATGAAAAAAGCGCATCCCTGCGGGTGCAAAGAATGGAAAACACTGCGGGTAGGAATGGATTTTCGCCTGAAATGTCTGGGCTGCGGCCACGAAATACTCATTTCCCGCTCAAAAGCCGAACGGAACATCAGACAGATTAAGCCGGACCGCAGTGAAAAAGATATGCCCTGAGGGCGGAAAGGACAACACAATGGAATATGTCGAACCGGTCTATCGTCCACCCGGTGAAGCAAGAAGCTTTATCCTGCAGGCTACAGTCGGCTGCAGCCATAATGGCTGTACTTTTTGCGGGATGTATAAAGGCAAGCGCTTTTATATCAAGCCTACAGAAGAGATTCTTGCCGATATCCGTGAGGCAGCCTGTATGTATCGCGGATACGAAAAAATCTTTATTGCAGATGGCGATCCGATTGTCATGCCAACCGCAGATCTGATTCGCGTGCTCGAGGAGCTGAAAAAATGGTTCCCAAAGGCCCGTCTGATTTCGACTTACGCCGGTCCGAAAAGCACGCTGTCGAAATCTCTGCAGGAACTGCAGGAAATTCACGCAGCCGGCCTTGATCGGGCCTATCTTGGTATTGAGTCCGGCGATGATGCCGTGCTTTTACACACAAACAAAGGTGTAACCGCTGCACAGATGCTGCAGGCCGGTCTGCGTCTAAAAGAAGCTGCTATTGACCTGTGGGGGATCATCCTCATCGGCCTTGGCGGGCGTGACGGCTCTGCACAGCACATTCAGAAAACTGCTCAGATCATCAACGCCATGCAGCCGCAACATCTGTCGAGCATGAACTACACGCCCGTACGCGGAACAAAGCTCTATCAGGAGGTTGTATCCGGCAGCTTTTCCGTATTGAGTGCCAAAGAAAGTCTGCAGGAAACCCGGGATCTCGTCGCGGCCATCGATTACGACAACCTGCATTTCACGAGCGATCACGCCTCAAATTATCTTCCGATAAAGGGCACTCTGAAGCAGGATCGGGAAAGGCTTCTGGCTCTGCTGGACGGGGCCATTCACGGAACCGTCGGCATTCGCAGTGAGTGGGCCAGAGGCCTGTAACGTGCAAGAGCCGGTGGTCCTATGCCAGACAGAAAAGCAGTCCCGCGCCGAAAGCGGAGTCCGGGGATTTCCCGTTGAAAACAGGCGGAAAACTTTGGACAGCACCGCAGACAAATTTTGTGATATTGCCCTTGTGCTTTTCAAATGCGGTTCCCGCAAAAAATCTATCGGGATCCACAGACGCATCTGTATACTCCTGCAAACACAAATCGGGGGAGCTGTTCTGGCTCCCCCGGATCTGTTTCGGGCCACAGCCCGATCGTAAATTATTCTTTATCTGCTTCGATCGGCTCTGCATCCTGCTCTCGTTGGTCTTCGATGTCGGTTCCAAGATAGGCCGGCAGATTCATTCCTGCCATATGAAACATTTCGTTCATAGGCGGGATTGCCTTCATCAGGCCGGATATGTAATCGGCCGTCGCGCTCTTTCCGTCTTTGTCGCTGCCGGAATCCCAAACCGTAACTTTGTCGATTTTGATGTTTTTGATCGCATCGACCTGAATGCGCATCAGTGTTTCCATCTTATCGGCCAGAAGCAGCTTTACGGCATCCTCTGCGCTGCCTCCCGCTGCAGCAACAATCTCGCGGAAGCCTTCGGCCTGCTTGGTCAGAATGGCCTTTTGACCCTCAGCCTCTGCATTGCGCTTTGCCAGGATGGCATCTGCCTCGCCCTGTGCTTTTCTGCGGATCATCTCAGCCTCAGCCTCTGCCTGCAGCTCCGCCTTGCGCTTTTCGATTTCCGACGAGACGATGACATCGGCCTCCTGCGTTGCCCGGTCACGGGCTGCACGGGCTGTTTCAGCCTGCTGCTCGGCGGCATAGGCTTCTTCCAGTGCTCTGGCGCTTTGTATTTTTTCGGCAGAGGTTGCAATTTTCAGAGCCTCAGCTTCTTTTTCACGTCGGGCCGCATTGGACATTGCAATCTCTACCTTGGCGTCGTTCTCGCCCTTGATGGCAAGAGAATCTGCCTGAGAAACCTGAATCCTTTCGTCGCGGTTTGCGTTGGCCTCGCCAATAGAACCATCGCGGTTCTTTTCTGCCACTGTGCGTTTCGCGTCGTTGATCGCCTTGGCCGCGGCCTCCTTGCCCAGGGCTTCGATGTAGCCGGACTCATCAGAAATATCGGTGACGTTTACGTTGATCAGTCGCAGTCCGATCTTTTTCAGCTCGGATTCTACATTTCGTGAAACAGCATCCAGAAACTTATCGCGGTCTGTGTTGATCTCTTCGATGTCCATGGTCGCAATTACAAGACGCAGCTGGCCGAAGATAATATCGCGGGCCAGATCCTGAATCTGCGTCAGACCCAGACCAAGCAGCCGCTCAGCGGCATTCTGCATGATACCGGGCTCTGTAGAAATTCCAACCGTAAAGCTGGACGGAACATTGATGCGGATATTCTGGCGTGACAGGGCGTTTTCAAGGTCAACCGGGATAGACAGCGGCGTGAGGTCCAGAAAAGCATATGCCTGAATGATTGGCCACACAAAGGCCGCACCGCCGTGAACGCATTTCGCGCTTCGGCTTGTGCCGTCGGAGTTGTTGCCGACATTGCCGTAGATAACCATGACCTTGTCAGACGGACAGCGTTTGTACCGTTTGAGGATGGCCACAAGCAGAGAAAATGCAATGATGACAATAACGCAGATAAGAATTATGGTTTCCATTTGATTCCCTCCCAAAGTAAATACATTTTCAGGCAGCACCTCATAATAAAGACGCAGAAAAATTGTGCGGTGCTGTCTTTATTTTCTGATTACTACCAGCTGTCCGTCGGCGGCAACACCAACCACAGTCACTTCGGTTCCCGTTTGCAAAATTTCGCTCTCATCCGATACGGCATCGCACTCGGTATAACGCTCCTGAAGGATAATATTCACCTTTCCGGAACCGGAGCGATTTGGAGGAACCGGAAGATATATCGTTCCGTTCAGACCAACCGCGTTTTCCAGATCAATGGCTCCGTTGGATTGCATGGATACAAACCACGCTGTGACAAGCGCCACCAGAAACATGGAAACGCCGCCCAGAAGGAACCCTATCCCAAGCGCCACCAGCCAGGTATGGCCCGCTCTGGACAACGCCAGAGCTCCCCAGCCGAATACAGCCAGAAATGCGATAACACTGCGCAGGCTGATCAGATGGAGATGCAGCCCTTCCGGATGATCGCAGCCCGCATCATCCATATCCTGCTCTGAATCAGAATCGAAGTTGTGGTCGTGATCGAAATCGTGGTCATGATCAAAGTCATGATCGTGGCCGAAATCGTGGTCGTGGTCTGCATCATCGCTGCCGGCCAATCCGAAAGCGGACAAAACAGTCTGTACAATCAGAAGAACCGTTGCCGGTATTGCAACGCAGGCCAGGCCACGCTCGAGTATGGAAAGTGCATCAAACCATGCCGAGACAGAGCCAAAC
This sequence comes from Oscillospiraceae bacterium, assembly GCA_963639765.1. Taxonomy (GTDB): domain Bacteria; phylum Bacillota; class Clostridia; order Oscillospirales; family Oscillospiraceae; genus CAVHXA01. Next base: position 6,705 of record CAVHXA010000011.1, on the reverse strand, counting down.
ATCCTTGTCACATCCTTTTGTTGTCATTGCAGGAAGGCAGTTTTGTTCATACCGTGTCCAGACCGTGAATCATCTGTTCGGCCCTGATACGCAGTTCGGAAGAACGGTATGCCGTGAGCATAATTTCGAGTACCTGTTCTACACGGCGCCGTGCACCGGGAAAGGGTTCTTCATAGTCTGACAATACATTGGCCATGCAGGGGCTGTCCGTGTGCAGAATCAGCTCCACCAGCCAGCTGTAAAGCTGACTGTCATCCACCAGATCATCGCTCTCGTCGTTGAGGTGCCCGTTTACATAGCTCAGCAGCCTGCAGATCAGATCAAGAGACAGCGTGCTGCGCAGCATGTTGATGATCAGGATGCGCGACAGCTGCCGCCTGGAGTATCTTTTGTTTGTCGGAGGAGAGAGATATCCCCTGGCAACCCAGTTTTGTATGACGTGCGGTTCCAGTCCGGTGATGTTGCAAACCTGTGACAGGATAAGGTCGCCGCCCAGAAAAAGCGCCGTCAGCAGCACATTGGCCGCATCCGGACGGCTGCTGTCTATCTCAATAACCGCCCCCGGCATATTCCCGTTCATGGTGAGACCCCCTTGAGGTGTTAATATGACTATATCATACAGTCACCTGATTGTCAACCGCATTCTTTTGAGCTTTTGATCCGTTCATCTGAAAAACGACACGTTGCAGCACTTGCCAAGGGTTCCGGAACATGATATGATATCGCCGTCAAAGATAACACCGCACCAATCCACCGAAAGATAAAGGAGAGTTTCTTATGAAATATGGTCCAAAGCCCAGGCCTGTTTATACAAACACCGTATTATACGACAAGTCCTTTTCAACCGACTGCATCACATTGATGCCGGATACGCTCTATCGAGCTCCCGAAGGCAAACAGCTGACAATGACAATAAACGGTGTTGAGACCGAAATCAAAGCAGGCACCTATCTTGGAGACATCCGCTTCACCATAACAGATGACCTGGGCGGCATTCTGAATGCGAACCTGCATCCGAATAATCCGGCTCCCGACTACCGCACGGCCCTGTATGTCGACGAAAACGGTATCGCGGAAAACAAATCCGTTTTGTCTGCCCTGGCTGCCTGCCAATACAGCAGCTCCGGCATTTCCGGCGGACATATTGCCTCGATGGGTCCGTTGTTCAACGCAGTTGTGGTCAACAACTGTTCCTATGAAATATCCGATCTGGATGTGCAGCTTACCGGGCGCGGCGGAGACGACTTTAACGGCTACGGCGCGTGTCTGATTGCGGCAGGAACGGCAAATCTTCATGTTAAAAACAGCAAATTCGAAACCTGGGGCTGCATTCGCGGTGTAATCACGGCCGGGGGCAAATCCGAGGTTCTCTTTGAACACTGCACAATGGAGTGCCATGGCGGTGATCTGCGTGAGCAGGAAATAACCGACGGTATGAATGAAGTCCCCTGGGTGCTGGGTCTGAGCGGAAACTGCAGGGCTACCAACCTGGTTCAGGGGACACACACCACCTACCGGGATTGTGAGATCAGGGCCTTTGGCTGGGGCGCTCTGTCGACCGACGCGGCAGACGGCTGTGTTCTCGAGGCAGAAAACTGCCGGATTGAGATTACGGGTCCAAGCGGATACGGCTCCTATTCCGTGGGCTCTGCCTCAAACCATTTCAGAAGCTGCACCTTTGTCGTTCCGGACTATGCGCTTGTTCTGGCACAGGCGTCGGGAGGCAGGGCAAGCTTCTCCGATACCATGGTTTCCTCGGCACGGTTTGGGCTGATGTGGCATTCCCACACCAATCCGGCGCCCTGCACCATAGAAGACAGCACCTTTTACACTGGCATGACAACCTTTCTGTTTAAGGGCTGCTGTGCACATCTGTCGGTGTGCCGATCCGACCTCAGACCCGGAAACGGTGTAATTCTGCAGATGATGGATTCAGACGACCCCGGCCTCTTTGCCGACAGATATGTGGTATGCGACAACAGCAACCCCGAAAAAGATCCGGATTTTGATGTCTCCCTTGAACATGCGGACGACCTTTTCGCGGAATTTTCGGACATGGACCTGGATGGCAGCTTCTTTAACGCCCGCACCGGAAAAAAGATTTCTGCGGCAGGCGTGCCCGGTGCTCCGGAATCGGAACCATCCTTCACCGGCATCAATTTGATTCTGTGCCTGAACGGATGCAGGGTGCATGGCGTGATTTCCTCCGCCACAGAGCACCATACAAATGTAGCACCGGGTCAGTCCATCACAGAAGCCGAAAACCGCATAGAGCTTGGTCAGGTCACAAACGAGGTCTCCCCTGCCGTAAACAACGGCGTGATTCTGAAGCTGAAGAATACAAGCTGGGTTGTTTCGGGTGAGAGCCACCTTACTGTTCTGGAGCTTGATGCAGCAAGTTCCATCACCGGAAGCATCACCGTAAACGGAGAAGCTCTGGACCCGAAGCCCGGTAAATATCAGGGGCAGATTCTGGTCCGTGCCTGAGTCTGTTTTCTGCGCACTTTCTGCTCTTCCCCGTCCCGCATTGAAAACGGACGTACCGTAATATGTCTCCCGCAAATCGCTCCTGCCGAATGATGCGTCGCTTTCAGAACTCTGCGGAGCCTGTTTCTTCGCATGGAGCAGGCCCGGAATGAGGTGTTTTGCATATGCTCTATCAACTGCTCTGGATGTTTTTTATCTACGCATTCCTGGGCTGGTGCTGTGAGGTTGTCTTTGCTGCCGTTGTGCATGGCAAGCTGATTAACCGCGGCTTTCTCAACGGTCCGGTCTGCCCTATCTATGGATTTGGTCTGATCCTGATAGTAGTCTGTCTTTCTCCGCTGTCAAAGAGCCTTCCGCTCTTGTTTCTCGGCTCCATGATTCTGACAACAGTATTGGAGTTTTTTACAGGCTGGATTCTGGAAAAGCTGTTTCATACCAGATGGTGGGACTACTCCAAAATGCAATTTAATCTGAAAGGCTATATATGTCTGGCCTTTTCCCTGATCTGGGGCCTGGCGGCAACTGCTGTCATGCGAATTGTCTCACCGTTGGTAGAAGGATTTATCGAAATCATTCCAAGGCCTATCGGCGTGTCTCTCATATCTCTGTTTCTGGTTTTGATACTCGCAGACCTGATTGCCACAATTGCCACGGTACATAAGCTGCAAAACCGTCTGCACATGCTGTCTGAGCTTGCCGGAAAAATACATGGTGTATCCGATATTCTGGCCGAGCACTTGAGTGGAGCCACGCTGGACGCCAAAGACAACATCATTCTTTACGCACCGTTAAAAAATATGGCAGATGCCCATCGTGCCGAGGAAAAAGCCCTGTTCGAAGCCCATAAGGCGCAGGAAATGGAACTGCTTTCCAGCCTTCGTGCGGAACACCGTGAACAGCTTGAGGACCGGCGAGACAGTGCGCGTCAGCACCGCAATGAGGCAGCTCTGGCTTTTGAGCAGCAGCTGCGTGCCAGGCTGCCCGGAGCCCGGCGGCTTCTTAAGGCCTTTCCCGAGATGAAGATCGACGGCAGCCAGGCTCTTCTGGATCAGATGCGTGCGTCTCTTGAAAGCCGCAGAAAGAAACACTGAAACGCAGCCGTGCGGCATACTCTGCCTGCAAAATGGTTGCAAACCATCCGCGCTTATGGTACGATACAAAAGGATATTGTGATACTCAGAGCTTTATCCGATGTCAACCGGAGGTACTGTCCATGGAAGGCAATCCGATTCTCAGCTCACAGCTGAACAGCGGCGGAAGCAATCCCCTTTACTTTCAGCTTATCAGTGTAATCAAGCGATATATCTCTGCCGGCATTCTGAAAACCGGCGATCTGTTGCCTTCCGAATCCGAAATGATTCGGAGCTTCGGCATCAGTCGGTCTACCGTTCGTCTTGCCATGGGTGCCCTTGAAGAAGAGGGTCTTGTTATTCGCCAGCGTGGCCGGGGTACCTATGTGGCCGAGCCGAAAATGCGCAGAAAAACAGAAAACGTCTGGTCTTTTACCTCTGAGGCACTGGCTATGGGGCTTGACCCATCATCCACTCTGATCGAATTTGACATAATCCGTCCTGCTCCCGATATAGTTGCCCTGCTTGAGCTGGTTCCTGCCACGGCAGATGTATATAAGTTCACACGAATCCGCCGCATCAACGGCGAACCCTTCATGCTGGAAACCTCATTTTATCCAACCTTTATCTATCCGAATCTGCATCGTGAAATGCTTGAGACCAATTCCTTTTATTCCCTTCTGTATGATGTCGGGATTGTTCCCTATTCTGCGATTGATACCTATGAGGCCGTGAAGTTCAGCCATGAGGAAACAGCCCTGCTTGGCTGCAAAACAGGCAGCATCGGTTTTTCCCATCAGCGGCGCACGCGCACCGAAAAGGGGCAGCTCTTCGAGCTTACACAGTCCCTTATCCGCGGAGATCGCGTCCGGTTGGACATTACCCTGCAAAAGGACAATATCACCTTTGCCAGAAGCATCGATGGTCAGTCAAACCCCTGACTCTCCCGGTCTGCGACGCAGTCGCCGGCTTGGGTACTCCATTTATAAATCGGTTTCCATAACAGACAAAGCAGGCAGCAGACAGAGTCCATTATGTCTGCTGCACTTTTCCAGAAAAACATCAGGAAAGTGAGGGCGCATCATGCGTTGTCCATATTGCGGCGAAGACGAAACCAAAGTTGTAGATTCCCGTCAGGCTGACGAAGGTCTGTCCATTCGCCGTCGGCGAGAGTGTATAAACTGTCAAAAACGATTCACCACCTATGAAACCGTTGAAACCGTTCCGATCATGGTAGTCAAGCGAGACGGTCGGCGACAGCCCTACGATCGCAACAAAATTATAAACGGCCTTGTCCGCGCCTGCGAAAAGCGTCCCGTGTCTGCACAGGATATGGATGCCATTGCCCGCAGTGTAGAACAGACCCTGCAGAATTCCATGGTACGCGAAATCACCACTTCCGATATCGGTGAGATGGTTATGGATCAGCTGAAGCCGCTTGACCAGGTAGCCTATGTTCGATTTGCCTCGGTCTATCGTCAATTCAAGGATATCAACAGCTTTATGGTTGAGCTGAACCGCCTTTTAGAAGAACGCTGACGTCTTTCTCCGACATCTGAAAATTGACTTTTTCGATATTAGCGTGTACCATAAAATCTGAGCGAGACAGCAAATAATCCCGGGCGATCCGGGAGGTGGAGGCAAAACTATGCAGCAGGATATGATTCTGATTCTGGATCTGGGCAGCGAGAAAAATGCGATTCTGGCCAGAGAAATCCGTGCCCTGGGTGTTTATTCTGAAATACATGCCCACGATATCACAGCCGAGCAGCTGAAAGCACTGCCCAACGTAAAGGGTGTTATCCTCAACGGTGGAAAAAACCGGGTGATAAACGGTGTTTCCATTGACGTATGCGAGGAAATATACACATGCGGTCTGCCGGTTCTGGCCGTAGATCATCCGGCTGCTGCAAATCGCTGTGAAACGCTGGCAGTCTGGCCGTCCGACGAGGCAGAACGTGCCCACGCTCTGAGTGCCTTTCTCTTTGACCGCTGCGGTGCGCAGAAAAACTGGAGCACAGAGCATTTTATTGCAGACCAGATTGAAATAATCCGGCAGCAGGTTGGCAGTGGAAGAGTACTGCTTGCGCTGTCGGGTGGTGTGGATTCTTCTGTTGTGGCTGCGCTCCTGATTCGTGCTGTCGGCGACAGGCTCACCTGTGTTCACGTAAATCACGGCCTTTTGCGCAAGGGCGAACCTGAACAGGTTATTCGCGTTTTCCGTGAGCAGCTTGGTGCCAATCTGATCTATGTAGATGCAACCGATCGCTTTCTGGATAAACTGTCCGGCGTAAGTGACCCGGAGAAAAAGCGCAAAATCATCGGTGCCGAATTTATTGATGTATTCCAGGAAGAAGCAGACAAACTTGAGGGCATTCACTTTCTGGCTCAGGGTACCATATACCCCGACATTCTTGAAAGCGGAACAAAAACGGTCGGCGTAATCAAATCTCACCACAATGTCGGCGGCATGCCGGAGCACTTTGACTTTGCGCTCGTTGAACCTCTGAAGATGCTCTTTAAAGACGAGGTCCGTGCCGTTGGCGCCGCGTTGGGCCTGCCCGATTCCATGGTTTATCGCCAGCCCTTCCCCGGGCCCGGTCTGGGCGTGCGCTGCACCGGTGCTATTACGCGAGACCGTCTTCAGGCCGTTCGTGAGTCTGATGCCATTCTTCGTGAAGAATTCGAAATTGCCGGTCTTCGCGGCAAGGTATGGCAGTATTTTACCATTGTTCCGGACTACCGCTCCACAGGCGTAAAAGACAACAAGCGTGCCTACGAGTGGCCGGTAATTATCCGTGCTGTCAACACGATCGACGCGATGACTGCCACCGTAGAAGAGCTCCCCTGGCCGTTAATGAAGCGCATCACCCAGCGTATCACAAGCGAAGTTCCCGGCGTTAACCGGGTCCTGTATGACCTGACTCCCAAGCCAACCGGAACCATCGAGTGGGAATAAATATTTAGTGTTATCCGAATCCCGAAAAGCGTTGATATTACAGCGTTTTTCGGGATTTTACTTTTTAAGTGGCTACAAATTGGCTACATCTGAAGCTTTTTTTGTAGCCAGAGGCTCACGGCATGATGCCGTCAAGCTGTCTGGCTACCTCCACCTGCTTGTTGGGGTACAGGTGACTGTACGTGTCCA